>CAZBKZ010000004.1:0-107643 GCA_964492615.1 uncultured Syntrophomonadaceae bacterium | reverse complement strand
CGGGCGTGGCGGAACTGGCAGACGCGCTGGACTTAGGATCCAGTGGGGCATACCCATGGAGGTTCAAATCCTCTCGCCCGCACCATTTACCCCCGATTACAAACCTATAACTTAATTACTTAAGCTTCTGAACGGCGCTTGCCAACTGGTCCATTAAAAATAAATAATACGGATGTTATGCAAATCAGCGAAAAAACTTTTTAATAATCTGCTTATCAACAGAGCACAGTTTTATTTTAGGCCGGAATCTAATATAATGAAGGATAATTATTGTTTAAGTGATGTGATTACTTGTCTTTCCTGAAGCGCTTAACTGAACCACGCCTGGCCGGCCGCTTTTTGTTTACCCTCCTGCTGCTGGTTCTATTGGTAATAGCCGTATTCAGCCTCGGAGGTATTTTCAGCGGTGGGAAAAGCCTGGTTATAAACGAAATTATGGCCAGCAACCGCGTTACGATTGCTGATGAAGACGGAGATTACCCCGACTGGGTTGAAATTTATAACCGCAGCAGCAAGGCGGTAAACCTGCACGGGTACTGGGTAAGCAACGACCGGGAGACCCCTTTCATGTGGCGCCTGCCCGATATTTACATCGCTGCGGGTGAGCACCTGGTAATTTTTGCCTCAGGCAAGGATCTTTTTAACGCCGACAGCGGTGAGATGCATACTAGTTTCAGGCTCGGCGCTTCGGGAGGAGAGCTTTACCTGGTTGACCCCGAGGCCTCAATCCTGGACAGTATAACCTACCCTGAAATGCTTTCCAACGTTTCATACGGCAGAACAATAGATGACAGCAACAGCTGGTCATTTTTTTTAGAGGCCAGCCCCGGTGCAGCCAATAAGGCCACTGCTTATGAACAGGTTGCCGACATGCCCCGCGCAGAAGAGCAGAATCTTTTAATTAACGAAATCCTCACCGACAACCGAACTTCTCTGGCCGATGAAGATGGCGACCTCGAAGATTGGATCGAGATTTACAACCCCGGCCCAGCACCTATAAACCTTGAAAACTACTGGCTTTCGGACAAAATTGATAATCCCTTTAAATGGCGCTTTCCAGCGGTTACTATCGAACCTAATGGTTACCTGGTTCTTTTTGCTTCGGGGAAAAACAGGAGCAACCCTGAAGGCGCTTACCTGCATACCAATTTCAGCCTGAACGACCGGGACGACACCCTGGTTTTAAGTATGTCGGACGGCACGGTTATCGATATACTTGAAATACGTAATATGCAGCGTGATGTATCCTTTGGCAGAGGCGAAGAAGATCGTGAAAAATGGCTTTACTTCCCCCGCCCCACTCCAGGCGAGGCAAACTTCAGCGCTGGTTTTGAGCAGTTTAGCGGCAGCCCTGTTCCGGAACTGCAGATCAGTGAAGTTATGGCGGTTAACGTTGCAACCATCGCCGATGAAGAGGGCGATTATGAAGACTGGATTGAAATTTTTAGCCCGGAAAGCTACAGCATTAACCTGGAGGGATACGGCCTGTCGGATCGCGAGGAAGAGCCTTACCGCTGGCAGTTTCCTCCAGTTACTATTGCGCCGGGTGAACGCCTGGTTGTCTTCGCCTCAGGCAAGGACCGCTTTGATCCTGAAAGCGGCACCCTGCACACCAATTTTAAGCTTAAAGCGAGCGGTGAAACGGTGGTGCTGTACCACCCGTCGGGGATATTGGTAGACAGGATGGCAACCGGAGCTTTGTCCCCGGGCATATCGGCAGGCAGGTTATACTCAACCAGCGATGAACGTTACTTTTTCACTTCGCCCAACCCGGGAGGAGAGCCAGAAAGTGAATACTTCAGCAGGTATTCCTTTCCCCTGCAAATCAACCCGGCCGGAGGGTTTTATGATCGACCGGTAACGGTAACGATTACGTCTGCCGACCCGAATGCCGCGATTCGCTACACTACCGACGGCTCAGAGCCGAATGAAAACTCGCTCCTTTACAGCGAACCTGTAACTTTTAACAGCACCACCGTATTGAGGACTAGAACGTTTGAAGATAACCAGCTGCCCGGACCGGTAGAAAACAGGAGCTACTTTATCGGGCAAGATCACAAATTGACAGTTGTTTCATTAATGCTCGACCCGCGTGACCTGTGGGACCCGATCGAGGGGATATACGTGAAGGGTTACGGGGCCATTGAGCGGTTTCCCTATTACGGGGCAAATTTCTGGAAAGATATGGAGAAACCGGTCCACCTGGAACTGTATGAACCGGATGGCAAACTTGGCCTCAGCCTGGATGCCGGGCTTAAGATCGGCGGTCAGTTCAGCCGGGGAATGGATCAAAAAATATTTAACATTTTTGCCCGTAATATATACGGTTTTAATGAGATTAATTACCCTCTCTTCCCCAATAAGGAGCTCAGCACTTTTAAAGCGATAACCCTGCGCACCTCCGGCCAGGATTCAGTTTACAGCAAAATCAGGGACATTGTTATGACCAGCCTGCTTGAGGATACCAACGTAGATTACCAGGATTACCGCCAGGCAGTGCTCTACCTGAATGGAGAATACTGGGGCATCTACAACATCAGGGAAAGGATTAACAGCTATTTTATTGCCGGCAACCACAACCTGCACCCGGAAAATATTGACCTGCTGCAAGCAAACTGGGTGGTCAGAGAAGGCTCAAATGAAGATTACCTGGATATGCTCGAATTTGTCCGCAGCAACGATATGGCCCTCGATGAAAATTATTCCTACATAAAAACCCGCATGGATGTTAACAGCTACATCGACGCCCTGATCGTGCAAATCTACTTTGCCCAGACCGACCAGGGCAACATCCGTTACTGGCGTGAACAGGACTCCGGGGGCAGGTGGCGCTGGATAATTTTTGACCTCGATTGGGGTATGTGGCTCGATCACGTCAACCATAACATTCTGGCTTCGATGACCAACCCCGCAGGAACAGGAGCCTGGGGTAATATCAGCACAACCCTGACGGTAAGTTTGCTGCAGAACGAAGATTTCAAAAGAGCATTTATTGAACGCTTTGCTTATCACCTGGAATATACCTTCGCTCCTGAGAGGGTTATAGGCAGGATAGATGAACTTGCTTCGAATATAGAGGATGAAATGCCCCGGCAAATTGAACGCTGGGGTGGCTCAATGGGACGTTGGGAACAGGAAATTGAAAGCATGCGCGAATTTGCCCGCCTGCGCCCGGCTGTGGTTATCGAACATATTCGCCGCAAATTCAACCTGAACGAGGAAGAAATGCAGATATTTTATTAATGCAGAACCCGTCAGAATATGGGAGGTAGATACAATGTGGCAAAATATTCTTGAATCATTTATTATTCCGGGGGAACTGACCCTGAGCCTTTTCACTGCCCTAGTGATGAGCCTGCTCCTCTCCTTCTTCATTGCTGTAGTTTATAGAAACACTCACCGCGGCATGAACTATGAACCGGCTTTTTTAACCACCCTGGTCTTGATCACCCCTGTTGTAGCCCTGGTTATGTTTTTTATTCGCGGTGATCTGGTTCTATCGCTCGGTTTAATCGGCTCGCTGGCCATCATCCGTTTCCGTACGCCAATCAAAGATACCCGGGATATGGTTTATCTTTTCTGGGCCATAGTTGTCGGGCTGGGCTGCGGCACCGAAAACTGGACCCTTGCCCTGTTGGCTACTATTTTTATCGCCATTATTATTTTTCTGCTCTTTTTGTTCGAATACGGTCGCCCCAAACACGCCGACTTTGTGCTGGTTTTGGCTGGCAGCAGCGAAACACCTTCAGCAGAAGCAGGGGAACTGATAAGCAAGTACAGTACCCGTTCCAGGATTCGGTCGCATGATATTATCGATAACGGCTGGGAAGTAATCTATGAACTACGCTTTACCAGGGCCCAGGAAGAAAGCGCAGTGGAAATGATAACGGCTTTAAAAACACTTGAAGGGGTTAAGAAGGTGACCCTGCTGGCTCCGCAGCTGGCCCTGCCCATGTAACTCACTAACCAGGCAAACTACCTGTAGAAAGGTTGAAAAAAAATGCTGCTGCCAAGAAATAAAGACCAGGCTATACCCTGGCGCTTTGAATATAAATACCGGCTGAATATAGAGCAGTACTACCGGCTTGAAAGCGAGCTGGTGCAGTACATGGAGCCGGATCAATTTACCCGGCTCTCCCCGCAGGGGCGTTACCTGGTACGCAGCCTCTACTATGATAACGATATCTACCAGGCCTATTATGAAAAAATCGAAGGCAACTTCGGGCGGATCAAGAGCCGCATCCGCACCTACAGCGCCGAACAGAATGAAAAAAGTGTGATCAGGGTAGAACTGAAGAACCGCTGGGGTGAAGCAATAGAAAAATACAGCGCCTTTATTACTCTCGATGAATACTGCGAATTCATGAAATACCGCCACTGGTCGCGCCTCGAAAACCCTGTGTTGCAGGAATTTGAGAGAATCTATTACTTGCGGGCCCTGCAGCCCAAAGTTTTGGTGGAGTACAAACGCGAGGGATTCAAGCCACGCAACCGGGATGATTTACGGATAACCCTGGACCATGATGTACAGAGCTGCCTGGCCGGGGATTTGTTCCCCGAAGCGGCTCTCTTTAAAAATCATCACCATAAGATCATAATATTAGAAATCAAATGCCGCAGCAACCAGCCGGCCTGGGTCAGCCGCCTGGTTCGCCGACACGGACTGCACTACGTAGCTAACAGCAAATATACACAGGGTATTGAAGCGGTAAGACCCGACCTGATCAGCCCCTATTAGCCCCTGCTAAGCCAACAGCTATTGCTTATTACCCCTGGTAGGAATATAATTTAAAAATCCGGCCGTGCCCGGGATTATAAATTCCTGTAGAAACCGGGGGAATACGATGCCATACAATAAAAATCTTGCCCTGTTATCCTACCTGACAGTATGCATTGTGTGGGGCTCTACTTACCTGGCCATAAAAGTAGGGGTCAGTGATATGCCTTTTCTGCCCTTTGCCGGTCTGCGCTTCAGTATAGCCGGGGCGCTGATTTTAATTTTTGCCAGAATCCGGGGATGGCAGTTTCCTCAAACAAAACAAGATTACGGTTCGATAATTTTTGCCGGAGTTATGCTTCTCTTTGTTAGTAACGGCTTGGTTTGCTGGGCCGAGCAAACCATAGACTCAGGGCTGACAGCCCTGTTAATTGCCTCGGTTCCGCTATTTATGGCCCTGATTGAAGCTGTTTTCCCGAAGGAACACCGGCTCAGCTGGGTGGGCTGGGCAGGGCTGGTAATTGGCTTTGTGGGTGTTGTCTTTTTGATCAGCCCCCACTTTGCCCTGGATAGTGAAACCCTGCCTGCCGTGCTCGGCGTTCTGGCAGCTTCCCTGAACTGGGCTGCCGCATCTATATACCTGAAACGCCGCACCATCAGCGGGTCGATGATGCCCCAGGTCGGATTACAGATGTTCGCAGCCGGGGTAGTTTTTTTAATTGCCTCATCCATTTTCGGAGATATCTCCATAGCGGGCGCTTCTGCCAGCGGGATCGCCGCCCTGCTCTACCTGCTCTTTATTGGTTCCATTCTTGCTTATACCGCTTTTAACTACATGATTAAAGCCCTGCCGGCAGCGAAAGCGGGAACTTACGCTTATATTAACCCACTGGTTGCCGTAGTGCTGGGAGCGCTGATTTTAAAGGAAACTGTAACTGCACAAAATGTTATATCGGCAGTAATAATAATTGTGGGGGTTGTTTTAGTTCAACTGGCGAAGGTGAAACCGGTTCAGCTGGCAACTGTTTCCCGGACAGGGATGAAGCCTTAATTCAGTGCAGCTTTTCATCGCCATCTTCATTGGCAATGATATCCTGGAAGTCATAAGTAAATTCTACCAGCCTGTTTTCCATAAATATCGGTGTTTCACAGCGCAGGGCCAGGGCTATGGCATCGCTGGGACGTGAATCAAGGATCACGGTTTGATCATTCTGGCGCAGGTGCAGCTCGGCATAGAAAGTGCTGTCACGGATATCAGTAATTACTATTTTTTCCAGAATACCACCGAGCTGTTCAAAAACAGTCTTCATCAGGTCATGGGTCAGAGGACGGGGCGGCACTTCTCCCTGCAAAACCAGGGCAATGGCCTGGGCTTCAAGAGGGCCGATTGAAATAGGCAGGACCTTCTTCTCTTCATCATCCATCAGTAAGATCAGAAAATTACCGCTTTGATCAGCTGTTACAGTTTTAACCTCCATCTTGATCATGTAACGAGTCCTCCTCTGCTCTGTTTAAATGTATTCTATCACAGATCAGTCAATCATTAAACCAAACTGTTCCGGCAAGCCGGATAATAAAAAGCATACAAAATAACAGGGTTATGTTATGATTCTTATACGGTAGTTTAAATCTATCTGTAAAGGAGAAATCTAATGTCATCTATTCAAATAGTAACCGACAGTACCGCTGATGTTTCCCGTGAACAGGCAGAAAAATACGGGATAAGGGTAGTTCCGCTAACCGTCTCCTTCGGAGACAAGCTTTATACAGACGGGGTTGATATTACCCCGATGCAATTTTACGAAAAGCTTGCAACAGAAATCGAAATGCCGAAAACTTCCCAGCCTTCACCGGAAGCATTCAGGCTGGCTTATAACGAAATTGCCGGCCAGGGCGATACAATTCTCAGTATACATGTTTCGGGTAGATTAAGCGGAACACTCAACTCGGCCAAAACTGCAGCTGAACAGGCCATAGCTAAGGTGATCACCATCGACACTTTAAACGCTTCGCAGGGTGTGGGCCGCTCGGTATTAATCGCTGCCGAAGCGTTAAAAAGAGGTATGCCTTTGGAAGAAGTGCTGGCCATCACAAATTTATCTATTGCCAATACTTTTAGTGTCTTTGCCGTGGATACCCTGGAATTTCTACAGCGCAACGGCAGAATAGGCAAAGCAGCCTCGCTGTTGGGCTCACTGCTGCAGCTCAAGCCAATCCTATATGCCGATGAGGAAGGAATGGTCGGTGTATACGACAAAGTCAGGGGACGTTCAAAAGTAGTTCGCTGCCTGGTTGAGGCAGCCCTGAAGAAGGTATCCCCTGAAAGTCCGGTAAATTTATCTGTCGTACACGTTAATGCAGAAGAGAGGGCAAACTTGCTGCTGGATGCACTGAAAGAACATTATGTTATTGCCGACCTGCACTTGGGGCCGGTAGGGCCCGGTATCGGTTCGCATATCGGACCGGGTGCGATCAGCCTGATGATTCAACCTTCATTCGAAACCCTGCAGAGCATGCTATAAGCATTATAATAGGCCGGATATAAAAAAACGCCTTTTCGGAGGCGTTTTTCACTTGCTAATATAACCGGTTACGGATATTCAAAAACATACTGTTCCTTACCCGGAATACTTGCTTTTTCTGTTAACCTCAAGTAATATCTCACCGTTTTTGATTTTTTCCCTGAATGACTGTTTTATCCTTTCAAAAACCTGGTTAGCCTGATGACGATTCAGATCAACCAGCAAGGAGAGATACTGCGCTTCTCCAAGACGGGTAATAACATCGCCCCTGCGTAAATTACTGAGAAGAATATTTTCCAGGTTATCCATCGCCCGGCTCAGCTCTTTGGAGCAGTAACTATTATAATCAAGCCAGTTTACAGTAAAAAGACCAAGAGTAATGTGAGCCTTGGTTCTTTCATTACGCCGTGTTTCCAGCCGGTAAAGGAATCGGAAAAAGTCTTGGTCGCAGATAAATGCCCCACTGGTGCCTGCTTTTTCTTCATATTTATCGCTGATCACATTAAAATCCACTTTGCTGGTGCCGGGATCATTTTTAACCCGCCTGTATATATCGCGCATTGCCGCCGGAGGTTTTGTGCCATATTCCTGGTAAAGGGCAGAAGAGAGAAACTCATAGTGGTTAAGCGCTTCTTTAGTTCTGCCGTCCTTGTATAGAGCTTTCATGTAATTACTGTGAAGATTTTCTGCTTCGATAAAACTTTCAATGCGGAAAGCCCTTTCGCAAAGTGAGCATACCTCTCCATATTTTTTACTTTTTAAAAGTATATCTATTGCGCCATGCAAACTTTGCAGGTAGAGGTTACGATAGTGCCTTTTAGCTGGAAGCACCCATTTTTTCGATGCATATTCAGGCAGGTAGTCGCCACTGTATAAATTAATAGCCTGGTTAAATAAGTTCAACGCTGTTTCAGGTTGTTCCACTCTTGTTTCCATCGCCCGGTAAGTGGAAACAGAAAAATGATCAAGATCCAACCAGCAGCTACTATTTAAATTGATACAATAGCAACCCTGGCTGACATCAAGCTGAAAAGGTTTTTCAATATTGGGAAACTCCTCAAAAAACAGGTTCCGCATCCGGTGTGAAAGAGTATGCAAGGCAGAACTGTGATCGTTATAATCCTGATCCGGCCATAGATCGTCTATGATTCTTTCCACCGGTAGCGGTTTACCGCGATTCGTAAGCAGGTATTTAAAGAGCTCCCAGATTTTATTGGATCGCTTACATTTTTCTGATAGACATTGTGTCTCTTTATTCACAGAAAAACGGCCCAGGGTGTAGATTTTCATAGCGCCTGAATTGCTGATGTCCAGCTCTTCAGGTAGCAGCTCAGAACTACGATTTTCCGTTTTTAATGAACTATTCATATAGAAATCTCCACAAGGCGATTATTAGCAAATTCCGATTATTGTGCTTCAGTATTTAATCGTTTTGCTTTTTTTTATTATAACTAGCTTACGTGTCATATATGTGTCTATATTTAAAATTATTATTAAAGTATCACTTTCGATTGATTAGTAGATAATGCGGAATTATTGATAAGATAACAAATAAATGATATAGTGGTAAAGATGGTAATATTTTGTTCTACGCTGTTTAACATCTTTTGGGAGTCATTGTCTGTAAAGTATAACATGTGATGCTATATTTTTTATTTGCTGATAATATGTTTTTTTTAAAACCGACATGCGAAAATGCGTAAGAACACCCTGGCGAACAAACCTTATAAAGGGTGAAACAGATGAATTTATGTGAATTCGGCCTTCTGGTTAAGACTCTCCGCAATAACTGCAATGACGATTACGGCAACAAGTGGACAAGAGAAAGTCTCAGTAAGGCAATTCACCTGACTTCCAATCAGCTGGGCCGCCTGGAAAGAGGCGATCGCAAATACCTGGATAACCAGACTCTTCAATTGCTGGCTGAAGCTTTTAAACTGACAAACATGGAAAAGAGAGAGTTTTATTCAGCTGCCGTCGGTATAGATGACCGAGAAATGTATAGAACGGAAGACCCCATCGACCAATTAAACAAGTTGATCGCTATGGTGGAATCGCTGCAATTTCCAGCCTATATAACTGATGTTTACGCCGACATAGTTGCCTCAAATATAACTGCTCAAAAGATCTACAAGATACCTACCGAAATCATAGATCAGGTTGCAGGTATTCCGGCAGGTTTTAATATGATCAACTTCATATACTCGCCTTACCTGGGTTTTCGGGAAATTGTTGGTTCAAACTGGAGAGAAGCTGCCAATATGGCAATATTGATGTTTAGAAGAACAACTTTACGCTACCGTCACATGGAATATTTTCAATACCTGCTGAGGGAACTGCTGAAAGATAAACAGTTTGATATCGACTGGTACTCAAGCCACCGTTTTGAAGAGCATCTAGATTTAACTTACGAACTATTCGATTTTAATCATCCCGATTACGGACATGTCAGGTTTTATTCAACCGAAACCATCATAAATACTACTGAAGGAGACCTTTACCTGATCATCTATAACCCTGCTGATGCAACTACGGTTAAGGTCTTTGGTGAAATGCAGCGTGAATACGGCAACAGAATTCTAAGGATGGCTTCCTGGCCTGAAAAAATCATTATTTGAACCAGGGCAGACAGCAACCTGCAGCACTTAGACGATCATTCGCGCTGACCGCTGTTTTAAATCATCCGTCCAGCTTACAAACCTGTCCTTACCGAAAACTGCATAACGCAGGCTACCGGAAGCGATCACTTTCTCACCTGAATAAATATGCTTGCCTGCTTCCTTCAGGAACCCTCCCCTGAAATCGACAATAAGCAGCCCTTTTTCGGGTAAATGCCTTGTCAGCTCTTTTCCTATATTAGTATGCCATTTTCCCTGTTTATACCTGGCTATCCGACGGGACACAACCTTGAATTTGCCGTTTCCGTCCGGCACGAGCAAACGAAGAGTGCTGGAGAACAAAAACCATAACAACAGAGGTAACAGTAACAGGAGCAACGGCCAGAAAGCCAGCAACTCAACCATATCTGTAACAGGTTCGACCTGTGGTTCTTCCGGAGGAAGTGTTATTTCTTCCACCTCTGCAGGGATTGCCTCTATTTCATCTTCTCCTTCAGTTTGCGCTTCTTCAGGAGCTGCAAGCAGCACCGCTGCTGCAGGTACGGTGGCCGGTTCCCCGGCCGGTTCACCTTCGGGGGCAGTTTCAGGACCTTCCGGTGGAGAAAAAACAGCTTCCACATCTCCTGTACCGGGATCAACCCCCGGCCCCACTCCAGGCCCCGGACCAGGCGAAGCAAGAGTGGCGGCGGCAAAAGACCAGTTCATATCAACAGACTTATTCTGGGTTACATTACCCTGGCCGGTAAGCATGGTTAAACTTAAATCAAGCTCGGTACTGCTTCCCGGCGGCACCTGCACTATAGTGGCACTGGCCCCGGCAAGAGGACCCTGGTAATAAGTATGCAAGGCATCGCTGATTTTAAGCCAGAGCGCATCAATTAAAACCTGGTCTCCACCAAGGTTAACAGTAATATCTACCGTGAAAGGATCTTCACCGTGATTGTCAATCACAACTGTGCTGACCTCTTCCTTGCCCGGATAAAGATTGGCAAGATCAAATATTTTTCCTCCCACAGGGCTGACATCTATACCTGTATCAGTACCCGTTATCGTTATAGGCGCACCCATGCTGCGCCCTATTGAATAGGCGCTGATCAAACCCGCCAGGCCAATAACAACCAGGTATGTTGTTACTAAAATTATTGCCTTCTTAAAATTCTTCATTTTGTCACCCCTGTTTCAAACTCTTATTCTACCGGCTGCCTGAAACCGGCTTATTCCAATTCGCTATTAATCATTTATTAGCTTCACTAACTTTGCTGCCGCTAATTCCGTAAGCATAAACCTTTTCCGGGGTAAAAATAAGGAAGTAGTGATCGCCTTCACTTCCTTCTGCCGGACGAGGATAGAGTATCGGTTTATCTATTTCATCAGCCAGCTTAAGTAATTCCTCAAAAGAAACAACAACAACAGCACCTTCCGGTATTGACGAAACACCGTTAGCTGTTGTAATAATCCGGTCGCCATGTTTTTTAAGAAGGCTGCTCACATCCGGAACTTCTTTCTTCTGCCCTTCAAGAGCAGAAACAGTTGCAAACCTGACAAAGGTTAAAGCCAGAGCGGAAAGTAGGATCATAACCGGTAATAGCAGGGTTAAGCCGACAATACCGGTACCTGTGACCACACGGGTCTGAGTTATGCCTCCTTCTAATTCTTCTGCAAGAGTACCGTCTACCGTAAATGTATTGCCATTTAAGGGAATGATCATCCCGGGAGCCAGTTTTTCGCTGATAACTCCTTCTTCTGTTTCAGCGCTCATGCTGACATTACAGTTAACCGTCAGCTTCAGCTCTGAGGGACTGTAGCCAGTTTCATCCTTTACATATTCTGTAAAGGCAAGGTAGTCTGAAAAAGGCACGATGATTCTTTCGGTAAAAGTCAATTCACTGTCGTTTACAGAAAAATATTGCCTCGGTAAAACCTGGTAGACCTTCTCCCAGACCAGGTGCTCTTCCTGGGCAGTATAAGCAGCAAGTGTTGCTGTTGCATCATACTCCCCGCTGATCGCTGCTTCCCTTTCACCAAAAAAACGATACTCAAAATCCAAAGCTATGTAGTCAGTTAAGCCGGCAATGTAAGCGCGCCCCGGGCCAAGCATCCGGTTTGCAAAAAGATCATTGGGTAAAGTGTAAACGCTGTAATCAATCAGCGCTTCCTGAATGTAGTAATAGACTGTTTCCTCAACTTCTTCTCCGGCTGTATTGGAAATACTCCAAAATGTTCCCAAAAGGGACCCAGCCAGGATAACAGCAAAGGTAATCAATAACAGCCTGCGGCTGCTGGAGGGAATACTGTGCGGGCCTTTAAGTTTACCAATAAAATTTTTATTTTCTTTACTGTTTTCCAGGTTAACCGGATCAGATTTCTTCATTATTTACCATCCCCTGATTATCTTTTTAGAACAATATCAGCCCGGATTACGCATAGCTATAGTGATCCATCCAATCTTAGGTATAACCTGGATCACTCTTCCTTTGAGCTGTTCAACAATAACCGGATCACTATCAATGCTGTTGTTGGCATCACCCTTGGTTACAAACAAAGGCTGACCGCGATCATCTTCCCTGATTTCTATCACCCGGTGGTTGATTCTAATCTGCTGCTCAAGTTCTATAAATTGAATTATATCGCCAACCTCTACCAGTTCAGCCTCAACGCTCTTTACAATTACAATATCGCCAACATCTATATGAGGCCGCATACTGCCGCTGATGATAACGTTAGGGAATATACTGAACACACCAACGGCAAACCAAATCATTACTACAGAAAAAACACTGGTTATAAGCCAGCCAACCGGGCTTTCTTGTTCACGCGACCTGATCCTTAAAACCTCGGAACGGTAAAGTTGATAAACCATAGCCAGGCAAAATGCGGGTACGAATGTGCCGATCAGGGCCCAGGTTACCCAGTTCAGATCGGGCAAAATTGGCATAAACCACTGGTAAGCAACCAGTAAACCCCGGTAAGTAATGGCAGGCAGCGGTCCGCCCAGCAAAGCCAGGTAAGAAGCGAGGGCATTTTCGGCAAGAGCAGGTAAAAAAGTGTTACCGGCAAACCGTGCTCCATCAAGAGTTGTTTCAAAAGAAAAGAGCCTGCCCAAGGCAAAAGCAAATAAAGTAAATATAATAGTAGCCAGGATAACGCCCTTTAAAGGTTTTTTTCTGAACAAATAGTTTATCAACCGGGCCCGAGCCACTTCCATACCCAGGAGCATTGAACCAAGATAAAAAATATTGATCAAAATGCCGGTAAAGCTCTGATCATAAGGGCTTTTACCATACCCTTCCAGCAAACCGACAGCATATACTGCCGCGATTAATGCCAGGGCACTGATTACAGCAGCCCAAATGAGCATCTCCCGGTGACGCCGCCTGGTTAAAGGCTTGCCCTGGGGTACCAGGCGGTAGAGCGTCAGGCCCAGCAAGCTCCATGATAGGATCGGTATAATATAGTTGCCGAAAAAACCACCGATAACCCTGCCGGACAATAAATTCCCAGACAAATAGAGTATTGCCAGGGCAGTGAAAATCAGCAAACCATGTTGTCTCTTAAGCGGCATCACTTCTATGCTCATATAAAGTTCTGAACTCCTCCAGGTTACTCAGTTTCCTCCCCGGCTTCTTCAGATTCTCCACCTGAAGCAATTTCAGGGTCGGACCTTTCGTCACCGTCGCCTTCATTTCCACTGTTCTCCTGTTTTCCCTGGTCCTCTATTAGTTCTGCAAATACAGCCGTTGCCGTTGTATCTTTCAACACGCTTATATTTATATCAGCACTGAATTCTTCAGCACCGTTAATTATCCATTTAACAAACCTGTAACCGGGCCATTCCGGATCCTGTCCGGCTGATAGTTTAACCGGATCACCGCTTTTAATCGTGTAATCACCTGGCGGAAGGTTGGTTATTCCCCTGCCCTTAACCTTAACAGTTAATAAATGTTCCGATGCAGCGATTTCAGGTTTTTCCTGATCGCCTGCATCACCATCTCTGTTTTCGTTTCCCTTTGCATTAATAACACTTTCCTGCTCACTCCATTGGCCGGTACCAACCCCACCAATGATCTTTAAATCCAGACCCCAGGAAGCCAGGCCGCCGGGCAAGACAAAGAAAACCAGCACCAGGCAGCAGGTAATTAATAGTATTTTTTTCATAAGCAACAGCCTCCTGTTGTTAAAGGTGTTTAATATATCTTAAGGCATATTCCACTGTTTCCAGTTGTAAGTAAGCGTAAAGTCTATCTTTTCGTTTTGACCTTCAGTAGCATCCGGGTGCAGCCAAAACAGAATTGAATAGCGTGCTGTATAACCAGGATAAAGAATGATACCATCCATAACTGCTTCACTTTTCAGATCAATTCCATCTTTAAAAATGAAAGATCCCGAGTTGACAGTTGAACCAATTTGATTTGCTGCAGTTATGCCTTTCTCGTCATATATCCTTAAGTGAATTTCTCCCCACAGGTAGTTCCACACTTCATTTGAGCCGCTGTATGCATCTAACGAAGACGAATCAAGAACAACAGGAATATCACTTTCGTTCTTGATGTAGAGTTGCCAGTTCTGATGAGACACTCTGGGGCTCGGGTAGATATTGTCGACCCAAAGCCTAGCCCTCTTACCGGATTCGAGAACTTCACCTCCCCCTGAAATATAAGTAAGGTCAAAGTTGTCTCCAGATTTCCCGGCATTGGGACAGGTAGCGCCGGTGATTCTTACATTAAAATCAGCCGTCCTCACGTTACCGGCAACAACAACCTGGTCAACCCAGGCAGCATAAACAACACCAATCAATCCAAAAGCCACAATAATTATAACTGCTATAAACCTGATTTGTTTCAAGGTATCCCTCTTTTCATTAATGGCTGCCGGAGGCAAGTCATGGACCCCCGGCAACCATTGTTAGAAGTAAACCCGTTAAAGCAAAGAAATATTCACATAACATTATGTATCCTCAAACCTTATTGCATGTTTGCCTGTTTCCAGTTAACTTTAACCTCAAAAGCCGCGGTAAGATTCTGATAGCTGTTTGGGGCATCTTTATCAAGCCATACATGTAACTTAATTCTCTTATCCTCGCCCGGCAGAATTGGGCCCTGGGCATCTGACCAAACACTCAGAGCACCTGGAATTTCACCTAATGTTGCTGTGAAAGAAGGATCACCGAACTTGAGGCGGTTTATGTTGGGGAACTGGTTGCCTGCAGCAGCTACTGCGGTTGCACTGTCAAATACTACAGGTACTGTACCCACATTCTTAAACTGGAACCAGATATATGCATAATCTTCATCTTCAGCGTCTTCCAGAAAATCATTACGAGGGTATAATTTACTCATTCTTACTACAAGTTTCTGACCACCATCGGTAACATAAGCATTATCAATAACTTCATAAGTTCCACCTGCAGATAAATCTGCTTCGGTAAAGACTACTTTCATATTACCAGTGCTGGCCCTGCCGTCGACAACTACAGTATCGGTCCATGCCGCATATGCTCCACCGACCATGGCCAGCATAATAACCAAAACTAACGCAATATACTTAACCTTTTTCATTATTAAAACCCTCCTTCAATTTTTAACTGACAATCATTCAAAACACTTAGAACCTGTAGTTACTGATTACCGTTTTTACTCTTCTACCGTACCACCATCCTTCATCTGCAGTTTAAATATTATGAAATTCATGAATGCCGCTAATTGGGGTTCCACTGTTCAAAACGCAGGCTCACTTCAATCTGTGCATCGCTGTTTTCCGGGGCATTGTCCCCGATGGCTATTTCCAGCAACCCTTTGATACTGTTATAGTTACCACTGGCAGTGCCGGGCTCAATTATCTTGTTGTCAAAGGAATTGCTGATTTTCAGGTAATCGGGCACTTTACCGGCAGATACGTTAAAGGTTACCGGCAGGCTGCCTCTGTTTTCGACACTGTACTCAAGGGTGTAAACATCATTGGGGTGAGCGTTTTCAATTGAAATACCGAGAGAATGATCATCAACACGTTTGACCCTAAATGAAGGTTTCAGTTCTCTATGGTGGGCATTACTGTTTTTTTCTGCTTCGTGATCTATTACCAGGTGAAACATGGTTTCGGAAATCTGCCCGGGAGCTTCATTTTGTTCCCCTGAGCTTTTCCTGGGGGCTTTCTGGGAGGTTGACAGGTGCTGACCAAAAACGGTTGAAATATGACCCGTACCAATTTCAGCCCGGTCAATAGTAACAGACCCCTGAAACACCGCCATACTCAAACCCATTAAAATGAAAAAGCCGGTAAGGGCAAACCAGATCATCCAGCCTTTCAGGGCATAGTTTTTACTCAATTTCCAAATGGTAATTTTTATTCATCCCCTTAATGTTTTTACATTCAAAGATATCTGAAGTGATTACAGTGCTTTTAATCCTGATTCTTTACCGCGCTGCAACTATATGTTAGTTCCGGAATCAAACAATTTTCCTGGTCATCATCATTAAACTGCCAGCTGCGAAAACAGTAATTCGCCGCTGGAACACTTATCATCTCCATTGCTTCTTTAAGTAGAAGGGTCAGTTCCAGGCAGCTGCGAAAACTGCGTTTCTGACCGGTTTCCAGCCAGTGTACCTGGCCCTGCCAGGTAGCCCCTTCACGGAACATGAATTGCACGAAAAATGATGATTCGTTTTTTGAATACATTTTTTACTCCCATTAACTACTGTTCTGAAAACAAGATTATATATTTGTTTTGAAATTATTAGTATTTTACGATTATATTAACACCGGCCTCTTACAACTGACTTACAGGTTAATTACAACCAGCAAACAAAAAACTTTTATTTCGTAAACACGGCGCATTTAATGTAATACAAATTTAGCTTTATAGGGCAAAGCCGGAGTGAAGTGAGAATAATGTAGCTTAGTGGCAATTATAAAAAGGTATATGATCCCGGGGTATAGAAAGATAAATACAGGGTTTTGACAACCAGGCAGAATGAAGTTAATATAACCAATAGGATATGTTACAATTATTGATAATATGGTCTGATTAAAGAAAAAGTATGGAGGTAGAAAAGTGCAATTATCAACAAAAGTACGTTATGCTGCCAGGGCAATGATTGAGCTGGCCTCCCGGTACAGGCAAGAGCCAATTCAGTTAAATGATATTGCCTGCGAACAGGAGATTTCGGTTAAGTACCTGGAGCAGATCATGGCCCCGTTAAGGGCTAAAGGTTTTGTGAGGACGCAGAAGGGAAGCCGCGGTGGCTACCACCTTGCCGTTGATCCCAAGGGGATTTCTCTTCTGGATATTGTTGAAGCAGTAGAAGGGACTATTGCCCCGGTATCGTGTGTTAAACAAGATTTCCACTGTGACAGACTGAATAAATGCATAACGCGATCGGTATGGACACGGGTAAGCGATGCTATCAGAAAAGAACTGCAGGCAATGACCCTGGCTGAGCTTGCCGAAGAACAGAAGAAACTATAGTTTTTTATTTTTTAGTTTGTGATTAGAAGCACCCGCAAGGGTGTTTCTTAGTTTTCTTTTACATGAACTGCATATTTATGGCTTTCGAGAAGTTTTACAGCCTGCTGCTGCTGTTCTCTGCTGCGAAAACCGAGACGGATACTGCCCCCGGACAACTCACGCACATGAAGGATTTCGATGGCGTCGATATTTATTCCGGCCTCTCCAAGTAAGCCGGTCAGTTTGCCGATCACGCCCGGTGTATCGCGGACCAAAACAATAATATCAAATATTTCGGGTAATATGCCGCGCCCGCGGTGGGGCACCGAGCTGCGGTAATCACGGGCCTGCAGCAGGTATTCTTCAATAGCATCGGCATTTGGCTCGGTCAGGTATTCTTCCAGGGCTTCGAGGTTTGCTTTAAAACTCTTTATTGCAGATAACAGCGCCCAGCGGTTACTGAGGCAGATATCGCGCCAGACAGCGGGGTTACCAAGAGATACTCGGGTGGTATCCCTGAAACCGGCCGCAGCCAGGGTGCGGATCATTTCGCTGTCACCGGCCGAAGCGACGCTGCGCACCAGGGTGGCTGCCGTTATGTGCGGCAGGTGACTGACCAGGGCTACAAGACGATCGTGGGATAAAGGATCGAGAACCAGCGGTTGAGCACCGGCTTTCTCCAGCAGCGTTGAAAGCTCTTCCAGCTGCTGCGGCGGGGTACCAGGCCCGGGGGTAAGCACATAGATAGCATTTTCAAGCAGACCCGGGTCAGCGCCCGGCATACCGCTTTCTTCTGAACCGGCCATGGGATGCCCGCCGATGTAGTAGACCGAGGGTGGTAAAAGCTGTTCAACAGCCGCCATAATGGAGCCCTTGGTGCTGCCCACATCGGTCAGCAGAGCCCCCTGTTTTACCCCGGGAAGGATTTCCCGAAGCAGCTCGATTGTGCTGAGCACTGGCACAGCAAGTATAACCAGATCGGCATCCTTTACAGCCTGCACGGCTGTTTCTGCCGGGTGGTCCGCCGCCCCTCTTTTCACGGCTTCTAAGCAGGCTGCCGGATCGCGGTCGTAGCAAGTTATAATGCCTGCTAAACCTTTTTCTTTTAAAGCCAGGCCGATACTGCCCCCGATTAAACCTGTGCCGATCAGGGCAACCCTGTTAAATATAGCGCTGCTGTCAGATGAGCCTGCCAACACTTAAAGCAACTCCTTTGAGATCGCTAATCAAATTATTAAACTGTTCCGGGGTTAATGACTGCGGCCCATCAGAAAGAGCTTCCGGTGGATTCGGGTGAACCTCGATCATCAACCCGTCTGCCCCTGCGGCGAGCGCAGCCTTGCTCATAGCCGGAACCAGGTTGGCAATACCGGTACCGTGACTTGGATCGACAATTACCGGCAGGTGGCTGAGCTGTTTTACCAGGGGCACTGCACTCAGGTCGAGTGTGTTACGGGTATAAGGTTCGAAAGTGCGGATTCCTCTTTCGCAGAGGATTACATCATAATTACCCCCGGAGAGAATGTACTCGGCAGCCATCAACCATTCTTCGATGGTGGCCGAAAGACCGCGTTTCAGCAAAACCGGCTTGCGAATTTTACCCAGTTCCCTGAGCAGGAAGTAGTTTTGCATATTACGGGCACCAACCTGAATAATATCGGCACATTCTACTACTTGATCAACGGTGAACTGATCCATCACTTCGGTTACAATCAACAAGCCCGTTTTAGCCCTTACATCATCGAGGTAGCGCAGCCCCTGTTTTTCCAGGCCCTGAAAGCTGTAGGGCGAGGTTCGGGGTTTAAAAGCCCCGGCCCGTAAAACAGCGGCGCCAGCCGACTTCACCGCTTCGGCGGCCTGCATAAGCTGCTCTTCGTTCTCAACTGCACAGGGGCCGGCCATCACTACCAGGTCGGCCCCGCCGATAGTTATATTACCAACATTTATCACCGTATTATCGGAATGGAATTCCCGTCCGGCCAGTTTATAGGGGCGGGTGATAAAAACCACTTTTTCAACTTCGGGCATCGCTTCCATGGTTTGGGCTACTTCTTCACGGCGCTGCCCGATCACCCCGATCACCGTGCGGTTTTCGCCGGTTGAAAGGTGAACGCCGTATCCCATTGATTTTAGTTTATCGGTTATCCGGGTTACCTCTTTTTCTCCGGCACCGGGATTCATTACAACAATCATCCAGGGTTTCCTCCTTAAGCTAAACGATCCGGCGAGTGCGGCCGGCGTTATGCAAAGTTATTCTGCTAACACTAAAGTGCAGAAAAGGGTTTGCGGGGCAAAAAGCAGCCGTGCCCTTTACTGCCGGTATAGCGGCCGTCATCAAAAATAAGCTTGCCGCGTGAAAAGACTTTGAGCGGCACTCCCTTGCCTTTGAAACCCTCGTAGGGGTTATAATCTACGTTTTGGAACTGTTTTTCGGCACTGATTGTGAAATCGGCATCGGGATCAAAAACTACCAGGTCGGCATCACTGCCAATAGCCAGCGCCCCTTTGCGGGGATAAAGGCCGAACAGCTTGGCCGGAGCGGTGCTTACCAGGTCAACAAATTTGTTTACGCTGATCCGGTTTTCCATTACACCACCGGCGAAGAGCAGCTGAACGCGGGTTTCTACTCCCGGGGCCCCGTTCGGGATCTTGGAAAAATCATCGCGGCCCAGTTCTTTCTGGCCTTTCATGTTAAAGGAACAGTGGTCGGATGCGACAACCTGGAGATTGCCGGAATCAAGACCGTTCCATAAATATTCTTCGTTACCCGGTTCGCGGAGGGGCGGAGACATTACATACTTTGCCCCGTTGAAACCAGGTTCGTTATATCTTTCGATATCAAGAAAAAGATACTGGGGACAAGTTTCTGCATAGATGGGTAATCCCTGCAAGCGGGCTTCGGCCAGGCGACCGAGGGCTGTTGCATCGCTAAGGTGAACAATATAGGCAGGCGACCCGCTTAAAGCAGCCAGGGTGATATAGCGATTCACTGCTTCTTCTTCGGCCTGGGGCGGACGGCTCAGGGCATGGTGAAGAGGTGTTGTTTCTCCCCTGGCCAGCATTTCCCTGGTCAGCAGGTCGATAATATCACCGTTTTCGGCATGAACCAGGACCAGACCGCCTGCGGCTCCGGCCTGCCTGAGAACCGTAAGCAGGGTGCTGTCGTCTACCTGAAAAACACCCTTGTAAGCCATAAAAACCTTGTAGGAAGGGTAACCTCTGCCGATCAGTTCGGGAATTTCTGCCATAACGGCATCGTTCAAATCGGTAACGGCCACATGAAACCCGTAATCAACAGCACATTTTCCGTCGGCCTTTTCATGCCAGTTTTGAAGCGCTTCGGCCAGGGAATGGCCGGGGGTTTGCAGGGCATAGTCAATAATAGTGGTAGTACCGCCGGCAGCGGCGGCAATGGTGCCAGTGGTGAAATCATCGGCAGTTACCGTCCCGCCGAAGGGCATGTCGAGATGGGTATGCACATCAATGGCCCCCGGAAAAATTAGCTTTCCCGAGGCATCAATAACATTTTCACCTTCCCGCTTGTCTGTACTTCCGATAGCTACAATTTTTTCGTCTTCGATAACGACATCAGCCTGGTAAATGTCGGAGGCGGTTACCACAGTTCCGTTCTTAATAATGGTTTTCATCTTAATCCTCCCTGGTTTATTATTCCGGCTAATCGTGTTCGGTAAAAAAGCCGGATTTGCCCCCTTTTCCAGGACAGGCACAACCCGGCTGATTGCTTATTTAATTAGCAGTTCGGCAATCTGGATCGAGTTTGTAGCCGCTCCCTTGCGTATATTGTCCGCAACAACCCAGAGGTTTAGACCGTTCGCCACGGAGTAATCGGGGCGGATACGGCCTACAAATACTGCATCATCGTCGGCGGCATCGAGCGGCATAGGGTAAACCAGTTGGTCTGGATCATCAAGCACTACTATACCGGGAGCTTCGGAAAGAATTTTACGCGCCTGGTCGGCGCTCAGAGGCTTTTCCAGCTCCACGTTAACCGCTAAGGAATGACCGGTTACCACCGGCAGCCTGACCGTGGTGGTGGTGACAGGAAGGTCGGGAAGAGCCATGATTTTCCTGGTTTCGTTGATCATTTTCATTTCTTCCTTGCTGTAGCCGTCCTCGACAAATACATCTATCTGGGGCACACAGTTAAAAGCCAGTTGGTAATTGCGCCGTGCTCCCTTGTGGGGAACTCTTTCTGCCGGAACCGGTTCCCCGGCCAGGTAAGCACGGGTTTGCTCGAACAGTTCATCGACAGCTTCTTTACCTGCTCCCGAGACAGCCTGGTAGGTGGCGGCAACAACCCGTTTGATGCCGGCAGCTTTCTGCAGAGGCTGCAAAGCAACAACCATCTGGATAGTTGAACAGTTCGGGTTGGATATTATGCCCTTATGTTTAAAGGCTTCACCGGGGTTGACCTCGGGCACCACCAGGGGCATCCCCTCATCCATGCGGAAGGCATTACTGTTATCGATTACCACGGTGCCGCGTTTAACCGCTTCGGGGGCAAACTGCTTGCTGATATCGCCACCGGCGCTGAAAAAGGCATAATCAACACCTGTAAAAGAATCGGGAACCAGTTCTTCCACGGTATATGTTTTTCCGCCTGCTTCAATTTGGCTGTTTGCCGAACGATGGGAAGCAAGAAGTTTAAGTTCATTGATTGGAAAGCTGCGTTCCAGTAATACCTCAATCATTTTGCGGCCAACCATCCCGGTTGCCCCGACTACCGCTACGTTGTATTTTTTCGTCATCTGATTCCCTCCTGTATAAAATATTATTATGGCATTTATTTATAAAAAACTTTTTATTCTTCATCCTCACACCGGTCGATTGTTACAGGTTCATCTTTCAGCAGGGCAGTAATCACCGGCTTATAGTCGGGATTATCTTTAACCCGCCTGTCCCAGATTCTGGCACAGAGAAAAACAATCAGCATCAGCAGCAGGCCTGCTCCCACGGCCGGCAGTTCCTGACTGCCCTGCAGCCCCAAAAAGGGTGTAACTACAGTAAGCCAGAGAACAATTCCGGCTACCAGAGCCAGGGCTGGAACAAGGTATAGAATGAAAGATATAAACAGAACCTGACGGTCATCCGATTCCAGCAACACACGCTGCCCTTCCCCGGCCTGGATGGGATTGAGGGCTTCCACGATTATTTCTCTTTTATTCGAGCCGCTCAGTAAACCACAGCGACCGCAGCTTTCACATACCAGGTGACGCTGCAGGTTTACCAGGGCTGTTTCGCCTCTTGTTTCGGTTACCAGACCGTACTGTTCCACTGTTAACAACCTCCCCGTAAGTTAAATAGATATTAGCACAATAGCGGGTTGGTAACAAGTGCTGAAAGGCTCGGGAGCGCTGTTACAGAACAAACCGGGGAACGGTTTGACGATCAAAAAAGCGGGGCAGTTTAATCCTGCCCCGCCTGCAGTCTGGTTTTGAAATTATCAGGCAAAAGCCTCGGGTATTTCTTTTAATACGGCGTAACTGAATACCGGGCCATCCTTGCATACATACATGCCCCCGGCATTACAGCGTCCGCATTTGCCGATGCCGCATTTCATGCGGTTTTCCAGGGTTGTATAAATTTGCTCATCCTCGAAACCAAGTTTTTTCAGGTTTTCGAGAACAAACCTGATCATGATCGGTGGCCCGCAGGTAATTACGATGGTATTATCCGGAGAAGGGTTTAGATCAAGAAGCATCTGGGGAACAAAACCGACATTGTGGCCCCAGTCCTCTTCTTCCACATCGATGGTAAGATGACAGGAGAGGTCATCGCAACTGCTCATTTCTTCAAATTCGCCTTTGAAACAGAGGTCACCCGATGTGCGGGCTCCGTAGATCATGGTCAGCCCGGCATACTGGTCCCGGTTGGCCCTGACATATTCCACAATTGGACGAAGCGGGGCCTGGCCGACTCCACCACCAACAGTGAGGATTTTTTTACCGCGCCACTCTTCAACTGGAAAACTGTTGCCGTAAGGACCGCGGATCATCATCGTATCACCGGCTTCAAGCTGATGTAGAGCTTGCGTTACCTTGCCCATTCGCATCACTGAAAAGCGCAGGAAGTCTCCTTCTGTCGGTGAACTGGAGATGGAGATCATGCTTTCTCCTACCCCCAGCACACCAATCATGGCACACTGGCCCGGTTTGTGACTCCAGTTTTCACGAACAGCGGGATCATCGAAAACAACCTTAAATGTTTTAATACAACGATCGCCGCCGGTTTCATACCAGGTTTCCTCAACAGTAGCCGTATAGGGGATATAAGGGTTAGTTTCAGACATCACAACGCCTCCTTTACCTGCCTGAGAATTTCAACTATGTCGATATTGACAGGGCAGAGGTTAATACAGCGGCCGCAGCCGACACAGGCTATTACATCGAACTTTTCAACGTAATAGTTATACTTGTGGTTAATGCGGTTCCTGGTTCGCTCGCGCCTGGTAGGCCGGGGGTTATGCCCCGAAGTATGAAGGGTGTATTCTTCAAACATGCACGAGTCCCACATCCGGCAGCGCCTGGCCTCGAAGCCTTCTGTTTCATCCTGGATATCGAAGCAGTGGCAGGTCGGGCAGAGGTAGGTACAGGTTCCGCAACCCAGGCAGGAAGCAGATACTTTCTGCCAGAGCGGGTCTTCCCAGAGAGAGGGCAGCCCCTGCGCTATATTTTCAGGATCAACCGTGCGCTTGATTTTTGCCTCCGCTTCGTTAACAGCATCTGTTTTCAATTTTAACGAGGCATCATCTGCTTCTTCAAGAAGCTCTTTTACTGAGTCAACCAGATCTTCGCCCTTGGGAGTTACAACTTCAAGCAGGTATTTATCTCCCAGATCAACCATCAGCAGGTCGAGCCCTTCAGTGGAAGCAGGTCCGCCACCAACCGAAGTGCAGAAACAGTTTAAGCCCGGATCATTACAGGCAAGCCCAACCAAGGTTACCAGCTCGCGCCTTTTTAGATAGTAAGGATCGTCTACATCCCAGCGGAATAATTTTTCCACGATGGAACCCGCCCTGGCATCGCAGGGTCGAAGACCGAGAATAATTGCTTCCTCTTCCAGCTGCGGGGTTTCCATTTCCACGTCGCCCAGCTGAAAACGATACATGGTTTCGGTCTGGGGGAAAAGGATGCTTTTTGGCGGCACCCTGGTGTTACGATAAGACAGCTGCGGTGTTTCACCCTCTGCTACCGGGGTAAAACGAAGCGCTTCGCCTTCACCGCCCGGCGCCCATATGGTTTTTCCGGTCAGTTTTCCGATAAAATCAGGCCATTTTTCCTTATTTAACAGCATCGCTGACATATCACCCACCTCTACAGGATAAAGTCATCGGGATCATCAGGCTTAAAGCTGGCCTGGAACGGTTCGGCATCGGGATCTACTCCCGGCTCAAAACCATATTTTTCCCGAACTTCCCTGGCCATTTTCCTGTTCAGTTTGCCCAGGGGTATATTCGCCGGGCAAACCCGCTCGCATTCGCCGCATTCAATACAGCGACCGGCCAGGTGGAAGGCCCGGGCAATGTTAAAAGCTGTGTTCTCGGAAAAGTTGACCGCACGATTTACCCAGGTAGGATTAAGACGGTCGAGAATGCAGTCCTGGCAGTAGCAGAGTGGACAAACATTCCGGCAGCTGTAACAACGCACACAGTGGGAGAACTGATCTTCCCAGTAATCCCAGCGTTCTTCCATACTTTTATTTTCAATTTCCTCAACACCGCTATCCTCTTCCGCTTCCCACACTTCAACATTGTCACCGATCATAATATCGCTGACCACGGGATTGGGGTAGCGGCAGAAACGGCATTTTTCGGAAATCACTTCTTCACGCGGCAGCTCAACAGTTTCACCGTTGTTAAGAAGAATAAAGTTCTCGCCATTCCATTTTACCTCGGCCGGAGTTTCGCTTTCCGGATATTTTTCAGCAAGCCTGGCGGTATCTATAACCCCCGGACAGGGACAGCCGATAATTAAAACCTGATCGCGCTTTACCCCGTGTTCAACAATCAGCTGGGCAACAGCGCGACTGTCACACCCCTTTACAAGGAGAGCAACCTTTCTTTTATCTTCTTCCTGTCCACGCGGAAGCGGTCTTTTTTCAACCAGGGTCAGGTACGTAGCCAGGTTGGCAGTGCAGAGGGGCGAAAAGAGCAGCTCTGCAGCGCCTGTGGCATCTTCGACAAAAACCGGGGCAACCCTGTACCCGTAAGAACCTTTTTTCCAGCCGATCAGGTACTTAACATCTTCACGGGCCACAACTTCTGCCGCAGTTTTGCGTAATTGTTCCAGATCCATTTTCTATTACCCCTCCTACCAGTCAATCTGCCGGCGCCTGAATCCTTCAAAGGGTCCGGCTTCGCGTGCGTCTTCTACAGTTTTTTCAACTACTTCCTTCCACTTGTGCCCCTCGGAAGCAGAAACCCAGCTCATGTGAAACCTGCGCGGGTCGACTCCAACATATTCCATCAGGTCTTTAAGCATGCCCAGGCGGCGTCTGGCATAAAAATTACCTTCCATATAATGGCAGTCGCCGGGATGACAACCGGAAACAAGAACCCCGTCGGCACCCTGCTGGAGAGCATTCATCACATAAAGGGGATTAACCCTGCCTGAACACATAACCCGGATCACCTGGATATTAGCCGGATAATGAACCCGGCTGGTGCCGGCCAGGTCTGCTCCGGCATAAGAACACCAGTTACAGAGAAATGCTACAATGTTCGGTTCATAGTTCGCGCTCATTTTAATACCCCCAGTGCAGCGATCTGCGGCAGAATCTGCCGGTCACGGAATGACTTGGGCTGGATTGAATCAGAAAGGCACCCAGCCGAACATGAGCCGCAGCCCTTGCAGAGCGCTTCGTTAACCCTGGCCACTTCAACCTCGTGACCAAAACGGTTCACGGTAACCAACTCAATGGCTGAGTAAGGGCAGATGTTAACACAGAATCCACAACCCCTGCAGGTTGCTTCATCAACAACTGCTACCTGGGCGCTGATCATTACCTTGCCCCTGGCCAGGGGAATCATTGCCGATGAAGCGGCCCCCTTGGCCTGGGCTACCGTATCGGGGATATCCTTTGGCCCCTGGCAGCAGCCGGCAAGGAAGACCCCTTCTGTTGCCGTATCAACCGGGCGCAGCTTGGGATGCGCTTCAAGGAAGAACCTGTCGGGAGACTGCGACAGGCGCAGCAGGTCCATAATCTCCCGCATATCAGAACGCGGTTCCAGGCCAACGCCGAGAACAACCAGGTCGACCTCATCTTCAAGGGGGGTTGCTGTCAGGGTATCCTCAGCTTTAACCACCAGCTTGTTGCCCCGTTTGAATATTTCCGATGGGTTGCCCCTGATATAACGGACATTTTCACGGCGGACCCGGTCATAAAACTCTTCAAAGCCCTTACCAAAAGCCCTAACGTCCATGTAATAAATGCGAATGTTGGCATCGGGTATCTTATCCCTGATCAGGTGGGCCTGCTTGGCTGTATACATACAGCAAACACGCGAGCAGTATTCGTTACCCACACTGGCATCACGGGAACCGACACACTTGATGAAAGCCACTTCCTTTGGCTCAATTTCTTCTTCGCCGTTAAATATTTTAACTTTGCCGCCGGTCGGACCCGAGGCGGAAACGAGCCTTTCCATTTCCATCCCGGTGATAACGTTCGGATAATCGTTGTAACCATATTCCGGCTTGCGCGATGCATCGAAGGTATCAAACCCGGTTGCAACAATAATCGCCCCGACCCTGAATTCGACAATTTCATCTTTTTGTTCAAAGTTGATTGCCTCAGCCTGGCAAACTTCCTGGCACTTGGGGCCTTTACCACACTTGCCCTTGCTCAGGTAAAGGCAATTATCAGGGTCAATAGTGTACTTGGCCGGAACAGCCTGCGGAAAAGGCAGGTATATGGCAGACCGTTTACCCATACCCTGGTCGAACTCACTCGGAAAGCGATCTTTTACCCGGCAGGCGGCAGCACAGTCACCGCAACCGGTACACTTGTCAAAATCCACATAGCGGGCCTTCTTCCGTACTTTAACATCAAAGTTGCCGATGTAACCGCCGACCTCCTCAACTTCCGAGTAGCTCATCAGCTCAATGTTGGGGTGGCCGGCGCAGTCGACCATTTTAGGGGTTAAAATACAGGCCGAGCAGTCGAGGGTGGGAAAGGTTTTATCCAGCTGGGCCATGCGCCCCCCTACCGAAGGAGTTTTTTCAACCAGGTATACTTTAAAACCGGCGTCGGCAATATCAAGAGCAGCCTGGATACCGGCAATACCGGCGCCAATCACCAGGGCTGCCGGCTCGGCATCTACCTCTTTTGATTCAAGCGCTTCGAGCAGCCTGACTTTGGCAACTGCAGCAGCTACCAGCTTCTTGGATTTTGCAGTGGCCTCTTCCATATCCTCATGCACCCAGGAACACTGTTCTCTGATATTTGCCATCTCAAGATAATAGGGGTTCAGCCCCGCCTCCTGGATCGCTTTCCTGAAGGTCGGTTCATGCATCCGGGGTGAACAGGAGGCCACAATAACCCGGTTAAGCCCGTGTTCACTGATATCTTTCTTGATCAGGGCCTGGCCGGGATCGGAACACATATATGAATAGGTACGCGCCACTTCAACATTAGGTAGTTTCTGCGCGTATTCAGCAACCGTTTCCACATCAACCGTAGCGGAAATATTAACCCCGCAGTGGCAGACATAGACACCTACTTTCGGTTTTTCCGTCATCTGCTTTTTCATCCTCCCGCGAAGATTGCCTCTGCTTCGGTTTGTTAACCTTTCAGTTCTTTCAGTTTTTCAGTCAGCCTGGGCACAATCTTGAACATGTCATCAACAATGGCGTAATCGGCCACGGAAAAAATAGGGGCTTCGGGGTCTTTGTTTATAGCCACCACGGTTTTTGCCCCTTTCATGCCGGCCACATGCTGAAATGCACCGGATATGCCCATGGCGATATAGAGTTTCGGCTTAACCGCCTTGCCTGAAGTGCCAACCTGGCGGTCATGCGGTATCCACCCGGCATCGGTGGCCGCTCTGGAACCGGCAATATCGGCTTTGATAGCCTTGGCCAGTTCTTCAATAACGGGCAGGTTTTTATCTTCTTTCAGACCACGCCCGACCGAAACTAGAATGTCGGACTGGGTAATATCCACATCACCTACTTCGGCTTCAATATATTCAACAAAGTTGCGGTAGGTTATATCTTCCTTCAAGGGTGAGTCAAGTTTTTCCACACTGCCTTCGGCCGCTGCATCGGGAGGTTCAACCACTCCTTCGCGCAGGGTAACCAGGTAGGTATCGGCCGGTTTAAAGGCCAGGGTGGCGTTCACCTTGCCCGAGTAAAGCTGACGGGTTGCTTTTAATGTATTATCCTTGTATTCAAGGGCAATAGCTTCGGCAACCAGGGGCAGGCCCTTTTCAACAGCCAGGGCAGGCATGAAATCAACTCCCTGGGCAGTTTGACCGGTCATCACCAGGGCCGGTTTAAGATCATCGATCAGCGCCGAAAGCACTTTCTGATACTTATCGGCATTAAAGTTTTCAAACAGGGGGTCATCAATTACCAGGACCTTGCTGCCATAAGCAGCCAACTTTTTAGCCATTTCATCAACTCCACTGCCGATTAGGAGCACGGTTACCTCCCCACCCATATCAGCAGCAAGCGCAGGCGCAACGGCCATCATTTCGAAGGATACATCTCTTAAAGCTCCCTGACGGTGTTCTGCCAGTACTAAAATATCACCCATTATACGAGCCCTCCCTTGACCAGGATTGAAGCCAGTTTATCAGCTTTCTCCTCGGCTTCACCTTCGATAAATTCAGCAGAGGATTCAACCTCCGGAATGTAGAGCTGCTCCAGTACTACCATAGAGGCATCCGGCCCAACCGCTGCCGGATCAAGACCAAGATCATCAAGGCTGACTACTTTCAGCTCTTTCTTCTGAGCGGCGCGAATACCGCGAATGGGTGCATAGCGCGGCTCGTTAATTCCGGTCTGGATAGTCAGGACAGCCGGCAGTTCAAGTTCTACCACTTCGAGCAGGCCGCCTTCCAGTTCACGGTGCGCTTTTACCTTGCCGTCCAAAACTTCCACTTTTTTAACCATCGATGCGTGGTTAACTCCAAGCTCTTCTGCAAGGGCAACACCGGTTGACATGTGGCCGTCATCCCCGGCCATGCAGCCGGTAAGTACCAGGTCAAATTCCTGGCCTTTAATCGCCCCGGCGAGAACTTTAGCCACCATGAGGGGATCGTGCGCGGCTATGCGGTCATCTTCAACACGAATGGCCTGGTCACAGCCCTTGGCCATGGCCATACGGATCATCACGTCAGACTGTTTCGGTCCGATAGAGAGAACGGTAATATCTCCCTCCCCGGCCTCCTTGATTAAAACCGATTCTTCCACGGCATAGTTATCGGCGTCATTAATATCGAAGGAAAAACGGCTGCTGTCAACCGAAACGCCGTCGGGATTAACCTTTACTTCTGCCTCGGAAGTATCGGGTACATATTTGATACAGACAAACATTTTCATAGTTCATGCCACCTCCTGCCAGATTAAAAACAAGCAAAGCTATACTTCAGCAAATTCACCAAGCAGTTCAGTGATCTCAGCTACCCGCATTTCTTCCTCGTAGCCAAGACCTTTCATTGCATCTTCCAGGGTTAAAACGCAGAAGGGGCAAGCCACAGCCACAATATCTGCTTCAAGAGCCCTGGCATCCTTAATCCGCGTTTCGGCAAGACGTTCTTTTTTCGATTCCGACTCAACCCACATCTTTCCCCCGCCCCCTTCGCAGCAAAGACTGCGCTCGCGGCAGCGGTCAAATTCGACCAGCTCAACGCCGGGAATACTTCTCAGCAGATCCCGGGGTTCTTCATAGATATTACCCTGTTTGCCCAGGTAACAGGGATCGTGATATACAATCCTCTTGTTCAGATCACCTTTCCAGGTAATCTTACCATCCCTTAACAGTTCATCAAACAGCTGGGTATAGTGTATTACTTCTGCCTTCAGGTCGGGATACTTTTCTTTGTAGGTGGTAAAGCAGTGGGGAGAGAGACAAACTATGCGTTTGGCTGAATACTCATTTAAAAGCTCCGTGTTATCTTCCACGAGCATTTCAAAAAGCCCCTCTTCGCCAAGGGTAAACACTTCGCTGCCGCAGCAGGTTTCGCTGTCGTCCAGGAAGGCATAATCAACCCCGGCTTTGTTCAGCAGCGCAACGGCATTCCGGGCTATTATCCGCACCCTGGGATCGTAAGCTATGGTGCAGCAGACAAAGATAAGGTTTTCCACCGGCACACCGGGTTCGGCCACTTTAACATCAAGGCCTTCCATCCAATCGCTCCTGGCCGCGCGTGATTTTTCCCAGGGGTTGCCCTCAAGAAGAACAGACTGCAAAGCGTCGCGCACGGTAGGCTCCACCTTACCGCTTTCAATAATCATCGTGCGCAGGCCGAGCAGCACCTCGAGCGGTTTCAAACCCTTGGGGCAGCGAACCGCACAGGTGTGACAGGCAGTGCAGTCCCAGATTTCGGCCAGCCTGGCCAGTTCTTCAAGTTTCTCCTCGTAATAGGCGTCGTAAACAAAACGCCGCACGTTCAGGTCAGCCCGTACAGTAACCGGGCACCCACCTGTACAGCGGCCGCATTGGATACAACCCAGCAGGTCATATTTTTCAGTGAATGTCTGGCTTTCGGTACTCATTAGCATACCCCGCATCATTAAATAATTGTTTGACGCTTTTTACCCGCCAGGAATCGATTCCTGCCGGTTGAGACAGGCATTCTGCATTTCTCTACGTTTCAGCACCTCCCGCTCGTCAGGTTAAAGGTGAATATTGCGACAAATACAATAAAAGCAGACTATATTGGAGGATTTCGACGGTTCCATCAATATATCCTGCTTTTATTTTTAAATTCTTAAATATTTTACATAAACAACTATTGACCACATTAAGCGTATTATCCAGTGCTGCCTGTTGCCCGGTGCAGAGGACAAAGCTGAGTTTACATCTCTTCCCGCTCAAGTGGTAAAATATACTCAGCTGATAATAATTTTCCCCGGTTGATCACTTTTTATAACTGTGCCTATGACTGATCCGCCACATTTTTCCAGGAGCAGATCCATTAAAAGACCACATCTCTTTTCAGGGATGGCAATAAGCAGACCGCCTGATGTCTGGGGATCGGCCAGGATAATCTGAGCATCATCTTTCAGCTCTGCCGCCCCTTCCCACTGCAGGTTCGGACGCATGTATTCCAGGTTGCGGTAAGCTCCTGCCGGAATCATTCCGCTGTTTGCCATCTCCAGGACAGAGGGGTAGAGGGGAACCTTGCTGTAATCAATTTCTGCTCCCATACTGCTCGAAACCAGCATTTCGTAAAGGTGACCGAAAAGGCTGAAACCGGTAATATCGGTACAGGCTGAAGCTCCCGCTTTCAACATGGCCTCAGCAGCGTCAGCATTGAGCCTGGCCATACCCTCTATAACCTCATGGGCATCTTCTTCAGTAATCAAGCCGCCCTTAATGGCAGTTGTAATTATACCGGTACCGATCGGCTTGGTTAAAACCAGCAGATCTCCGGGGCGGGCTCCGCTCCCGGTAACCATGTTCTCAATTTCAACCAGGCCGGTAACGGAAAGGCCGTACTTTGGTTCCTGGTCTTCAATACTGTGGCCACCGGTAATAACTGCGCCTGCCTCCCTTACCTTGTCATAGCCGCCTTTCAATATCGACTGCAGCACTTCAAGGGGCTGACATGACGAGGGGAAGGCAACAATGTTGAGGGCAGTCAGCGGTTTGGCTCCCATGGCATAAATATCACTGAGCGAATTGGCTGCTGCAATTCTACCGAATGTATATGGATCATCGACAACGGGAGTGAAAAAATCGACAGACTGGACCAGGGCATGGGTTGCCGATATGCGGTAGACCCCTGCATCGGAAAAATGCTGGTCCCGGTTTAAAAAGTCGGGATGATCAAAAGACGGTAATCCGCGCAGTACCTGCGCGAGGGCTTCAGGCCCTATTTTGGCTGCTCAGCCGGCGCTGGTTGTCAGCGCGGTAAGGCGTATCTCTTCACGGCTCACTTAAATCACCTGCTTTCAGAAGCAATAATTGCTAACCTTTAACATATTTTATATGTTAGCATATTGGTGATTGAATCAGCTACCCCGGCCTGGCCGGAACCCGGTAATCTTCAACCCGGCGGGTCAACTTAACCCGGTCGAAATGTTCGAGCAAAGCCTGGGCGTACTTGCGCGTGCTGCCGGTCAGGTCCCTGAATTCAGCCAGGGTTAATTTGTCATTTCCTTCAAAATGTTTTCGCAGCAGGTCAAGAGCCTGATCATATGCTTTCCGGTAAAAAAACAGATCTTCACTGACTTTTACCAGCAGGCCTTTGTCATGGAGGTAATTAAAAAGTTCTTCTCTGCGCGGCAGTGGTCCCCCGGCTTTTTCCAGGGCATCTTTAGCCGAAGGAGGCTGCAAGCCTTCACCGGCATAAATTTTTTCCAGGACGCCAAGTATTTTCTGATCACCCGGTGAAGGTTGTGGAACGAAACCTCCACGACAGACCAGGTCATCCTGCTGTTCAATTTTTTTACCTTCCTGCAACAATTCAAGCAGGGCATCATACTCGCGCTGGCTGAATGCAGCAGGAAGAAAACCGCGGAGCCGGGCCCGTGATATTCCCCGGGAAAGAGGTTTCTGATCATGGTAAGTATCTAGCTCCTGCAGCAGCAGCTTTTCATACTGGTCAAGGTTCTTTTTCAGGATGTATGAAGATCCGATTTTTACTACCGGGCCGCTTTTTATCAAATCATCAATAACCGATTCAACTGTCGCAGAATCAAGCCTGGTTTCCCGGGTCAATTTTGCCGAATCGGCTATAACCAGCTCTTCCAATTTACGACGCAGAAAAACAGTATCGCCGCCGGCTGCCGGCGCCTGTTTAAGTTCGGTGAGCCTCTCAATCACCTCTTGGCGAAAACGGCGGTGCCGCTGCGGATAGGGGTCGAGAATTTTACCGCCGCCGATAGTGGTCATTGGTGAGTAGGAACGGATAACAAATGGATCGCCCCGTTCGGCAACAAGCGGCCTGTCGAGCCGGCACTGCACCACGGCACCTTCGCCCGGGGCCAGTTCGTTCCGGTCCAGCAGAAGCAGCCTAGCCACACTGCGGGCAGTACCGAGGAAGAAGTGAACGGGATCAAGGTTCTTCAACCTTCGAGGCGCCCCGTCAAGCAGCTCCACCCAGGCATCAACCAGGTCAGTCTGCCTGTAGTAACCGGGGGTGCTGATTACACTGCCGCGCAGCACTTCATCCTTCTCCAGCCCGGAAAGGTTAAGAGCCACGCGTGATCCGGCCAGGGCTTTCTCCACGTTCATATCGTGAACCTGGATATTGCGTACCCGCGCTTCCAGCCCGGGAGGAACAACGGAGACAGTATCTCCTACCGATACAGAACCCTGAATCAAGGTACCGGTAATCACCGTACCGAAACCGGCTATAATAAAAGAACGGTCCACAGGTAAACGCAGGGGTCCGGAAGAGTTACGGGTTTCCAGGTCGGAGGTCATATCATCGATCAAGAGCTTCAGCTCATCAATCCCTTCCCCTTTCAGGGCAGAAACAGCAACGATTGGCGCTTCCCTGAGAAAGGTACCCTGCAGCTCCTCCCTGATTTCTTCAGCGACAAGCTCACGCCATTCTTCCTCGACCAGGTCAATCTTGGTAATAACGGCTATTCCTTTGCTGACCCCGAGAATGCCCAGTATATCGAGATGTTCACGGGTCTGGGGCATTACTCCTTCTGTAGCATCGACCACCAGCATAACCAGGTCCATGCCGGCCGCCCCGGCCAGCATATTATGAATAAAGCGCTCGTGCCCGGGGACGTCCACTATCCCAGCCAGGCGTCCACCCGGCAGGCGGAAAGGGGCAAAACCGAGATCGATAGATATACCGCGTTCTTTTTCTTCCTGCAGACGGTCGGTATCGACACCGGTCAGCGCCCTGATCAGCACCGTTTTTCCATGATCAACATGACCGGCTGTTCCTATAATTAGCTGCTCCACTTTTGATACCTCCCAGTATTCCGAATCACGATTATTTAGAGATTTAAGGCTTTTTGAAGAGCTTCGACCAGTGCATCTTCCTGTTCTTCGAATATTGTGCGTGGATCAAATAACAGGCTGTCCTGCTGCAGGCGCAGGATAACGGGGGGGGTGCCCCGACGGAGTCTTTCCGCCAGCTGATCGGGGGTGATTTGTCCACGGTTCAGCCTGACCGCAACCAGCGCTGTCGGCAGCTCGGCATTGGGCATCGCTCCCCCTCCCACCCTTGATATACCGGGTATTATGCTTACATTTCCGGTTCCAAAGATATTGCCAATCCGCTGCGCCAGTTTTTCAGCCCGCTGCTGCAGGTATTTTAGATTGGCAGTGAGCATCCGCCAGACCGGAATCTCCCGCAGCGCTGTTTCTTCTTCATAATAAAGACGCAGGGTTGCTTCGAGGGCGGCAACAGTAAATTTATCAACCCTGACAACCCGGGCCATCTGGTTGGCCTTAATTTTTCCAACAAGCTCTTTACGACCGACCACTATACCAGCCTGCGGGCCACCCAGCATTTTATCGCCACTAAAAGTAACCAGGTCGGCCCCGGCTTCAATACTGTCCTGAACCCTGGGTTCGGCAGGGAGTCCGTATTTAGAAGTTTCAATTAAAACACCACTACCCAGGTCTTCGATCATGATCAATCCGCGGTCGTGAGCCAGTTCGGCCAGTTCAGCTGCATTTACCGCAGCTGTAAAACCAACCATCTGGTAATTACTGGTGTGGACTTTAAGCAAGGCGGCGCTTCGATCATTGATAACTTTTTCATAATCTCGCCGGTAGGTTTTATTGGTTGTCCCCACTTCGATCATCCGGGCCCCGCTGGAAGCCATAATTTCTGGAATGCGGAATGAGCCGCCGATTTCAACCAGTTCTCCGCGGGATACTATCACTTCAAGACCGGAGGTTAATGTGTTTAATACAAGGAATACAGCGGCTGCATTATTATTAAAAACAGCGGCCGCTTCGGCCCCGGTAAGATCGCAGATGATCTCTTCCAGGTGATCCTGCCTTGAACCGCGTTTTCCCGTGTCAAGGTTAAGTTCAAGGTTATTGAAGTTGGCGGCCAGGTCTGCCAGGGCGTCAACCGCGGCAGGGGCCAGGGGCGAACGCCCCAGGTTTGTATGAATAACCACGCCGCTGGCATTAATTACCGGTCCGATGTTGGGACGAGCTTTCTTAAAGGCCAGGGCAACTGCTTCCGAGGCAAGCCCGGACGTGGAAATGTTCAAGCCGGTCAGCAGCTGCTGATCAGCCCGGTTGGCGTTAATAAGCTTGCGGTAGCTGTCTATTGTCTCCTGCACCGCCTGCAGCACTATACGCCGGGGCAGGTCCTGCATAGTTTCGGCAACTGCAGGCTCGTTCAACAGGCGGTCGACAGCAGGCAATTCGCGCAGCATAATTTGGTAATCAGCCACTGGCATCACTCACTTTATTCCGGTTTAGTTTCCGGGAATCTTTTTCATTATAACAATTTATAAAGAATCCCGGCAAATATGTTTCAATCAACTACGCTTTACTTAACACTCGAAAAGGTAAACATTCGGGATATTTTTCAATACTTCGCCTTTAAAGCTGGATAACCTGCCGTTCTGCAGCGAGCCGGGCTGAAGGATAAAACTTAACTGCCTCGGCCAGGGAAAGGCCCGGGTCGCGCTCAGGATAGAGGTGGGTCAGGATCAGCTGCCTTACTCCGGCTGCAGAAGCAATTTGAGCAGCGCCGGCAGCGCTGAGATGGTTGGGCAAGCCTTTTTGAAGATCTGATTCAAGGTAATTGGCTTCGCAAAGAAAGATGTCAGCTTCTGCGGCAAAATCGGCCAGGGCACTGAAATATTCGGTATCACCGGAATAAACCAGGGTGGCAGATGTTGTTTCCAGGCGTACGGCCAGCGAAGGAACAGCATGAATGCCCCGGAGGAAAGTGATTTTAAATGGCCCTTCCTCTAAAACCGTTTCATTGCCAACACTTTTTACATTATAAGCGTTCTTGTAGGGAAGGCGGTCAAACTCCGACCGGGGTTCCCCGGGAGCGTACAGGGGCAGGGGCGCCTGGCGCAAGCCACTGTTGAACGCCATCTCCAGCCCGTAGCGCATAATCATGATATCGGAAATATGGTCGGCATGAAGATGGGAAAGCACAACAGCATGAAGATCGAGATAAGAGACATGTTCGAGCAAACGACTCATCACCCCGTTGCCGCAGTCAAGCAGCAGGTTATAGCCATCCTCGCTGACCAGGTAACCGGAACAGGCACCGCCGGCAGGCGGGTAGGGGCCGTAACAGCCGAGCAGGGCAAGCTGCATGGTAATCACCTCCGCCCCTATTATACATAATTTCAGCTATATAAAAAAACCGGGTAATAATTACCCGGCTTTTTTTACTCGAGAAAATAATCGACTATTGATTCAGTTCATTCCTGAACCGGATCAACAGATGCAAAGACGTTCCAACCAAAGCCAGCAGGAGAAATGCCGACAACAGGCTGTTATCTCCCCCGGTTTGGGGTAAAGCCCTGCGGTATGAGACAGGATACGGATGGCGCCAGGGTTGAATGTAACCCGGGTGAGTTAATAATGTTACCCCGGTATTGTGACCATGAGGTATACCAATCATGTCAGGAACATTACCGGTATCGGGAAGATACCAGACATAAACCGGGTCGCTGTTATCCTGCCACCAGAGCAGCGGATATGCGCCTCCCTGTCCGGTAATTAACCATCCGGCACTGTTAAAGGTATCGTAAACCTGCAGTTCAGCCGTGGTTTTGCGCTGGTCTGCTGCGGGGTCGGTTGCCGGGTCGTACACACCAGAGTTCCAGAGCGGCCAGTATTCGCTATAGACAAGATCATAAGTCTGGCTGTCGTAGAAGCTGTTGGTGGTGGTGCCTTCATCTAAACCGACCAGGCCTCCGACATCCTCGACCAGTGACGAACTGGTCCAGGACAGTTCAATCGAACCGGCAGCATAGCTATTTTCGATGCTACCGCCGGAAGCAGCCGGATTATCATAGTTATTACCGACCAGGCCGCCGATTTCGTAAAACCATACTTCACTGTCCGTATCAGCGTCACAGGTAATTGCACCCGAGGTATAACTATCAAGGACATAACCTGTATTGTAGCCGACCAGGCCGCCAATCCAATAGAAGTCAACCCAGGTGTCAGAATTACCACCCATGATGTAAATGTATAAATCTGCAGTTGAGAATGACTCTTCAATTAAGCCTTCATTATCTCCGGCCAGGCCACCGATTGCGATAACTTCAAATGCTTCATCACCTGGAAGGTCATCAATGGTGATTATGATTTCACCTGCTGCATAACAGCGCGAATTTTCACCACTGCTAAGGTTATGACCGGTCAGGCCGCCGATGCCGTAAAACATAATATCTACCGGGTTTGAAGAACCACCAAGGTAGAAATTAAGCAGCATATCGGCATAAGAATCGGTTATCTTGCCTTCACTGTAGCCAACCAGGCCGCCAAGAGCATATGCTTCAAAGTAACCATCGTCGAGATTTGCGTCGATCCGTATTTCACCATTGGCAAAGCTGGTAGTTATTTCGGCCAGGGATTCGCTAATGCCAACCAGGCCTCCAATTGAATATACTCCCTTATAATCCAAACCTCCATCACTGAAGCTGATGAAGATATCGATTCCGTTAGCGCTGCTGCCGCTGACAGTGCCGCCATTCATTGAACCGAGCAGCCCTCCAATGTTAAAAAAGTTCAGAGAATCTGCTTCAGGGCTATCAACAGCAAAAGATATCAAGCCGCTGACATCACAGTCAATAATGTGGCTGTTAACGCTGTGTCCGCTAAGACCGCCGACTGCCCAGTCGGTTGAAGCGTAGTCAAAGCTGTCTATGTCGATGATAAAATCGACCAATTCCAGGTTGACCAGCCAGGCATTGTTGAGATAACCAAAGAGACCGAAGCCACTGGTGTAGGTGCTATCAATGTTCATGGTGTTAATCTGCATGTTGCTGATGGTATAGCCGTTTCCGTGCAAACTACCGCTGAAGGGGGTGTTTGCAGTTGGGCCCAACGGTTCCCAGTCGTCACTGTAAGTAACGGAATCGGCAAGGTCTATGTCTGCAGTGAGTACATAGTGCCCGTTGAGATCATCCCTGACATTGTCAAAGGATTCAGCGTTGCCCACACCTTCGCCGACAATAACCACAGGGTCGGTATAACCGGAAGCCATGTGGTTGGTGTTGCTGCCGGAATCGGCCGCGCTGTTGTCGGTCCAGGCTGCGGTTTCGAACTGGTAAACACCGAGCTCAGTCGGAGCGGTTGCGATAAAGCTAACCGCCACCGATTCACCGTAAAGCAGGTAGTTGCTTTGATTAAGAGCACGCAGGTAGAGATATACACTGCCGTTCTCTTCCAGGCGGGCCTGCCACTGCTTACCTTCTTCAGTGGTTACTCCATCCGTGCTCCACTCTGTGCTGAAGCCGGAAACAGTAAACTGATCCGGTATTTCTACCCGCGCTGAGCCAAGTTCCTGTTTACCCACTTCGGTAAAAGTTACGGTAAATTCACCTGTTTCCCCACCCTGCAAACCGGTGTAATCGGTATCGTCACCGCCTGATACTACAGCGCTGGGTGTGATTGTGGCCTTATAGGAGTTGCCTCCGCTTGCCTCTTCCTGTTGATCAGCCTGATCAGGCTGATCTTGAATTTCTTCCGGAGTTTGCATATCAGGATCTTCTTCAGCAGGGCTGCCGGATACATTTTCCTGATCACTGCTGTCACTTGCTTCCGGCCCAGGGTAGTCTTCCGTTGCAGGCGAGTTAGCGGCTGGTAAAGCTTCTCCACCGCTCAGTCCGTCATCTGCCGCCGGTTTGCTGTCAGTGTCAACAGACGGGGATTGATCAAAATAGCCATCACTGCCGCTGTCCTGGCTGGACAGGGAGTTATCAATTGGAGTAGAACCCGTGCTGTACTCTGAAGCGCCGGATGTAGAATCAGGGGAACCGTAATCAGCAGTGCCTGGAGAAACATCGCCTTCCACGGCAGGGCTATCAACAGGTGTTCCGCTGTCGGAATCGGCATAAACTGAAGCAGGAAAGAAAAGCAGGGCTATGCAGATTAATATTGCAGTTATAGTTGTGGTTTTGGGGCTTTCAAAACCTTTAGTTGTCATCGTCTTCACCTCCTCTTCTGAACATTAGGATGCCCGAAGAGGTGAAGCCGGTTATTCACTAATCCAGCCGTCCCAGGGGCCGGACCCGGTTTTACTACTTCACTTCTTTAGATTCATCTACTCTGTTTGGATAACAAAACCGGTTTCACTACTCCACCCCATTGTTATTGCTGAAAACTACAGCAGGAACAAGAGAGGTGAAGCCGGTTTCGCCGGCAGCAGGCAGTATGCCTGAAAAGCAAAATCATTTTAGCCACCGGTAGAGCAACCGTACATACAGGATGCTCTTAAATCATGATACCACATCCTTACATATATGTCTATCAAATAACATATAATGTTTGTTAGCAGAAGGATAACGGGTTTATTAAGTGAATATAGATTTAGAATGTTTATTGTCACGAGAAATCCGCCTGCAGGCAGGCTTGAAACTTAACATTTAAATATTAGTTGATAACGCTGCCCTACAGTAAAACTGCCGCCGCTTTCAGGGTGGGGATAGGAAAGGAGCCGATCAGCTTGGCCAGGGAAGGTTACAGGGAGTGCCCGGTTTGCGGAAACGAAGTGAAGCTTAAAGCAGTATTCTGTACCAGCTGCAAATCGCTGCTCAAGGATAATGTGGCAAAACAACCAGCGGGAACCGTAAGTAAATCTGCATCTTCAATTCCCGTTATCAGTCATTCAACCTATAAAAAAAGCAGCAGGTCGGGAATCCTTAAACAGAGTAAAACGGTTGAGATTAACCTGGATGATCTATATGCTTTAATCCAGAAAATATACAGACGCGCTTCTGCTCCTGAAACGGGTGAAGAGGTTGCAGATGAACACCCGGAGAAAGATAAAATGGAAGCAATAATCCGCTCTTTTGCCGACGAATATGCCGAACGTGTGGCTGGAAATGTGAGTAAAAGCGCATCGGAAAGAGATTACCTGATCGAGGAAAAGCGGCTGGAAGTATGGATGGAAAAAAGAAACTGGCATAAACTTAACGATTCGTCCAAAACCCTGCTTGTATCGGCGGGGCTGATGTACAATAACCTGCTTTCCCTTTCGGGTAAGCCCGATTTCAGCGGAGTTTGTCTGCTGGCGATCAGGGCACTGGAAGAAGAGGTTTACCGCAGGTTCTATATTAACTATATCGCTTTCTTAGAGAAACTGTACCCCGGGGAAAAGAATAAGAAATACTGGCCCACACCCCTGTTAAACAGGTACGATCATAAGAAAAGCACTAAAAAATACTCGTTGATCGGTGCCACTTATGTGATGTGCCATGCTTATTCTAATAGTAACAGTGCCCGGCAGAACGAAACCAATATGGCCAGGTTGGTGGAATATGCCGAAGACAAACTTTTTGCCGCTGAAACTGATACAAAAACTATTAAAAAAATAATTCCAGCCATGGCTGAGAAAATCGATATAGTTTGCAGAGACTATCGTAACCCCTACTCGGTCAACTACCGGGGCGACAAGGTTAAGGCACAGGAAAGCCTCGATTTTCTAGTAAAAGTTGAAACTGTTTTGAAGGAAATGCTCGACTCATTTATTGCTTAAGCCTACCCTGATCTCATTGATTAGTCCTGCTTTAAGATCATGATCGAGAGCTTCTTTAATTTCACCCTTTGAACTAAAGTAAAATATTTGCCAGCCGTCACTGCAGATATCGTGGAGCATTTGCAACATTGTTCTAAGCCGTTCGGGATCGGCCTTGATAAAGGGGTCATCGAGGATAAAAAAGCCTTTTTCCCCTTCAAGCAGCCTACCACCGAGGGCCAGGCGGATTGAAAAATAAAGCTGATCGTAAGCCCCGCCCGACAGTGCGTCGGCATCATAAGAAGTACCGTTGGAGTCAACCACCCGGAGCGGAAGATCACCACCCTGGAAATGAACTGCCCGGTAACGGCCACCGGTTGCTTTCTCAAAATAGCTGCTAACCGGACTGTCCGGCCCAAACAGTTCGGAAACTTTCTCTTCTTCCTCCATCTCCATCTCTTCCAGCAGGGAAAGAGTGTGCCTGGCGGCAGCAACATTCAGTTCCTGGTTTTCAATCCAGCGCTTAAGTTTTTCGACAGTCTTTTCCAGGTCTGCCATGGTCTGACAGGGCAGATGCCCTTCACCTTCGTACTGCATAATCTGATTGTAGTTATTCTCAATATCGTGCAGTTCCCTGCGGTATTCATCCTGTTTTGTTCTCAGTTGTTCCCCATGCTGTTCAAGCTCTGTAAGTTTATCCCGAATCTGATCCACTGCAGAACGATCATAACTCAGGCCCGGAGCAGCATCCTGATAAGGGGCATATTTTTCAACTTTTTCTTCCCAGACAGAGTAATCCGGATCACCCTGTATTGCCCTGTCCCCCGTTGAAGCGAAGTGACTCTGCAGAAGGCTCTGCAGGGTTTTAATCTCGCTGGCAAGGCTCTCTTTCCGCTCAAGCAGTTCTGCAAAAGCATCAAGATTTTCCACTGCAGTTGTTTTTTTAACAGCAGTAATTTTATCATTTTCCTGAATTGCCCGCTTACGATTTTGGTCAAGTGCTTCATTGATCCGCAAATTCTCACGTTCAAGCCAGTCCACTTCTTTTTCAGCCTCTTTATACTGTTGCGCAGTGCGGGAATAATCCCGGTCGAGCATTGCCAGGGAGGAGCGAACAGCTTCGGTACTATCGGCCGGCAGGCCGAGGTTAGCTGCTTTAAGCCGGATCTCTTCAGCCAGTGCCCCCTGCTTTGAACGCCCGAGCTGCTGCAGAAAAAGATATACCCCCCCGCCGCCGGTGAGCAGGACTGAAAAAACCAGGATTACGAACAACCACCACGAAGGGCTGAAAATGGTTCCGGCCAGGGACAAGAAAAGCAGCGCAACCGATACTATTAGCGCGGGAGTAAAAAACTGCCCTCCCGAGAGAGCTTCCTTCTTTTTCAGCTGGATTCGGGCTGTATCGTATTGAGTAATCAGCGGCTTTATTCTTTCTTCCGCTGTTTCTTTTTCCTGCTCCAGTCTCTTCAGCCTGACGGAAAGGTCTTTCATATTGCCGCGTGAGAGATGGAGATCCTGCTGAACTGCTTCCAACTGTTCTTCCAGCTTAACTCTTTCGTCTTTATAATGGCCAAGAGCTGATTCGGCCTTCTGCCAGGCCTGGTAATCTTCTTTACTGTATGCAGCATGCTCAGCCGCTTCTGACCGGACTTTTGCGAGGTCATCAAGAATTTTACGTCCCCTGCGGTAAAGGTCCCGCCTGTATGCTGCACGGTACAACTCGAGCTGTTCATTTAAAACAGCCCCGTCGTGAGTAAGGCGGGCCAGGTTTTCTTCAAGGGTGCTGAACCCTTCCTGCCCCAGGCGGCGCTGTAGCAATTCGGCCATTTCCAGCAACTCTTCAGCCCCGGCCAGACGTTCTTTAAATTTAAACGGCTCGGTATTCTGGAGGGCTTTTTTAGGGGTTAACCGCCCCATTTCCTGGATTTTTGTAACGATACTCCTGATTTCCCCGGTGCGCATTCCTGTCAGACGGGCAGTCATGTCCCGGTAAAAATCACTTTCCCGGTTGATTGAAAGGTCGCTGTCCCGGATAACAAATATTCTGCTGAACTCACGGGCGTTCAGATCATATAGATCGCTTAAAGTACCTTCTTCCGGTAATTTTCGTTCTTTTCCGTTTTCAATAACCAGGTAACCATCGGGGTTTTCAGCAACCCGTTTTGCCTCCCGGAAGCAGTTCAGGGCCTCCTTGTCAAAAAGCAGCCTGAGCAGGGCATCAATAGTCATCGTTTTACCGTCTTCGTTCGGTCCATAAACCAGGTTAAAACGACCAGGGCGAATCCGCCCGCTGTCGGGGAGAGGGCCGTAACGCCTGATTGAAAACTCTTTCAGGAACATGTTTTCACCTCCCTGAAGGCTTCAATAACCATCTCCAGCGCTCTTTCCCTTTCCGCGGGAGAGAGATCGGCTCCCTTAAGTCTTTCAGCCAGTTTCCTGTAGAGGTCGTCTTCCATTACCAGGCGAACGTCGTAATATTTTTCAACCGGTTCGCCGGCAAGACGCTCGCCAACAACCTGGCGAATGCCGGCGTGTATGTTCTCTTCTGTAAGGCCCAGGGATTCTCCGTCAAAAAGACCGCTTACTGTAACCAGTGCCTTTGCTGCAGGATGTAACATGCTAACTTTTTCTTCGAGCAAAGCCAACGGATCAGTGGCACTATGCGGATCAAGCTCTATATTCAGTTCTTCGTAATGATAACTGTTGAGGAGAAGTTCAACCGGCTCTTTTTCCGCTTCCAGCATGTTCACCGCCCTGCGCCCTGTTTCCCTCCTGGTTACGGCAACCGGAGATCCAGAATAGATAAAACTCCCCCCACCGGACAAAGGCCAGCGCGCATAACGTGAATGAAAGTGGCCGGCTAATACATAGCGCAGGGGAAGCTGACCGAAAGAAGAAAGAGTAAGGGGCATGTAGCGCTGATCACCTTCTTCGCCCATATCATCGCGGGAAAAAAAGGCATCGAGCAGTTCCCCGTGATACAAGAGTATATTCTGCTTAGCAGCATTCATTTTTGAAGCAAGGGTAAGTAATCGCCCTTCCAGCTTTTCCCTGCTTAGCACTTCGTGAGGCAGGCCCCAGATCTGCAAACCATTAAAGCTGAGGGGTTTAGAACTATCAGTTATTACTGAAACCTTATCCCCAAAATGCAGCCCTTCCCGGTACGCCCTGTGATCATGGTTTCCGGGTAGTATTACGGTATTAAAAACAGCGCCGCTTAAAAGATCGCGGAGCCCGGCCCGCATTTTTTCAGCATCTGTACTGCTGTCAAAAAGATCCCCGCAAATCAGCAGTAAATCAACCTTCCTGGTTGTAGCCAGCCCGATAATCTCTTTCATGGCCTGCCAGCGTTCAGGTTTTTTTTCATTCAGGTGCAGATCAGCGGTATGGATTATTTTCATTAACTAACCTCCCCTGCTGGAACCGCAAGATAATTCAAGGATGCCCCGTGCTGAAGCTCATACTCTATGCCATTAATCCTGTAGCTGTTGCTATCGCCGGGAGCTGCAATATATACAACAGTTTCCGGGGAAGCATTATTTTCAAGGGTCAGCCTGATTTCAGATGAATCTGCCTCTAGCTGTAATACCTGGGCACCAGGAAACAGGTGTCCCGATGCCCCGAGCAGGTATACTCCTTGATCGCCCTCGATTTGGCGCAGGCAAATACTCTGATACGGTTCAAGTTCCAGGCTGCTGCATTCCAGGTCAGGAAAGGTTGCCTTACTAAACCAGCGGCCGCCGGGCAGACGGACCTTGCGCGGCTCGCCTGATAGATTTGCATAAGCGGTGTAATAATTGCCGGTAGCGGTAAATTCAAATTGGTGCAGCCCGCGGTAACTGTCATAACCATATATCTCTGCCTCGTGCAGGGGGTAAGCTTCTCTCAGCAAGGCCTGCTGCTCCGAAGTCAGCTCGCTGTAACGGTCGGAAAAAAAGAGTAAACCGCCGAGCAGGTTGTTTATAAAAAAAAGAGTGAAGCGCTGGTTTGCAGTAAGATGATTTTGATTAACGCCCTTTAAACCATCACGCAGCATGAAAACATCGGGATCATTGCGGAACATGCGGCGGTCAAGCTGCCGGCGGCCGATTGTGCTGACCAGTGAGTTTTCTGTGGATACTCTCTCCGGGTATTTAATCAATCGCAGGTAATCCTGCCAGTAGGGAGCTACATCAGCGCCGATACGGCAGAAATCGAAATGGCCGAAGGCAGGACCGAGCGGCACTCCGCAGCCCAAAGTTTCGGCTCCTTCTGTCAGCTTTTTGAGCAGATCAATCGCTTCGCACATTAAGGCTCCCCTGGTTTTTCCAGCTCGTGGTGCCAGGACTGCCGCGTAGAGAAAGTCCAGCTTGAGAAAGTTGTAGCCCCAGTGATTAATAACCTGGTCAAATACCGATGCCAGGTAATTGCGGACGCCGGGGTGATCGAGATCGAGTGCATAAAAGTAACCTTCCCAGCCTGGATTAAAACCGGCTTTGAGCGGTTTGCCCTTAACATCACGCAGAATCCATTCGGGGTGCTCTTTAAACAGCTGCGATGACGGTACGGCAATAAATGGCGCCAGCCATAAGCCGGGTTTTAAACCGGAAGATCTGATCTTCTCACTTATACTATCCATTCCGGAAGTAAATTTTTCGTTTGGAGCAAGCCAATCCCCGATTGCCTGCTGCCATCCATCGTCGATTTGGAAATAGTCCAGGGGTAATCGGGAGGCGGACAACTCAGCGATATTACTGCAAATTGTTTCTTCGTCAATGGCCGTGTAGTAATTGTACCAGCTGCACCAGCCTGATTTTTTTGATGCTGTTTCCTGCCCGGCGCTGGTTAATCCAGTGTATTCGTTGATCAGCGAATCAAGCCGGCCGAATCCATAGTAAAGATTCATTATTTCCAGATCACTGCTTAACCCGGCTCCCCGGCAATCCTTTGCCACAATAAGCCGGTCTTTCGCATAATCATAGTCAATCACGGTATAACCGTTTCTTTCAGTAACTGAGCCAATAAAAAAAATTGTATCGTCGGGAAAACGAAACCAGGAGTAGGTCCAGGAATGGAAACGCTCTTTGCCTCCGGGGCGCCTGTAGATCCTTCTATCTCCAAAAGGAGCAAGAAGTAAATTGAAGAGCGGTACGAGGCGCGGCATAGATTCTCCGGGCCCGAGCTCTTCACTACGACTCCAGCTCTGAAAACCGTTAGTTAAAGTTTTAGTTCCGGCCGGAAAAGCTGGATTAAGCATAATTTTAAATTCTTCCAGCTCAAGTTTTTCTGCAGAAGGGGCGGGGTTTAACACTATTTTTAGCAGGTTGCCGTGTTTTAGCTGTTTCGTGTTATCAAGACTAACAGAAATATCCGGGCCTGCCCGGCCCGGTATTTTTATTTTTTCCTGCCCCTTTTCCGATCTGTACCTGACCAGGAGCTGTTTAAAAACAGGTTCAGGGGCAGCTTTTCCCCGCACCTTTTCGGGATTGAGCAGGGATAAAATGTTATTTTTTATTTTTCTTAAAAAGGCGATCACCCCACTGTGAAAGGGCCACGAGAATTAAGCCAAAAGCAAATATTAAATAGGCGCTTATTCCGAAGCGATCCATGAATGTTTGTATGTATAGTTCTGTCTGGGGGCCGGAAAAAAGAAATATATAATCTTTGGAAACTGCCATTCCGGCGGCAAGGAAAATAGTGATGGCCATGGAGAGAACCCCCGGGGCAATAAAATTCTTAAAGCTGTGATCTATAAAGTAGAGAAAGATCAGCATAAACCCAAGGGAAGCGAGACAAACCCAGAAAACATTGTGAATAACCAGTGGCTGAAGATCTGCCTGAAAAGCAACCATATCGCGCTGCAGGCCGGTTGCTTCAGTGATGATCATGCGCACGGTATCCTGGGCTTTCACCCCGAAAAGAGAAGTGGTTAAAAATGTCAGCAGAATTACCAGTGAAAAAAGAAAGTTGATAACGATCTTAACTGCCAGCCGTAAACTGTGCAATCCGGTTCACCCCCGGTAAAAGTTGTCTGATTTGCATTTAACCTTAAGAATTCTACCGGTAATGCACGATATCCTGCCGGATAATGATTAATTGTTCAATCTCTCAGCTTTTAGCGCCGATCCAGCCGGCAACCCGGGAGTCGGGTATAACTATTGTCTGAGAGCGATCGGGCCCCACCGACACCAGTTCCACTTTCACTCCAACAACCTCCTCGATAGCCCGGACAAAAGTCCTGGCGGCATTGGGCAGATCCTGCATGGTTTTTGCCCGGGATATATCTTTATCCCAGCCGGAAAATGTTTCATAAACCGGTTCACATAATTGCAGTTCCTCATTGGAAACGGGGAAGTCACGAATTTCTCCGCCCCTGCAGCGGTAGGCTACCGCCATGTTAACAGTATCAAGGCCGCTCAACACATCAAGTTTGGTAACCGCCAGCCCGGTAAGGCCGTTAATGCGGGCAGCATAACCGGCAATAACCGCATCGAACCACCCACAACGCCGCGGTCTTCCCGTTGTTGTTCCGAATTCATTGCCTCGCTCGCGCAGCTGCCGACCTGCTTCTCCCGTATCTTCCGAGGGGAACGGTCCACTTCCAACCCTGGTAGTGTAGGCTTTGAGAATACCGAGGACCCGCCTGACATGACCGGGACCAAGGCCGGTTCCACTTGCTGCTGCCGCCGATACTGTCGAAGATGACGTTACAAAAGGGTAAGTGCCGTGATCAATATCAAGAAGGGCGCCCTGCGCTCCTTCAAAAAGCACTCTTTTACCGTCAGCCAGGTAACGGTGGAGAAGCAGCGATGTATCAGTTACAAGAGGCCCGAGCCGTTCCAAAACAGGACTGTAGAGTTCCATTAGCTGATCCAGATCAAACCTTTTTGCCCCGTATACTTTTTCCAGAATGCGGTTCTGCAGGGGCAGCACTTCGGCCAGTTTCTCCCTGAAACGTTCCGGATCTGTCATTTCAATAGCTCTTATTCCGCGCCTGAGCGCTTTATCGGCATAGGTTGGCCCGATACCTCTTCCTGTTGTGCCAATTTTATTGTCACCAAGCATTTTTTCATTTGCCTCATCAAGCGCCTGGTGGTAAGCCATAATTAAATGGGCCCGGCAGCTGATGCGTAAATTAGATGTGTCGATACCGCGTTTTTCCAGATCATCCAGTTCCCGGACCAGCACCAGCGGGTTAATAACCATGCCATTACCCAGTAAGCAGAGGGTACCTTCATTCAATATACCCGAGGGAACATGATGAAGTTTAAATATGTTCGCGCCATAAACAACGGTATGGCCGGCATTATCGCCTCCCTGGAAACGGGAAACAAGATCGGCCTGTTCAGCCAGGTAATCAATTACCTTGCCTTTCCCTTCATCACCCCACTGTGCACCTACTATGACCAAACTTTTATTCTTATCCATTTGAGCACCACCTGTCATTTCTTGATCAGCTCCCTGAAATAGCGGTTCACTGCCGCCGGGTCAGCCCTGCCACCGGTCAGCCCCATCACCTTGCCGACCAGGAAAGCCAGAACTTTGTCTTCACCCGCCCTGATTTTTTCCACTGCTTCGGGATTTTCTGCAGCAACCTGCTCAACAAGGGGAAGCAAATTCTCTTTTGACGCGATTCGCCCCAGGTTTTTCTCCCTGACCACATCTGTTGGGGCAGCGCCGCTGCCCACCATTTCGGCCAGAACCTCCTTGGCCACGGGCCGATTGATTTCTCCGCTGTCCAGGAGCTGCAGCAGGTCAACCAGCAACCCCGGTTTAACTGTCTCTATTCCAACATTTAACTGACGCAGTTGATAAAGCAGATCACCCTGGATCCACCTGGCCAGGTTAGAGCTGTCTTTGTATAAAAGGGCGGCCGCTTCAAAAAAATCACCCAGTTCACGATTTTCGGTAAATAGAAGTGCTTCGCTTGCAGATAATCCGTAATCTTTGCAGAGGCGTTCTATTCTCTTCAACGGCGCTTCGGGAAGGTTTGCAGCAAGGTTTTCTATAAAAGCTTGATCCAGAACCAGGGGCAGCAGGTCAGGCTCAGGAAAATAACGGTAATCGGAAGAACCTTCTTTCCCGCGCAGGGGAATTGTTATTTTACTTTCTTCATCCCAGTGACAGGTGACCTGGCTTATTTCACCCCCGGAGGCCAGGATTGCCTCCTGCCTCTGTGCCTCGTAGTTCAGGGCCAGCTCAACAGCCCTGAACGAATTTATGTTTTTAACCTCAGTCTTAGTTCCGAGAGTTTTTGAACCGGCCGGTCGAAGCGAGATGTTGGCATCGCAGCGCAGGGAACCTTCTTCCATCTTGCAGTCGGAAACACCGCTGTATAGCAAAAGAAGGCGCAGGTTCTCCAGGAAAAGCCTGGCTTCGCGACCAGAGAAAATATTCGGCTCGGTTACTATCTCAAGTAGGGGAATGCCTGCCCGGTTATAATCGACCAGTGAATAATCAGAGTCAAAAATGGACTCACCGGAATGAATCAGCTTACCAGCCTCTTCTTCGAGGTGAACCCGTTCCAGCCTGATGGTCCTGGGCTGGCTGTCAACTTCAATCTCCAGGTAACCGCCCCTGGCCAGGGGTTGATCATACTGTGAAATCTGGTAAGCCTTGGGTAAATCGGGGTAAAAATAGTTTTTACGATCAAAGCGGCTTTTCCTCTGCACTTCACTGTTTAAAGTCAGGGCAGCCATTACGGCAAGTTCAATGGCCCGGCGGTTAAAAACAGGCAGGCTGCCGGGCAGACCCAGGCAGACAGGGCAGCAGTTAGTATTTGGTTCGTTGCCAAAAGTGGTGCTGCAGCCGCAGAAAAGCTTAGAAAGGGTCTGCAATTCAAGATGTATTTCCAGGCCAATCACGGTTTCATATTGCATAGTGTTAGAGACCTCCTTCTTCGGCAAGACCGGGCTGCGGACGCAAAGGCCGGTAAAAACCTGCCTCTTCCAGGTAAGCAGCAGCCTTGAGCAGGATGCCTTCACGGAAAGGGGAAGCGGTCATCTGCATGCCAATCGGCAGCCCGCCCGAATGCAGACCAACCGGCACCGAGAGCGAGGGGACACCGGCCAGGGAATCGGTTATATTGCATACGTCGCAAAGGTACATCTGCAGAGGATCGTCTGTTTTCTCGCCAATTTTAAAAGCCGGGGTCGGGCTGGCCGCCCCGACAAGCAGATCATATTTTTCAAAAGCCGTCATGTAATCGCGGCGGATCAGTGTTCTTACCTTCATTGCTTTCAGGTAATAAGCATCAAAATAGCCGGCGCTCAGTGCATAAGTGCCGATCATGATCCGGCGCTTAACCTCGGCTCCGAAACCTTCACCCCTGGTTTTACTGAAAAGTGTCTCCAGGTCGCTGCCACCGGCATTAAACCCGTAACGGACACCGTCGTAGCGGCCAAGATTTGAACTGGCCTCGGAAGGGGCAATCAGGTAATAGGCACCGAGGCCGTAATCTGTATGGGGCAGTGAAACCTGCTCAACCAGTGCCCCGTTCTTTTCAAACAGTTCAACGCATTTTAAAACCGAAGCCCTGACTTCCGGATCAAACTGTTCGGAAAGGTTTTCCCTGATCAGGCCGATCCGCAGTGAAGACGGATCAAGTTCGAGATCGTCTGAAAAATCGGGAACGGGCTCGGGCAGCGATGTGGAATCGAGTGGATCATGTCCCGAGATCAAGTTGAGGATTAGTGCACAATCATGCGCGTTAAGGGCAAGGGGCCCGACCTGATCCAGGGATGAAGCAAAGGCAATCAGACCGTACCTGGAAACCCTTCCGTAGGTGGGACGAAGACCCAGCACCCCACAAAAAGAGGCCGGCTGGCGCACTGACCCCCCTGTATCGGAGCCGAGGGCTAAAGGGGCCATGCCCGCGGCAACCGCTGCGGCCGATCCGCCGCTGGAACCGCCGGGGACCCGTTCTGTGTCCCAAGGATTACGGGTAACCTGGAAGGCTGAATTTTCCGTGGAAGAACCCATGGCAAACTCATCCATGTTAGTTTTACCCAGCAGGGGCATCCCTGCTTCATGCAGGGCCGTGACAACAGTTGCGCTGTACGGTGGAATAAAATTATCCAGCACCTTTGAGGCACAAGTGGTAAGCATGTTGTTGGTACAAAGGTTATCCTTAACCGCCACAGGAACCCCGGCCAGGGGATGAAGCTTGTCTCCCCGGTGACGGCGTTTGTCGACCCCAACTGCAGTTTCCATGGCCGCTGTGGGCGATAAGGTTATAAAAGCATTTACAGACGGCTCAACCTCTTCAATACGATCGAGGAAGCTTCGGGTTATTTCAACAGCACTGACCTCGCCCCTGACCTGGAGCAAGCTGAGTTCAGTAGCGCTCATTTCATATAGTTTCATGATCTTGATCCTCTTTCCGGGCTATATTTACTCCGCCGGGTTTTCCGATGCTGTAATACTGGGCACACGGAAATACCCCTGCCGGCGGTGTGGAGCATTTTGTAAAACGCGGTTCAGGGGTAGCGAAGGTTTAACCTTATCTTCGCGCAGAACCGCGGGAAGATCTAAAACATGCGATGTAGGTTCAATACCTTCCGTATCCAGTTCACGAATCTTCTGCGCCGTCTTCAGGATAGCACCCAGCTCACCAACCATGCGTTCTTTTTCTTCCGAATCCAGGTCTAACCTGGCCAGCCGCGCTACATAATCAACTTCTTTGCGAAAATCTACAGTCATTTTCCTTCCTCCCGATTTTATCCCTTTAAATGCTAAACCGGCTTTTCTGAGCCGGTTTTAGTTAAAATAATCCTCCAGGACTGGGTAAGCTTTTTTCTTTTTGCTTTCCCGCAAAGATGGTTTTATGTTTACCTGGATTTTTTTGGCTAATCTTTTCACAAAACAATTTTATTCTATCCCGGCAGGGGAGTCAAGGGCGAAAGCGAATTTTTTAAACTGGCGGTAAACGGCCGACAGGCAGGCTCTGAATTTATGAACAAGTAAAAAAAGGCATAGCTTCAACAGTATTAATGCAGGGAGGTATAAAGGTGACAGAAGATCAGTTTTATGACCTGGCAGTGGTCGGGGGAGGGCCTGCCGGTTCACTGGCTGCTTACCTGGCAGCGAAAACCGGATTGTCAACCATAATTATTGAAAAACAGGCCCTGCCACGTGATAAAATCTGTGGCGGTTTCGTCTCTGCCAGGGCCTTGAAACTGCTGCCGGCACCCCTGCGCATTTCCGTGAAACCGGCAACACCTGTGAACATAATCAGGGTAGTTAAGGGCAACAAAGATTATAGTTACCTGGCAGACAAAAAACTCGGCCTGCTGGTTAAAAGAAGTGAGTTTGACCACTTTTTGCTGATGGAAGCAGTTAAACAGGGGGCCATACTTGCAGAGCAATGCCCTTTACAAGAAATCAAACGGATGGACGATTGCAATGGTTACCCTTATTACCAGATGGCAATCGGGAAAAACAAGATACGGAGCCTGGCTGCCCGCTATGTAATCGGGGCTGACGGAGCCCTGGGCAAAACAGCCCGTCTGGCCGGGCTGAGAAAGAGTAACAAGGGGATAGTTGGCAGGGCTGTTGCGAGAGTCGAAAGTGATGAAGATTTAAAGGATATCACGGGAACCCTGGCGTTTTTCCCCTTTCCCTGCCATGGAGGGATGGGCTGGTCGTTCCAGGGTGACGGGTGGTGTAACCGTGGCGTCGGAGGTCTGCAAAAGCGGGTTAAACTGCTCCGCCTTTACGCCCGCTTATTCTCTCCCCCGAAAAACGATTCTACTCTTTTATCCTGGCCACTGCCCTTTACAGGACCCCTGCGTCGCCCCAGCTGCGACAACCTGCTGCTGATCGGCGATGCCGCCGGGTTGATCGAGCCCTTTTCGGGTGAAGGTTTGTATAACTCCTTTTTAAGCGCTCACCTGGCAGTACGCTCAATTTCAGAAGCTGAGGGAAAAAGTGAAACTGCCGGGGATATTTACAACTTTAACTTCAGAAAGCAGTTTCGCCGCAAGTTTTTTCATGTTTTAACCGGCGCTTTCCTGCTTCATGCCCGGGCAGTTCTTGCCCCGTCTACCCTCCCGCCAGCCATGGCAGCCCTGATGAATAATGAATTGTGGTTTAATCGTTGAAAGACTTACAGGAACAGGAAGATCAATCAGCGGTTTCAAAATAATCATTAATCTCCTGCAGGAGACCGTTGCGGAAATAAAAACGGGGCACCCTTTTATCGATGGCACAGAGCAGTTCATAATTTACAGTTCCGATCAACGCCGCCATTTCTTCCACCGTTACAGATTCTTTACCCTGCCTGCCGTATAAAACAACTTCATCGTTTACACGTACGCCCGGAAGATCGGTCACGTCAACCATAAAGTGATCCATGCAAATTCGCCCGATAACCGGTACACGGCTGCCCCGGATCAATACCTGACCCCTGTTAGAGAGAAGGCGGCTGTAACCATCGGCATAACCGACAGGTACTGTTGCTATACGGGCAGAAGCAGTTGTAGTGTAGGTGCAGCCGTAACTGATTGAACTGCCGGGAGGAACCTGCTTAACCATGACTACCCTGCTTTTAAAAGAGATGGCCGGTGTAAGCTGCGGCACAGGGTCATTCCGGGCCAGGTCGGGATCAGGATAGTGCCCGTACATGGCCAGGCCGAGACGGAGCATATTATAGTAGGAGCGGGGATAGTTTATAGCTGCCGCACTGTTGGCGGCATGTATTTTTTTAAATTTTACTCCTTCCCTGCTGCACTGTTCAATAATCTTCTCAAAAAGCTCCAGCTGCCGGCGGGTATAAGAACCCGATAAATCTTCGGCCACGGCGAAATGAGTAAAGAGCCCCTCGGCTGCCAAACCTGGCAGCCTGCTGATCGCGGAAATCTTCGCTGCCGCCTCGTCCGGCAAAAACCCGACCCGCCCCATGCCGGTATCAACTTTCAGGTGTATTTTCTGCACCACTCCCGCGGCTACAGCCAGTTCAGATAAACTGGCTGCCGCCTCCGCATTAAAGATAGTCGGGGTTAAATCATATTCTACCAGTTCGGTGCAGCGGGTGGGGTCGGTATAGCCGAGCAGCAGTATGGGCGCCCTGATTCCGGAGCGACGCAGCGCTATTCCTTCTTCGACAAAAGCAACAGCCAGGCTGCCTGCTCCCGCTTCCAAAGCGGCAGTAGCAACTGCTGCCGCCCCGTGACCGTAGCCATCAGCTTTAACAACAGCCATTAGTTCGACTTGCGGTCCGGCAATATTTTTAAATTGCCCCAGGTTGGCGGCTATCGCATCGAGATTTACCTCCACCCAGGCCGGCCTGGAAGAATAGTTTGAAGGCATAAATTAGTTCTCTCCTTTAACCGAGCAGGCGAAACATGCTGAGGCCCGGTTTGATCACGGGTAAACTGACAACCTTATCCAGGGCCTTCTTAAAAGCGCTTTCTTCAACCAGCTGGGTTACCAGGACAATTTCAGCCATGTCATTTACCCGGCGCTTCTGGATAACCATATCCAGGCTGACCTGCTCATCGCCAAAGGCAGTCGAGAGCGCAGCAAGCACTCCCGACCGATCATCAGCCAGGAACCTGACGAAAAACCTGCTTTCTATCTTTTCAAGCGGGAGAAGATCCCTGATGTTACCACTCTTTTCCAGCACACCCGCTTCACAGCCCCTGGCAATTGAACGCGCTGCTTCAGTTACATCAGCCATGATGGCTGTTGCCGTAGGATCAGCGCCGGCGCCGGGGCCGTAAAACATCACATCGCCAACCGCTTTACCTTCAATCAGTATGGCATTGAACTCGTTGCGTATCGAAGCAAGGGGATGATCACGGGGAACCAGGGTGGGATGAACTCTTAATGCTACACCGCTGGACAATTTTTCGCCGATGGCCACCAGCTTAATTACATAGCCAATTTCAGCGGCATATGCGATATCTTCCCTGGTCACCCCGGTAATGCCTTCAACATGCACCTGGTCGGGACCGACAGAGGTCCCAAATGCCAGACCGGACATAATCACCAGTTTGTAAACGGCGTCGCGGCCCTCGATGTCACTGGAGGGATCCGGTTCGGCAAAGCCCAGCTCCTGGGCCTGGGCCAGGGCATCATCAAAACTGAGGTTGTCCTCGGCCATCCGGGTCAGAATGTAGTTTGTTGTTCCATTAACTATACCGACAATACGGCAGAGGCGGTCGGCTATCAAACCGTACTTAAGGGGCCTGATTAGCGGGATTCCTCCACCCACACTGGCTTCATAAAATATATTTACTTTTTTGTCACGGGCCAGCTCAATCAGCTCTCCACCGTGGGTCGCCATTAAATCTTTATTGGCTGTAACAACATACTTGCCTTTTTCCAGCGCCCTGCGGATAAAAGTACGGGCCGGCTCAATACCGCCGATCAGCTCAATAACCAGGTCTATATCAGGATTATTAAGGATATCATCAGCATTTTCGGTACATATATTATCAGGCAGGCCAAAGCCGGCCAGTTTGGAAGGGTCTCGGTCGGCCGCTGCAGCCAAAACCAGTTCGGTATCTATTTTAGCGCCTATTTCTGCTTTGTTCTCGGTAAAGAGCCTGATTACCCCTCCACCGATTGTCCCACAACCTATCAGTCCGATTTTTACTGTGTCTTGCCCCATAGATTTAACCCTCTCTTCCTCTGATCTTACTCGTAAATTTTCTCGTCTGCCTGATCTGCTTCAGCCGCATCAAATTCAATATTCCTGGGCCTGTACGACTCCGCGCCAAGTTCCTTGTAGTACTCGTGTTGGATAATCAAATCCATAATTTCATTGGTCCCGGTCCAGATCATGATCAGGCGAACATCGCGCAACATCTTTTCAATCGGATATACATTAGTATAACCGATTCCACCCATAATTTGCATAGCATTGTTAACAATTTTCCAGGCATTCTCTGTGGCAACTTTCTTAGCCTCGGATACCAACCTTCTGGCGCGGCCGGGGGGGTCCCCGGCATCTACTGAACTGGCAGCCAGGTAAACCATACCCCTGGCGGTATCGAGCAGGGTGACATTCTCTGCCACTTTAAAACTTACCCCCTGGAAACTTTTTATTTCGGTCCCAAAAGCTTTACGCTTCGTGCTGTAACGGGCAGCCACCTCGTGCGCTGCTCTTCCCATGCCAATCGCCCCTCCGGCACTGGTCATACGTTCAGGAATCATCATCCGGTAAAAGATTGCTCCCCCGTTGTTTTCCTCGCCAAGCAGGTTTTCGGCCGGCACCTTTACATCTTTAAAAACAAGCCTCCCGGTGCCTCCACCACGGGTTCCCATTAAACCATAAACATACTCCACCCGCACATCATCATCGCGATCGACCAGAAAGGCGCTGATTGATTTATGCGGCGGCCCATGGGGGTCGGTTTTTGCATAAACCATGAAATAATCGGCACCTTCCGAGCCAACTACAAAACGTTTCTGACCATTGATTATATAGTGGTCGCCATCTTTTCTGGCCGTACAGGTTGCCCCGAAAAAATCCGATCCGCCACGCGGTTCGGTCAGGGCTTCTGCCGCCGCCAGTTTTCCTTCAATGGTAGGCCGAAGGTACTTTTCTTTGAGCAATTCGGAGCCAAAATTGTTGATTGCCTCACCGACTATACTGACCAAGGAATAGAGACAGCCGAGTGATGTTCCCAGAACCCCGACTTCTTCGAGCGCAATAATTTCCGAAACCCAGGGCATTCCCCGTCCCCCGTATTTTTCGGGAAAGCGCAGGCCAAGCAGACGGCGGGAAGCTGCTTTATGTAAAAACTCGAGCGGATAGCGCACTTTTTCTTCATCCATATCAAGCAGCAGCTGCTTGTCGATATCGTCCCTGACAAAGGATCGAACCTCATCACGCAGGCTTTTCTCTTCACCAGACATCAAACACTCTAACATTTAAAGATCCTCCTCTGTTTGTGTAACCGGCTTAACAGGAGTAAGGTAGGGATCATGAACAGGGTTCTTTTCATATTGCCGGATATATTGGAATGCTTTTTTAATATTAGCCTTTATATCAAGAGCGCTGGAGCCTCTTCCCGGCGGCAGCAGGTCACCGGCCAGGCCGTGGATAAAGGCACCGGCCATGGCTGCTCGTTCGGAATTCATTCCCTGGGCAATAAAGGAAGCTACCATGCCGGAGAGCAGATCGCCTGAACCGGCCGTTGCGAGGACGGCGTTGCCTGTAGGGTTTACAGCTGCTAAACCATCAGGGGCAGCTATAATTGTATATGCTCCCTTGAGCAATACAACGCTGTTCCACTCCGAGGCTTTTTTCAGGGCTGTACCGGGGCGGCAGGACTGAACCCGGGCAGTTGTCAGCTTGGCCAGCCTGGCCATTTCTCCCGGATGAGGGGTTATAACGGGCGGTGTTTTCGCCTCTTTCAGGCACCCTGGATCATCTTCGATGGCAGTCAGGGCCCCGGCATCGATAACCATCGGTACGGGGCAACGCCTGATAAGCTCACGCAGCAGCTCTCCTGTTTTACCATCCGGGCATAAGCCCGGACCGATGCATAGCACATCACAGAGTCCTGCTTTTTCAATAATTTGCGAGGCAGCCTGCGGATCAATTAAGCCCGGTTTAGTCTCCGTAAGGCCAATGGTAATCACCTCGACCAGCTTCGCTTCAAGGGCCGGACAGGTTGAGGCAGGAGCGGCCAGGTATACCAGACCGGCCCCGGCCTTCAGGGCGGCCTCAGCGGCAAGCACAGCCGCTCCGGTCATTCCCGGTGAACCGGCTACGATCAACACCCGGCCAAAACTGCCTTTATGGGCGCTGCCCGATCTTTCCGGCAGGGCTACCCTGATATCCTGCAAGGTCATAAGTTCTGTTTTTTCCCCTTCGCCTGTTTCAGAAGGGATGTTAATATCACACACATAAACCTGCCCGGCATATTCGGCTCCGGGATAAAGAAAGAGCCCCAGCTTGGGAAAAGCAAAAGTAAGGGTCCAGTCTGCTTTAAGGGCGGCACCGAGAATTTCACCTGTATCGGCGCTCACTCCCGATGGTATGTCAACAGCTATGGCCGGCACTGAAGATTTATTAACCAAACTGATCAATTCTGCCGTAATACCTGTTACCTCCCGGTTAACCCCGGTACCGAGCAGGGCATCGACGACAAGATCGGCTCCCCTGAGCTGCGCTTCAAGCCGGGAGAGATCGTCTGGCCCGTTAAGCTCCTCGGGGGGCAGACCTAACCTGATGCAAATATTTTCATTAACCGCGGCATCACCGCGGTAGGTTCCTCTCTTTTGGCTGCTCCACGGCGAAACCCTGAACCCGGCCCGGTAGAGCTGCCTGGCGATAACCAGCCCGTCACCCCCGTTGTTACCCGGACCGCAAAGAACAATTACCCGGGCATCTCTGTCGAAATGATCAAGAATGAAATCGGTTACTCTGGTTCCCGCTGTTTCCATCAGCACAACACCGGGTATTCCGTAATCTTCTATCGCCTTGCGATCTGCTTCACGCATCGAAGACGCACTTAAAACTTTCACTCCAACCCCTCCTCTCCGGGTGCCGCTGCAGGGTTATAATTACTGCCAACTAAAGGCGATTATTACTGCACATTAACCTGTCATCACTCAAATAACAAATGACTTTAACTATTTCGCTAAAGATCAATTTAACCCTTCCAAAGATTGACTGAAGCAGGGATATGCACATTTTTTCCTGTATGGTGTTAACTTCTCTGTGAGTATTCATCGCCATGAAAATTACTTATTAGGAAGCAGGTTTTTACCATCGAAATAGAAGCTTGAGTTACCGAAGCTTACTTCTGAGGCAGGTTTAAGCTCAACTGACCCCTGAACGGGGCTTCCGTTTACTTTTGTACCGTTAGAGCTGTCAAAGTCAGTTAACCAGTAACGGCCTGATTTGTACTTGATCTCGGCATGAACTCTTGAGACTTTGGGATCATCTAGAATAAAATTATTGCCTGGATCACGACCGATTGTTATCGTTGTTATAGTAGGCACTGTTCGAAAACGATATAGCGCTACACCTAATAAACCCAGGGCTGCCAAGAAAGCAGGGACCAGAAAATAAATTGCCCGGGGTGTTGCTTTTTGCAGGTCGCCAACAGGGCTAAAATTTTCGTCAAATGGTTTCATAAACAGGCTATCTTCAGTTGCCCAAGCCATGAAACCGCCACTGACAAGTTCAGATACGCCGGTATTTTTATGCGTAAAAAGGACAGTTCCTTCTTCAACCCACACAGTAGATTCTTCGCCGGTTTCTCTCAACCAGAAAGTAGTTCCCCTGATACCCGCGACGGCTTGATTCATAGTAACATTCATAGAGCCATCTTCAAGCATACGCTTAAAATTAGCCTTAATATTTCCCCAAACAAGTTTACACATGTTAGCCTCTCCGCGAGGATTATCTAAAACTAAAATTGTGTAAGGCTGCATTTTAAAAGTACTCATATCTGATAAAACAAGCAAAGCCTCAGAATCTTCATACGTTATAATTATATCACCTTCACATAGTTCCATATCTAAATCAGCTAGATATCCTGTCCCACCGTCATTGAATATAACCCATACTTCGCCTTTGATATCATTAAATCTTACCCCTGCATCGATCTCTGATCCACTTATGCCTAATCTTTCGTTTTCCTTAATGACAGAATCTATTTGTTCTTCTAACCATCCCGGTTGGTTCCACTTCGACCTAATATGATCATCAGCAGGTGGTTCAGCCATCGACGATTCACCAGTAGCCGCTACCGATGGTTCGCTTGGTGGCGGCAGATCAGGTGCCGGCTCAGGAACAACCTGTAATTCATTAATCGTAGCTATGCAGTACGCCTGGACCATTGATTTCTCATGCAGAAAAGCAGTAACAGTGACCTGGCCGGGCTTTATTGTTTCATAAACACCGGTATCATTGTTGATATTCATAAGATTTGGGTTGTCGACAATCCAACCTATTCGCCAGTCTTTTCCTTTGGAGTCCTGGGTGGGATTAACTGCTGCTTCGAACTTTCCCTTATCTCCAACACTTAGTTGATCGGAACAATTGGTGATTGTAATGGTTGGAGCATCTTCTTCCGGTTCATTAATGGTTATCCGGCATTGATCCTGTATCTTTGGGTTTTGAGCAGAGGTGGCCGTAATTGTAATTATACCCTCGGCCCTGGGTATTATGATGCCGTTTGGTTGAATTGTGGCTATATCCTGGCTGTCGACACTCCAGTTAACCTTTTTGTTCGTCGCGTTAGATGGAGAAATCCCGGCCATCAACTGAATACTTTCTCCAATGTTTAATTGGCCCGGACAGTTCGTAATTTTTAAAGCGGTAACCTGTATAACTTCCGGCTCGTCGGGCAGTGCCTGTTCAGGTGTTTCCTGCCTGCCGGGTCGGGATAACTGACCGGAGACAAGCACAGTTCTACTTCCATAAGGTGAATTACCGGTATGGCTGATTATAAAACTCCCTGAAACTGCGTCTTCAGGGATCTCAACTGCTACATTAAAAGACTGGGTTATTCCTTCTTTACCGTGAGTTGTATCGCTATATTCAAATATTTGCTCGTTGCTTTTATCCCCGGCCATTACCCTTACAGTAATAATATTACTGTTGTAGGGATTGTACCATACACTTCCTGATACCTGGAGCGTACCGCTGCCTAGTTGCCCCTCATAATGGCGGGAAGTTGTATGGGCAATAGTTTCCTCAAAATTTACCAAGGTTGCGCCAGTAACATTATAATTGATTTTAACGTAAGGGCGATCAAATATTCCGGAATTCGCCAGGATTGCCCCTGACGTTTGCAGGGTGACAAATATTAGCAGCAGAACCAAGAGAAATACTTTTGAGCATGTTTTCATGCTAATGCGCCTCTTTCGCCCAGAAAAATTATAGTTTTCATTTCCGTTATGAATAAGCTACGACGCTATATAGCACCAGACTGAGCTGATCCGACCTCAAAATGCAGATTTACAGCCTGAAAATTATTTCTATTTGAATTGTTTCGCTATTGATCTATTTAATCCTTCCAAAGATTGACTGAAGCAGGAATTTTCCCCTGTTTTTCTATTTGGACTTGATTTTTTATAACAACGGTGGTAATATTTTAATGTTGTAGAGCACAGGGGAAGGAGGTTGAATACTTTGCCCAATATTAAATCAGCAGCCAAACGAGCCAGGCAAAATATTACCCGCGAAAATCGTAACCGCCGCATCAAGAGTATGTTGAAAACTTCTATTCGCCGCTTTGAAGAGTCACTGCAGAGCGGAGATGTCGAAGAAGCCAGGGTTAAAATGAACACCGCTGTCCGCCAAATCGACAAAGCTGCGGCAAAAGGTGTCGTTCATAAAAATAATGCAGCAAGAAAAAAATCGCGCCTGAACCGGATGCTTAATAAAAACATGGCGGTTTAAATAGCAACTGTATAACTATCACGTATATAAGCAACGGCCTTATTTCTTTAGTGAAAAAGGCCGTTTTGCTACCTGTATTCCAGGAAGAGATTAACCACAATCAACAGGTCGCCCTTGCGAACCACGCCGGTGGTAAGAGCCTGCCAGCGACTGTCATGCAAAGAAGCAGAAAGTTCGTCCAAAACATCTTCATAAATATCTTCTGCAGCCTGTGCCGGATAGAGCCATTTAACAAGCACATACATACCTGCAGAACGGGCCTTTAAAGCGGGAGCTGCTTCACCTAACTCTTTGCCCAGTTTTTCCAGGTCTATTTTCTCCCCGCTGCATACCAACCCGGCATATTCTGCGGCATGACTGCGGGCCAGTTCAAGCAGTTCTTTTTCTTCATTTAAAAGGTTCAAGCCTTTTTCCACCCTGTAACTGTTGAAAAGGGCAAGTAGCTCCTGCTCCAGGCCGGGAAGGGGGCTTAGCGGTTCGGCGGCATTTACCTTCCTCATGTATGCCTCCTCCTGCTCCTGTTTGTATAAGGGATCGCTGTGCAGCCTGGCCAGCTCTGCGGGAGTGGTCAGGTAAATCCTCCTCGGCATGCGAATATATGCTGATTTATCATCTAGCATAAACCCCGCTCCCCATGTAGTATCCAGGGCATAACGCACGCCATCGGCAGTTGCTTCATTCCAGGCATGAAGCTCTGTTTCGCCTTCCCCGATCATCACTTCGCCACGCCGGTATTCAGCTTCAATTCCGGAAGCAGCTAAAAGAGCAAGGGCCAGTTCGGCATAATCATGGCATACTCCGCTACCTTTATCGAGAACATATTCGGCCCCGGAACCATAAGCTGAAAGGTTGGCCGCTTTTTCCAGGTCGTAATCGATATTGGTGGTAATCCAGTCATAAATTGCTTCCAGTTTTGCGTATTCGCTATCCAGGTTTGCTGTAATCTCCGCGGCAAGGGAAATAATGCGCTCATTTTGCTGTTCATCATCTGCAGAAACAGGAAATATAAGCTCCCTGGTTTTTGCCCTCTCGTCAGCAGAGGAAAACAACCCTTCCACATTTACAGGCAGCGCTATTAAGCCTTCTCTTTCATTAATTACTGAAAAAAGGGTAAAGAACAGCAGTACAACAAGGATAGAAAGAACGGCAATTAATCTTTTCACATTAAGCTACCTGCTTTCTGAAACGAGGCAAGGTATTTTAGTAAAATCTCAATTATTACTGGCTCTGCCTTCTAATAGTTGGAACATTATTATCAAGTAACAGTTCTGCCAGCCATACAGCGCTCCTGCCTACCACATCGGGACATTTATCCTTATGCCCGCCTGCTTCCTCGTAAGCGATGTACTCTTCATTGTCCAAAAACTGGTAAGCACTGCCGAAAAGGTACATTTGCACTTCCCTGCAGGTATCTCCTCCGTATTTCTTGCGGAAACGGTCCCAATAGACACGAACCAGGGGGCCGGGTTTTCTGAGCAGGCTGATATCGGCAAATTCTTCACGGGAACGGCCAAAAAAGTAGCTGAGAACCATTATGCCACCTGTCAGCGCCCCGCAGGTGCCCTCAATCGTTGAGGCAAAACCACCTGAAAAAGAAGTGGATGCTTTAAACAAAGCCCCGTTTAAAGGAAAAAAATCCTGAATAGAAGCAATCAAACACTGGGCACAACCGTAATACCGCTGTTCGAGTTCTGATGCACGGTTATAAACATCATTTAACAAATTTTGCCTGCTTACTCCCGGTTTCAGATCCATCGGGCCAACTCCTTTCTCCTGATAAAAGATTTTGCTTATACTGTTACAAGCTGCAGGTAAACGATCCGGTTAATTAGCAGGTAAAGAGCCTGTATAGGTTCGACCTTACCTGTTTTGATTTTGCTGTCTGTTGACTGGAGAACAATCATCGCTTCCTCAAGAGTTTTCCTGTCAAAGAGCACCGCCTGCTCACGTAAACGACGGGCAACAAAATGCTGCACTTCAAGAACAGCCGGAAATTGCGATTGAGGCAGCCCTTCATCCAGCAGGCAGCGGGTTTTAAGCAGTAAACGGTAATGACGCACCAGCATGAAAAAAATTTGCAGCGCTTTTTCGCGCCTGCCGAGGAGCATGGTAAGCAGGCGATCTGCTTCAACGAGGTTGTTTCCAGCCAGCGCATCCGCTAATTTGAATACATCACCCTGAATATCGCCGGAAAAAAGACGGTCAACAACAGCACCATTTATTTGATGCTCATGCTCGCCCAGGAAGAGAGCATATTTCTCCAGCTCAGTGGAGAGGTAGTGCAGGTTGTGATCTTCAGCCATAAGAAGCCTGTCTAACGCCTCACGGCTAATGCTTTTACCAAGGGTTTTCACTTTATTATTAATCCACCCGCTCAGCAGCTCTCCTTTGAGCTGATTACACTCAACAGCAACACCTTTTTGATCAATTAATTTAAATATTTTTTTACGTCGGTCGACTTTAGGCGTAGTGATTACAAGTATAGCATCACTGTTATGCGGTTCTTTATCTTGCAGGTAACGCTCGAGACTTTCAATACGATCCCGGTCAGCTGAAACTGTGTTTTCCGGCTCTTCAGGAGAGTCATCCCGGTCAGTTTTGCGGGGTGGGACCAGGTAAGGGGGATTTTCCAGGATAATAAGCCGTCGGCGGCTAAAAAGGCCGATTTCATCAAGCTTTTCGAGAACCTGGTCCAGTGCAAGCTCTGTACCGTCTATTTTTTCACAGTTTAACTCTTTTTCTTCACCGAGAAAAGCTTCTTCGAGACGCGTTATAAGTTCTTCCTGGAGGTATTTTTCTTCCCCGAAAAAAAGGTATAAAGAAGCATAATGTCCTGCAGTGATCTGTTTTATCACAGACTGGTAGCCCTGCATTTTATTTACTCCCCCTAAAAGCTTTTATCCAAAGCCGCCGGGATTCGGGCAGGAAAATAACCAGCACAGTAAAAACCTCCAGACGACCGACAACCATCATCACGGCCAGAAGCAGCCTGCCTGCTGCCGGAACAATCTGGTATGTATGCATGGGGCCTACTGCAGAAAGCCCTGGTCCGACATTACCGATTGTCGCCGCAACAGCAGAAAAAGAAGTAGATATATCAAGACCCATCAGGGTTAGCAACAGGGCAGCCCCGGCTGTTAATACAAAGTAAATAATGCCAAAACCCATTACAGGGCGTAAAACATCTTCACCGATATACTGATTGCCTAGCTTAACTGAAGATACTGCTGAAGGGTGTACCATGCGGTATAGCTCCCGGAAAGAATACTTGATCATCAGCATCCAGCGGGCCTGTTTCATCGAACCTCCGGTCGATCCTCCGCAGGCGCCGATAAACATGAGCATCAGGAGCAAAAGACGGGAGAAATGAGGCCAGGCATCATAATTTGCCGTGGCGTAACCGGTTGTGGTGGTAATCGAAACCACCTGAAAAGCACTCTGTCTCAGGGCAAGTGGTAAATTACCCCCGGCTGCACCATAAATATTATAAGTAACCAGAACAATAGCTGCAGCAATAATCAGCAGGTAAAAACGCAGCTCGGGGTTCTTAAAAACAGAAAAATCGGCGCGGATTAGCCGGAAATAAAGGACGAAGTTAACCCCGGCAAAAAGCATAAAAAGAGTAATAATTATTTCAGCGGCGGGATTGTTCAGGGCTGCAACACTGGCATTATAGGTGGAAAAACCACCGGTCGGCATGGTGGTAAGGGCGTGGGCCAAAGAATCGTAAAATCCTATACCGACGATCATCAGGAGTATGGTCTGGACAGCAGTAAATGATACATATATAAGCCAGAGACGGCGGGCTGTTTCAACTACCCGGGGGACAACTCTTTCAGCTACAGGGCCGGGAATTTCGGCCTTAAACATGGTCATACTGCGAAACCCGAAACGCGGTAATATGGCCAGGAAGAGAACAATAATCCCCATTCCCCCGAGCCACTGGGTAAATGCCCTCCACAGCAGGAGCCCACGGGGTAAAACCTCTATATCCTCAATCAGGGTTGCCCCGGTGGTGGTTAATCCCGATACGGATTCGAAAAAAGCATCAAGAAAACTGCCTTCAAACAGACCGTAAAAATAATAGGGAAGCGCACCAAAAATGCCGGCTATAAACCAGGCCAGGGCAACGAGGGTAAAGTTTTCAACAATACTCAGTTCGCGATTTTCTTTAGCCGATCCGGAAAACCAGAAAAGCAAAAAACCGGTAACCGCGGTTATAACAATTGCTTTAATAAAAGCGAGACTGTCGGGGCCCTGTTCGAAAAGCGACCACAACAGGGAAAAGACCATGGTCAGGGCGAGAAAGAGCAGCATAATCCCGATCAGGTATATAAGACGAAACTGTCGCAAAATTAACCCTCCGCTGGAGAATCTGTTAGTAATTACAGGCTATTTTTCATCAACATGGGCAACTTTATTGCGCAGCGACTCTCTTCCTTCAACCCCACTGTTAGAAGCCAGGTAACGATCCAGCTTGGCGCCTGCCCTGGGAACAGCGAAAACAACCATGTGATCACCCGGAGTTAATACAGTGTTGCCGTTCGGGATAATCACCTGTCCATCCCTCACAATTGAACCGATCAGCATACCGCGGGGCAGGTTGGCTTCTTCCAGGGTTTTACCGGCAACTTTTGCCGTTTCCGGCAGCACTATTTCCGATATTTCCGCTTTTTCATTCTGAAGTATTGAAAGGGAGACCACATCCTCACGCCTGGTCAGGCGGATGATCTGGGCAGCCGCCATCAGGCGTGGATTAATTACACTGTCAATACCCAGGGCGCTGTAAACCGGCACATACTGCGGTTTCATCACTTCGCAGATTATTTTTTTTACCCCAAACTGGCGGGCCAGCAGGGCGCCAACTATATTGCTGCGGTCATCACCGGTAGCAGCTATCACCGCATCGGCCTGGTCGGTATCTTCTTCCTTCAGCATGGCTATCTCATTGGTGTCGCCCTGAAGAACAAGAGTCTTCTTGAGTTCACGACAGAGATCCTCACAGCGCGACTCATCTTTTTCAATCAGTTTTACATTAAAAGACTGCATACTGTCTTCAAGCAGCCTGGCCAGCCGGTAAGCAATCTTCCCACCTCCAAGAATGGTAACATTGCTAATCCTGGTCTGCTCATGGTGCAGCAGCGAACTGATATTTTTCAGGGTGCGGCTTTCACCGACCAGGTATATTTTCTGCCCTGGCTCGATGACGTCTCTTCCCCCGGGAATAATAAAATTCCCCTCGGTATCACTTATGCCGACCACTATACAGTCGGGCCCCAGCGGCAGCTTATGCAGGGGCACCCCGGTAATTCCGGCCTCGGCGCCTACTGTTACAGCCAACATCATTACCTTGCCCTGGTTAAAATAATCGACCTCGCTGGCATCGGGGAAATGGAGCATTTTAGATATTTCAGTTGCCGCGACCAGTTCCGGGTTAATCACTATATCTATACCCAGCTGTTTTGGTGTAAGGACTGAGGTATCATCGGCATAGCCCGAATTACGAATACGACATACCGTGATCGGCACATCATACTGTTTGGCCAGCATGCAGGCGATAATGTTGATTTCATCTAAATGGGTGACGGCAATCAGCATACCGGCTTCTTTAATGCCTGCCTGTTCTAGGACAGAAGCATTAGCACCGTTATCTTCAATAACCATCACGTCAAGTGATTCCCTGAAACGCCTGGCTTTTATTTCACTTTTTTCAATAACTACTACATCCTGCTGCTTTTCCGAGAGGTTTCGGGCCACTTCATATCCGACTCCGCCGCCTCCGACTACAATAATATGCACAAAAAAAACCTTCCTTCCTTTCTGTTAAAAAAAGAGACAGCGGCTACGCTGCCTCATCAGGGAGAAAAAGTTGATAACAAAATTTATACCTGACCAGCAGCCCGGAAGTTCTTTTTATTTGAACCCCGTGGCTTATCGGCACTGCCTCTGACCGGCAATACCTTAATAGGTCCTGTTAACTTTCTTTATTATAAACGATCATGCCGGTGATGACAACACTATTTTGCTTAAAAAAAGCTTATTATTAAAATACTCTTTTTAGATTTATTCATATTTTTTGACAAAATTACTAAGCGATCCGATCCCCTCGATTTCAACAGTAAAGTGATCTCCCGGAACCATGGGCCCGATACCGGCCGGGGTCCCGGTTAGTATAACATCACCGGGCAGCAATGTCATGCACCCGGAAACAAACTCAATTATTTCCGCCACAGAAAAGAGGTGGTCGGCAGTTGAGGTTTCCTGCACCAGTTTTCCGTTCAGATATCCTTTGAGCTGCAGGGTCTCCGGATCGCTGATTGATGTCTCGATAACCGGACCAAGGGGACAAAATGTATCAAAACTTTTAGCATAGGTCCACTGGCCGTGCGCAGGCTGTTTATCCCTGGCCGTTACATCATTGCCACAGGTATAACCGAATACCTGATCCAGGGCTTTTTCTTTTTGCACCCTGTATGTGCGGCGACCGATAACTACACCAAGTTCGGCCTCGTAATCCACCCTCTTGCTCTGGGGTGGAAAAAGAATGGGGGAATCCGGTGCAGTAACAGCCGTTGAAGGCTTTAAGAATATAATCGGTTTCCTGGGGAGATCCAGCTTAACTTCTTCGGCATGGCGGCGGTAGTTCAGGCCAAGACAGATTATTTTAGAAGGCTCACAGGGAGCAAGAAGTCGGACCTCTGCCGGGTTGAACATTTCATCAGTTTTAGTGAGGGGAAACCCGCACCAATCATCAACAGCAAACCTGACCACCCTGTACAGGTTTTCTTCCACCAGGCCGTATTTTATACTCTGATCCACCATAAATCTCACCAGTTTCAATTATATAGCCTCCCCTGCAGCTGTAAAGATTGCATGATTGACAGGACAGACCCGGCTTCAGGAAGCCGGGTCTGTTTTATTTTACCAGTTTTCACAAACAACTTCAAAGTGGGCCTGGGGATGATCACAGGAAGGGCAGAGTTCAGGAGCCTCTTCTCCTTCATGGATATACCCGCAGTTGCGGCAGAACCACCTAACCGGCTTTTCTTTTTTAAACACAGTTCCTTTTTCCAGATTGGCCAGCAAACCGAGATAACGCTTTTCATGCTGTTTTTCGGCAACCGCTATCGACTCAAACATATCGGCTATATCGCTAAAACCTTCTTCACGGGCTGTTTTGGCAAAACCGGGATACATGTCAGTCCACTCGTAATTTTCTCCACCGGCTGCTTCCTTCAGGTTCTCCATGGTGGTTCCGATAACCCCGGCAGGAAATGATGCCTGAATCTCCAGTTCACCGCCTTCAAGCAGTTTAAACAGTCGCTTGGCGTGCTCTTTTTCCTGGTTAGCTGTTTCCTCAAATACGGCCTGGATCTGCACATACCCGTCTTTCTTCGCCTGGCTGGCAAAATAGGTGTAACGATTCCGGGCCTGCGATTCACCGGCAAACGCCGTTAAGATATTTTTTTCTGTTTGGGTTCCTTTTAAAGTCATTAAACATCCTCCTCCTTATAATTAATGCCTGCTGTGAAAGTCAGGCTTGCTGCTGTTTATTATACACTAAATTGAGAACGATTTTAACTTACATTATCCATCCAGCAGTTTTTTAAGCAGATCCGAGCAGGAGTTTAGTATATAATGGTTAATTAATAAGGTTATCATATTTATGGGGAGGATTATCATATGCCAGTCATGTACTACGACCAGGACGCTGACTTAAGCGTTCTGAAAAACAAAAAAATTGCCGTCCTCGGTTACGGCAGCCAGGGTCATTCCCAGGCGCAGAACCTGAAAGACAGCGGGCTCGATGTGGTAGTCGGGCTGCACCGCGAAAGCAAAAGCTGGGACCAGGTGATTAAGGATGGCCTGGAAGTAGCTACCGTTAGTGAAGCCTGCCAGGCAGCCGACATTATCCAGATTTTAATCGGCGATAACGTTCAGCCTGCAGTTTACAAAGAGTCGGTTCTGCCTTACCTGACAGAAGGGAAAGCCCTGGTTGTATCACACGGGTTTAATATCATTTACAACCAGGTTGTGCCCCCGGAGAACGTGGATGTTTTTATGATTGCTCCCAAGAGTCCCGGCCACCTGCTGCGCAGGTTATACAAGGAAGGCGCTGGTGTACCTGCCCTGTTGGCTGTTCACCAGGATTACTCCGGCAAGGCAAAAGAACTGGCCCTGGCCTATGCCAAGGGTATCGGCAGTACCAGGGCGGGAGTAATCGAAACCACCCTGCAGGAAGAAACTGAAACAGATCTGTTCGGCGAACAGGTTATCCTCTGCGGTGGTGTGTCAGCCCTGATCAAGGCCAGTTTTGACACCCTGGTCGATGCCGGTTACCAGCCGGAAATTGCTTATTTCGAGTGCCTGCATGAACTTAAATTGATCGTTGACCTTATTTACGAAGGTGGCCTGGAAAGAATGCGTTATTCGGTCAGCGATACAGCCGAGTATGGTGATTTAACCCGCGGCCCGCGAATAATCAACGACCAGGTGCGTGAAGAAATGAAAAAAATCCTGTCTGAAATCCAGACCGGACAGTTTGCTCTGGAGTGGGTAGGCGAAAACCAGGCAAATCAACCCAGGTTTAAAGCCCTGAGAAAAATTGAAAATAAACACAAACTTGTTGATGTAGGATCGAAACTGCGAAAGATGATGAAATATATAGACCCTTCCTGAGAAAGGGCTTAGATCTTTCCCTCAATTTCCGCGGCAATCGCTTCAAGGTCAACAATCTCAAGGTTGCCGGAAACAACAAACAGGGCCTGGTCAAGGCGATCGTTTTGCCAGGCCAGGCCCGGCATTTCAAAAACCGTGAACTGCAGGTAACGGTCAAGCTCCCCGATCAGTTCAACCTCAACCCCGATCAGCTCGCTCAAATACTCAACATACTGTGACAGCGATTGATCAGATGTTTTTGTCTTAATCAACATCAATTCGATGTTTCCAGCCCTGTATATTGCTCCTTCAGATTTAATATCATCCCGTTCATCGAGAATAATAGTATTGTATAATCGATACTCTTCGGCCAAAAGCAGGGGCCAGTCAGAAGCAGTTGAAGCAACCTCCCCGAAACCCGCCTGATCACCGTCTCCGCTGCCGGCATCCTCCTGCATGATAGCGATACCTTCCTCAACCGGAGCTTCTACATCTCCTGCAACCGCCATACTTTCTTCGGAGCGCTCGCTATCGCTGTCCATTGCCAGCAATTCTTCATTTATTTCTGACGGGGCTTCACTGTCTGCTGCCGGTGAACCAAGCGGAATTGAGCGGAAAAAACCGATCCCGCTCAGAATAACTACCAGAAAAATTGCGGCAACCGCCGCCCAGCGGCTCCAGGAAAAATCTTTAAAACCACGTCTGGACCGCTGTTCTTTAAGCCTGAGCTCAATCTGCTGCCATTTTCCGGAAGGTGACGGGGCTTCGACTGAATCAAATTCTTTTTGCAGCGCTTCCCTGATTAACTGATGTTCGATATTATAATTGTCCTGTTCAATCATTACTCCGCTCACCTCCCCTGTTATTATGACAAACAGGGATACAATCGCGTTCCAGCAAATTTGACATCTTCTCGCGGGCCCGATATAAACGGGACTTTACCGTTCCCGGGCTTATCTTCAGCATGGAACCGATCTCATCAACTTTAAGATCATGGTAATAGTATAGAACAACCACCTGGTACTGTTCCGGGGGCAGCTCGCGAATAGCTTTTCTGACTATCTCCGTTTCCAGGCTGCGTAAAGCTTCGTCCTCAGTGTTATGCGACTGCTGATCTGGATTAACTTCCGGCAGTTCATCGGTAATGATCATCTTTTTCTCTCGTTTAAGAAAGTTTCTGGCCAGGTTTGAAGCAATAACAGCCAACCAGGCAGCAAACTTTGCCTTGTCCGTAAGCTGTCTTATATTTTGAAAGGCCTTAATAAAAGCATCCTGGGTAATATCCTCTGCGTTTTCATGACTGCGGAGAATATGATACACAATGGAGTATGTACGCCTATAAAAAGCTTCAAAAAGTTCGCGCCGGGAATTGTTGTCGTTTTTAACAACCAGCTGCCTTACTATCTCCGGTTCTAAAATGCTGCTCCCGCCTTTCCTGATCAGCGTTCAAGTCACACTTCTTGTTTTATTCGTTCAGTCCGGAATGATTTCCTGTTTAATTAAAAAATTATTGCAGCATAACCGCTCTGTTTTCTTCAGTTGTTTGTATTTCCATCCCCCTGCTATTAATTGTAACTGTTACCGCCCCATGATGATCGTTGCGGAATATCTGAACTCCGGCAATCTGCAGGGCTTGAATAATCTCTGAATGGGGATGTCCGAAAGAATTGGTGCCAACCTGAATTACCGCCGCATAAGGGTCAACTGCTTCGAGCAGCTGCGGCATAAGTGCAAGGTAACCGCCATGATGAGGAATTTGTAATAAATCGGCTCCCAGGCCGGCATCACGGGCAAGCAAATCGCCGACTGCCGTATCCTCTATATCACCAGTAAAAAGGATTTTATATTCGCCGTAATGGAGCATAATCACCACGGAATTGTTGTTCAGATCGCTTGAAGTGGATTGATACAAAGTGGTTGGCGGCCCTTTAACCTCCAAGAGTAAACCGCAGGGGAAAGCCCAAACCTGTCCTTCTATAACCTCTTCGACAGTTATGTTTTTTAAACGGGTATTTTCAAGCAGGCTAATATAGTAATCCGCCTCACCCTGAACAGGTGAAATCAACATTTTCCCAATAGAAAAATGATCGACCAGGGGAATAAAACCGCCGTAATGATCTTCGTGGGGGTGGGTGATTACTGCCAGATCAATTTTTTTCACACCTTTATACAAAAGAAAAGGCATGACTATCATCTCACCAACTTCTCCCGGATCGCCATAGTAAGCCGGTTTACCCCCGGCATCGATCAGTATCGTTGCCCCGCAGGGAGATTCAATAAAAGCCGATGCGCCCTGGCCGACATCAATAAAGGTTACCCTGAGGGCGTGAACATCACCGTAATATATTCCTCCCCAGGCTATAATAACAACTACAGCCAGGATAAAGATAATAACCCTGCCTGTTCCAACCTTCTCCAGTTTCAAGAATGCAATTATCCTGGCGGCGATAATCCGTTCAGGAGAAGAATCATTCCCACCCGTTAACAATCCGTCCTGCCGCTTGTAGTAAAAGAAAATAATAATCAGACAGACAATATAGTAGCCAATAATCATTGCCAGGCCTGGCGGACGCACAGGCATATATAGAAGAGGATGATCTCCCAAAGAAGTTATTTTAATCATCATTTCAAGCAGGGGGTAAGAGGCGTTTATCAGCAGTGCGCCTATCCGGGGTAAAAAGAGACTAATAACTGCTCCCGACATACCGAACCCAACTATGAGCCCCATTAGCGGCATCAGGACCAGGTTAAAAAGAAGAGCACCTGTGCTCAGGGTGTAAAAATGGTAGACGGTCAGGGGAATTACTCCCAGCTGGGCTGCCAGGGTCACTGTCAGGGGGGCATTTAGAAACCGGGGGCAGTGCAGCGCCGATAAAAGACCGGAAAGCGGTTTACCAGCATAGATTATGGCCAGGGTGGCGGCATAAGAAAGCTGAAAGCCGACGGTAAAGAGCAACAGGGGATTGTAAACTAGGGTAACCAGGGCGGCAAAGGCAATAGCCGAGGGTAGATCTTGTTCCCTGTCAAGTATAAGCGCACCAAGGGCTGCCGATACCATCAGGGCAGCCCTGACAGCAGACGGTCTCAGCCCGGTCAGGCAGGCATAAGCAATAACCAGCAGTATTGCCACAACGAGGGGAAAGCGCCCCTTTAATCCAAACAAGCGAAACAAACCGGCAACCAGGGCAGCCACAAGCCCAACATGCAGCCCTGAAACAGCCATCAGGTGACCCGCCCCGGCTTTCCTGAAGTTTTCTTCAACCCGGGTTGGCAGCCTGTGTTTCTGACCGAACAAAATAGCGCTAAGAAGGTTACCGGCAGGTTCCGGAAGGGCTTTTTCAATATTGTTAACAAGTTCCATTCGTAAATTTACTGCCAGGCCGGCCAGTTCATTTAAATCTTCGCTGCCCAGGGATTCAACCATAGCCCCTGAAGGATAAATCAGAGCATCGATACCGCGACTTTTCAGGTAATAATTGTAATCAAAACCACCGGGGTTACGCATCCCCCTGGCTTCGACAACCGTGCCCCTGACCCGAAGTTTTTCACCATACTTGAAATGCTCTTCCGCCTGGCCGTAAACCCTGACCAGGAGAACTCCTGTTGCCGGGAATCGGTCGATTTTAGTTTCAACCAGAGCTACACTAAGCTGATATTCACTATAGTCGGCAAAAACCAGGGGTTCCTCTGACACAGTGCCTTCAACATAAACCGGCTCCCCGGCATAATTAACAATGCTGCCGGCGGGAGTTTGAAAGGAAAAATAAAAAGCAGCCCAGCCGGCTGCAAAAACGAAAAGAAAAAGAACTGCCCGGAATAGATCCAGTGCTTTAATTGCAGCCAGCGCCAGAATCACAACAACGGGTAAACAACTGAAATAAAACAGAAAACCGGCGCTGCCAGCCCTTAAATAAGAGGCAGTAATACCGGCAATATAGGCAATGGCAATTATGACCAGGTGCCTACGGAATAAAAAGTCGATAGTCCGGGTTAAAATAGTAAATTCATTTTTCGGCTTCATCCGCTGCTGTAATTTATGCTCCGATTAGTAGTATTTTTGAATATTTAGAATGATCGGTATCACTCTATTTAAAGGTTTGGGCAAAAAAGCCAAATATTTTTTCTCTCTGCCCGGCATCCGGGGCAGGTGTGAGATAAGAAACAACAACCAGGATCACTATGGCAAGAATAAATGCCGGAAATACAGGCATAAAACCGAGAGTTGTCGCTGCGGGCAAGATGCCCAAATACCAGAGGTGAAGCATAATAGCCGGAATGACCAGGGCGGCACAGGCTCCCTGTTTTGTCGCACGGGGCCAGTAGAGGGCGCCGATCATTACCGGAAGCATGATTGAAAACCCGGAAAAAGCAAAGGCAGCTATATTGAGAATCGCTGAGGGACGAATCAGGGCTATATAGTAGGCCGCAGCGGCAAAAACAATCAGTAATATGCGGCCCAGGAAAACTGCCTGCCCGCTGCTTACCTTACGAAAACGGGTTAAAAGATCATCAGTTACAATATGGGAAACGGAAAGCAGCTGCGAATCAATTGACGATTTTACAATAGCCAGGATGACCACCAGACCGAGAACTGTCCAGACCGGGGTCAAGTACTGCTGAATCAGCATCGGCACTATGTAGTCCGCATCTTTGCCCACCAGGCCCGGGACGGCTATAGAACCCCAGACCCCCAGGAGAGTGGAAACACCAAATATTCCGGCCAGGGCCAGGGGGTAATAGAGGCTAACCTTTTTTAATTTGTCGCTGCTGCGGGCGGCAAGAATACGGGTATACATCTGGGGAAAAACAATTACGGCAATTGAGTTGACAAAAGAAAAACTGAACCAGTTAATCGGGGCGATAACCGGAGAAAGGTCACGCTGCAGCATGGCGGGGTTAACGACCATAATTTGCCCGGTTATCTCGGCAAACCCTCCGAGCGACCTGGCTACTGCAAAGAGCAGCAGCACTGCCACCACAAGAAAAACCAACCCCTGAAATATATCAGTCCAGACAGTACCGCGCAGGCCGGCTGGAATGGTGTAAACAAGGGAAACAGCAATTATAATCATGCTGGCTAACCAGTATGGAAGAGCACCCTCGGATATTGTCGTGAAGGCGAGGCTGCCCCCAATAATACTGACCACCAGGTAAGGAAGGGTATAGTAGAGAAGTAAAACTGTAAAGAGCAGCGCTACCGGGCGGCTGTTAAATATTCCACCGAAAACCTGGGGCTGGGTGGCATAGCCATAGCGTTTCCCCAGAAGCCACGACCGGTATCCTACCAGGTAATAAGTGAAGGGGGTGATAAAAATACTCCAACCGATTACATAACCGTAGGCGCCGTAACCAACTTCGTATGCCAAACCTGCATGACCGATGATTGTGAAGGCCGTAATATTGCTGGCAAAAAGAGCCATAAAGATTGCAAAACTACCCAGACCCCTACCGGCAAGGAAATAATCTTCCCTGGTTTTACGGGTAACCCTTGCACCCAGGTAACCGATTAAAACCAGGACAGCCACATAAGCAAAAAGAATGCCGATACCAAGAGTTGTGTTCATTATTCCGGCTTCTCCCCGTCAGAGGTAAATGAATCTATTACTTCACCGGGAGGGTCAGGCCAGGCCAGGGCAATAATCAGTTTCATGGCCAGCACGGCAAGGATAGCATAACCGATGTAGTATGAAAAGGCGAAAGGCATGAAACCAAAAAGAAGAGGAACCACACTATCGAGATCCCACAACCAGAAGCTGTTGTGCAGAACAAACATTACCAGGACTATTAAACTAACCAGGGTTAGGCGCTTTTTAAAAGTCATAACAGGCCTCCATCTTTATTTTCCGCTATTACAGCAGAATATCTTTCTGCTTATTCGACGGATCAGCGCTTAATCCTGCCTCATAATTAAAATGCCCGGCTAAAATAAATGTTTCACCGCTTAAGACCGGCAGCTAAACTTATTCGATAGTTACCTCCCGGGTTGCCCTGACAATACCATCAATCCGAACTGTAATCAGGTATTTGCCCGGGTTGCCAAAAAATATTCCATCAGTTAAAGAAGTCTGCCCGGGATCAACCTCGTAAGTATGTTCCGCTAAAACCTTTTCATTTCGCCCATCAACAAGCTGTACTGTCAAGCGTTCAGTATTAAAAGGCTGGTTATTATAAAAGTAGAAATAAAAATCTTCGTTTGCCTGAAAAGTGGTCTGGGGCGTAACAATTTCCAGGTCGTCATTCACTTCAAGACCTACTTCAACTACGGCCCCGTCTACGGATACGTTGGAGGGCAAATCATCCTGGCAGGACAGGCAGAAAAAAGGCAATAAGATTATTAGGAGCATGAGAATGATTTTTCGCGTTTGCATTTACTTTCTCCTTTTAATGGTATGATGATAAAAGCATATTCTGCAAAAGGCGGGATTATTCCTTCCGCCTTTTCAATGATATAATAGGACGGACCGTTTAACTAAACAAACCGGGTTGGAAGGATTCTTTGAATAAATTGTAGAATTGTACCGGGTCAAAAAACAGCTACAGGAGGATCAACTATGAGTTTATCTGTCCGCAAAATAGTAATTTCAGGAATACTTGGAGCTATTTCTATCCTGTTGGGGGTAACACGTCTCGGCTTTATACCCGTGCCAACCCCGGCAGGTCACGCCACTATAATGCATATTCCGGCTATCCTTGGTGGAGTGCTTGAAGGGCCGGTAGTCGGGCTGATTACAGGAGCTATCTTTGGTATTTTTAGTTTTTTACAACCCGGTGCGCCTTTTTTCGCCGATCCTCTTGTTTCCATACTCCCCCGCCTTTTTATAGGTGTTGTTGCCTACCTGATTTATCATGCTTTTAAAAGAATAAATACTGTTCTGGCCTGTGCCCTGGCCGGAATTTTCGGATCAGTAACCAATACAGTCCTTGTCCTGGGTATGGCCACTATCAGGGACTATCTGCCGCTTGAGGCTTCGGTTTTTACCGCTCTTACCCACGGGACTCCCGAACTGGTTGTTGCAGCAATCCTTACGGTAATTCTGGTCAAGGGAATCCAGCGCATCAGGCCGGAAGATGAAAATATCAGTTAGTTGATATAAATGGAGTTGTTTTCTGTTGAACAAGTTAATTGAGGTTGCTGACCTTAATTTTACCTACAGGGCCGGCAGCGGTAATGAAGTAAGAGCATTAAGAGGGGTTAACCTTGATATTTTCAAAGGAGAATTCCTTGCCATAACGGGTCAGAACGGTTCAGGCAAATCAACCCTGGCCCGTCATTTTAACGGATTGCTCATTCCCAAAAGTGGAGCTGTGCTAATAAACGGTCTTTCCTCGGCTGACAAAAAGAATATCCCAGCTATCCGAAAATCAGTGGGCATGGTATTTCAAAATCCAGACAACCAACTGGTCAGCAGTATTGTTGAGGAAGATATAGCTTTTGGACCGGAAAATCTCGGGCTTCCTGCCGATCTGATCAGGAAACGGGTTGACTGGGCCCTGCATACCCTGAGCATTGAAACTCTGCGCAGAGAATCGCCAATGGATTTATCGGAAGGGCAAAAGCAACTGGTAGCAATAGCTGGCGTACTGGCGATGAAACCGGAATGTATCGTTCTCGATGAACCCACCGCTCACCTCGATCCCCGGAGTCGGCGGGAAGTAATTGAGAATATCGTTTTTTTGAACAGCGAAGAGAAAATTACCATCATTCTGCTCACCCACTTTATGAACGAGGTTGTATACAGCAACCGCATGTGCGTCATGGATTGCGGAGAAATTAAACTGGTTGGTTCTCCCCGTGAACTGTTTTCCAGCCCTGAAAGCATTGAAAAACTGGGCCTTGATCTGCCAATTGCCGCCCGCCTGGCAGCGGAATTGAACAGCCGGGGCCTCACCCTGCCCGGAGATATAATTTCTGCAGAGGAGCTGGTTGATCAATTATGCCTATTGAAGTAAAAAACCTCTGCTACAGCTACAAAAAAGGAACTCCTTTTGAAAAAAAAGTTCTTCATGACATTTCTCTCACGGTAAACGACGGGGAGTTTTTAGGGTTAATCGGCCCCACCCAGGCCGGCAAAACTACCCTGGCCCAACATTTTAATGCCCTGCTGCTTCCCCAAAGCGGTAAAGTGCTGATCGGCAACTGCGACACCTGCCTGAAAGATGCCAACCTGATTGCACTGAGGCAAAAAGTAGGTTACATCTTCCAAAACCCAGACTACCAGCTTTTTGCTCCAACTGTTGGCGAAGATGTTGCTTTTGGACCAAAAAACCAGGGGCTCTCCGGCAATGAAGTTGAAGAAAGAGTGATCGAGGCAATGACCCAGGTAGGTCTTGATTTTGATACATTCAAAAATCGCGACATTTTTGCCCTCAGTGGAGGGCAAAAGAGACGGGCTGCAGTAGCAGGTGTTCTGGCCTGCCGCCCGCAAATTTTAATCCTGGACGATATCACGGCCGGGCTTGACCCCCGGGGGCGCGATGAAATTCTTGAAGTGGTAAAGGGTTTGCATCAGCAATCAATGATTACCATAATATTTATCTCTAACAGTATGGAAACCGTCGCCCGGCTTGCCGACCGCCTGGTTGTTATGGACCAGGGCCGTATAGTGATGGACGGCAGCACCAGGGATATTTTCACCCGCAGCGACCATCTGCAGGAAATAGGCCTTGAAATCCCCGACATTATGCATATTGCCAAGCAGCTGAGAGAAAAGGGATTTAACTTGCCTCCGGCTCTTTTAAATATTGAAGAAGCCGCGGAAAGCATTACCGAATGTCTGGCGAACAGGCAGGTGAGCGACTGATGGAACTGACAAAGAATATCACTCTCGGAGTTTATATGCCTGGAGAAACAGCAATTCATCGCCTTGATCCGCGAACCAAGCTTATTTCAGCCTGCCTGTTGATAGTTTTGCTTTTAATCATCAAATCGTACCAGGCTTATGCGCTCTTTTTTATTTTTATAGCAGCAATCATCCTGGTGTCGCAAATTCCTATTGGTTACGCCCTGCGCGGCCTCAAGCCTATGCTGCCAGTGCTGGTCCTGATGTGGTTTTTTCAATTGTTTTTATACTCAAGTCCTGATGCGAATATACTTTTTTCATGGTGGATCTTTACCGCTACCGATGCCGGGGCACACATGGGCAACTTAATTTCCATGAGGGTTCTTCTTCTCTTCGTGGTTACCACCACCCTGACCCTCACCACTACCATGGTTGACTTGACAGATGGAATGGACAGTCTATTGAAACCCCTGGGCAGGATCGGCCTGCCTTCACATGAACTGGTAATGACCATGATTATTGCCCTTCGCTTTGTTTTGATCCTGGCCGAGGAGCTGGACAAGATTGTTAAGGCCCAAATGGCCAGGGGTGTTGCCTTTGACCAGGGTAACTTTATTCAGAAAACAAAGAAGCTCTTCCCCGTTTTTCTGCCGCTCTTTATCAACGCCTTCAAGAGAGCGGAAGAGTTAATCGTAGCCATGGAAGCAAGAAGTTATGCCGGCAGCAGGGGCAGGACAAAAATGAAAACCCTGCACATGGGCAGGGTAGATTTTTACGCAGCTTGCGTTATATTGTTTTTTACCGCAATGACAATCCTCTTTATCCTGCAATTCCCCCCAATGATTCGATAAGACAGGGGACGGTTCTCTGTCTTATAGCAATTCGAAGGGCAGAACTTGCTTTTTATTGCTTGATATTGCTTAATTATAAATAAGACAGAGAACCGTCCCCTGTCTTATTTTTAGATTTGGCAGCCGAAAGAGGTGCCGACAGCAATGGCAGCTCGAACCTGCTCACTGTTCGGATCAACTCGCTTGGTACCGTCAACGGCAATATCAAGGGGCACTGATTCAATTTTATTCCCCCTGAGGCAGACCATCTCGTTAAAGCGCTTTTCGCGGAAAAGCTCTACCGCCTTTACGCCAAAGCGTGTGGCCAGGATCCTGTCATAGGATGTAGGGCTCCCACCGCGCTGGAGATGTCCGAGAACGGTTGCCCGGCTTTCAATAGAGGTGCGCTTCTCAATCTCTTCGGACACGATCTGGCCGATACCGCCAAGCCGCTTGGTTCCGCTTTTATCCTGGTAAATTGGTTCTTCGCCGGCAGGAAAAGCTCCTTCGGCAACAACAATGATACTGAATTTCTTCCCGCGTTCCCGCCTCTGGTTAATTTTTTTAATAATATCGTCATAGTTGAAGGGCAGCTCGGGAATTAGAATTATATCTCCGCCGCCGGCCATCCCGGCCTGAAGGGCAATCCAACCGGCATTGCGACCCATTACTTCCACGACCATAGCCCGGTGGTGCGATTCAGCGGTAGTGTGAATCTTGTCTATCGCTTCTGTTGCTGTAGTAACAGCAGAATCGAAACCAAAAGTAACATCAGTGGCAGGTAAATCATTATCTATAGTTTTTGGTATGCCGATAATCGGCAGGCCGAGCTCACTGAAGCGGTGAGCTAAAAAAAGGCTGCCGTCACCGCCGATCACCACCAGGCACTCAATAGACCATTTGCGGATGTTTTCCAGAGCATCTGCAGATCGATCCCTGCCGGTGTTGCGGTAATCTGAACCTTCAGCCCTGTAATCAAAAGGGTTATCCCGGTTAGAAGTACCTAAAATGGTCCCTCCCCGGTTGAGGATTCCCGATACGGCCTTGTCATTGATTATGGCCGCATCATTTTCAACCAATCCTTTGAACCCGTTGTTGAAGCCGATTACTTCCATGTCATAATTATAGGTAGCACCTTTAACAACTGCCCTGATTACAGCATTCAACCCGGGGCAATCGCCCCCGCCGGTGAGCAGGCCAATTCTTCTGAAACGAACAGCCTGCGAATCACCACATTTCGCAGGTGAGTTGACGGCATCTTTTACCTGAATTGCTTCTCGGGCCAGCAAATCGGCACGGTTGTTATCCGCATCATTACTGTGCCCCTTCACTTTTACCCACTCTATCGAATATTCTTTGCTTAAATCGATCAGTTTTTCCCAGAGGTCACGGTTCTCAACAGGTTCGCCCCGGGAATTGCGCCACCCGTTTTTTAGCCAGCGTTCGTACCAGCGCTGGTTAAAGCAGTTAACCAGGTAAGCGCTGTCGCTGTGCAGTTTAACCCTGCTGCCCGATGGCAGCAGCTTCAATGCTTCAACTGCCGCCTGCAGTTCCATGCGCTGGTTGGTAGTGTCTGCTGCATAGCCGCTGATTTCTTCAGTGTTATCATTATTCCTGATTACAGCGCCCCATCCTCCGGGTCCGGGATTACCCGAGCAGGCTCCATCGGTATAGATATGGTAATCAAAGGAACCCATTTTTATTCCTCCTCTGGAATTTCTGACGCCATGCCTGCAAGGTCACCAAGGATCTGCTCTAGTTCCCTCAGTTTTTCTCCATAGGCAGCCCAATCACCCTCCTGCTGGCTGGCGATTGCTTCTTCATATACTGACTGGGCCCTTGTAATCAGCTCTGCAATCTCCTGATCGTCTATTATCACAGGTTGTTCGGGAACAATAACCTGATCATCGGGCAGATCTAGCGGCAGATCATCTTCCACATCGGGCGGCAGGGCATCCATTTCACCAAAGATTTTGATCAGGGCCTTTTCCAGGGTGTCTTCCATGACTACTGTTTCTCCGAAAACAACAATAACTCTGGCTAGTTCGGGCAAACCGCCGCTTTCGGCCTGGAGAAAGATCGGCTCTACATAAAGCAGTGAACTATTGATCGGCAGCACAAGCAAGTTACCGCGAATTACCCTTGAACCAGCCTGCCCCCAGAGGGTAAACTGCTCGGATATTTCGGTGCTCTGGTCAATCCGGTTTTCGATTTGACGCGGCCCCAGGGTAACTCTTTCCTTGGGAAAGAGGAATACCTCTACATCGCCATAATTAGGCTGGTCACAGCGGGCCACCATCCAGGAAATCATGTTGTTGCGTGAATCAGGTGTAAAGGGCAAAATCAGCACGTATTCCGGTTCACTGTAACCGGGAAGCTGAAGAATGGTGTAATATGGTTCCATCTGCTGTTCCTGTCCGAAAGACTGCTCGAGGGGAATTGCCCAGAGGTCTTCACGGGTATAGAAAACATTAGGATCTGTAATGTGATACAGGGTCAATACCTGGGCCTGGATATTAAAGAGATCTTCGGGATAACGCATATGGGCCATCAACCCCTGCGGCATCTCTTCGATAGGGCTGAAAAGCTCGGGGAATATTTTGTTGTAAGTCTGAACCAGGGGATCATCCGGATCAATAACATAGTATTCAACAGTTCCGTTATAGGCGTCAATCACTACCTTGACCGAATTGCGAATGTAGTTAAAGTTGCCATAAGGGGCAGAGTAAGGATAACTGTCGGTAACCGTGTAGGCATCCTGGATCCAGAAAAGACGCCCATCTGAAACCACGATGTAGGGATCGCTGTCATACCTGAGGAAAGGAGCCAGTTTGCGCACACGCTCGCTAATATTCCGATCGAATAGAATTTTACTGTCACTGCTCAATTCATTAGAAATTAGTATACGGTATTCGCCAAATTTAAGGGCCAGCAAAGCCCGGCGAAAAATAGACTGTAAAGGTACGCCGGCTTCACCATCATAATATGTAAATGCATTTTCGTCGCCGGCAGTAGCGTAATGAAACTCTTGGGTTGCCGTATTGACGATAACATAATCGTTGGTAAGTTCACCAAAATAGATGGAGGGGTTATCAAGCTGCAGGTTGCCGCTGGGTGGTATATCGCCCAGGAAATAACGCGGCATACCCTCGCTGGTTACCTCGTTAACAGGGCTCATTGTAACACCATACCCGTGTGTATACTGCAGGTTAAGGTTTACCCAGGTCTGAGCCTGATCGGCCAGTCTGCTTTTATCGAGCTCACGGGCTGCTATCATAACCTGGCGGTATTCATTGTCTATAGTATAACGATCGATATCGACATCATTAAAGCGATAGTATAACCTAATCGCCTGAAGTTCGTTAAAGGTTGTTAACAGTGGCCTGTAATCCCAGAGGCGGACATTATTGATCGTTCCCCGGTTATCGCGCAGGTCGTTCCAGTCAAGGGACTGGGCCGGGTCATAGCTGCGATTGGAAAACAGGTTCACTCCGTAAGCCTCACGGGTAAATTTTATATTATGTCCGAGATATTCCCGTTCATAGTTAAATTCGCTCGGCTCAACAACAAAACTCTGGATCAGCGCCGGGTATGCCCAACCACCTAATAAAGATACCCCGATCAAGGCAAGAACGCCATAAATGAACAGGCGGTACCTGCGTAAAAATATATTGGCCACGAAGACCAGGGTTATGACAATGGCAAGAATCATCAGAACCATCAACACAGGGTAGTTAGCATTCATATCGGCATAGCCAGCGCCAAAGACCACCCCTCTTTCAGAAAGAACCAGTTCGAGCTGCTGCAGGTGATAATCCCAGGCTTTCAGTCCGAAAATAAGGGCAAACAATACTGCCATGTGGCTGACTCCCCTGGAAGGAGGCAGCATCCAACCCTGTTTGCCCCGAGCAGGCGGATTGAGCATTAAATAGATAAAACCGACAAGAAGCAGAGTAACGACAAAAGCCATCATCAAAAAACTGTAAAGAAAACGGTAAAATGGCAGCCTGAAAATGTAAAAGGAGAGATCGGTACCAAAAGCGGGGTCACTGATACCAAATGGCACATGGTTGAAAAACTCCAGCGTTTCCATCCAATAGCTGCCGGCATATCCTGACAAAAAATAAGCCAAAACAGCAGCAATAACAGTAAAGTAAACGGTCAGGCGGCGCGGGGTTAAAAAGCGCATGAACCCCCCGGCCATCAGTTTTTCCCGCAGCGCCAGGTTTGGAAAAGTGAGAATGTAGCGCTTTGTAAATAGCAAGTTGACAAAGATAAAGATAAAGAGGAGCAACAGAGCTCCTATTCTCATGCCAAGCCGGGTTAGGTGCTGGGTCCAAAAAACCCCTGAAGCATCAAGATCCTGAAACCAGAGCAGATCGAGATACAGATTGGTGACACTCATTACCAGGGACCCGATAATGACCACGGCTATTATGATGAAAACGAATCGATTGTTTCGCATGTTTATCCCCTCCGAAAAACAAATACCGGTGCAGCACCGGTTAATAATAATGTTAATTAATTTTAGCTTATATTAATCATCGTTGTCAAAAAGCTTTTTAGTATAATGACCGAACAGCTGCTTCAGCTGCCAATAATCGCCGGGCCGGAAGAGGTTCCAATGCGGGTAGCGCCTGCTTCGATCATCTGCCTGGCCGCTTCGGCCGTGCGAACACCTCCCGAAGCTTTAACACCAATATCCGGGCCGACGGTCTCCCTCATCAATTTAACATCGGCTACCGTTGCCCCACCATGCCCGAAGCCGGTTGAAGTTTTTACAAAGGCGGCTCCTCCCTCACAGGCCAGTTCACAGGCCAGGCGTTTCCGTTCGTCATCAAGCAGCCCGGCTTCGATTATAACCTTCACCGGTGCACCTGCCGCTGCCTGCACTACGTCAGCGATATCTTTAATAACGTAATCCCGATCGTTACTGATCAAAGCCCCGATATGTATCACCATATCAACTTCATCAGCGCCGTTCTTAACCGCCTCACCAGCCTCAAACGCTTTGGCGGCGGTGGTTGAAGCCCCGAGAGGGAAACCAATAACCGAGCATACTTTTACCCCGCTTCCTTCAAGTTCTTTGTTAGCGGTTTGAACGTATGATGAGTTAATACAAACAGAATAAAACCCGTATTTAAGTGCCTCCTTGCACAGAGCCTTTATCTCTTCTTCCGATGCATCAGGCTTTAACAGGGTATGGTCGATATAAGCGGCCAACGATTCGGGCATTTTTATCATCCTTTCCGACATTTATTCAACTACCCCAAGAATCAGTTCCGGCCTGTCTACCGGCTTATCGTGAAACTCGTAAGCAGATAAAATCATCTCTTCCACGGTCTCCACCAGTTCAGGGGAGGCATTATCCGCGGCGTGGATAACTACCAAGGGTTCGCCGCTTATGACCTTGTCGCCAATCTTTTTCTCAATAACAAGCCCGACAGCAGGGTCAATCAGTGAATCTTTCTTTTCACGACCGGCTCCAAGAGTCATTGCTGCCAGACCGATTGTTTCGGCTTTGATCCGTTTAACAAAGCCTGCCCGGGTGGATTTAACATTAACTTTATTATTTACCCTGGGCAGCAAAGTCAGGTCATCAACTATGTTGCTATCACCGTGCTGGTTCTTTATAAGCTCTTTAAATTTCCCGGCTGCAGATCCGGTTCTGATAGTTTCCAGGAGCAGTGCCCGGCCTTTTTCGGGGTCGGCACTTACTCCGGCCAGGGTCAGCATCCAGCTGCCTAAAACAAGGCATAACTCGAGCAGATCTTCCGGACCTTCACCAAGCAGGGTTTGAACAGCTTCTTCAATTTCCAAAGCATTACCAACAGCCCTGCCCAGGGGTTGATCCATATTTGTAACAACCGCCACGGTTTTTTTAGAAGCACCCTGGCCAATTGAGACCATGGTCCGGGCCAGTTCAAAAGCATCTTCTTGCTTTTTAAGAAAAGCTCCGTCACCTGCTTTTACATCTAATACCAGGGCATCTGCACCTGCTGCCAGCTTTTTGCTCATCACGCTGGCAGCGATCAGCGGCATACTGTCTACAGTAGCGGTAACATCGCGCAGGGCATAAAGGAGTTTATCGGCAGGGACAAGATTTGCGGTTTGACCGGCAACGGCGACACCAATATCTTTAACTGCGCTGATCAACTCGGGAACAGTCATATCGCTGCTGAACCCCGGTATCGATTCGAGTTTGTCAAGGGTGCCTCCCGTGTGCCCCAGGCCGCGCCCCGAAAGTTTGGCTACCGGCGCTCCGGCCGCTGCAACAAGGGGAGCAAGAACCAGGGTAGTAGTATCACCCACCCCTCCGGTGCTGTGTTTGTCAACCTTGATCCCCGGAATAGCATCGAGCGAAATAGTTTCACCTGAATTGATCATAGCTTTGGTCAGGTTAAGCGTTTCTTTTTCATTCATGCCCCTGAAATAGATGGCCATCGCCAGGGCAGAAATCTGGTAATCGGGGATAGTGCCCTCCACATAGCCGTTGATCAGGTGATCAATTTCGTGTGCTGACAATACATGGCCATTACGTTTTTTTAGGATTAGATCATAAACCCGCAAGTGAACACCACCCGGTTGCTTTTTTTAACGTTTGCCTTTGTCATATGGTTCTCCCGCCGCTTTCGGCGCCTGCGATGATTTGGATGACAGAACAAGGGCAATCAGGGTTACCACGTAAGGAAATGCCTTCAAATAGATACCCGGAATCTGGGCCAGCACAGGAATTACCTGAGATACATTGGCTATTGTGCTGGCAAAACCAAAGAAAAAAGTAGCAGCGAGGATACCCCAGGGCTTCCACTGTCCGAAAATCAACGCTGCCAGGGCCAGGAAACCGAGACCAGCGGCGGTTCCGTTATACTCTCCGGAAAGAGTAACGATAAAAATTGCCCCACCAAGCCCGGCACAGCCCCCCGAGATAATAACGGCCAGGTAACGCATCAGGTATACATTTACACCGGCCGAATCTGCTGCATGGGGATGCTCCCCGCAGGCCCTTAAGCGCAGGCCAAAGCGGGTTTTAAAGAGCACGAAAGTAGATACAGCCAGGATCAGGAGAACCAACCAGGTTGTTGCATAGGTATGGGTAAAAAAGAGTCTGCCCAGCACGGGAATATCAGAGAGAACCGGTATGGTTAACCTGCTCATGCCGCGAATAATCTGGACATTGCCGCTGCCCGTAAAAAAACGGGCCAGGTATACGGTAACCGCGCTGGCAATCATGTTAATAGCAATTCCGCTGATTACCTGGTCGGCATTTAAGGTTACACAGGCAAAAGCATGCAGCACGGCAAAGAGAGCGCCAAATACAGCAGCGGCAAGCAAGCCGTACCAAACTGCCACTCCGGGAGAAGCAGCTTCCACCTGGGATATTGTATAAGCGCCTACAAACATCCCCATCAGCATCAGCCCTTCAAGACCGATATTGACCACACCGCTGCGTTCAGAGAAAAGTCCGCCGAGAGAAGTAATCAAAAGGGGAATGGTAAAAGCGATAGCATAGGGGAATATCTGATAAATCAGGTCGATCATTACTTCTCACCCCCTGCATCTGCTTCAATTTTTTCAACTTTGCCTTTCCGTAAAAAAGCTCCCGGTTTTATCTTTTTCAGTTTATCCCAGTTTCTTTCAATTAAAACGCTGGTTGCTGCAAAATAGATGATGGTGGCTATAATAGTATCGGCAATTTCAGGTGGTATGGCAGTCATGGCATTCATGAAGCCTTTTCCGGTATGCAGCAGGCCGAAGAAAAGGGCTGCCGCAAACACTCCCCAGGGGGAATTGGCGCCAAGCAGCGCCACTGCTATACCATCAAAGCCCTGGGCCGGTAAAACACCAATCTGCATATTCGAGGCAAAACCAACATAAAAAGTTGCTCCGCCCAGGCCGGCCAGTGCCCCGGCAATAGCCATGGAGAGCATTATATTGCGATTAACGTTTATCCCTGCTGCCCGGGCTGCATCACGGTTATAACCCACCGCCTTCAATTCATAACCGAGGGTGGTCCTTTCCAGGATAAATGCAGAGATAATAACAAATATTACTGCCAGCACTATACCCAGGTTAATATAAGACCCGCTGAAGAGCGATGTGAGCCAGGGAACCTTTAAAGAAGCCGCTTCGGGTATTCGCTGTGATTCAGTTTCAAGAAACGGACCCTTAAAATACCACGGTACAATATAAAATACAGCCCAGTAGGCAATCCAGTTCATCATAATCGTAGCGACAACCTCATGGACGTTGAAACGGGCCTTGAGAAAACCGGGAAGCGCCGCCCAGAGCGCACCACCTAGTAAAGAGGCAAGAATAATTGCAGTTAGCAGCAGCGGTTTCGGCCAGGCAAAGGTCAGACCGATCGCTGTAGCGCATAAGCCGCCAATCAGCATCTGGCCGGCTCCACCAATATTAAACAACCCCGTTCTAAAAGCAAACGCTACAGAAAGACCGGCAAAGATGAGCGGTGTGGCTGTTGCCAGGGTATTGCCAATCCGTTCAATATTCATTATCCCACCCCGGAAAAGATAAAAAAACCCTTCAAAAGGGTTGTTTCCAGTAGCGATCATTAAACCTGCACCAGCCACCAGGCCAAGTAAAACAGCAAAGAGTGACATGAAGAAATCTTTTCTGACCCTGACTTTTGTTTTCAAACAGCTACACCTCTCTTTCCGCCTGCCATCATCAGACCAATCTCATTTTCATCAGTCTGCGCTGCATCCAGAATCCCGACCAGTTCACCGTTGTAAATTACGGCAATACGGTCGGAGAGATCAAGAATTTCATCCAGTTCCAGTGATATAAGGAATACTGCTTTACCCTGGTCACGCTGCTCAACCAGGCGCCGGTGGATGTATTCAATGGCCCCGACATCAAGCCCCCGGGTAGGCTGCACCGCTATAAGCAGTTCCGGGTTACCGTCTATTTCCCGTCCCACGATGGCCTTTTGCTGGTTACCTCCCGACAGAGAACGGGCTGATGCCTCTGCCCCCTGTCCGGAGCGAACGTCAAAATCTTTAATAATTCTCTCTGCGTGGTCGTAAACATAATCCCAGTTAATTATACCTTTTTGGGAATAAGGAGGACGGTAATAATTCTTTAGAATCAGGTTTTCCTGCACTGTGTAATCGAGAACCAGGCCGTGTTTGTGCCTGTCGTCGGGGATATGGGCCATTCCGGTTTCAATGCGCCTGCGAATGGGCAGGGCACAGATATCCTGACCGTGAAGTTTAATCGTGCCTGAATCAGCCCGGCGCAGTCCGATGATAGTTTCAACAAGTTCAGTCTGCCCGTTTCCATCAACCCCGGCCAGACCAACAATTTCACCACAACGTACGCCAAGTGAAAAGTTTTTTATACCGTGCTTGCCGTCGCTGCCGGCGACCGTGAGGTTCTCAATGGTCAGAATTTCACTGCTGGGGTTGGCCTTTTCTTTCTGCAGTTCGAACAAAACTTTACGGCCAACCATCATTTCGGCCAGTTTCTCCTCCGAGGTGTCGGAAACATTGACAGTGCCAACTACTTTCCCCCAGCGTATAACAGTACAGCGGTCGGCAATATTCATAATTTCACGCAGTTTGTGGGTAATTAAAATGATCGTTTTGCCTTCTTCAATCAGGCCGTGCATAATCTTGGTCAGTTCCTGCACTTCCTGGGGAGTCAGCACCGCGGTAGGTTCGTCGAAAATTAATATCTCGGCATCACGGTAGAGCATTTTCAAGATTTCAACACGCTGCTGCATGCCAACTGAAACTTCGGAGATAATTGCATCCGGATCAACATTGAGCCCATAGCGTTTGGACAGCTCCCTGATTCTTGCAGAAGCGCTGCGGGTATCAATCACCAGCGCTTTTGTCGGCTCGATTCCCAGAATAATATTTTCTGTAACAGTAAAATTGTGAACAAGCTTGAAATGTTGGTGCACCATGCCGATACCGAGGTCGTTGGCTATATTTGGGTTGGCTACGTTAACTTTCTCACCCCTTAAGCTGATGGAACCTGAATCGGGCTGGTAGAGGCCAAATAAAATATTCATCAGGGTTGATTTTCCTGCCCCGTTTTCTCCCAACAGGGCGTGAATTTCTCCCTTTTTAACCTTGAAGGTTATATCATCGCAGGCCACCACACCGGGAAATTCCTTGCGAATATCCTCCATCTCGATAATGTGGCTCAAACGCATCAACTCCCCTGTATTAGAAAAAAAGGGCGGGTTAACCGCCCTTTTTCGCTTCAATTAATTTTACATTAATCGAAAAGATCTCCCTTGACGTCGGATACTATAATGTCGCCGCTCTGCAGGGCTGCAAATACTTCAGCAACAATTCCTTCAACCTCATCGTCAAGGTTGGGGTTTTCCTGGGGAATCCCGATTCCAAAGTTGTTTGCATCAAGGTTCAGGATCTGTCCTCCGGGAAACTCGCCGTTAAGCTCGGCCTCAATCATATCGTATGCTGCTCTGTCGATATACTTCATTGCCGAAGTAAGAATGATTGAGTTGGTGCCATCATAGATACCTTCTGCATACTGATCAACATCGACACCGATAACCCAGACATCTTCACCAGCTGAAGCGCGGGTTTTAGCTTCATTAATTGCGCCTATGCCAACTCCGCCGGCAGCGGCAAAAATAGCATCCACACCTTTGTCATACATAGCAGCTGCCAGAACCTGGCCGGCAGCAACATCATCAAAGGTGCCCTGGTATACAAAGTTTTCTGCATTCATTTCAATGTTGGTATCATAGTTTTCATTGGCATATAGAATACCCTGCTGGAATCCCCAGTTAAAGCGCTGGACAGCAGGTATTTCCATTCCGCCTATGAAACCTACTTCGCCCTCACCAAGTTGAAGAGCCGTAGCCACACCAGCCAGGAATCCCGATTCATGTTCGGCAAAGAAAATAGATACAACGTTATCCTTAACTACAGGATCCCAGTCACCGGCATGGGGATAACCGTCAATCAGGACAAACTTGGCATCCGGGTAACGATCCTGGACATCGTAGATCGCTGTTTCAAATTTGAAACCGGGGCAGACAATAAACATAAAACCGGCATCAACCAGGTTGCCAATCTCGGTAATATAATCTGCCTCTGTAGTTCCTCCTGGTTGCAGATACCTGGTTTCCAGGTTAAATGTTCCGGCTGCAATCTGAATGCCTTCCCAGGTGCCCTGATTAAAAGACTTATCATCGATAGTGCCGGCGTCAGTAACCATACCGACCTTCATATCACCGGCAGGGGGAGCCTCACCTTCTTCACCATTGTCTTCATCGGCAGCAGGCGGGGGAGTATCTGTCCCACCACAACCGATTACGGCAAAAACGAGACATACTACCACGAACAAAGCTAACCATTTTTTCACGGTAAAACCTCCTCTTTTTTCTTAAACCTTTTGTACACTACTTTAAGGTATCTTTCTTGTCAAGCAGGCAATAAAATATCACCACCCGACATTGGAAATTATTATATTAGTTCTCCATTGACCGAAAAAATCCTTCCGGGATTAAAGCCACATTAAAAGGATTTACAGCCAATTATTGCGAAAGGTACTTAAAAATAACCCGCTTATCGTGTTATGATACTTAATAAGCCATTGACTGAACTGGAAAGGAAGGATAAAAGATGAGCAACATTAGAAACCAAAAACTGGCCCCTGAAGGGCACAGGCGAATTAAATGGGTCAGCAGGCATATGCCTGTTTTAAACAGCCTGATTGAACAGTACAGCGCTGAAAAACCTTTTAAGGGAATCAAGATGGCTGTCTGTATTCACCTTGAAGCAAAATCTGCTTACATGGCCAAATCATTTAAGGAATGCGGTGCCGAAGTGGTAATTACCGGGAGTAACCCTCTTTCAACCCAGGATGCAATAGCTGCAGCACTGGTAGAGGATGGAATTGAGGTTCATGGTTGGCATGGCGCTAGCGGTGAGGAATATACAGCGCATATTCGCAGCGTTGTCGACAGTGGACCCCAGCTGATCATTGATGACGGTGGCGACCTGATTACCATGCTGCACCGCGACAGACCGGACCTGCTGGAGAGGGTGATTGGCGGAGCGGAAGAAACAACTACTGGTCTGATCCGGCTGAGGGCTATGGCTGCTGAAGGCAAACTGGCCTTCCCGGTAATTGCTGTCAATGATGCCCTGTGCAAGTACTTGTTCGATAACCGTTACGGAACAGGACAATCAGTATGGGATGGGATCATGCGCACAACCAACCTGCTAATATCCGGTAAAAATGTTGTAGTCTCAGGGTTCGGCTGGTGTGGAAGAGGTGTAGCCATGCGTGCTGCCGGCCTCGGCGCTAATGTAATTATAACCGAGGTTGATCCAATTCATGCCCTAGAAGCAGCTGTGGAGGGGTTCAGGGTTATGCCGATGAAAGATGCGGCACAGATCGGAGATATTTTTGTTACAACCACCGGCTGCCGCGAGGTGGTTGCCGCCGGGCATATCCCCCTGCTTAAAGATGGGGCTATTTTAAGCAACGCCGGCCATTTTGACGTAGAAATTGATAAAAAAGCGCTGGGTGAACTGGGTACCCTTGTTGGCCGGCCGCGAGATAACATTGATGAATATAAGCTGAAAAATGGAAAATGTGTATACCTGCTCGGTGAAGGACGGCTGGTTAACCTGGCAGCCGGTGACGGTCACCCGGCAGAAATAATGGATCTTTCATTTGCCCTTCAGTTTGGAGCTATGCAATACCTGCTCCGGGAAGGCAAAAATCTTGCCGCTGATGTAATAGCTCTTCCGGCAGAATATGATCGCAAAACTGCGGCCATGAAGCTTGAAGCAATGGGAATTTCGATCGACAGCCTGACTGACAGCCAGCAGGAATACCTGGAAGCCTGGCAGTAGAGAATCGGAGCTGTTGCCTTTCTAATAAACAGTTATCAGGTCGGCGATATTTTCATAAGTTTTTTCGCCGATACCGCTGACATCCATTAATTCCCTGGGGTCTTTAAAGTATCCGTTTTTTTCACGGTAGGCAACGATCTGCCCTGCCCGGACATCACCAATTCCTGGCAGGGTAGTTAATTCTGCAGTTCCGGCCGTATTAATATTTATTTTAACGGATGAATTCTCAACAATGGTTACTCTCTCACCCGGCGCAGCCCCGGTTTCTGCACCGGCAATATAAATCTGCTCACCGTCAAATAGAGGCCTGGCCTGGTTTATAGCTTGCTGATCGGCTTCCGGGCTTACCCCCCCGGCTAGCTCAAGCAGTTCGTAAACTCTTGAACCTTCGGGTAGATGGTAAATGCCGGGTTTATTGACAGCCCCGATAAGGTGAACGGTTATTTCAACAGATTCCAGGACAGGATTAAGCGGCTCCTCAAAACCGGACTTAACCAACTCGGGCGCTGTTCTGTTCTGCCCGGCCCCGCGCCATACTGCTGCACCGATCAAGAGTAATGCCAGTAAAATGATTACTATTTTTTCGCCATTGCCTATTTTTTCTTTAAGTGTTTCAAACATTAACGCATCACCCCTGGTTTTTGTACTGGTATGTATTAGCTTCGTTTAATTGACAGAGAGAGCCTGGTTATGCGATTTTAATAAAAGGATTGGGAAATAGACAACAAAATTCTTATTCTCCCCGCCAGCAACTTTTTCCTTTTCCTGCCGGGAATAAAAAAGCGCCCTAAAAAGGACGCCTGTTTGATTACAATGTTTTTTAACAATAACCGGAATGCTGACTCTTACAGGCCAGGTTCTTTATTCTCTTTATTCTCTTTATTCTCCTTCTTCTCCACTTCTGCAGCTTCTTCTTCATCTTCCGGGATGTTTATTCCAAGCACATTAATATTAATTGCCTTTACTTTCAAACCGGTTGTTTTCTCCACATTGCCCCTGATTGCTTTTTTCAGTTTATCGGTTGACTCAACAATAGGAACACCATATTCGGCAATAACACTCATATCAATGGTAACGCTGTCGCCATCCACAGTAACCTTAATGCCCTTGGTTAAATCTTTTTTCCCAAGTTTCTCGGCAATTCCGCCAACCAGACCGCCGCTCATTCCGGCAATACCGTGAATATCGCTCGAAACAATACCGGCAATAATAGCAATTACTTCCGACGAGATCCTGATGCTGTCTCCTTCTTGATCCTGATCTGATTTGATGACGGCTTCTTCAATTCCTAAATCTTTCTCATGTTCTTTTTTAGCCATTTTTTATCCTCCTTGTAAGATATTAAAAGCCGGAAATCTTTTTATCCGGCCTTTTCTGCAAATCTGCAGCAATTATTGATAGGAATAACCTGAAATTGTCTTGGTGATTATAGGTATTATTTTAAACTCTGTAATATATTATATAATTTGAATATTTAACTGTCAAGCAGGTTCGGTTTAAATGAAAGCAAAAATCAGGCAAGAGAAAAGGGAATTCTCAGGTCTTCCAGGGTCTTGAAGTGCTTGCCGCTTAGGTCGTAACCGGCCGAATTAAATGCAGCGGCGGGGATTATTATTTTTTTGTAAAACTTCAGGTCGGCATTCTGTTTAACAGCTGCCCTGAAATCACCTGCCGTTAGCAGCCCGGCACAGTTGATTGAGCCACCGAAGAATTTTGACCGGACAGTTTTCAGGTTTATCCCGGTTAGGCCATATTTCTCCAGGGCTGTTCTCCAGCGGACCAATGAAGGGTCAGATACAAGCATCAAGGTCTTCTCTCCTGCCACTTGCTGCCTGCTGACTGCTTCAACCTGGAGAGGATCAAGATCATAATCAAAAACCAGGCCTGATACTTCACCCACTTTTTTATTAAGGTTTATTCTGCAGAACTGCCCGTTGCGCAAAATGCCCAAGCCGGGATTTTCTTTATTATCAATAATATGAAAAGCATCAACCCTGCTTCCTGGTTTCCGGTCATCTACCTGCTCAATAAGGTCTCCTCTCATTATTCCTGCTTTGTAAGCCTTGCTATTGTAAATTACTCCCTTTATTACAGGTTCAAGGTTATCAACTGCCGGCGGCTCAGGCAACAGAACTGCCTGCAGACTATTTTCCAGCCCGGCAGCAAAACTTTCAAGCTCCTGCTCTGTTCCCGGGGGCGGGATTGCTTCAGAAGCGCTTAACGCAGTATAACCGGGTTTCAGAATACGTATGGTATCTGCGCCGGCCTGATCAAGAATAAAAATTGTCTGCCGCAGGTCTTCATAACCAACCAGGTGAGGAAGGGCAACAAGACTGCCGTGAAAGGGCAACCTGGAGCGGTGTAAAAGTTCCGGCGCAGCAAGAGCATTGTGTGGTTCATGATCATTCATTAAAAGAGCACGGCCCTTTACAGAGGCGCTGTTGAGAGAAAGCACCAGCTCCAGGGGTTGCTGGTCGACCAGGAAATCGACAATTTTTTCTGTGAGGAGCGATGCGTTAGTGGTAACCTGAATTGGGGTTGAGGGATACAAAAGGCGAATCTTTTTAATAATATCAAGGATCGCGGGGTGAGTAAACGGCTCCCCCTCGCGTAACCTGGTTGCCGATTCACCAATGATGATCTTTCTGCCGGGATCCAGGTATTGCACTAAATCAGACCATACATTTCCGGGAAGCGGTAGAAAACTGTAAGCCCTGGTTTGGGGAGGATTATGCTTGTGGCTGCAAAAAATACAGGACAGGTTACAGATCCCGGTCAGGGGCAGCACATTGTGTTCCCGTACTGCTTCAACCAGTAAAGACTGCAGTTCATGTCCTTCTTTTAATAAACTCAAGTCAATGCCCCCGGTTAGCGAACGACAATATTAACAAGCCGGCCAGGCACGGTAATAACCTTTACAATTTGTTTACCTTTAAGCAGTTCGCCTACCCTGTCGGCGCTGCGGGCAGCACTGATTAAGTAATCATCAGAACAATCAGCCGGCACTACAACCCTTCCGCGTACCTTACCATTAATCTGGACGACCACTTCTACTTCTTCAACAATTAGTTTATCCGGATTGAATTCCGGCCAGGCCTGGCTGTGCACGCTGTCATTGTGGCCCTGAATCATCCAGGCTTCTTCCGCCAGGTGAGGAGCAAAAGGCGCTAAAAGTAAAATAGTTTTATTTAGGGTATCCCGGAGCAATTGATGATTCTGTTTTGAACTTTCAACGTTAAGGCGGTATGCGTAGACTGCATTAACCAGTTCCATAATTGAACTGATCGCGGTATTAAAATTAAAACGCTCCTGAATATCATAAGTTACTTTTTTTATCGTCCCATGAAGGGCCCGTTCAAGTTCATTTTCTGCCTCACCAATATCTGCAGAACCGCCTCCGCAGGCAAACTGGTCTTTGCATTCTTCAACCATCTTCCAGATCCGGCGCAGAAAACGATGAGCTCCCTCCACACCCTGGTCATTCCAGTCTAAATCTTTTTCCGGAGGGGCGGCAAAAAGGATAAAGATACGCCCCGTATCTGCTCCATATTTTTTTACAATTTCATCAGGTGTAACAACATTGCCTTTTGATTTTGACATCTTGGCCCCATCCTTGTAGACCATACCCTGGGCCAGAAGCCTGCTGAAAGGCTCTTCGCATTTAACCATTTCGGCATCAAATAGCACTTTTGTAAAAAAGCGGGCATAAAGCAGGTGCAAAACCGCATGTTCAATGCCCCCGATATATTGATCAACAGGCATCCAGTAATCTGCATCTTCGGGATGAAAGGGAGCCTGGTCTGCACCGGGGCTTGTATAACGCAGAAAATACCATGATGAGCAGATAAATGTGTCCATGGTATCTGTTTCACGCCTGGCTGCCCCGCCACATAGCGGGCAGGTTGTATTGATGAAGTCTTCGTAGTGAGAAAGAGGAGGAACCCTGTTCCCCGACAGCTCAACTTTATCAGGCAGCATGACGGGAAGATCTTCCAGGGGCACAGGGACGGCACCGCACTTTTCGCAATTAATAATTGGAATAGGCGCCCCCCAGTAGCGCTGCCGTGAAATAAGCCAATCACGCAGACGATAGGTTACTTTGAAGCTTCCAAAGCCTTTCTCTTCAAGAAAGTCAGTTACCGCTTTCATACCTTCCTCGTTATCCATCCCGTTAAACTGTTCTGAATTGACCATCTTCCCTTCTCCCGGGTAAGCCATGGTCATTTTGTCTGCATCAAGCTGTTCACCCTCAGGCTGAATAACAACCCTGACCGGCAGGTTGTGCTTACGGGCGAATTCAAAATCGCGCTGGTCATGGGCGGGAACTCCCATTACCGCCCCGGTTCCATAACCGATTAGAACATAGTTGCCGACAAGCACAGGAACCTCTTCTCCGTTTACCGGGTTAATAACATGCCTGCCTGTTAAAAGGCCGATCTTTGGTGCATCTTCAGAGGTTCTCTCTATCTCGCTTTCTTTCCTGACCTTAGCTGCAAAATCAAGAATCTCTTTTTCACGGTCTGTTCCCTCAACCAGTTTTTTGACCATGGGATGTTCGGGAGCAAGAACCATTGATGTTACTCCGAACAAAGTATCCGGACGGGTAGTAAAAGTGCGAATCTCCTCGCCGGCCAGTTCCTTTACCTTAAAAGATATTTCTGCACCTTCACTTCTGCCAATCCAGTTTTTCTGCATTATTTTAACCCGTTCAGGCCAATCTTCCAACCGCTCAAGGTCCTGGAGCAGGCGCTCGCCATAATCGGTAATCCGCAGGAACCACTGCTTCAGGTCGCGGGTTTCAACCGGGGAAGAGCAGCGCCAGCAGAGCCCCTGTTCCACCTGTTCGTTGGCCAGCACTGTTTCACAGGTTTCACACCAGTTAACGCTGGCTTTTTTCTTATAAGCCAATCCTCGTTCATGCATCAGCAGGAATAACCACTGTGACCAGCGGTAATAATCAGGGGCAGAAGTGTTTACTTCGCGTTTCCAGTCATAACTTACCCCGAGGCGGTTTTGCTGATCTTTCATGTGACTGATATTTTTGGCAGTCCATTCGGCAGGATTAACCCTGTTGTCGATCGCTGCATTTTCTGCAGGCAATCCAAAGGCATCCCAACCCATGGGGTGAATAACGTTGAAGCCGCGCATACGTAAAAACCTGGCCAGCACATCGCCGATCGAGTAAACGCGCATGTGCCCCATGTGCAGCTTACCCGAGGGATAGGGGAACATTTCAAGAACATAATACTTGGTTTTCTGACTATCGATTTCTGATTTAAATGAATCATCGGCAGCCCATTTTTTCTGCCATTTTTTTTCTATTACAGCTGGATCATAACTGCTCAACCTGATAACCTCCGTCTTCAAAATTCTGCAATAAAAAAACCCGCCCGGTCAAGGGACGGATTTTTACCCGCGGTACCACCCTTATTGGTGAAACAAAGTTTTGGTGGAGCTGGCGGGAGTTGAACCCGCGACCTCTTCCATGCCAAGGAAGCGCGCTCCCACTGCGCCACAGCCCCCCGTTTTGTTACCCGCTTTCAGCCGTTATCGCCGGCATACGGCGGAGGTTTTTTACCACCGCTTCTCCGGGACGAGTTCAGAAGTTAAGCCTGCCGGTTTCCAGCAATCCCGGCTCTCTGTTTAAGCATCCCTGCTTACTGCTTCCCATCATCAAATTTTATATAGCAGCTCAATTACACATAACATTATATGCAGGGCTGTCTTTGTTGTCAATAGCCAAGTGACAACCGACCCTTTCCAGCATCGCATGGTGATCCATGCAGTTCACGACAAATCGATTTCCTGGAATTATTACCCTGACAGCTCCAGCTGGTAAGATTCCCCAGAATACATATCGATGATTAACATTTTTCCGGAAGGAAGCACTCCGTCAAGCCTGGCAAGGTATTTAACCGCTTCAATAACCTGCCACGAAGCGATCATGGAGGGTGTTGTCGCAGGATTACCCAGTTCTCTTTCCACACCCCTGTCACTGCTGCGATCGGATTCTGACCCGTATATTGAAGCCAGCAGGGGTTTATCAGGCCTGATTACTGCCACCTGGCCAAGAAAACCGGCAATGGCACCATGGACCAGCGGCACATTTAGTTTTATGCAGGCTTTTTCGAGATCAAATCTTGAGTGAAGGTTATCAAGACAGTCAATGACCAGGTTACAGCCGGCAAATATTTCAGGCAAATTTGTACGATCGCCTCTGCAGTGGTAGGTTACCAGGTTAACTGCACTATTGACCATTTTTATCCTCGATGCAGCAGCTTCCACTTTTGGCCGACCCAGGTTTTCTTCCAGGGCCAGTAGCTGGCGGTTAAGATTGCTATCGGCAAAAGTGTCATCATCGACAGCAACCAGTGTCCCCACACCCATCCGGGCCAGCATTTCCAGGGTAATACCACCGAGCCCGCCACAACCTGCTACGCCCACCCTGGCTTCAAGTAGCTTAATCTGTCCGTTAATACCAACAGTGCCTATACTGCGCTGGTATCTTTCGGGAATAATACCTGCCTTAAGGGCAGCCAGTTCAACAGAACGCCTTTCTTCACCAGTATGATCCGAAAGCGTTCCAACCGCTTCAACGCTCAGGTAGTTGTATTTTTCTCCACCGGGATTAACTCCTTCACGAGATTCCCGGCGCAGATCTTTTTCTGAGATCAATTGATTATCACCACCATCAACAGGTTGCCGGTCAGCTAGGTTATTTTACTGATCAGGAGTTTCCAGAATTACCTGCGGGGCTTCACTCCAAAGCCTTTCAAGGTCATAAAAAACACGTGCTTCGGGTTGAAAAATGTGCACAACAATCAAACCAAAATCGATTACAACCCACCAGGCTTCCCTGTATCCTTCAATTCGCAAAGGACTGTGCCCCTGTTTTTTCATGCTTTCTATCAGGTAGTCACAAATTGTCCTGACCTGGACTGCCGTATTACCAGTTATCAGTAAGAAATAATCAGCAACAATTGATACCCGGCCTACTTCAAGCAGGCACAAATCACTGCCTTTTTTGTCAGATGCCAGCTCCGTGGCATAGAGGGCCAGCTTCCTGGAAGAACCGGCCGTTAACTGCGCCAAATAACAACACCTCCCTGCAGGCTGTATTAACTGCCTGTAAGCTTCTCCACCAGTTCATTGCGAAAAGCAACTGAGCGTGGATGGAGAAGCAAATTTCGATCCAGAACAGACTTAATTGCATTTTCAACGGCAAGCAAAAGAGCCTGGTCAAGGTTGCAGTGTGAAGCCTTCCTGATCTCCCCCACTCCCTTAAACGAGCGCCCGGGCTCTATATAATCAGCCAGGTAAATAATCTTTTCCAGAAGCTTCATACCTGGACTACCGGTTGTATGGTAAGCAACGGCGCTGATTATTTCCCGGTCTGTTATACCCAACTCTTCTTTTATGAGATATGCTCCGACCGGGGCATGAAGCAGTTTTCTTTCAAGCCCGGTAATCCGATCAAGCCTGATCCCGTATTGCTCAGCTTTTGTAACCTGTAGATCGCTGCTGTAACGTTTAGCATAGTCATGAACCATACCGGCTGTAAAAGCTTTATTTTGATCAGCTCCATAACGGCAAGCCAGCGACACTGCTTCTTCGGCAACAGCAAGAGAATGCCGGTAAAGTTTGTGGCCAAGCATTTCCTGCATCAGCTGTTGAATCATTTCGGCTTTCATAAAGCGGCTCCGGTCTCTCCTCCAATCCGCCTGCCAGCCGGTTGAAAAACTGTTTCAGGCACTGCTCACTTATAATAATCAAACCGGGCCTTATTGCTCGCGCGGTTTTGCTTCGTTAACAACCAGTTTACGCCCTTCCAGCTCGACACCGTTGGTTTTTTCCAGAATATCATCCAGGCAGTCGTCATTAACCTCAACAAAACCGTAGCCGCGGGAACGTCCGGTTGCCCGTTCCGTAATAATGCGGCATTCAAGCACTTCCCCGTATTGAGAGAAAAACTGTTCCAAATCGGGTTCCTTAGTGCTCCAGGGAATATTCCCTACATACAATGTTTTTGCCATTTACAAAACACCTCCGCAATTATTGTAACCTTCTGCAATGTGTAAAGCATAACGCTTTACTTTGAAACCTTGTATAATTCGTGCTTTTTTATATACTGTTCCACCGGCTCAGGGGTTAAGTATTTAATAGTTTTTCCCAGGGCAACCCGTTCCCTGATAAATGTTGAAGAAACTGCCAGGGCAGGTATCTCCAAAAGATGCACTTTCTGTTTCATCTCGGGGCAGGTTCTGTCCAGGGTTTCATGAAAGTGATCCAGTGAGTAGCCGGGACGGGAGACTGCTATAAAAGTACAGAGGCTTAACAGCTCTTCGTATTCTTTCCAGGTGAATATTTCCAGTATGGCGTCAGCCCCGGTAATAAAGAATATTTCTGGTTCAGGGTTCCTCCAGGAACTGAAATGTTTAACCGTATCAATAGTAAAAGCCGGTTCTTTTTGATCTATTTCGATTCTAGATACGAAAAATGACGGGTTAGACATAACGGCCAGGGTTGTCATAAGGTAACGATGCTCAGGGAGCGAAATCATTGAGTTGTTTTTATGTGGAGGCATTCCTGTAGGCACAAAAATAACATTGGTCAGGTCGAACTGCTGTCTTGCTTCTTCGGCAGTAACCAGGTGGCCAACATGGATTGGATCGAAGGTTCCACCCATCAGGCCAATTTTTAAGTTACCGGTTCTGTTGTGTACTGTTTCGAAAAACAAATTTAATAGACTCCTTTTGCCTGACCGCATCATTTATAAACAGGGTTGCCTGTTCCACCGATTATTCGTAATAAATAAATTCTTCTTCGCCTATACGCACTGTATCTCCTTCTGTCACACCCGCTTTGCGCAATTCTTTATCGACACCGCTGCGGCGGGTGTATTTCTGAAATCTCAGCAGTGCTTCCTCGTTATTAAAATCTGTCCGGGCCGCAGCTTTTTCAATCGCCGTGCCGCTTATGATGTAAATACCGTCCTTTTTTTCTATGGTAAGCGGCTTCTGATCAATTTTCGGCATTATTATAGTTTCTTCCTCATCGGCTTCACTTTTTCCTTCAGAAAGTTCATTAACCCTGTTAAATAAATAATTAACCAGCGGTTTAATACCTTCTCCTGTTACAGCGGAAACAGATAACAACTCCTGGTCTTTCTCTCCCTCTTCTGCCAGACTTATTTTAAGTTCGTGGAACCTTTCTGCTGCTTCCGGCAGGTCAATCTTGTTACCGACAATGATCCCGGGGTAGTTTCCGAGCTTTTCACTGAAAGCAGACAACTCATTTTTCAATAACCTGTAAGCCTGAAGTGGTTCCATTTCTGCTTGCGGAGAAAGATCTACCAGGTAAACCAGAAGCAGGTTTCTTTCTACATGGCGTAAAAATCTGTGCCCCAGGCCGGCTCCATGGTGAGCGCCTTCGATTAGCCCGGGCAGATCGGCTACGACAAAAGAACCTTCGAGGCCAACCTTTACCAGGCCGAGGTTTGGAGTGAGAGTTGTAAAGGGGTAAGAGGCTATCTTTGGTTTCGCTGCGGTAATCTTACTTAAGAGGGTCGACTTTCCGGCATTGGGCAGGCCAACGAGACCGACCTGGGCAATTAGCTTCAGCTCCAGCTTCAACTTGCGTTCAGCACCATCCAGCCCTTTTTCTGCCAGTCGGGGAACCCTCCTCCTGGAAGAGGCAAAACGGGCATTGCCTTTACCGCCACGCCCACCGGCAGCAATAAGAACTTTTTGCCCCGGCTTTGTTAAATCAGCAATAGGATTGTTGTTTTGATCACGAACTACAGTCCCGGGAGGAACGGGAATATGCAAATCTTCACCATTTGCCCCACGCCTGTTCTTGCTTTGCCCCGGCCTGCCATTAGAAGCTTTAAAAATGTGTTTGTAACGCAGATCAAGAAAGCTGTGCTTTGAAGAATCGGCCCACAGGTATACACTTCCGCCGTCTCCGCCATCTCCGCCATCGGGGCCGCCTTTGTCTATGTACTTTTCACGACGAAATGAAACCACACCGTCTCCGCCGCGGCCCCCGCAAACAGACAATTCCAATTCATCTACAAACATTAGCCAGAGATCACCTGCAGCGCCGATTACCGGAAGATAAAAGAAAGGTCCGGGTAATACCCGGACCTGGTCAAACTAACTAACTGCTACACTTTCGTCAGGATAAACAGAGACCTGTTTTTTTGCGCGGCCGTTAACCTCAAAAGTAACGCGCCCGTCAACAGTGGCGAAAAGAGTGTCGTCACTGCCCTTACCCACATTAATGCCAGGGTGAAAGCGTGTTCCACGCTGCCTGACTATAATACTGCCGGCTTTAACAAGCTGACCTCCATAACGCTTAAGGCCCAGTCGTTTTGCATTGCTGTCGCGGCCGTTTCGTGAACTTCCGACTCCTTTTTTATGAGCCATCTATGCCACCTCTCTTTCCGATTAAACCATGGTTGTAATTATTCAGATTAAATACTTATTGCGCCAATTAATACATCGGTATAAGGCTGGCGATGCCCTTGTTTGCGACGGTAATTTTTTTTAGGCTTATACTTAAAAACAATTATCTTGCGTCCGCGTCCGCATCCAACAACCTTTCCCTCTACCCGGCAATCATCCAGGTAAGGCTTACCAACCCTGGTTTCTTCACCGTTAACACACATAAGAACTTTCTCAAACTTTATTGTTTCGCCTTTTTCCTGCGGCAGCTTTTCAACACGGATAACCTTGCCTTCTTCGGCACGGTACTGCTTACCGCCTGTTTCAATGATTGCGTACATAAACAAACCCCCCGTAAGGACTCGCCGAAGCCGGTAGCCCAATGCTATGCGGGGCATTTTGGACCTTCTTCGTGCGGTTGTAGTAAATCTAAACGAAATTTTAACACGCGGCATAATCTTTGTCAAACCGATTCAACCCTTAATGACAAAGATTAAAATGAAATTAAAGCGACCCGGTATAACAATCTATTAAAAAGTACCAATAATTTCTTCCACCCATCTGCTCCCAAGGCGCAAACCTCTTCTTTTATTAATCATTTCAAGCTCGTTGAAAAAAATATCAATTAGCTGCCCCCGGTTTAGCTCTAATTCTTCCAGAAGGCGCTCCATCATAATTTTAACCAGACTTTTCTTCCATAGCGTGTAAGGATTACTATACGTAAGTGTAAAAGCACAAAGCCTGCCGGCATCTTCTTCCCTACACCCTTCACGGCAATCTTCGAAATCAACACCAAAAACATCCCAGTTAATTATAAAGTTTCGAAGGTTAATATTGCCAAGGATCATCTGCCTGTCAGAAATTGCCGCGGTTGTTTCATAAAAGCAAACAAGCCATTCTATAACCAGATCTATTGCCTTTACAGCTGGATCCAGATAAGGGGTTTTGCTTTGAAAATGGGTTTTCTCCTGCCATTCCAGGTAATCGAGAACAGTCGGCCCGTTAATAAACTCCATCAGGATTCCGTTTCCCACAACTTTGTAAATTGCAGGTACAGGTAGGACACTCTGCCTTAGCTGAAAGAGCATTTCCGCTTCAACGGCCATCCTGTTTCTATAGCTGTAGAGTTTATATACAAATTGCTTTTTGGAATAATCTTTGCACGTAAAGGTAAGATGATAGAGCTGATTCCGCTTACTACGATATCTGCCCGTTACCTGGCATCCAAGAAAACCATTTTCATCTAAAAATTGGCTACTGAACAAGCATTACACCCCGCTTAATAATAATAAAAAACCGCCATAAGAAAGCGGTATAGCTGCAGAGCAGTAAGAGCACTGGCTTATAACCTTCTTTCCATAGTGGGAGGCACAACTGTTTCCGGCTGTACCCTATCGTCTACAGTTCCATAGCGTAACTTTAGGAACAGCAGATCGAAGGTTTAGATTATGTAGTTTTTCGACCCGACTCTATCATTCTCCGGTTATACTGTCAACTGGGTTTTCACTGTTGACAATTAATCAAGTGCCGTAAACTGAAAACAACTAAACACTCGCAGGTAAGAAATAAAATGAGAAAACATTTACCGATATACTGATTAATTTCTACCTGTGATTACGTTGACCTGGGGCAAATTCGCTCCAATCCCAGCATTTCAGCCGGTCCGGCTATAGTTGTCCCGAAATAAAGAACCGGTTTTCTTAAATTTAAAAAGTTATCAATCGAACCGTTAACAACAGTGCTGCCGGTAACGAGGAATAAATCAGCCCATGCTTCAAGATCTGCAATGGAATAGGGAGCGGTTTCAACCTGAATTTTATTAAACATCTTCTTCGCGTTACCAGGATCAAGGTCCATTATTTTCATATCAAATTCACTTGACAGGGCTTCGGCCATGGCCGGCTGCAAACCAATCATAACTAAACGGGGGCTTCCATACTTTTGTTTCAGTTCACTCGTTAAATCGATACTGCATAAACGCGGCCCGTCGTCTTTACAGTGAACCGAGTTTTCGATCCGCCCACTTTTTCTTAGAAGGGCATTTAAAGTTGCCACAATCGCAGCCCTGTTATAATTATTTACCGGGGGTAAAGCAAGAATCTCCTGCACCGTACCGGACAAGTTGCCCGGCCTGTCAGTAAAAGCCTGCCCAGCATATTGACCGATTTCCGCCTGCATGAGTTTTTCCCTGCCTTTCTGCAGGGGGAAATCATCACGTTCAGGGTTGCCCAGCGCTTCTTCCGGAGTTAGGGTACGGCAGGTAATCTTTACTTTTTCGTCAAACAAATTTTCTTCAATTAAAAGTTGATCAATTCCCTTTTTCAATAATTTATAAACCCGGGGCATATCATTTCCTGCTTCCATCCCTGAACACCTCCAAAGCTATTATATGCCAGAACAGGTAAGTTGCATAGAAAAAGCCCGGCTCAACCGGGCTTTTAAACTAATGCCTGGCAAATCATCCAGATTTTTCCCTTGTTAAAGGTTCCGGTTCTGCCTTCACCCTGTCCTGGTAAATTACCGATCCAACGTCATCACCATCAAGAGCCTTGGTGATGCTACCGGGAATAAGGCCGTTAATTATTTTTACCTCTTTTACATTCTGTGCTGCAGAGAGATAATCAAGAACAGCCCGCTCAATGACCAGGTCTTCAAGATCACGTTCAACCAGTTCCCGGGCTCCGATCCTGGATATCAGGGTCGCCTCATTATTAACTTTAGGGTTGTCAGTGTAAAGGCCATCAACATCCTTAACATAGATACACTGCTTGGCCCCTATAACTTCAGCCAGCAGGTAAGCCCCTACATCAGTACGGTTCTGAGGTAACCGCCCTTCTGTGGGAATAGGCTCCCAGTATCCATACGGTGGCATCCCGTGTACTACGGGGATGCATCCCTGGGCAAAATAAGCTCCCAGCTTCGGTATATCGTCATGTCCAATTTTAATTCCGCCATACGGACTTAAAAGTGTGGAAAGCATTAAGGCGTTCTGCTCTGAAACACTCTGACCAAGTTTGGCAATGATTCCCGTTGGCATACCAAGTTCCATGGCAATCGCATAAACATGGCGTGAACGGGTGCCTCCACCGGTTGAGATAATCATTTTATGTTTTTTGGCATTTTCCACAATTTCCTCAATAATCGGAAGAACCGCTTTAGCACCTATATCGGTTATGCTCTGTCCACCCACCTTGAGAATACTTACATTGGGAAATACTTTAAATGAGTTTCCATATTCCAAACTTTTCAAAAAAGTTTTTCCAACCAGCGACTCGCCCATCAGTTTACTCTTTAAATGAAGTCTTTTACTGTCTTTTTCACGGATTAGCGCCATTTGGTGCAGGATACTCCTTCCTTATTCATCGTCATCATCACCGTCATCATCATCGTGTTTACCGGCTTCAAGAAATACCAGCTCAGCGCCTACCGCTGCTGCGATCTGCTCAATTTCCATCTTGCGAATATGCTTAACTTTAAATTTAACATCTGTGCCGGCTACAGCAACTATAGCAAAACGGGGCTTCTTTTCACCCTCTTTTACTTTTCTTCTCTCCCGAATAAAAATTTTTCCACTGCTCATCATTTCACCTCCTCATTTAATGCAGATTATTATATTTTTGAATTTATTATACTTTAGCAAACGGTTTGATTTATTGCAATACTATGCACTGAATTATTACTAGTAATGTTTGCGCAGGTAAGCCATAGAACAGTTTTGCCAGTTTACATCGCTGCTTTCCCGATCACCTTCAGCGGGGACAACCAGTAAAACCTTACTGTTTTCTATCAAAACACTTTTAACTTTACCGGAAAGCCTGATTTTATCTCCTTTTACCAATACTCTTCCGTCAATGCTCTGAATCCTGTCCAGTGATGCCGCTTTCTGAAGATGCTGCACGGTATAGATATCGTCTTGATTTCCATATTCAAACCTGCCCCTGAAACGCCCATCACTGCCGCTGAGCCGCAGCCCTACACCGGCCAAAGCGCCAATAACCCCGTCGCCAGTGCCACCGTGTTCGGAAAGATGTACATCCAACTCATCAGCCAGGCCGTAAGCCGCTTCTTTTGAAAGAACCTGCTGCTTGGCCTGTTTGCCAAATTCAATTAACCTATCTTCATTTTGCCTGCTTCCCGGTCTGTAGAGGCAAAATCCGGGATCGGAACCGGGAGCACAGCTGCAACTCAAAAATTTGCTGATATACTCGACCAGCCACTCAACTTTTTCTTCCTCCACGTAAGCCTTGAAAGACATTGCACTGTTGTGCGAGGTATAAGGAATATCTGAATGAACAAACAACTGGTGCCTGACCACTCCGTCATGAGGAAAATTAATTATCCTTTCAATCTTCCCAACCAGGGCTGATACCAGTTTGCCTGTACCCTTTTCCCAGTTGAGATTATCTGTATCATCAATACCAATTACAACTAACAATTTAACACTTCCTTTGATTTTCTTAAACAATTTTAATATAGCAGGGGATCGAACCATTGTAAACCTTGAGCAACTCCATATAGTTTAAAAATAAATAAATAACCTTGACCTGTTTAGATCTTTATTATAAAATTCATATTAG
>CAZBKZ010000003.1:0-148297 GCA_964492615.1 uncultured Syntrophomonadaceae bacterium | reverse complement strand
TTACACCAAGCTCGCCATGGAGAAAGGTTTCATACCCGACCCACCGGCCGAGTAAAAGTGATAAAAGAATCTACATATATAGCGTAAGTGAATGAAGCATAAGAAGTCCCTCCCTGTTTCTGCAGGGAGGGACAGATTATTTTGCCGGTAATCCAATAGTTACCAGCTTTCTTGACAGGTGTAATTGCCAGCAAATATAATCATCTGGGAGGGGTCGTATGTATACAATAACTTTAATCAGAGGAGACGGGGTTGGTCCGGAGATTACCGAAGCCACCCTGGAAATACTTAACGCAACAGAAATTGAATTCGAGTGGGATGAAGTAATTGCCGGTGAAGAAGCGCTGCAAAAGTGTGGTAATCCGCTGCCTGATAATACTCTTGCCTCAATTAAAAAGAACGGTATTGCCCTGAAAGGGCCCTTAACAACACATGTAGGCAAGGGATTTCGCAGCATTAATGTAACGTTACGCCAGGAGTTTGAATTGTATGTTAATTTGCGCCCGGTAAAAAGTTTTAAGGGAGTCGATTGCCTGTTTCAGGATCTGGATTTTGTCGTTGTCCGTGAAAATACTGAGGACCTTTATTCAGGTGTTGAACACATGGTGGGGCAGGATGCGGCAGAGAGCATAAAAATTATTACCAGAAAAGCTTCGGAGCGCATTGGCAGGTACGCTTTTGAATATGCCCTGCAGTCGGGAAGGAAAAAGGTAACAGCTATTCACAAGGCAAACATCATGAAATACTCAGATGGGTTATTCCTGGAAGCAGTGAAGAATGTCGCTGAGGAATACCCTTCAATTGAGTTCAATGATCTTATTGTCGACAATGCTGCGATGCAGCTAGTTTTAAATCCATACCAGTTTGATGTTATTGTAGCTCCAAACCTTTATGGTGATATATTGTCCGACCTGTCTGCCGGGCTGATTGGCGGGCTTGGTTTAACCCCGGGGGCAAACATTGGTAGCTCTGTATCTATTTTTGAACCTGTGCATGGCAGTGCCCCCGATATTGCCGGGAAGAATATTGTTAACCCCACGGCAATGATCCTATCCTCTGTTTTAATGCTCAGACATTTGAAAGAAGAGAAGGCGGCAGAAGAAATTGAGAAAGCGCTGGCTGGGGTTATCAATGAAGGAAAATATACAACAGTGGATCTTGGTGGCGGCAGCAGCACAATTGAAATGGGCAGGGCAATAGCTGCCAGAGTTAAAAGTAAGTAGATATATTATTATCCATTATCAGGCAGTGTCAGTATCTCTAAGCTTCGCCGTTTAGGCGAAGTTTTTCTTTTTGTAAGCTATTAAATAAAAGGTGAATGGCAGCTTTCTGTTTCAATGGTATCCGGATGAGTTTTAATAATGTTGCTTTATAAATTAACTGTTATATGCTATAATATAAAATCTATAGGAAATATATAAAATGATGCGAGGAGCAGCCTGCTGGTCAGGTTGCATTAAATAATATTGCAGGGAGTGTAAGTGTTATGGATAGTAACATGGAGAAACAGGCAAACCGTCTTATTAAAGAAAAGTCCCCTTACCTCTTACAGCACGCTCATAATCCGGTTGACTGGTACCCCTGGAGTGAAGAGGCTTTTGAAAAAGCAAAACGGGAGAATAAACCAGTTTTCCTCAGTATCGGTTACTCCACCTGCCACTGGTGCCATGTGATGGAGCACGAATCATTTGAAGATAAAGAGGTTGCTGCGTTGCTCAACGAGTATTTTGTAGCGGTTAAGGTTGATCGCGAAGAACGGCCAGACCTGGATCAGCTATACATGGCTGCCTGCCAGATTTTAACCGGGCAGGGAGGGTGGCCTCTTACTGTTATTTTAACTCCTGATAAAAAACCTTTTTTTGCGGGAACATACTTCCCCAGGAAAGCTAAATACGGGATTAACGGTTTACTGGAACTTCTCCCCCGCTTTAGTGAATTATGGAGGACCCAAAAGGGAAAAGTTATTGAAGGGGCGGAGGAACTAACTGCGGCAATAATGAAGCAGTCAGAACATGGTATTGATCAAGAGCCGTTAAGAGAAAAGGTGACTGGTAAAAATGGTGAAGAACTTCTTGACAGCGGCTATAATGCTCTTAAAAAAAGTTACGACCCGCGAAACGGCGGATTTGGAATCGCCCCTAAATTTCCCGCACCGCACCAAATAATCTACCTGCTGGCGTATAGTAAAAGAAGGGAAGGTAGCGAGGCCGAGGAAATGGCTATTAATAGTTTGAGAGCGATGCATCGCGGCGGTATTTTTGACCAGCTCGGTTATGGGCTGCATCGTTACTCTGTAGATGAGAAATGGCTGGTGCCTCATTTTGAAAAAATGCTTTATGATCAGGCCCTGATTGCTTATGCTGCTGCCGAAGCCTATAATCATAAGGCAGATCATGAGATGGAGTGTTTTGTCCGCTGTATCCTGGAATACTTGATCAGGGAAATGCGTTCGCCGGACGGTGGGTTTTATGCTGCTGAAGATGCCGACAGCGAAGGCGAAGAGGGGACATTTTACATCTGGAGCCCCGAAGAAGTTAAGCAGCTTCTTGGCCGGGAGGCAGGGGCAATCGTCAATGATTATTTCGGGATAAGCGAAAATGGTAATTTTGAAAAAGGGAAGAGTGTTCTGCACCGGCCCTTTGATGACCGGGAGTTTGCTGCTGCCCGGGGTATTACTGTAAGTGAGCTCGAACAGTTGATTGAAAAAGCCCGCAGCAAAATGCTGACAGAACGAAATAGCCGGGTGCGGCCTTTTCTTGATGATAAAATTATTACCTCCTGGAATGGGCTGGCTATTGCCGCCCTGGCCAGGGCGGCCGCTGTTCTGCAAGATCATAAATACCTGGTTTCTGCTGAAGAAACGGCTTCTTTTATCCTCAACAACATGAAACTGGCGGAAGGTAAGCTTGCCAGGCGGTATCGCCGGGGCGAAAAAGCCATCGAGGCTTTTCTGGATGATTACGCCAACCTGGTCTGGGGTTTGCTGGAGCTTTATGAGGCATCCGGTAAAGATGAGTATTTAAAAGAAGCCGTAAACTGGAACAGCAGCTTAATTGCCCTGTTTTACCGGGATAAAGGCAGGTTTAGTTATAGCTCCGGAAACGATACTGTAAATTCACTTGTGCCCGACGCTGAAGCATTTGATGGAGCTGTGCCATCTGCTATATCAGTGACTGCAATGAATTTTATCCGGCTGGGGCAACTTACAGCCGATGATGATTTAGAAGAGAAAGGAGTCAGCCTGGTAGCTGCCCGGCTGGGCATGATCAAAAACAACCCAACCGCGTTCACCTATCTGCTGACAGCACTTTGTCGCTCACTTTCAAGCTGACAAATATAACCTAACAGGAGCATAGCGGCAAGGTTTAATCCATATATAATTTCTAAAGATGGTCTGATTGTTATAGGTTTAGCTTGCTTATACAAAGAAATATCTTGATAAAAAGGATAAAAGGCATAAGAGTTTCTATACGCCTTCTATCCTTTTTTATTTATTTCCATAATTCCCCTAACCCATACTGATCCGCTAATCCCCAGCTTTCGATTTCTTTTTTGGGGGGTGTTTCATACCCGTACTTCTTAGAATGAATCCAATTAAATCTTTGTTTGATCTCGATTAAGAATTCAGCATATTTTAATGGGGCAAGAATGGCATCAATTACTGGTACGCCGGCATGCTCCTGGAGTTCTTTGTAAAAGCCAAATTGGATAGTGCAGCCAAGTATTAATACTTCAGCCTTATCAATATCTACTGCTTCCCGGGCTGCGGCTTTCAGTAATCTTTTAGTTTCTTTTTCATCCCGATGGAAATCATGAACTCCGAGCCCCACTGGTTTGAATGAAGCCAGCTTTTCTCCGAAGCCGTATTTAAAAGCATTTTCCCGCATTGCCGGCACCCATTTTTGGCGACCCACTATAATAGAAAATTTATCACCCAGCGTTGTAGCTATATGCATGCAAGCCTCAGCCGGTGCAGCAACAACCATATTTTCTGTTATTTCCCGCGCTTCTCTTAAACCCGGGTCATAGAAACAACCGATTACAGCAGCATCGTATCCATTATTTTCTGCTTTTTTAATTATGTTAAGGGTGTCAAGGATGATCATCATTTCATAATAATGATATTCTAAATGCTGAGGCCCTCGTTTCAAAGACACAACATCAACTATAGTATCCGGCATCTTTTCAACTTCAAATATTTCTTTCACCGGGCTGTCGAACTGGTCTGTGCCTATAGGGTTGATCCAGAGTATTTTTTTTGACATTTCAAGACTTCCCCCTTTACTTTTCTTCTGAAATTACTTCCTCCGATATCAGGAACAAGGGATTGGCAACACGCTTTAATGACTTTGCCAGTTCAATTTGATAATCGGGGTCAAAAAAACTATTTTCAAAAGTTTCCATGTCCGGGTAGTATGCTTCAGTCATATACTGGTAAGGTAATGATTCGCTTTTCCAGGCGTTCTTTATTATATAAAAATCGCTTTTTATAACTCCAGGCATTGCCATGTTATCTTCCTGGTGTTCGGTTGTACGCCATCTAATGAATTCCTCATGATTCGCTTCCGGAGGCAGGTTATACATTACAGTTAGTTTAACCATGATATCAACTCCAGTCTTTTTTATAATCTGTTAGTAAAACATCCGGTAAGGAAGTATACATAGTCGTTAGTTGTAACAGCAGTATTATAAGTTAGTATACTGTTCTTACCGGATGTAAAGTTAACCAGTTGTTAATACGATACAGTGTTTTACTGTTTTAACCTGTTTTCGTAATCGTAATAGCGATTTGCCTGTTCCAGGGTGATATACTCATTCTTCAAATCATCTTTTATTATTTCAATATCCCGTTTTAAAGGATCGCCCCAACCAGCCCCTGTACCGGTCATTATTTGCATTACATCATTAGTGTTCAAAGTCAAACCGCTAACGACAGCATGCTTTTTGGTGCTACCGTCAGAACGTCTGATCAATATGTAGTTTGGTGATCCTTCACATCCACCTTCAAGCGGCCATGGTGGAAATTTTGAGCGAGTATAGGCAACTGTAAGCCATGCGTTATCCGACCTTATCCGATAATCTATTCGTACACCTTTGCCGCCCCTGAACTGTCCTGCCCCGCCGTCTTCATCGTGAAAACTTAAATAATCAACTGTAACGCCATAACGAGCTTCTGCAACCTCTGCAGGGCAGTTATAGGTTTCACCATGCATCATGCTGAATTGACCAGAATTGCCATCTGAGCGGCTTGAGCCGCCCCATCCTCCAAGCTCGGGCTCAATTACAACATAAGTACGCCCAGTATCAGGATGAATGCCTCCAAACAGGGTGCCACATACCGATGAGAATCCTCCTGCCGGTAATCGGTCGGGCATGTTTTCTGCAATACAGCGGACAATCAAGTCAGTTAATCTCACAGTCAGTTCATAATAAATGCCCTGGGCAGCTGGAAAGATCGGGTCGAAAACTGAGCCGGGTCTGGTTTTTACCGTTAAAGGTCTGAATGTTCCGCTATTTGACATTTTATCTGAAGATGTTACACCTTTAAAAGCCAGCTGGCAGATAGTCAGAGTACCGTCTCTGCTGCTATTAAACGGGCCTTTATCCTGATCAGGATTCTCTGTTAAATCAATAATAAACTCGTCATCAGTAATTTCAACAGCGACTGTATAGAATTGCCCGTTGTCCTGTTCTTCTGTAATTGAATACTTGCCTTTCGGCAGGGCTTTCATCGCATCCAGGCTAACCTGCTCGGCATAATCCAGGTATTCTTCGATTGCATTAAGAAAAACATCTTTGCCATATTTTTTGCATAAATCGAGAACACGATTTTCACCAACCCTAAGCGAAGCAATGCCGGCCCAGAGATCCCCGGTAAGGAAATCGGGCATGCGGCAGTTGGAATTTAATATATCGAATACTGATTTAATAGGGTTACCTTCAGAGAAAAGTTTAATGGCAGATAATATAAAACCTTCCTGAAATATTTCTGTTGCATCTGATGACATACTACCCGGTACAGCTCCACCGACATCATTATAATGTGCCATATTTGCCGTCCAGGCTACAATTTCCCCATCAAAAAAAACCGGCATCACCAGGACGACATCATTTAGGTGTGTGACACCGCCATTGTATGGGTCATTGGTTATATATATATCTCCCGGTTTAATCTCATTCGGCTTGTTAAATTTATTTAATATGCAGCAAACCGATTTATCCAGGAGGCCTGCAAACGCAGGAATCCCTGCCCCACTACTGGCCAACTCACCATTTTTGTCGGTAATCCCAACACCCATGTCAAGAACTTCATATATAATCGCACTCATTGCTGTATGACGAAATGCAGCAAACATTTCATCAGCAGCGGCTTGAATTGAATTTTGAATAATATTTGCAGTTATCGGATCATATTGCTGATTAGTCATGGTTATACTCCTTCCTCAAGAAGATTTATCCGGTAGTTACCATAATCGTCTATAGAGCATTTAAAACCTGGCGGCACGATTATAGTAGTTCCAGATTCTTCTACAATTGCCGGGCCATTAAAGCTAATACCGGGCTCAAATAAATTTCCATCATAGATAACGGTATCATGCTTTCCGTGTTCTACAAAATCAACCTCCCGGGTGCCCTTGACTGTATCGTTGATTTCTATTCCGGTTTGAGGCGATTTTTCCAGTTTGATTTTATCCATTTCCGCGATTGCAATAAGGTGGTAGCAGACTAGTTCAACCGGAGCTTCGAGTCTGTATGTATACTCCCTTTCATAATGTTCATGAAACTGTTCGCATATATTATTGATTTCTGCAGCACCAATATTTCCTACCGGAAAAGGTATTTCAACAGTATGCTCCTGATTCTGGTAACGGCAGCGCGCAAAACGTCTGAATGTTACCCTTGATTCTTCTATGTTTTCATCTGAATATTGCTGAAGGGCCTTGTTTTCCAAGGCTATAAAAGAATCTGTAATCTGTTGGTTATGATTATCTTTTAACTCAATAATTTGCGTTAGTAAGTAGTCGCGCCGCAAATCGCTCAACAGCATGCCCCATGCTGAAAAAACACTTGACTGCTTGGGTATTATTATTTTTTTGATATTTAGCTCTCTCGCCAGGGCATGAGCATTCAAGCCTCCTCCACCTCCAAAAGCCATCAAGGTGAAATCACGAGGATCGTAGCCCCTGTTAACGGAGATAAGCTTTATAGCATTGACCATGTTGTTAGTAGCAATCCTGACAATGCCATGAGCTGCATCCTGTTTGCTAACCTGCAGAGTTTTTGCCAGCCTGGCTATGGATTGATTAACGGCAGCCATATCAGCGACGCGCGTTTCTCCACAAAAGTAATTTGGGTTAATAACACCTAAAGCTAAAAATGCATCTGTGTGGGTAGGCTCGGTTCCGCCAAGCCCATATGAAACCGGCCCGGGGATTGCACCGGCGCTTTGCGGACCAACATGCATTCTTTGATAATCATCTACCCAGGCGATTGATCCTCCACCATTGCCAATTTCAACCAGATCAACAACTGGCACCATAACCGGATAACCAGCTGATATATCGCTTCGTTCCACCGTATAATCGGTGTTTAGTTTAATTTCACCTTTTGTAATCAGACTGCACTTTGCTGTTGTTCCACCGATATCGATAGCGATAATTTCAGGTTCTTCCAATATATTACCCAGAGCTGCTGCTCCCCATATTCCACTTGCCGGCCCTGATTCGATCATGGTTATTGGGATCTGCCTGGCGCTGTTGACTGTGTCAATGCCGCAGTTTGATTGCATTATATAGGGTGTGCATTTCATTCCGGCTTTGGAAAGAGCGCTTGTCAGTTGATCTAAATAAAGGTGTGCTGTAGGTTGCACATATGCGGATAAAACTGCTGTATTCGTCCGTTCATATTCGCGCCATTCTCTCGTAATTTGATGAGAAGCAACTACAGCAACCTCAGGCCAAAGTTCTTTTATTTTTTCTAATACGTTAATTTCATGTTCGGGGTTAGCATAAGAATTTATTAAACAGATTGCAATAGCTTCAACTCCTTCAACTCTAAAATCTTTTAAAATTGAAGGAAGCTCATCCAAATTAAGGGGATCTGTTATGATTCCCTTATAGTTGATGCGTTCTTTTAATTCCCTGCGTAAATAACGGGGTACGAATGGTTTAGGTTTTCTATATTCCAGGTTGAAGAAATCAGGTCTGCTACCACGTCCGATTTCCAGTACATCGCGAAAACCTGCAGTAGTGATCAGACCGGTTTTTGCACCTTTCCTTTCAGTAATGGCATTAATGACAATCGTTGTGCCATGAACAAAAGAAGCAAATTCATCGGGAGAAATCTTACTGGCTTTAATTACATCTAAAACTCCTTTTTCAAATTCTCCCGATGTTGTATTGCTTTTTGCTGTGACTACTTCACCTTCTGGAGTTACATAAACAAGGTCAGTAAAAGTCCCGCCTATATCAGTTGCAACTCGTAACATAATTTCTCCTTTCTATATTTGCTGGTATCCGGTACTGATATTTAAACCATAGGTTATTAAATAAAACATTCTGACCAACATGTATGTAATTTGTTTTCATTTAACCTCCTTTTAGCCAGAAAAAAAGTTATATTTGTGTGTTCGGTGACGTGAACTTATGGCAAAAAACATAGTGCCCCGGTATTGCTTCATGCATTTTTGGTATTTCGACACTGCATATTTCCATTACATCAGGGCATCGTGGATGGAAGCCGCAACCGCTTGGAACATTAACAGGACTTGGTATTTCACCCCGGGAAGCCACCTTAACGGGCCTGAGTTTTTCTTCTTCTTCCGATACAACAGGAACAGAAGAAATTAGCATTCGTGTGTACGGGTGAAGGGGGTTATGAAAAAAATCGGAGGCAGGGGCTATTTCACATATTTTACCTAAATACATAATTGCAATACGGTTTGCTACATTACGCATTACACCAAGATCATGGGTTATGAAAAGATATGAGAATCCGAAATTTTTCTGTAAATCAAGCAGAAGATTTATTACTTTAGCTTGCATTGAAACATCAAGGGCAGAAGTTGGTTCATCAAGAACAATCAAAGAAGGATTGACTGCAAGAGCCCTGGCTATCCCGATTGACTGTTTTTCTCCCTCTCCAAGTTCAAGTGGGTGTTTGTAAATAAAGCTGGCCGGTAACTGTACGAGATCCAAGAGTTCTTTAACTTTTTCAGTAATCTTATTTTCCGGTACAATTCGGTGAACCCTCAACGGCATTGCCAAAATTTGATGAATATATTGACGCGGGTTCAGCGAAGTACCCGGATCCTGAAAGACAATTTGTATATCCTTTTTAAGTGATTTGGGTCTTTTCACAGTACCCATTGAGATATCTTTGCCGCGGTATAGAATTTTTCCCGAGGTTGCGCCATATATTCCAACAACATTGTAAGCAACAGTACTTTTACCTGAACCTGATTCACCAACCAGGCCGAGGGTTTCACCTTCTGCCAGTGAAAGATTTACGCCATCAACTGCTTTTACGGTTCCCTGCGCAGTCTGAAAGTATTTTTTTAAGTTATCAATTTTAAGAATCTCTTTCAATATCAGCACTCCTATAACAAGCTACTTTATGTTCTTTTCCTACTTCAAAATAAGGCGGTTTTTCTTTTATACAGATGTCCATCTTATATTCGCAGCGCGGATGAAAGCGACATCCGCTGGGGGGATTAAGATATTCAGGAACCCTTCCAGGTATTCCCAGAGCGATGCCTCCACCTGTCAGTTTTGGTACTGCAGCCAGTAATCCGCGTGTATATGGATGTAATGGGTTTTTAAATAAATCGGTCGTGCTGGCAACTTCAACTGTTCGTCCGGCATACATAACATAAACCCTATCCATCCACTCCCGGATTACACCTAGTGAATGTTCGATATAAAGAGTTGCAGTATTTCTCTTTATTACAGACTTCATTAGAAGCCTGAGTATCTGGTCCTGAATTGTAACGTCCAGTGCAGTGCCAGGTTCGTCGGCAATAAGTAGTTCAGCATTAGAAACCATTGCCAGGGCGATGCAAACCCGTTGCTTCATACCGCCGCTTAATTGAACCGGGTAGTTCGAGAGCAATCTCTCAGGATCAGGTAAAGCTGCTTCTTTAAGGACCTGCACCGCACGTTCCTTTGCTGCTTTATTAGATATGCGGTTCCCTGTTTTCCTGTAAACCTGCACCTTTATTACGTCTTTAAGCTGTTGTCCGATGGTAAAAACAGGATTAAGCGCTGCAGTGGGATTCTGGAATATTGCTGTTATATCTCTGCCCCTTACACACTGCATTTCTTTTGCACTGAGCATGGTTAAATCTTTGTCTCCAAAGATAATATTACCGTTGTCAATACTGCCTGCAGGCTTTGGAAGAATGCCCAATATCGATCGCATTGTTGTAGTTTTTCCACAGCCTGTTTCACCAACCAGACCAACTTTTTCGCCCTGTCGAATTTCAAGGTTCATGTCATCTACAACATGAAGACGGCCTTCGTAGGTTTTATAGCTCACACATAAATTTCGGATTTCCAATATATTATTATTCATTATCAAACCTCCTCAACGGCTAACATATCACGGAGTCCGTCGCCAAGGAGATTAAACCCTAAAACTATTATTACAATTGCCAGTGCGGGACAAACGGTCATCCACCATTGATCAGGCATATATTTCGCTCCGTCAGCCACCATAGTTCCCAGATCCGGAGTAGGCGGTTGTGCCCCAAGCCCTACAAAACTCAGACTCGAAGCAATGATAATAACAATTCCAAGATCAAGAGTCATTTTGGTGAAAATAGCCGATATACAATTAGGAAGAATTTCTTTGAAAATTATATAAGCACGTGAAGCGCCAGTTATCTGGGCGGCCTGAACAAAGAATTCATTTTGCAGTGATGATGATATACCGTAAACTAGTCTGGCGTACCATGGCCACCACATTAAAGTTACAGCGAGCATTGCATAAAATACATTTGGCGGTAATACAGCCGTTATTGCCATAGCCAGAATTAAAGGAGGAACAGCCAGAAATATATCAGTTATGCGCATAATTAAAGTATCAATCCAGGTGTCTCTAAAGTAACCGGCTACCAGGCCGGCGATAATTCCAGGAGGGGCTGCAAGGCCAATTACTACAAAACCCATAATTAAGGAAAAACGAAAACCGAATATTATCCTGGTTAAAATGTCTCTTCCGACAGCATCAGTTCCCAGCAAATTTTCAGTGCTTGGCGCCTGCATGGCATTGTTGAAATCAACAAATGCTCCTCGATGTTCGGGATAAGGAGTGACCCATGGAGCAAAAAGCGCCAGTAAAATTACAGTAATCACGATAATCAAACCAACAATAGAGAGACGATTGCCGGTAAACTTATACCATGAGCGTCTCAGGTTATCTTTTCGAACTTGCCATAAGTTTTCTTTTATTGCAGCTGTTTCAGCTGTATTACTGCTGCTAAGCACCGGTGCGATCCCTCCTCATACGAATTCTTGGGTCAAGATAAGCGACAATAATATCAACTACTATATTTATTGAAACGAAAGTAATGCCAAGAATCATCACAACGGCTGCTACAGCATTTAAATCCTTTGTTAAAATAGCATTTACACCATACCGGGAGATACCCGGCCAGTTAAAAACCATTTCAACCAAAAAAGCGTTACTCAGGAGTGCGGCGAAATCCAACCCCAGAATAGATACAGTAGGGATTAATGATGGCTTAAGCAAATATTTAAACATTATTTTTCTTTCCGGTAAGCCACACGCCCGGTGAGCCAGAATATAATCTTTTTGTAAATTATCGCTCATGCTTGATCGGGCAATTCTAGCTTGTTGTGATAAGCCCGCCATGGATAAGGCCATTGCGGGAAGGAACAAGTGGGTTAAAGCGCTAAAAAATGCTTTGAAATTTCCGGTCATTAAACTATCAATGGTTATCATACCGGTAATTGTTGGAGGTGATGTTATTCCTTCAGCCAGACGACCGGATACAGGAAAAGCAGATAACAGGTACCCAAATAGTAAAACAAATAGTATGGCAAAAACAAAAGCCGGTGTTACAACTCCCAGGTATGATATCATTCTGACAATATTATCAACCCAGGAGTTTTTCTTCTGGACTGATAACACTCCCAGAAGTATACCGAAAAAAGTCATCAATAATCCTGCAAATAGAGCCAGCTCAAGGGTGGCTGGTAGAAAAGCCTTAATATCTTCACTAACGTTCCTTCGAGTATACAGTGAAGTCCCAAAGTCTCCCTGGACAACCCCTTTGAGCCAGATAAAGTATTGTGTTGGGTAAGGTTTATCCAGGTGCATTTCAGCACTTACCCGTTCTACTACATCCTGAGGAGCCCTGGCGCCAAGCGCCAACCTTACAGGGTCTCCTGGTACAACTCGTGCGATAATGAAAATAAGAATAGATAAGCCCAACAATACTCCAAGGGAAAGAACCAGGCGCCGGGCTATGAAGGTCGAGAGTTTCATTATAAGCCTCCCACATTATCAGTGAAACATTTTTATTGGTGTGGGATCCCTCAATACAAGAGATCCCACACCCCGTAAGTTTAGTTGTCCAGCATTTCAGCACGTTTAACAGGATCAACAGAAATAAACCTGGCTACGAAATTGTAACCCATAACCGGTATTGGGTTTGCTGCCTGTGGCCAACTGACGTAACCTGACTGGTAAGCATGACGTTCCATGTTGTCGTAGGCAAAGATTGTCGGAGCGAGTTCTACAATTAGATCCTGAATGTCCCTATAAACAGCAAAACGTTCTTCGTTGTCAACGGTTGCCATGGCTTGCTCAATCAAAGCATCTACTTCATTACTGAGCAACCACTCTGTTTGTTCCCAACTGCCTGTGTTGGATGAATGATATTTGGCCTCTAGAATAGAACCTGCTTCGCCATAATGGGGTGATACCCAGATACTGGTGAAGTGAGGAGTGGTTTCCATGCTGCCTGATTGGTCAATCAGGCTCATCCAGGGAGTTTTTACAATGTTAACTGTAAGCCCGATTTTTTGAGCTTCGGCTTGAGTCATTAAAGCAATTTTTTCAAGATCGGCAACCTCGGCAGTCCAGGCGTATTCGATGGGATATTGGTCAAGCTGGCCGGCATAACTGGATAGAGCCAGTTCTTCTGCCGCTTTATCCAAATTATAGTTATACTGGAATACGTTAGGATTCCAACCTGGTAGTACGCTGGAAACCGGGCCCTTGGCCGGTTCGGTGCCGGGATATATGTTTTGAGTGATGGCGTCATAATTGAAAGCCCAGGAAAGTGCACGGCGGACATGAATGTCATCCAGTGGTGGCTTTTGTGTATTCATCATCAGATATAACTGACCACCGTCAGGCCACCTGGCGATATCAACTCCATCAATGCTTTCCAGGGAATTAAAAGCTTCCAGTGTTTGCCATTGATCTGAAATGTCAATTTCCCTGCGCATCATCCCGGTTCTAACTGTGGCAGCTTCTGTTGTACCAATTAGTTCAAAAAAGTCAGGAGCCAGGGGATCGATATATGAAAAGTAATCATCGAATTTTTCAAGAACGAGTAGGGTTGCCACATCAAACTCTTTAACTTGATATGCGCCTGAGCCGGCATCGTTCGTGTTAAGGAATTCCTTGCCATAATCCCCAAAGTCGCCATAAGGGCCATCAATAGTATTAGACATTACCAGGTCCTCGTTAAGGATATAAAGCCTGGTTAAGGTGGTAAGGAATGGGCCAAATGGTTGAGGTAGTATAAAGTCTACAGTATAATCATCTATTATTTCAACTGCACTTATCCGGTCGCTAAAAATATAAGCGTAACCTTCTCCGATCGCCTGCAGACGATCGAAACTAAACTTGACATCTTTTGCTGTCAGTTCGCTTCCATCGTGGAACTTGACTCCTTCGTTAAGGTAAAAACGATATGTGAGATTGTCTTCAGAAACTTCCCATTCCCTGGCCAGGTGAGGATCAAATGTCCCATCGGCATTTGGATAGATTAAAGTATCATATATATTACATAAAGCAGTCGAACTTGAATAGTCCGAACCAACTGCCGGATCAATATAGGTTGGCCAGGAGAAAGTTACTCTAAGGTATACGTCTCCATCGAGTGAAGTTGCAGGAGAATCATCTGAACTGCTTTCATCCGGTGCAGCTACATCTCCTCCTCCACACCCAAATATGAATAAGGTTATAAATATTAAAAGCACTGTCAATACTAACATGCGTTTGGTTGACATGTTAAAGCCCCCTTTAGTTAAGACCCACATAGTATTTTGCACTGGTTAACCGACAAGTTTCCAAATTTTCTTAAGCTTATTAAAAACCGCCTCCTTTAATGTGCCGTTAAACTAAAAAAGCAACTACAGGTTTTAAAACAGATAAAACCGAAAAAGAAGTAAGAATTCTTGATACTCGACCTGGAATATATATTGGTAGAATTGTAATTAAGTTAAGTTCTGTTGATTGAACCTGATTCCTTTGTTGTATGAAGACAATAAATTGTTATGTATTTGTTGGTTGAGAATAGGAAGGGCCAGAATGAATAAAAATACGGTGATATAGGCTCAATTAGACCTATTTTTTAACATTTTTGATAACTTTATGGTTATTAATGTGTCAATACATCTGCCATCTTCAAGGATAGATGGACCCCATATTTCTTTTGCTTTTTGTATACGGTATTTTACGGTATTTGGGTGAATGTAAAGCTGTTTGGCCGCTGCTATCAGGCTTTTTTGATTTTCAATAAATACTTCAAGTGTATCCAATAAACTTTGATCGCAGTTGTTCAGATTTGGTAAAACCATGTTAATGTACTGGCGCAGCTCGATGTTGTCGGGGATTAGGTGTAGTAAGCGATATATACCGAGATCACTATAAAATATAACAGACTCGATATCAGGCAACTGACGGGAAATATCAATCGCTGCTTTCGCCTGTTTGTAACTATCGGATAATTCTTTTATTGAGCTGACAGAGTTACCGACGCCTATATTGAAAAGAACCTGGCCGAAATGCTTACGGCATATTTCAACAAAGTCATTGACTATATTTACGAGGTTCTCTTTTCTATTATTCTCACTGCTTGTAGTAAATACAATAGCTATTTCATTTTTCCTGACTGAGGCCAGACAACAGGGAGAAATTTTTTCTACTACATTACGTAAACTTGAGGTTAAGTCATCTGAAATCCCATAAAACATGTCTCGGTTCAGGTCTTCTATTATTATATCGTTTGGTTTACATATCTGTATTACTACAACAATATCCAAAAGAGATATGTTCAGATCAAGAACTTCACCCTGCTTAACGATTAAGTCAACAGAATCAAAAGTGCCGAGCAATAGTTCTTCGCAAATATTGCTTAACATTTTCTGACGCTGTTCTTCAATATTAGTTCTCCGCATAGAATCAAGTGCAACTGCGGTAGAGGCATGAATAATGGCGTATACATCTATGTCGTCAAATTTATCACGGGTTTCCCAGACAATTAGATATCCATAAACGGTAGATTGGATTGTAACTGCTTGTATGGCTACGCGCAGGGTTTTACCATTGATATTAATATTGGTATAAGCAGGGTATTCACAGGTTAAGTTTGCTTTACAGAAAATTTCAAGGCTGAGCAACTGCGGGATGCCATTATCAATTAGTTTTATTTCTTCATTATTATATGTGTATTTTTCAACCATGCTTAATGAAGAATCGAGGAAAACAACAGGGTTGTTAACTAATTGAGCCAGGGAACGAACTATTTCTTTAATTTCAGCGCCATTCAGAATAGCTTTGATTAACATGGAGCTTATTTCAGTGGAGCGGCTTAATTGATACGCGCGTTTATTAAGAATTGCCTGTAAAACAGAAGTTATAACTTTTGCGTAAGGCATATCTCCCGGCATTTTAAGCAAAGGCAATGATAAATCATTGGCTGTTCTTATGATATCTGGTGAAAGCGTTACGCCGGGTCCGGGGTTAAAACAAAAACCAGCTACTAGTGGAGCTGTTTCCTTAATCAAGTTCGATTGTGCCTGAAGATCTGTTTGTATACCGTAGAAAGAAGTTAGAATTAATTCTCCACCTTTTAACCAGTACATCGGTTCAGGGACCTCAAGAACAGTAACATCCTGGATCAGCCTATTAATTCCTTTTTCTCCGGCAAGTATTTCAATGCTCTGTAACTCAGGCAGTGCCAGGGCATCCTGCACTGTTATACTGGGCATAACTGTTCACCTTTACTTTGAAATAACAATAAATTACAACAGTTAACTAATCCATGATTCTAATGTTAGTCCGACTATTTAGTTAGTAACCTTATTTATTCGTTAACTACTGGCAGTTTACCTGCCGTGTAATAATGTGCCAGGCATATTTATTTATTAAGTTTTACAGGTATAATGGTTTTATAGCCTGATTTAGTTGGGTATATCATGCATACCAGGCAGATATTCTCGATGAGCGTATAAATTAAAAGGTTTAGAAAAGAAACCCACGGACAGTTTAGTGAAAGGAGTTATATAAATGGAAATGAAAAAAGATCCCTGGTACAGTAAATGTCCGCCCTGACTGTTAATTTACTTACTGCTGGGAGCAGTTATCGGTATTTACAGCCTAATCAAGTATCTTATATCATAAACAGTAAACCATCGGGATAAAACTGCGGGGAGGCTATTTAATTTTTTTAAGCAGCCAGGCAAGGTTATTGCCCAGTTCAGTCATTGTGGCAATTCCTTCCTGGTCTGATTCCACATCTCCTTTATCTTTGCCCAGGCCCAGGTTCCAATATATTGAACCGGGGACGATCATCCCGTTGATAAAAAAGAAATTATTTATGGTCTGGAACACGTTAATCGCTCCGGCCCTGCGAGCAACGGCAACAGCTGCCCCGACCTTTCGTTTCAGAAGATCGCCGTTTCCTTTAACTACGTATCCGGCCCGATCAATTAAGGCTTTTGTTTCGGCTGTTACATCGGCAAAATATGTTGGTGAGCCGATCAGTATTCCGTCTGCTTCAAGCATTTTCTCAACGCAGCTGTTCACGATATCATCATCGTAATAACAACGTTTTTCTTTAGATTCCCTGCACCAGAGACAGGCAGTGCAACCACGCTTAATGTTACCGGCAATGTTAATCATTTCGCAATCAATGCCTTCATTCTCCAAAACTTTAAAAACGTGTTTGATCATGATCGATGTATTGCCGTTATCGCGGGGGCTTCCGTTAAAAGCAACTACTTTCATTATCGACAACTCCTTTTTGCGTTGCTGGGGTATGGCAGGCTGTTAGTTCTGTTACCCTGCACTTAATTTATAAAAGGTTCGCGATTGAAACCGCAAACCCTTTTAGGTCTATAACTGGCGGAGAGACCTTCTATAAAACATCTTACATTGTGGGATAATAATAGCTTCCATCATTAATTTAAATTTTAATACGCCATGTAGTAGAAACAGTTACATCAGAGCACATTCACTTTGGCTCATTAATGGCCGGTGAATAAGCGGAAGCATTCTAAGATGGGGATAAAACTACTAGTTGCTGATAAAACCTTTCTCCATTGCAATAAGTCTGTCGGCACAGTGTGCAGCTAGTGCATGATTATGTGTGATTATCAAGACAGTTGTCCCTTCTTTTGCAACCTGCATTATTATATCTGCAAAACGCCTGGAAGCATTAGTGTCCATCCCAAAAGTTGGTTCGTCCAGCAGCAGTAAGGGGGGTGTTCGAACAAGGACACCGGCTAAAGCAATCCACTGCCTGCAGGTTTTACTTAAGGAGTAAGGATGTGTTTTAGATAATTTTTTCATTGAAAGTTTTTCAAGCCAATACCTGGTTTTTTCCTCGGCTTTGCTCCTGGAGAAGCCCCTTTTGATAAGCCCCCAGGCCAGTTCTTGATCAACCTGGGTTTGAAATATCTGATGATCAGGGTTTTGAAATAAAAAGCCTGTTTTTTTTGTTGCCTCTGCTATATCCAGGCCTTTGATGTTTCTGCCTAGCACGGAAATTGATCCACTTTGTGGTTTCAAAATAGCTGCTGCCAGTTTAAGCAAGGTTGATTTGCCGGAACCGTTTTCGCCGGATATGGCAGTGATTCCACCTTTTTTAATTTGTAGATCAATATTTTCAAGTGAAAAGTTCTTGTCATAGCAGTAAGTTACCTTACTCATATCCAGGGCGACTGTTCTACCTGTCGGCATACAATTTTTGTATATGTAGTCTTCTTCTTGGTGTCTGTTGAATAATCCGTAACCATCGACATCTATGCCCATCGACCGGGCTTCTTCGTTTACTTTTAAAAAGGATGAAGGTGACCCTGACCAGTGCATCTTACCACTGTCTATCCAGAAAAACCGGTCAGCAATCTGATGATAAGGGCCTGTTGAAGTCGATGCAATAAGTACTGTTTTCCCATGATCAGCCAGCTCCCTGATTAAATCGGTTACAAGAGTAGCTCCCCGGGGATCGAGCTGAGCAAGAGGTTCATCCAGAAGGAGCAGATCGCTGTTTGTAACCATGGAGGCAGCAAGCGCAACCCTTTGCCTTTCACCACCGGAAAGAGTGTGCATTAAACGCTTTGAAAGGTTGCTGAGATTCAATTTTTCATTGATTTGGTTAACTTTTATGTTTCTTATGCTACGGCTCTCACCATACTGAATAAGTGGAAATTCAAGCTCTTCTTCTACAGTAGGCATCAGAAAAAGATCGCTGTCTTGCAAAACCGTGCTTATTGTACCATCTACCTGGCATGTTCCTTCTGTTTTCGCATTGAGCATTGATTTTGCTATACCGCTAATAGCATTTAGGATAGAAGATTTTCCGCTGTCGTTGCCTCCTGTTACTATACCAATTTCTCCCCTGGAAAGTTGCATATTGATATTTTCCAGGGCAGGTACGTTGCTCAAGGGATAGCGAACAGTGAGGTTATTTATTTTAAGCATTCTTATATCGGCCACACTTTCATCTTAGATGCAGTAAACATAACTACGTTTATTAAGAAATATATAATAGATAAAGCAGATAAGTAACGGTAGCCTTTTGCCCAGAGCGGCCTTAACTGTTTCTTTGCCAGGTGCCGATCCTGCATGTCATAACCGCGTAGATATAACAGGGAAGCCATACCTTGTGCCTTAAAAAGAGCTTTTATTATAACAGGAATGATCATTGCCAGGTAAGCCCTGATTTTATCGATACTATTTTTCCAGGCGAGGCCCCTGGTTTGTTGTGCGTGGGAAGTGTTATTCAGCTCTTCCTGAAGAACTGGGATAAAGCCTACAAGTAAAAGCATGATCAAGCCTAAATCTTTGTGAAAGCTGCTAAAGAGTAAAAATATTTTTCTTGGCGGGGTGGTGATTAGAGCTATCTGGGCCAGAGCTACAATTCCTGTAAGGCGCATTGCTACAATAGAACCGTACAAAGCACCTTCCAGACCAAAAATAAATAACATTGTTTCGTTAGCAGGGTTAAGGACACTGTGAAAGGCAATGATGAAAAGGCCAAAGAAAACAAATGCTTTTAGCCTTGAAAGCAGTGCTGTTCCGCCTCCGCCTGCCAGGGTAATTAACAGGATCAAGGTTAAATTACCTGCCAGTACCAGCGGATTGGCAGAAAAAATTATCCCCAGCAGCATCAGCGCCAGGGAGAAGAATTTAACTTTTAATGGCGGCCAGTACCAATAGCCATTTATATTATCAACGTAAAGATTTTTCATCTTAAAAACTTACCTTATATTGTACACTGTTGTTATTTAATAAATTTCCAGAAGATTATTTTCAGGAACCTTGCTTTTCTTTGTTTTTATTTGCAGCTGCTGTTGCTTTCCACTGCGGAGGCAGGGCTTTGTAGATAAAGAAAACCAGGTAGGCTGAAATCAGCTTGTCAACAAGGTTAGTTGGTATGCGAGCCAGAAAGGCGCTGGAAAAAATTCTTTCAGATGATCCAAGCAAAATTCCGTAAAGAATGTCTACACCGCCACCCGTTAAACCTCCAAATACATAAACAGCGATTGGAGAGCCAACCAGGGGGGCAGCTATTGACAGGATAATCCCGATTATAAGAGGAGTAATATAGTCCTCGTAACCTCTTTTCATGGCAACAAAACCAACGATCAGGCCGATTACACCATTAACAAGGGCAAAAGGTATTAGCACAGGATTGGTAAATATGCCAGAGAAAACGTTGCTCAGAATACCGGTTAATGCACCCAGCCATGGCCCCAGCAAAACTGCCGCCAGAATTGTACCGATGGTGTCCAGGAAGATTGGAAGTTTTAAGGCACTGTTTAAAGCGCCTCCAACAATGTTAATTCCGATACCAACTACAATGATAAGTATTTTCAGGTTTCTGTTCATTTAGTTCTCCTTTTTAATAAATTTGTATTAGTCCTGTTTAACAATTTCATGCTCTATAAAAGCTCTGTGAGCTTTATTATTGTACCTTCTATATCGCTTTCGTCCACATCAAACATTGGAATTGCCAAATGCGAGTATTTCAGCTTTTCGCGCAGCTCTTCCATAAAAACACCGCTGCCGGCGGAGAAACTGCCAGGTTCAACACCGGAAGATATTTCCCCACCCCACTGTGCAGAATAAGTATGCTCTATGCCGCAGGATGGACTGCCCTTGATACCGAGCAGGAAGAGGATCTTGTAATCGTTTTTGCTGTACTCTATTAGTTCGCTAATTATTGTGCTGGCGATCTTCCGGCAGTGTTTCCTATAAAAAGGGTTGTCATATTGTTCTTTTGACTGGCCCCAGCGATTACAACCCAACTGTGTTTGTTCAGGGCATGGGATCTGGTAAATTCCCGCTTCAGTGGAGAGTATTTTGTTGATAAGCGGAATAAAGGTGCTAACCGGTAACTTCGAGCCCCTTACCTTGCTGTTTGGATTTAATATGCAGTGACTTGCCAGCACAATTACTTTGGGATTGTTGTCCATCATTTCCATCCTTTTTTAGGATACAGGAAAATAATACTATATAATTCCCAGGCAAGTCGAATATAAAAAATTAATGAATGGTGCAGCGAGTATAGTCTGTAATTATAATTGTCGGCAGGTTTTAAAAGGGTAATCTAATCAAGCATTCTTTTTCTTTGAGCTTTTTCAGACGAATTACTGGTTTTCTCCCGTTTAAGCAGTTGCATTAGCAAACCACTTTATGTCACCGGTATAACAAACTGGTCGCTTAGTTAATTTAGAGAGAAGGATAAGAGCTTGGGAGAAGATAAGTATGCAGTGTTAAATTATGAATTAATATCTTGCCTGGGTTAGAGTATAAAAGCTTATTGGTTGAAATTATATTGTTATACAAGAACAAAAAAGGGTTTCCGGTATTCCCAGAAACCCTTCAATCATGGGGCTTTGGCGGAGAGAGTGGGATTCGAACCCACGAACGGTTTCACCCGTTACACGATTTCGAGTCGTGCGCCTTCAACCGGACTCGGCCATCTCTCCATGTTCAGTTTTTATCTTACAACAGGGGCGGCAGCTTTGTAAAGAGAGTGGCAGCCCGGTATTTAGCAAACTCCTGGTTGTATATGCAGCAAATGATCAGTCGCGCCTGATACGGAAAAATTCCTGCAGCAGTGAAGCGCACTCTTCCTTCAATATGCCGCCGGTTACCTCCAGCCTGTGGTTAAGACGGTTGTCGCGGACAATATCATACAGGGTGCCTGCCGCACCGCCCTTGGGGTCGGAAGCGCCGAACACCAGCCGGCCAACCCGGGACTGAACCATGGCCCCGGCGCACATTGGGCACGGTTCCAGGGTTACATAAAGCGTACAGCGGCTGAGCCTCCAACCGCCTAAAACCTGCCCTGCCTTGCGCATAACCAGCAGTTCGGCGTGGGCTGTTCCATCGCAATACTCTTCCCTGCGGTTACGATCAACGGCGATAACCTGATCGCCCTGAACCAGGACGGCACCGATCGGTACTTCACCGGCCCGGGCAGCGGCATATGCCTCTTCCAGGGCAATTTGCATATAGTGTTCATCGGTTTTTTTGTCAGGATAATCGGTCATTATTTGATCCTTTGGTTTTGATCAGAATGCCCCCTGACAGGGGGCATTCTGATCAAATGTGTAACTACTAATCCATGTGCCAGGGGGACAGTCCCACCGTCTGCCCGGGCACTGTTTATCATTAAACATAGTGTATCAAACCGGGCCGTTACTAAAATATTATAATGCTCAAGATCATTTTATCGTTCAAAACTCAATTCATTGATTATACTTCTGAAGTCTGCATCAGCAATGGGTGTCAGTTCAAAAACAACCCCGTCCCAGGTGTCGGTCATGATGATCGTTTCCGGGTCCCGGCCGGCGAGCTCGGCTGTTCGCTCCCAGGTTGCCAGGCCGCGGTGATAAATCTCCAGATAACTGGCTTCGTTTGTGTTCTCTATGCGGTATTGTGTTCTAAACCAGTAACTCTCGGCGGGTACCGCAATGTTCACCATTTCATTAGGTAAAAATTGGAAATACACTTCTCCACCCGCACCAGTCCCTTTCCATGAACCTACGATATCACTTTCGTCAACAGGATCAGTTGCTGTGGGCCCACCATCGCGGAAGAAAAACCAGTAGGCAGTGCCTGCTCCGGCAACCAGTAAAACAGCTAAAATGACAATCAGCGGAATAAGAAAACGCTTCTTACTTTTTTTGCCGCCGACCGCCTGGTAATAAACACCCTGCTGTGGTGCAGCTATATTCCTCTTTTTGCTTTTTTTACCGGAAGCCGGTGTTTGGGAATGATCTACCGGAACTGCTTCAACATCATCAAGCATTGATTCGCAGTAACGGCATTTAATTGCTTTTACCGGTATTTCCTCGTTGCAAAAAGGGCAGGTTTTCATATCTGACATATATTTACCTCCCATAAAAAAAATGCCTTGCAATTCAGCAGGCAGTAGCCCTGCCGAATCGTAGATTTCATTATAACATATTCATACGGCATTTAACCACTGCTTGCATTTATCACTTTCTTCAGTTATAATTCATGAAGCGAGCCCGTTACTAAGTCAGGTCTGACAAGCGGGTTCTTATTTTAGGAGAAGGTCTTTAAAGGAGGAAAATATATGCCTAAAATTAAGACCTTGTTAGTAGTTTTACTCGTATTATTGTTTGGTATCTCGCTTACCGGTTGTGGATTGCTTGGTTCCCGCAGCCCGGAAACTGTAATTGATGCCAGCCTGGATGGTGAGCTGCCCGGTTGGTTACTTTTATCTCACCGCAATGAAGTGGACCCCAATGCGGAAATTGAAGAAGTGGCTAATCCAAAAGATCCGCTTGAGGAAGAGGAAGAGCCTGACGACCTGGCTATTGGCGGTGTTGACGAAGAAGATGCAGTAACTGCTCCGCCTGCCTCGCCACCGGCAAGTTCCGGTTCAAGCTCGACAGCCCAGGTTCCCCAGCCCGGCTCCAAGGAATACATGGCCTGGTTTGCCTATAACGGGGCGAAGGGGACTTATAACCCCCGCTACCTGGAGTGGTTTAATGAAACCAGAGGATCTGCTTCTTATGAGGCATGGCTTAAAGCAAAAGAAGCCGAAGAAGAGCAGGAAAATCTATTCGGTGGAATGGATTTTGACAGTTCTCATTCTCCCTCCGGCTGGGGCAGAAGTGATGATGACGATTAAGGTGTAACCAAGCCGATTTATCTAGCAAGTTGAAGGCCCCTGCCGTTAAGGCAGGGGCCTTTCTGGTGGTGCGCCCGGCAGGATTTGAACCTGCGGCCTGCTGATTCGAAGTCAGTTACTCTATCCGGGCTGAGCTACGGGCGCATGTGGTTGGCGGTGCAGGTTAATTTTCGTCGAGCACTTTTTCAATAGTCAGGTCGAGCACCTGGGAGAGGTCAAGGTCGTAAGGTTCTTCCAGGGGCGAAATTGTTTCGCCGTCTTTATATAGTATTCTTACTACCGGCCTTAAGGTAAAACCGGGGTTGTTATCAATAACCAGGCCGCTTTCCCCGTTGCTTAACAAAACGTGGAAGCCGATCGGATAAGCGGCGACTACGGAGAGAAAGTGCTGCAAAATGGTTACATCAAAGTATTCTTCCCCCCAGGAGAGGAGCATTTCCACCGCTTCATGAGGTTTATAGGCCTTTCTGTATGGCCGGTCTGAAGTAAGGGCGTCGTAAACGTCGGCGATGCCGGTAATCTGGGCCAGGGTGCTGATCTCTTTACCTTTTAGCCCCCGCGGGTAGCCCTGGCCCTGAAAACGCTCATGATGCTGGAGAACCACCGCACCGGCCCGGGCATCGAAAATATCTGTAAGCTTGAATATTTCATAGCCCAGCAGGGGGTGCTTTTTAATTTCCTTATATTCAGCTTCGGTCAGCTCAGCGGGTTTACTGACTATTTCATCTGCTATGGCAATCATTCCTAAATCGTGAAAGAGAGCGCCGGTGGCTATCCAGCGCAGTTCTTTAACTTTCATCTTCATTTTTTTCGCCACCAGGGTGGCCATCACGGCGCAGTTAACACTGTGGGCAAAGAGGTAATTATCTTTAGACCGGATGTCCACCAGCTGCACCATGATATCCCTGTTTTCAAGCAGCTCATCGACAATTTTATTCACCGTGTTCAGGATGTCCCAGTTACCTACGTTAATGCTTTTAGCAATTTTACCCTGTCTTTCAGAGGCCTTTAAACCGCTGGTTATTTCCCTGACCATTGTTCGTGCTTCATACCTGGTCCGGTCGGTGATCGGATCATCGACCACTACATCCTTGATGCGCAGATCTTTAACGTATATATACTCGATTCCGGCCTGCTCGAGGTAGGTCAGGTAGCGGGGTTTAAGGGTATTATCGGTTTTAAGGAGTGTTTGTCCCATGCTGCCGTATACATCTTTTGCCAGGATCATGCCGGGTCTGGCAGCATCAAGTGGTATTTTCCTCATTTTTGTTCCTTCTTTCCTGTTGACCGGTTATACGTCTCAGGGGGCCTTTATTATTCTCCGTTTATTTTGTTGGCGAGGTATATATCTTCAAAAAAATGACAGGCGCATAGATGCTTTTCCGGCGATTCTGAAACAGGCCTCAGTTCGGGTATTTCATTTCGGCACTTTTCCCCGGCAAAAGGACAGCGGGTATGGAAACGGCACCCTTCAGGCGGGTCAATAGCCGAGGGAACATCGCCTTCCAGCATCATCCGCTCCTTTTTTTTGCCCGGCATGGGGATTGGTATAGCCGAGAGCAGAGCCCTGGTGTACGGGTGACGCGGAGCTTCAAAAAGAGTATGTTTGTCAGAAACTTCCATGATGCGCCCCAAATACATGACAATAACCCGGTCGGAAATATGGCGAACGACCCCGAGATCATGGGATATAAACAGGTAGGTTAATTTAAAATCGCGCTGCAGGTTTTTCAGCAGGTTTAAAATCTGGGCCCTGATTGAAACATCAAGCGCCGAAACTGCTTCATCGCATATTACCAGCTTAGGATTCAACGAGAGAGCTCTGGCAATACCCACACGCTGCCGCTGGCCCCCGCTGAATTCATGGGGGAAACGATCAGCCTGGTAAGAAGCCAGCCCTACTGTTTCCAGTAATTCGATTGCGCGTTTTTTCCTTTCTCCGGGAGCAACTACATTCTGAATATGCAGCGCTTCCTGCAGTACCTGTGAAACGGTTTGCCTGGGGTTAATTGATGCATATGGATCCTGAAAAATAATCTGCATTTTTTTTCTCATTTTGCGCATTTCTTTTTTTCCAAGGGTAGTTAAGTCAACACCGTCAAAAATGATTTCTCCGGCAGTTGGTTTCTCAAGGTGTAATATAGCCCGGCCTGCGGTCGATTTGCCGCAGCCTGATTCGCCTACCAGGCTGACTGTTTCACCCTCCCTGACTGTAAATGAAATATCATCCACAGCTTTAACGTGGTTAACCGTGCGACCCAGAAAACCGCCCTTGATCGGGTAATACATCTTTAAATTTTTCACTGAAAGCAGTTCATTATTCACTGCGAAGTTTCACCTCTCTTGTGCCTTCCCACCGATCTGTATAGACCCAGCAGCGAACCAGGTTTCCACCTGTTGTTTCGGAAAGACCGGGTTGTTCAGTCATACATATCTCTGCAGCATGAGGGCAGCGCGGGGCGAAACGGCAACCTGCCGGCATAGCTGCCGGGCTGGGAACAGATCCGCTGATCGCTTCAAGTTCATCCATATCTATATCGGGGCGCGGTAGTGAATTAAAAAGGCCAACAGTATAGGGATGCCTGGGATGGTTAAATAATGTGTCGACATCGGCATATTCTACAATGCTGCCGCAGTACATAACCGCAACATAACTGCATGTTTCGGCAACAACACCGAGATCATGAGTGATAAATATAACAGACATACCCAGTTTTAACTGCAATTCTTTAATCAGTTCCAGAATTTGAGCCTGAATTGTAACGTCTAGGGCAGTTGTTGGCTCATCAGCTATGAGCAGGTCCGGGGCACAGGCCAGGGCCATGGCGATCATGACCCTTTGCCTCATGCCGCCTGACAGCTCAAAAGGATAGTGATTTATTCTTTTCTCAGGAGAAGGAATGCCGACGAGCTTTAGCATGTCTACAGATTTTAAGCGGGCTTCTCCGGATCTCATTTTCTGGTGTATCCGGAAAGATTCGCTGATTTGTTCGCCAATAGTTAAGACCGGATTCAGGGAGGTCATCGGTTCCTGGAAAATCATCGAAATTTGATTGCCCCTGATGTTATACATTTCTTTTTCGGTCAGCTTTGCCAGGTCTTTTCCGTTAAATATTATCTCGCCGCCTACTATTTTCCCCGGTTCTTCAAGAAGCTGCAGGATCGACAGGGCCATCACGCTTTTTCCACAGCCTGATTCGCCGACGATGCCGACGGTAGAGCCCTTGGGAATATCGAGGCTTACCTCGTCAACGGCTCTTACCGGGCCTTCATCTGTTAAAAAATGAGTTTGCAAGTTCTTAATCTGCAGAATTGGCGTGGTATTTTTCATAATATGCACCTCTTTCAACTGACAGGTTCTTAATTAATATCAATTCGCTTGTTCAGGTACCGGTAAGAAATATCAACAAGCATATTTACTACAACAAAAGTTAATGCGTATACTAATACTATACCTTGGACCAGGGGAAAATCCCTGGACCTGATTGCATCAATTACCAGCCGGCCCATGCCGTTTATGGCAAAAACTGTTTCGGTGATCACAGTACCGGATAATAGCAGCCCTATTTCAATACCGACAACTGTTACAACAGGTATAAGGGCATTTTTAAGGCTGTGTTTGTAAATAACAATACGCTCTTTTAAACCCTTGGCCCGGGCAGTGCGGATATAATCCTGGTTGATTACATCAAGCATACTGGAACGTGTCATCCTGGCTATGATGGCGGCACCGGCTGTTCCCAGGGCAATTATAGGAAGGATTGACTGTTGCCAGGTGCCCCACCCTGAAGGAGGGACCAGGACCAGCTCTATAGCAACGTACTTGATCAGCATCAATCCAAGCCAGAAGTTTGGCATAGAAAGTCCAAAAAGGGCGATGATCATTAACAGTGAGTCAAGAAGGCTGTATTTACGAACTGCCGATACAATACCGGCGATTAGTCCGATGAATACGCTGAGGGCCATGCTATAGATTGCCAGCTGCATGGTGGTCCAGTAGCGTGCTTTAATTTCATCTACTACGGGGCGGCTGCTGCGTATAGACTGCCCCAGGTCACCCTGGAGTAAGTTGCTCATATATTTTCCATACTGCACATGCAGCGGATCGTTCAGCCCCAGTCTTTCCCTGATTGCTTCAACCTGGGCATCAGGTGCAGCTTCTCCGGCCATTATCTGGGCCGGGTCACCGGGAATGAGGTGCATCAGTGAAAAAACCAGGATGGTAACTCCTAAAACAACAGGGATGGTCTGTATTAATCTGCGGACTATAAATTGTAGCATCCAGGCACCTCTTTTCTAAGCCTTCATCTTGGGATCCAGGGCATCCCGCAGGCCGTCTCCAAAAATATTGAAAGCCAGAACGACAGTCAGGATAGCTAACCCCGGATACAGGGCAACGTGGGGGTGATCGAACATGTAACTGCGTCCCTGGCTTAGCATGGCCCCCCATTCCGGCGTGGGAGGCTGAGCACCCAGTCCGAGGAAAGAAAGGCCGCTGGCGATGAGAATAGCGTAAGCGATTCTAATTGTGGCCTGCACTATGATCGGCGATAAAATGTTGGGTAGAATGTGCAGGGTGATAATGCGTAAGTCCCCGGCACCCAGGGCACGGACTGCATCAATATATTCCAGTTTGCGCACGGCCATTGTAGAGCCGCGAACTATGCGGGCGAAGCCGGGAATGGAAAATATACCGACTGCAATGATAACGTTGTTAATGTTACCCCCGAGAACGCTGACCAGGGCAATGGCCAGCAGTATGCCTGGGAAAGCGAGCAGAATATCAATAAAGCGCATGATTATACTGTCAACTGCTTTTCCGTAATACCCGGCCACTATGCCCAGCGGCACCCCGATTACCAGGCCAACCAGTACCGATAAAAAGCCGATATAAAGAGTGATTGACATACCGTGTATCAGGCGGGTGAATATATCACGACCGTTGTGATCCGTACCAAGCCAGTGTGTTGAAGAAGGGCTCAGCAGTTTAATAGAGTAATCGACTTTCGTCGGGTCATAAACGGTGAAGGATGGTCCGACAATAGCAACTATGATAAAAAAAAGAATTAATAATCCGCCGACCATCGCCGCCCTGTTTTTTTTCAGTCTTTTATAAAACATCTGGGTTCTTGAAAAACCTTTAGTTTCAAGTATGACGCTCTCCGGCGTTGGAGGTGCAGGGCTGTTCAAAGGGAATCATCCCCCTATCTAAAATGGATTTATCCTATTGGTGGAATTATCATGGTAAAACTAAAACCTTTTCAAATAATACTATTATATAGTATAATCATCTATGCTGCACTCTTATAGTTATGTTTTTACTAATTCCACTACACAATACAGCTTTTTTCATTATATAACTATGTTTGCAGCACTAAATATCTCTATTAATTAGGGGGGACTATAAAATGAAGATTAACAAGCTTTACTTGTTTGCAGTGCTTTTACTGTCGGTGGTACTACTGCTCGCGGCCTGCGGCCCGACTGAAGAAGCTCCGACCGGCGAAGCCCCTGAAGGGGAAGAACCCGGAGTTGTGGAAGGAACCAGCGGTGATTTGATCATAGCTACTTTATCAGATGCTGTTGCCCTTGACCCTCATGGCTCCAACGATGTGCCTTCCAGTAACGTAGCTTACAATATTTATGAATCCCTGGTTGTTTTCGACCGGGACAGTGAGCTGCAACCTTTGCTGGCCACAGAGTGGGAAGCGATTGATGATTTAACCTGGCAGTTTACGCTGCGTGAAGGAGTTAAATTCCATGACGGTTCGGATTTGAACGCCGAAGTGGTGAATGCTAATTTCAAGCGTCTGCTTGATCCTGATGTTGCTTCACCGCGTCTTTTCCTCTTTTCAATGATTGAGGAAGTTATTGTTGTTGATGACTACACGGTGCAGTTTGTAACCGAGTTTCCCTTTGCCCCGCTGCCTGCCCACCTGGCCCACAGCGGAGGTGCCCTGGTTAGTCTGCCTGCTATTGAAGCAGATTATGCCGAAATGGCTGCAGGCAATGAACCCGGATCCTACATTTCACAGAACCCAAGCGGAACCGGTTTCTTCAAGCTTGACTACTGGGAACCGGGCAGTGAAATTAAGCTGGTTCGTAACGATGACTACTGGGGTGAACCGGCCAAACTGGATAGCGTAACCTTTAAAGTTGTTCCGGAAGACCTGACCCGTTTATCGGAGCTTGAAACCGGCTATGCTCACATAGCTGACCCGATTCAGCCCAGCGACGCATCACGCGTTGATGGTATGGCTAATGCCTATCTGAACGTCCAGTCAAGCACTTCGCTGGCCTATATCGGTTTTAACTGCGATAAAGCTCCATATGATGATGTGCGTGTTCGCCAGGCTGTTTCCATGGCTATTAATAAGGATGAGATTATTGATGGAATATACGAAGGAACAGCCATTCCGGCAGTCGGGCCGATTGCACCCGGCGTTTTCGGTTATGATCCCTCGGTTTCAGCAATCCCCTACGATGTTGATCGGGCTAAGGAACTACTGGCTGAAGCCGGTTATGCCGACGGCTTTGATACAATCATCTGGACCAATGATAATCCGGCTCGGATTCAAATTGCCGAATATGTTCAGTCCAGGCTGAGTGAAATTGGCATTAATGTCAGCATTGAAGTTCTTGAGTGGGGTGCTTACCTTGACGGAACAGCAGAAGGGGGCCACGAGATGTTTATTCTCGGTTGGTCAACCCCGACTCTTGATGCCGACTACGCCATGTACGCCCTGTTCCATTCCAGTAATGTGGGCGCGCCCGGTAACCGTTCTTTCTTTAGGAATGATGAAGTTGATGAGCTGCTCGATCTCGGACGCCAGGAATCGGATCCCGACCTGCGAGCCCAGTATTACCGTGAAGCCCAGGAAATGCTGGTAGAACAGGCACCGATGCTTTATCTGCTGCATATTGAAGATTTAACCGGAGTAAATAACAGTGTACAAAACTTCTACCTTACCCCGGCCCGTATCTTCATGCTGCAGGATGTGTATATCGAGGAGTAGAGAAAACAGATCCTGGTTTAGTTTGTTTTTAGAGGAATAATCGTTCAAAATGCAGGGCTGCCCCAAAAGGGGCAGCCCTGCTCTTTTTATAAAATTACTTTTAATTAAAGGAACTGGCAGTGCAGTTAACCAGTGCAGAAGAAGTTAAACCGGCAGAATGGATCTGTCGGAACCGGCAGTTGAAAGAGCTTTCTTTTCATTGTATAATAAGCCGTGAAGCTAACAATGCTGAAGGCGTGGAGAGATGGCTGAGTTGGTCGAAGGCGCTCGCCTGGAAAGCGAGTAGATGGGGCAAAACCCTGTCTCGAGGGTTCGAATCCCTCTCTCTCCGCCATTTTCTTGATTTGGCCGTGCTAGACGGGGAGGTAGCGGTGTCCTGAACCCGCAATCCGCTATAGCGGGGTTTAATTCCTGCCCCCGGCCGCCTATTTTCAGGGCCTGCTCCGGTTAAGTGGTGTTGAAGACCCGGTCCCGTGCGGCGCAAGCTCATGAACCCCGTCAGGTCCGGAAGGAAGCAGCGGTAAGTGAGTTTTTGCGGGTGCCACGGGGCTGCCGGGTTGGAGCTTACTGCCCGGGAAGCGTCTGGGAATAGCTGTCAAAGGCAGGTGCACGGCCTTAATATTTATGAAAAAGCTGACTTTAACATTACTTCCCGATAATTTAGGAGTATGCCGACTGGATATCAAAACCCCTCTTCAGGAGTTACCCCGGCCCGGCCGCGGATTCTATTCGGTTACAATAACGTCAGAAGAGATATCCCTGGTTTGCCGGGATGATATTATCCCCGCCAGCTATTCTTCCGAGAAACCATTTCGTATTTACAAAGTTGAAGGACCGCTTGATTTCGGTCTGACCGGAATACTTGCTGCTTTACTGAAGCCTCTGGCAGAAGCCGGCATACCTGTTTTTACAATATCAACCTACGATACAGATTATATAATGGTAAAATGCGAAAATCTGGACAGGGCTCATGCTGCATTAAATAAAGTTGCAGTACTAAAATAGTAAGATGCTGATCAACAAATTATAAGGAGTGCTTTTTAATTGTCTTACCAGAGTCTCTACCGGCGCCGTCGTCCGCTGACTTTTGCCGATATGATTGGCCAGGAGCATATAACTCAAACCCTGAGAAATGCCTTGCTTCAGGAAAGGCTGGCTCATGCATATCTTTTTTGTGGCCCACGGGGAACAGGTAAGACTACAGCTGCAAAAATATTTGCCAGGGCGATGAATTGTGCCAAGTATCCAACAGACGAACCATGCGGCAAATGCAGTTCCTGTCAGAATATCTACGCAGGCGTCTCTATTGATGTAATTGAAATGGATGCGGCATCGAACAGGGGTATTGATGAAATCCGTGATTTAAGGGAAAGAACCCGTTTTGCCAGCGGAGAATCGCGTTTCAAGGTTTATATAATTGATGAAGCTCATATGTTGACTCCGGAAGCTGCAAATGCTTTTTTAAAAACCCTTGAAGAACCACCTCCCAATGTTGTTTTTATTTTAGCGACAACAGATCCGTCACGTTTGCCGGCAACCATTGTATCGCGCTGTCAGAGATTTGATTTTCACCTACTTACTGTCGAGCAGATCAGGATGAGGTTAGAGCAGGTTTTAGAAGAGGAAAAATGGCATGCTGAAGGTGAAGCTGTCGATTTGATCGCCCGGCTAGCCGAAGGTTCTCTGCGGGATGCGCTCGGCATTGTTGAACAGTGTGCAGCTTACGGAGATGAAAGAATCACAGCCGAACAGGTACGAATTGTTACTGGGGCCACGAAATCAGATTATATAGACACTATTGTCAGTGCTCTGGTTGACAATGATCTTGACAGTGGTTTATCCATGATCAAGCAGATCGTATACAGCGGACGTGATCTTCAGCTGTTTCAAAGGGATTTAACATATGTTTTTAGCAGGCTGCTTCTTGCCGGAAGTCTGAATGATCGCAAAAAAAAGATTTCTACGCATGGTTATGATCAGATAATTGATAAACAGAGGGGTAATATTGATCAAACCACCCTGCTTGACTTGGTTGAATTGCTGCATGAAACCGGCGCTGAACTGCGGCATGCCCATTTTCCACAGTATATTATGGAAATTATGTTTATCAGAATGGTCAGGCTTTTGCACGGACGTCTGAAACCATCTGACACCCTCCATTATGGTGACAGTGAAGATAAGAGCAAAGCTGCAGGCGATGGCCAGGCTGTAACTGCGAAGAAGAAAGAACCTGAAAAAACTGCAGCAGCCACCGCTTTGAAGAGCTCTCAAGACTTAAAAAAATTGCAGTCGGAAAGCGATAAACCAAAGGAAGATTCCCCGCGGGAAGTGCATGCCGACGAAGGCGGCATTTCTGCCGACCAGAGGTTCGATGCATTGAAAGAGGCCTGGCCCCGCCTGCTGAATGAAATTAAAAAAAGGCAAAAAACCACGGCAGCCTGGCTTGAACCTGCTCAATTGACCGGATGTACCGGCCGCAGGGTTATTGTGACATATGCTCCTGAATACCAGGTTCATCAGGCAAGGTTGATGGGTGATAATCATCGAAAACTGGTTGAAGCGGTGTTAACCGCTTTTTGTCGCGAAGATATGGAGCTGAAAGCTGAACTGGGACAGGTGGAGGTTGAAAGAAAGCCGTCGGCTGAAGAAGAGCCGGTTCAAAGCAACGCTCCTGTTCCTGAGAATATTAAACAATTTGATGAGGAAGAAAAGATAAAGCCTCCCACAAAGGAGAAAGAGAAAAAAAGATCTGGAGTGGAAGAGGCTATCGATATTTTTGGTGGTAAGGTGATTGATACTGATGACAAGGAGGAACATTAAATGGCAAATGGAAATATGGCTAAAATGATGAAGCAGTTACAAAAGGCTCAGGCAGAGATGAGCCGCGTACAGGATGAAATATCGCGGCAAACCGTTGAAAGTTCCAGCGGAGGGGGCGCGGTTAGAGTGGTTGCCAATGGCCAGAAACAGCTGATTTCGCTGCAGATAGATCCTGAAGCACTGGGTGAAGATAATAAAGAAATGCTCGAAGATATGATAGTTGCGGCTGTTAATGAAGCATTTAACCGGGTTGATGAAATGGTTGCTTCTGAGATGCAGAAGTTAACCGGAGGCCTAAACCTTCCCCCCGGAATGTTCTAAACAGCCTGAAAAGGCGGTTTTTGTCATGGCTTATCCTTCAGCTTTAAAAAACCTGGTGGAAGTACTGTGCCGTTTCCCTGGTATCGGGCCGAAGACTGCCCAGAGGCTGGCTTTCTATTTGCTTGGGCTGCCACGCGAAGATGTGGTTGATATTGCCAGGGCTATGGTCGGGGCTAAAGACAACCTTGTTTTTTGTCCCGACTGCGGAGCCCTCTCGGAAACAGGGGGATGCTCTTACTGTAGTGATGCCGAACGTGACCGTTCGCTTATATGTGTAGTCCAGGAAGCGCGCGATGTTATAGTTTTGGAGAGAACCGGTCAGTTCAGGGGGCTCTATCATGTTCTGCATGGTGCTTTATCCCCGCTTGATGGTATCGGACCCGAGGAGTTGAAGCTCGACCGGCTGGATAAAAGGGTGGCGGAAGAAGGAATAAAAGAAGTGATTATTGCAACCAACCCGAACGTGGAAGGTGATGCCACTGCGGGCTACCTGGCCAGGATGCTTAAAAAGTATACTGTCAGGATAACCAGGATAGCCTTTGGTTTGCCTGTTGGTGGTGATATTGAATATGCCGATGATTTAACCCTGAGCAGGGCTCTTGACGGGCGCAGGGAAATGTAAAGTCAATTATTCAGGAACCCAGCTTGCTTTTCATAGCCCCGTTGACCATCGCCGGCAGGTGGGCATAATCTTCAGTCGGCAGGTAATCCGGGGCTGTTTCATCAAAAAGAATGGTAGCCGAAGCGGGCAATTCATCGTCACCGGGCCAGATGGTGAAGCAGATAGGCACCCGGGGGAAGGTTTTAACTACCACACTGATTCCGCTCTGTTCCACTTTTTCTCCTCCCAGTTTTAAAGCTGCTTCAAGAAATTTTTCCGGCGTATTACCAAAAGTTTTTAAAAAAGGCAATACTGCCCGTTTTTGAAAAGGGTCAATATAAATATCGCCACCAGGCAGGTGTCTGAAAGAAATCCAGCGTCCGGTGAGGGGAGCCCCGCCGGCATTTACCAGGTAGTGGAGAATCAGTATGGCTATATAAACAGAAGCTTTATTGCCATGAGGATCTTTTACCTCTGCTTCCGGGTGGTTCACAGAATAAACGGTATCGATAAACCTGACAGCAACAGTATTACTTTCAGAGTTATAGTCTGCACCGGCCTTTTCTGCTGCTTCCCCCGGGTTAAGATTGGCAAATTCCACGGCTGCCTGCCTGTAGGTTTCATCAAGATTAAAATAACTACCCTTATTTTCCATATCTTTTCCTTTCTATAACCTGTTATTTAGAGATTTAGCTTACTTTGTCGAGCTGGTTCGGGAAAGTATTTGTCGATAAATTCACTGATAGCCTGGTTGACCTCTTCCGGCTTCTCCAGCATAACCATATGGCCAGCCCCGCGGATTACCCTGAGGCTGCTAAGGGCAAGATTTTCTTCAAGGTATTTGCTGTATTTGAGTGGGGTGAGTTGATCTTCACTGCCGCATATAATCAATGCAGGGCAGGAAATGTGGTGAAGTTCTTTCATAACATCAAAGTTATTACAGGCACTGAGATCAGCGTGATATTGTTCCGGTTTTGTATCAAGGACTTCCTTCCTGCCACTTTTGCGCATTTCGTGGGAGGCTTCCGAACCGTATAGATAATCAGAAAATGCCGGGGGAATAAAGCCTTGCTCCAGTGCTTCAAGGAAAGAGGGAAGTACTTTCAGGCGACTGCCCGTACCTGCCAAAATTAAAGCTAAAAGCTGGTCAGGGTATTGCAGCGCATAAGCGAGGGCAATTGCTCCACCGAGAGAGTGGCCTCCCAGAATGAATTTTTCAATACCGGCAGTTTCTTTAAAGCGACAAATCCAATCACGATATGCAGCTACCGTGTTCAGGGGTTTGCCTGAAGACCTCCCATGCCCCGGAAGGTCGACTGCCAGCGGGTTGGCAACATCCTTGATTCCTTTTAGCTGGAAAAGCCAGTGCTGGTGCCTGCCTCCGGAACCATGGCAAAAAATTACGGGAATTCCCGGACGCTTTAAATCGCCTGCGTAGTAAATTTTTTGTTGATCAATTACAATGTAAGGCAATTTTGTGCTCCTTTCACCTGCCTTACTTTTTATATTCGTCCAGCACCTTGTTTTATCCTGCCTGATTGTTTGTCTTTAACGGTTGCCCAACCGGCTGTTGTTGACACTGCCTGGGCCGTTTGTTATGATCATTACAATTGCGAGTAGACTATTCTTTCGGGGGGTTTTTGTTTTGCAGGGTGAGAGATTTTCCTGGGAAGGTTTAACCTTTGATGACGTGCTGCTGGTTCCGGCTCACTCCATGGTACTGCCCCGCGATGTTAATTTAACGACCAGGGTGAGTCGCAATATTAAACTGAATATGCCGCTGCTTTCTGCCGGAATGGATACGGTTACTGAATCGAGAATGGCAATCGCCATGGCTCGTGAAGGCGGTATAGGCGTTATTCACAGAAATATGACCATTAAAAAGCAGGCTGAAGAGGTTGATAAAGTAAAACGATCTGAACACGGGGTTATTACCAATCCTTTCAGGCTCGGCCCTGATAATACCCTTAATGATGCTGCTGCTTTGATGGAACGTTACCGGATTTCAGGGGTCCCGGTTACCGTGGGCGAAAAACTGGTCGGTATTATTACCAACAGGGATTTGCGTTTTGAAGAAGATTATTCCCGGCCCATTGGTGAGGCAATGACCCAGGAAAAACTGGTTACGGCTCCGGTGGGAACCACACTGCAGGAAGCCCAGGAGATCCTGAGACGGCATAAGATAGAAAAACTTCCGATAGTAGATGATCAGTTTAACCTGAAAGGGCTGATCACCATAAAAGACATTGAAAAAACCATTCAATATCCCAGGGCATCTAAAGATAGCAACGGCCGGTTACTGGCAGCTGCTGCTGTTGGAGTTGGCCGCGATGCTGTGACCAGGGCAGAAGCGCTGGTAGAAGCAGGGGTAGATCTTATTGTAGTTGATTCAGCCCATGGACATTCACAGTCTGTCCTGGATACGGTTAAAGAAATAAAACAGCTGTGCCCGGATGTCGACCTGATGGGTGGTAACATTGCAACGGCTGAGGGTGCGCGCGATTTGATTAAAGCCGGAGCCGACGCTGTTAAGGTGGGTGTGGGACCTGGTTCGATTTGTACTACCCGGGTGATTGCCGGGATTGGTGTGCCCCAGATAACTGCAGTATATGAGGCTGCGCGGGCAGGAAAGGAGCTTGATGTGCCTGTAACCGCTGATGGTGGTATAAAATTTTCAGGAGACATTACAAAAGCCCTGGCTGCCGGGGCTTCTAATGTTATGATAGGCAGCTTGCTGGCAGGCACTGAAGAAAGTCCCGGTGAGTTTGAAATATTTCAGGGGCGTTCTTACAAAGTCTACCGGGGAATGGGATCCCTGGGAGCGATGAAGGAAGGGTCGAGAGACCGTTATTTTCAGGAATATGAACAGAAACTTGTCCCGGAGGGTATTGAAGGCAGGGTGCCTTTCAGGGGTACAGTAGGTGACATGGTTTTTCAGATGGCCGGCGGCTTACGGGCCGGTATGGGCTATTGCGGAGTTACAACTATCGAAGAATTGCAGCAGAAAACCCGGTTTATCCGTATTTCAGGAGCTGGGCTCAAGGAAAGCCACCCTCACGGTGTGCAGATTACCAAGGAAGCTCCAAATTACAGTTTCTGATTGGTTGCGACTGAACCGGAAGCCGCAGGACAGCAAAGCCTGCGGCTTTTTTAAGCCGGTAAAGGATCATTGTTTGCGAAAAAAGAACAGTCGGCAACCAAGCGGAAGGAGGGTTCTTTACGGGCGGTTTGTTTATAACCCTGGAAGGCATTGATGGCTGTGGCAAATCGACACAGGCTGAAATGCTTGTTCAGCGATTTAAGCAGTGTGATATTGACTTCATTACGTTGAGAGAGCCGGGAGGAACATCTGTTGGAGAAGCTGTGCGGCAGGTTTTGCTGGATAACCGTCTTTCTCTTTCCCTGGAAGCAGAACTGCTGCTCTACATGGCAGCGCGAACTGAATTAGTAAAACAGGTTTTAATACCGGCCCTGAAGGATGAGAAGTTGGTTCTTTGTGATCGATTTGCCGACTCAACTATGGCTTACCAGGGCTACGGGGGAGGAGCGGATCTTAACTGGATCCGGCTTTTAAATGATCAGGCTACTAGGAGGTTGGTTCCTGACCTTACTGTATTACTCGATCTTCCAGTGGAAGAAGCGGAGGCCAGGAGAACCGGGGAAAAAGACCGTATGGAAAGTAAAGATTACTATTTCCACTGCAGGGTGCGCCAGGGTTATCTTGAATTAGCCGGAAAAGAACCGCAGAGGATTGCTTTGATTGATGCAACCGAAAACAGGGAAATGATTCATGAAAAGATTTGGGCTTTAATTGAACAATCGCTTCATGGTATGGAGAGAAGTTGATATGAATGTCGTATAACCAGCTTGAAGGACAGGATGAATTAAGATCACTCTTATCTGCAGCGATAAAGAGTGATACTTTAAGCCATGCTGTTATGCTTTGCGGACCTTCCGGCAGTGGTAAAACCAGCTGGGGCAAACTGCTTGCCCAGGCCATATTATGCCCGGAAAACGATGGCATCAAGCCCTGCATGACCTGTAATTCCTGTCGCAGCTTTAATAGCGATAACCATCCTGAATTCTATTATCTGGCTCCAGACAAGAAAAAACTTAAAACGGAACAGTTTAAAAACGTACGGGATCGGTTTTACCTGGGCGGAGCAGAAAAAGTTTGTCTTATCGATCATGCTGAAGCTATGACCGGTGAGACCTCATCTTCGCTACTTAAAATTCTTGAAGATCCCCCGGATGGTCTTACCTTTATTCTGTTGGTTGAACAGCCCAGGGCTGTTTTTGATACTATTTTATCCAGATGCCGCCGTTATCATCTGCTGCCCCTGGATTGTGAACAAATTTATAATCTTTTAGTCGCTAACGAGAAGGCGCATGGAGAGAAAGCAGAATTACTTGCCCGTTTAAGTGGTGGGTTGCCTGGGTATGCGTTTAAAATGGCTGAAGATGAAGGTTTTGATGACCGGTTTAAGGAAGCAAAAACCCTTGCTTACAATATTGCCATCGGTCACGATTCTGCCGTTCAGCTTTTGAACTGGGCGGCAACCCTGGCGGAAAGAGATGATCTGGTTCTTCTGCTTGATCTGGTGGTTCTTCTTTACCGTGATGCTCTTATGCAAAATTTATGCCGCAGCGGCGATTTTACTTTGGGAATGGAAAAACCTGCTGTGTGGACAGAAGCTGTTTCTTCTGAGGGGTTGGAAGAGGCGGTTATTCTGCTCAATAGTACTGTATATGAACTCGTTAAAACAAATGTCAACCGTCGTCTTTTAATGGAAAAGACGCTTATCATGCTGCAGAGGAGGCTTTCTTAATGCCTAATGTTGTTGGTATACGTTTTAAAGAAGCCGGCAAAACATATTATTTCGAACCTAATTCAGAAGATCTGCAAATGGGGATCCAGGTTGTTGTGGAGACAGCCCGCGGTCAGGAAATCGGTAATGTTGTTATTCCGGTCAGGGATGTGCCTGAAAAAAACCTGGTTTTGCCTTTAAAAAAAGTTGTGCGTGTTGCCACAGATCATGACAGGCGAAAAGTGGAGGAAAACAGGCAAAAGGAGGCAGTTGCATTTAGCCGCTGTCAGCAAAAAATAGCTGAACACGGCCTTGACATGAAGCTGGTTGGGGTTGAGTATACATTTGATCGCAATAAAATTATTTTTTTCTTCACATCAGAAGAGCGAGTCGATTTTCGGGAGCTGGTTAAAGACCTGGCTTCTATTTTCAAAACCAGGATTGAGCTGCGACAAATTGGAGTGCGGGACGAGGCCAAGATAAAAGGTGGTATCGGCCCCTGCGGGCGCGCTTTTTGCTGCTCCACATTTCTTGAAGAATTTGAACCGGTTTCAATTCGCATGGCCAAGGGGCAGAATTTATCCTTGAACCCGACCAAGATATCGGGTGTCTGTGGAAGGCTGATGTGCTGCCTTCGGTTTGAAGCCAGCGCCTATGAAGACTTACAGGAAGATATGCCGAAACAGGGTGAGCTTGTTGTAACTCCTGATGGAGAAGGTGAAGTAAAAGAAATAAATAAAAAGAAAAAAGTAGTTACTGTAAAGCTGCAGGAATCAGGTTATATTCGGGAGTTTCCTTTGGAGGAAGTGGATCGCCCTTGATTTGTATATGTTCCTGATAATAGCAGAAGCGCGGTGTAATACCGCGCTTCTGAAACTTTTAACTAACGATACAGCTAGTCTTTTGCCAGTTTATCAATACATTCCCGGCAGACAATCCGGTTTCCGAAGTGTTTAACATTGTCTGCATTACCACAGAAAAGACAGGCTGGTTCGTATTTTTTAAGAATAATTTTTTCTGCGTCGACATAAATCTCAAGGGCATCTTTAACTTCAATACCAAGAGTTCTTCTTAATTCGATAGGGATTACTACTCTACCCAATTCGTCTACTTTTCTAACAATCCCTGTTGATTTCAAGACATTTCCTCCTTTTCTTCAATATGGAGCAAGGCTGGTTCCGATATTATACCAGTAATTGACATGGTAAGTCAATAGGTATTTTCCCTATATACTCAACTTTACAAGAATATTACATGATTAAGAATACTATCCAAAGGTGACAGATTATCAAATTTGTTGCATACTAATACTATTCTGCTGCAGCCCTGTTTTTATTGATCTTTCCTTGACAGTAAGGGCTGCTCTGATATAATTACTTCATCATTTGCAGCACCTGGGAGGCCTGAAAGTGGCAGAGAAAAAAACGTTTTATATAACAACACCGATATACTATCCGAGCAACAAGCTTCATGTGGGTAATTCATATACTACAGTAGCAGCAGATGCTATGGCCCGCTTTAAAAGATTAACAGGGTTTGATGTCTGGTTTTTAACGGGCACAGATGAACACGGGCAAAAGATTCAGCGGCAGGCTGATGCTTCAGGAAAAAAACCGATTGAGTTTGTTGATGAAATTGTTTCCTGGATCAAGGAGCTATGGCAGGATCTTGATATAGCATACGATGATTTTATCAGAACGACAGAAGACAGGCATAAAAAAAAGGTTGCAGCAATATTTACCAGGTTCTTTGAACAGGGTGATATATATAAAGGAAAGTACGAGGGATGGTACTGCACCCCCTGTGAAGCGTACTGGACAGAGCGTCAACTTGAAGAAGGAAAATGTCCCGACTGCGGTCGCGATGTAGAGTTAATTGCTGAAGAGGCATATTTTTTCAGAATGTCAAAATATGCAGACCAGTTAATGGAGCATATTGAAAAGAATCCTGATTTTATTCAGCCCCCTTCGAGAAAAAATGAAATGATTAATAATTTTCTCAAGCCGGGCCTGGAGGATCTCTGTGTTTCGAGAACTTCTTTCCAGTGGGGGATACCTGTACCTTTTGACCCTGAACATGTTATCTATGTCTGGCTCGATGCACTAAGTAATTATATTACTGCTCTTGGTTATGGAGAAAAGAACAGTAAACTTGATAAATTCTGGCCGGCTGATATTCAACTGATCGGAAAGGATATCCTGAGATTCCACACCATATACTGGCCTATCTTTTTAATGGCCCTCGGCTTGCCGCTGCCTAAGACTGTCTTTGGGCATGGTTGGCTGATGCTGCAGGATGGAAAAATGTCAAAATCAAAGGGTAATGTGATTGACCCCAGGGTTTTAGCCGGTCGTTACGGATCAGATGCTCTGCGTTATTTTCTGCTGCGTGAAATTCCATTTGGGCAGGATGGTCTTTTCAGCCTAGAAAACTTCATTACCAGGATTAATACCGATTTGGCCAATGATTTAGGTAACCTGGTTAGCAGAACATTAACCATGGTCGAAAGATATTTTAATGGAGTTCTTCCTGAGCCTGCTGCCGAAAAAGAAAAAAGCGACAACGAATTAATTGAACTGGCTTATGAAACTCCGGGATTGGTCCGGGAACACATGGATCAACTTAAAACAAGTGATGCCCTGGCTGAACTATGGAAACTTGTTCGCCGCAGTAACAAGTACATTGATGAGAATATGCCGTGGCAGTTGGCTAAGGATCCGGCAGACGAAAAGCGGCTGGGAACAGTACTTTATAACCTGATTGAAAGCATTCGCTTTATTTCCGTTATGCTGCAGCCTTTTATGCCTCGCACTCCAAGCCTGGTCTGGGAACAGCTTAACCTGGAAGGCCAGGATCAGTTGAAAGAGTGGGCCAGTCTTTCAACGTGGGGCGTAATCAAACCGGGTTTGAAAATCAGCAGAGGTGAAGACCTGTTTCCCCGTTTAAACCTGCAGGCTGAGATCAGGGAAATGCAGGGTGGGCAGGGACAGACGTTCGCTGACGAGAGCAAAAAAACTGAGACTGAAGAATCAGATGATTTGATTAAGCTGGAGCAGTTTCAACAAATAGATTTAAGAGTTGCCGAAATATTGACAGCTGATAGAATTCCAAAATCGGATAAACTGCTTAAAATTGAGGTCAGCCTGGGTGAGAGTGAAAAACGGCAGGTTGTAGCAGGAATTGCTGAATATTATGAGCCTGAAAAACTCCCGGGGAAAAAGGTTATTTTTATTGCCAACCTGAAGCCGGTCAAACTACGCGGAGTATTATCCCAGGGGATGCTGCTGGCTGCTACCGCTAAAGACGGCAGCCTGTCATTGACCGCCCTTGATCGGGATATGCCTGCAGGAAGCAGGATCAGTTAAATGACAGTGCTGGTTGATACTCATGCTCACCTGGATTTTCCTCAATTCAGACGTGATTTTGATGCAGTGCTTAAGCGGGCCGAAACTGCCGGTATTGCTGCCATAGTAAACGCAGCTGCCGACGAGAAGAGTTCAAAACGTTCGATCGAATTAAGTTTAAAATATCCCTGGATTAGCGCATCAGTAGGTATCCACCCGCATAGTGCAGCCAAGGTTGCTGAAGGTTGGCTGGAACGTCTTGAAAAGCTTGCTTCCGGTGAAACAGTTCTAGCGGTGGGAGAAATTGGATTGGATTTTTACCGCAACCTTTCACCCCGCAAAGAACAGGAGCAGGTTTTTCGCGAGCAGCTGCGGATGGCCTGCCGTATTAATAAACCGGTGATCATACACAGCCGTGAAGCCAATCAGGAAACACTGCAGGTTTTTAAAGAGGAGAACCTGCCTGCTGCTTCAGTAGGGGTAATGCACTGTTATGCCGGTAATCTTGAAGAGTTGGAAGCTTTTCTGGATCTCGGATTTTACATCTCAATAGCCGGCCCGGTCACATACCCGCGCTCCCAGCAATTGCGTAACCTGTTAAAACATATTCCTTCAAACCGGCTGCTATTGGAAACTGATGCGCCTTACCTGCCGCCCCAGGCCTATCGCAGTAAGCGGAACGAACCTTCATACATCAGGCTTACCTACGAAAGAGTGGCACTGGAGCTCAATATTGATCTTGATGAATTATCACGACAGGTTTACCTGAATGCTATCCGTCTTTTTTCTGACAGCCTGGTGGATCGAGCCGGATAGTTTAACTTTAACTGATGAAAAACAACGGGCGCTATCCTGTTCAGGGATAGCGCCTTTTTGTTTTATCTTTATATTTTAGTCTATTTAAGCTTGAGATAAGCCGTTATAAGCCTCTGGTAGTAGTACTTAACCCAGCAGGCTCTGTAATTTCATAGCCAGCGACATATCACCTTTTACTTTTAATTTGCCGGCCATGAAAGCGGAAGTAGCATTAAGCTTTCCATCAAGCATTGATTCAAAATCATCAGCCGACATGCTTATGGTTATATTGGGATTATCGTGTGCCCCTTCAACTAAATCAGCTTTGCCATCATCAACGGCGGCATGAAATACTCCCCCGTTATCACCAGAAAGATCAAACTGGTATACTGCAGTGACGCCCTTCATTTTTGCCGGATCTGCCGCCTCTATCTTTTTGTTGAGACTATCAAGAAGTGTTTTTAAATCAGCCATCTGATAATACGCCTCCTTAAAATTTTTAAGCAAACAGTTCGAAAAAAACGGTCAGGATGGCAGCCCTCCTTTCCGGGTGCGAAATGCTTAACCAGGTAAATTATTACTATTGTAAAATATATTATAAAGCATAAATGTTGATTTGTCATTAAATTTTTGTGATTACTCAGTATAAATAAAATATTTATAGCAATATCTTTCGGAGGGTTTGCCGTATTAGCCGCTTAGCTATAAAATAAGGTGCAGGCTTGTATTATTTTACGGGAATCGGTGAGCCAATGAGCGAAACTCCAAATCTGACTTCACCCCGCGTTATCAGGGAATTGTTTGGAAACTATGGTTTAAAGCCTCAAAAACAGTGGGGCCAAAACTTTCTGGTTGACGGAAATATAGTGCGCAAAATTTCTGCCGCTCTTGATGTTAAAGAAGGAGACAAGATAATTGAAGTAGGCCCTGGTGCAGGAGCATTAACCATGGCTTTTGCCCGGCAAAATGCCGAGCTGCTTGTAATAGAAATAGATCGCGGGTTAGTCGAAATGCTTAAAAATGTTCTCCAACCTTTCCCAAATGTGCGCATTATCAATGAAGACGCTCTTAAGGTTAAATGGAACAGTCTGATTGGAAACGAGTTTAGCGCCGGCAAATCGATAAAATTAGTATCTAACCTGCCGTACGTTATTTCAGGTCCTTTTATGCATAACCTGTTCAATGATGCTTTTCCGTTTCACAGCGCAGTACTTATGTTTCAGAAAGAAGTAGCCCTTAAGCTTACTGCAGGGCCGGGAGATAAAGACTACAGCGCTCTTTCGGTTTTGTGCCGGTATTATTGTCACAGTGAATTATTATTCAATGTGGCAGGTACAGTATTTTGGCCCCGGCCAAAGGTCGGATCAGCCGTATTGCGCCTGAAACCAAAAGAGCCACTTGTGGAGGGAAAAATAGAAAGTCATTTTCGGGACCTGGTCAGGGGTATGTTCATGCAGCGACGTAAAACTGTTCTTAACAATCTCGTTAACTATATGCAAAAAGGCCGTGATGCTGCCGAAGAGGCATTGAACCGGGCCGGAATAAATAAGGCAGATCGGCCGGAAAGCATAACTGTTGAACAATTTGCATTGTTAGCCGGCATCACATATAATTACGATAAATAAAATTCTTCTGAAAGGTCGCAAACCTGATGTATTTTACCAGCCCATCCATGGGGCAGATTAGTTTTCAGGAGCTGTTTGATGACCTGGTCGGTTTTACCAATAAATATCCCGACGATTCTTACAAGCTGATTATAGGCACGGACTCACACTCATTTCTAAACGACTGCGTTATTTTTGTAACCGCAATTGTAGTTCACCGCATCGGAAAAGGCGGGCGGTTTTATTATCATAAGCAGAAAACGCGCTACATGGAAAGTCTTCGCCAGCGTATATACTATGAAACCTTTCTCAGTCTTGAAGTTGCTACACGCCTTACGGAACAATTGGCCCAAAATGGTGAAACAAAGCTTAATGTGGAGATACATCTCGATGTTGGGGAAAAAGGCGAAACCAGGGATATCATAAAAGAAGTTGTCGGGATGGTAATTGGTAGCGGATACCAGGCTTTTATCAAGCCTGATTCATACGGAGCCACTACTGTTGCCGATCGTTTTACAAAATAACCTCTTATTAAACCATATGGCCTATCATCTCCGATTACTGCCTTAAATCTCGCCATTTCTTGACATAATGGCGAATATTGTGATATACTCATATTTAGAATAAATATAAGGTGGTTTTAAATGGTGGCTAAAGATGTCCTATTTGAAATCCGCAAGAAGCTAGAAACCCATTTGGGTGAAAAAATTAAACTGCGGGCAAACCGCGGCAGACGAAAAACCTTTGAAAAAGAAGGAGTTCTGGAAAGTATTTATCCTTCAATATTTATAGTCAGGGTAGATGAGAACAACTATTTCCAGAGGTTATCATTTAGCTATGCTGATGTCTTAACAGAAACCGTTGAGTTGAGTTTTGATGAGGGTGAGCTGCGTCGGACTGTTGGTCTTTAATGCAGATTGCCTGGAAGCTTAGCCTGATTAATATCTTGAAAAATTAAGGAATACAAATGCTCCTAAAGCCTGATCGTTGATCAGGCTTTTTTTATTTGGTGTTACATGGCGTTACAGGCAGCTTACTTTTTGTTATACTTCATAGTAGAAAAGCAGTGCAATCTTCAGCTATAGAGGGATTGCCGGCTTAAATGTAGAATAGCCATGCGAATAGTATTAACCGGTAAAGGGGGGAGCATGATGAAAGCCTTACTGGTAATTGATATGCTTAATGATTTTATAAAGCCGGAGGGAGCCCTGTATATTGGGTCTGTCGCTGATCAACTTGTGCCGGCTGTAAAAGAAAGACTTAAATATTATCGTCAGCAGCAACTGCCGGTTATCTATGTTTGTGACCGCCACTATGCCGATGACCATGAGTTCAATATGTTTCCACCCCACGCACTTGAAGGCGAAGACGGTGGGGAAGTTATTGAAACGCTTGAACCTTTGGCCGGGGAAAAAGTTATCTATAAAAGGCGGTTCAGCGCTTTTTTCGGAACGGATCTTGATTTAACCTTGCGCGAACTGGGAATAAAAGAAGTGGAACTGGCCGGGTGTGTGACCAATATTTGTGTGCTTTACACTGCCGCTGATGCAAGAATGCTAAACTACGCTGTTACTGTAAACCAGTTGGCTGTTAACGGTTTTGATCCGGAAGCTCACCGTTTCGCCCTACAGGAAATGCAAAAAACACTGGGAGTAAATATTTTTTAATAACCTGGAGGAATCAGATGAAAAAGCATGATTTTATTACGCTGAAAGAAGTCGGCGAAACTAAGATTAAGCCTGAAAGTCGTTTTTTTTCAGCAACTGGTGCAGAGATTGAACAGGGCTTGACCAGCGATATCTACTTTGTCAGGACCAGGGACCTGCTTAGTTCCATTAAACTTGCTGATACAGTTGTTACAGCAGATATTTTTTCATCCGGTCCGGGTATAATTGCAGGTATAGACGAAACCCTTTATTTGCTTCGTAACCGTAATCTTGAGATATGGGCTCTTTCTGAAGGGGAGTCTATATCTTCAAAAGAAGTGGTGCTGCGTATTAAAGGATGTTATGGCGATTTTGGTATTTACGAAACAGCTTTACTTGGCATTCTTTCCAGTTCGAGCGGCTGGGCAACTGCAGCCAGAAAGTGCAAAGATGCCGCGGGGGACCGAAAAGTAATTAGCTACGGCGCCAGGCACCTGCATCCTGCAGTCGCACCGGTTATGGAGAGGGCGGCTGTTATCGGGGGAGCAGATGACTGCAGCTGTATTCTTGGAGCTCTTTTACTTGGCCGTTCTCCGGTTGGGACAGTTCCGCACGCAGCTTTTTTAATTGTAGGCGATACTGTTGAACTGGCCAGAGCTTACGACCAATTTGTTCCGCAGGATGCTCCACGTATTATCCTTGTCGATACATTTAAAGATGAAGCGGAAGAAGCGTTAAGGGTTGCAGAAGCACTGGGTGAGAGGCTGTCCGGTATCCGCCTTGATACGCCGGGAGAGCGGGGTGGGGTGACCCCGGGGCTGGTCAGGGAAGTAAGGGCACGTTTAGACCTGGATGGCTTCCATCATGTTCAGCTAATAGTTTCGGGCGGACTGGATGTTGAAAGAATTACCCTGCTTGCAGAGGCGGGAGCCGACATATTTGGTGTGGGTAGTTTCATTTCCGGGGCTCCTGCTATTGATATGACCATGGATTTAAAAGAAGTTAACGGCAGGCCAATCGCTAAAAGAGGCCGGATACCGGGAATTGTACAAAATGACCGTCTGAGAAAAGTAAGGTAACCATGAAGAAGCAGATGATTCTCAGGGCTCCTGCTAAGATAAATTTAGGACTTACCGTTCATGGCAGGAGATTAGACGGTTTTCATGAGATAGAAACGGTGATGCAACAGATTTCGCTATCCGATATTATAATGATACAACCGTCTGCTCAGGATAGAATTGTCTTCGGTTGCACAAAAATTGGTCTTTCAACTGAAGATAACCTTGTATATAAAGCGGCAAACCTTTTAAAAAACAACTATCCGGGAAGCAGGCCGGGAGTAAATATAACCCTTTACAAGAATATCCCTGTGGCTGCCGGCCTGGCAGGTGGCAGCAGTGATGCAGCCACTGTTTTATTTGGTTTAAATAATTATTGGCAGCTCGGGCTTGGAATTCACGAGCTGCTTAAACTGGCAGCTGAACTTGGTTCAGATGTGCCCTTTTGTCTGCAGGGAGGGACTGTTCTGGCACGGGGCAGAGGGGAAATCCTTGAAAAACTTCCTGCCATGCCCTTTTTCTGGGTAACGCTTATTCTGCCTGCAGCCACCAGGGTATCAACTGCTGAGGCTTATGCAAGTTTTAACCGTTCCCTGATCGGAACCCCGCGGCTTGATGCATTATTAATGGCTGTGAGATCACGAAACAGGTTAAAAATATTGGAATGGACTGGTCGGGAGTTTATCAATACCCTTGAAACCGCAGATCTGGATGCTTCGGATCAGATTAAATACTTAAAAAAATGTTATCGCACATTTGGCCTGAATTTATGTTTGTCAGGCAGTGGTCCAACCTTGTTTTTGCTCTCCGAAAATCTAAAAACAGCTGCCTGGGCTGCCGGCCTGGCCAACCAACTTGGAGCAGAAGCTTACCTGTGCTGGACAGATAATAATTGTAGGTGGTGTTAGCATGTTTGATGCGGTAGTGCTGGCCGGTACCGGTAAACCGGACCCATTAACTATTAATGAGGGAGTCTCGAACAAAGCTTTTATTAAAATCAACAACAGGTTTTTGCTGACGTATGTGCTCGATGCTTTAAGCGCATCAACTTCAGTTAATCAGGTATCGGTGGTTGGGCCGGAAAAAGAATTAAATGAGCTAAAAAATAGCGGTTATAGTATCAGGGTGATACCGGAGCGGGGCACCATGCTGGATAATCTGGCCGCCGGTTTTAATGATGTTGATCAAAATCGCTTGTGTCTTGTAGTAACTGGAGACATACCATTGATCAGGGCCGGGGTTATTGAAAGATTTTTGGAGCTTTGCGCTCCCCATGATCATGATTTCTACTATCCTGTTCTAACCCGGGAATTATGCCTGAAAGAATTTCCCCAGACAGAGAGGACTTACGTTCGCCTGATGGAAGGACACCTGACCGGTGGTAACCTGGGACTTTGCAACCCTCGCTGGTTTTTTGATAACCGTTCACGCCTCGAAATGTTTATATCTTACCGCAAGAAGCCTCTTAAGCTAATGCGCATTTTCCCTCCGTTTTTTATAGTCAAGTATCTTTTTAAAAAGCTATCGGTAAATGATGCCGAGTTATTCCTTTCTCGTCTCTTTTCTATGAAAGCACGGGCAGTTTTTTGTGATGCCGTGGAAATTGGTATAGATGTGGACAAGCCCAGTGACCTGGAGCTGGTTAGAAGCATATTGACCGGATAAGGCTGCTGCTTCTGCAACTCAAGTAATTATATTCACTTTTTCGTAAAGCAATCTTCTAAAAAACGTACACTTTTACTAATAAAGAAGCAACTGTTTTCATTATAATAAACCTGAAGATACTGGCAATTGGCAATGTTTGCATGAAAATCTATAGTTATAGTATTATTTGTCGGGAATAGCAAGTGAATGCCTTCACATGGTTTTATATATAGACAGACGTTTCAGGAATAATAAAACCTGCAGGGTTCATTTAATTTACATAGCCGGAAGGTGGGTTTAGCTTGGTAGTTACCGATGTGCGCATCAGGAGGTTGACTCAGGAAGGAAAAATGAGGGCGATTGTATCGATTACACTGAATGATAAATTTGTTGTTCATGATGTAAGGGTTATTGAGGGTAATAACGGTTTGTTTGTGGCCATGCCGAGTAAAAGAACGCCAAGTGGAGAATTCAGAGATATTGCCCATCCTATCAATGTTGAAGCAAGACAGGTTATTCAAAACTCTGTTCTTGATGCCTATGCCAGGGAGTTAGAAAGTGCTGCGGTAAGTTCAAACTAGTTCTTTCAGTTCACATTTTGCCTTTTTCTTTCTTTCTGCAGTATAATAGATAGGATTATACTGCAGGGAGGAATTTGGATGGAACAGCCATGGGCTCTGATTCTGGCTGCCGGCGAAGGGAAACGTATGTATTCCAGCCAGCCCAAAGTACTTCATGAGCTTTGTGGCAGGCCAATGATTGAGTATGTTCTAGAAAGCGCTGAAGAACTGACATCAATGGTTCGTATTGTTGTTGGTCACAGCGCTTCAATGGTTCAGGAGAAAATTGGTTTAGATCGTTCTTATGTGCTGCAGGAGCAACAACAGGGAACCGGGCATGCTGTGATGCAAGCCCTGCCGGATTTACCCGATGAAGGAACCTTGATGGTTCTTTGCGGGGATGTTCCTCTTCTTACTGCCGAACACCTTAAAACTCTGTTAAAGATTAAAAAAAACTGTTCTGTTGTAGTTGCGTCAGTAATTATGGCAGATCCGACCGGTTACGGCCGGATTGTAAGAGGAAATGGAAATCAGGTTTTACGTATTGTAGAAGAAAAGGATGCATCAGCTGAAGAAAAACAGATAACTGAGATAAATACGGGGACCTATTGCTTTGATCTCCGGCTGCTTAAGCATTATTTGCCTCTGGTGAATAACATTAATGCCCAGGGAGAATATTACCTGACTGATGTGGTTGCTGCCCTGTCGGGCGAAGGGCATTCTGTAGAATCATATCAGCTGGATGAACCCTGCCTGGGGCTGGGAATCAACACCAGGTTGCAGCTTGCAGAAGCTGCGTCAGTAATGAGAGAAAGAATCTGTCACAGGCTGATGATGCAGGGAGTTACTATTGAAGACCCGGGATCGACCTATATTGATGATAAGGTTGAGGTGGGTCCGGATACAATTATCAGGCCCGGTTCTGTAATCGAAAAAGGAACCAGGGTTGGTTCTCGCTGTATAATTGGGCCTTATTCACACCTGGTCAATGCTGAAGTTGGAGATGAAGCCTTAATTGAACATGCCAGTGTAAAAAATACCCTGGTTAATTCCGGTGAATATATAGGACCTTATACTGTAAAAGACAGGTAATGGTTGCTAAGCGGTTTAAACCTTTTGTTTAAAAGGCGGCAGGAAAAAGGTGTTGCTTGGAAGAAGGAATAATAGCCATTCCATTTTTAACAGGTTAGCCCGGAAAGGTAAATATTGTTTAAAACTATCAGGAGGGTTCAAGTTGGTTAATGGGGAAGAACTAAAGATATTTTGCGGTAGCGCAAACCGCAACCTGGCTGAAGCGATAGCGGAACATATTGGGGTTTCGCTGGGGCAAAGTGAGGTTAGCCGCTTCAGCGATGGTGAAATTGCGATTAGTATCAAGGAAAGTGTGCGTGGAACGAATTCTTTTCTGATTCAGCCTCTTTGCGGGCCGATAAACGACAGTATTATGGAACTTTTAATTATGGTGGATGCCCTGAAAAGGGCATCAGTTAAAACTGTCAATGTTGTTGTGCCTTATTATGCTTATGCCAGGCAGGATCGTAAAACCAAGGCCCGCGATCCAATCACAGCTAAACTGCTTGCAGATTTAATTACCGCAGCAGGGGCTGATCGTGTTGTTGCAATGGATCTTCATGCCGGCCAGATTCAAGGGTTTTTTAATATACCGCTTGATCACCTCACTGCTTTACCGATTTTGTCAAATTACTTTAAAAACAAGAACATTAATAATGGTGTGGTTGTTTCTCCTGATCTTGGCGGGGTTACCAGGGCCAGGGATTTAGCCAACCGGTTGATGATGCCCATTGCCATAATAGACAAAAAAAGACCGGCTCCCAACCAGGCGGAGATAATGAACATTATCGGAAATGTCAAAGGCAAAACGGCAATCTTTATTGACGATATGATTGATACCGCCGGAACAATTACTCTGGGTGCGGAAGCATTAATTGATGCCGGGGCTTGTGATGTATATGCCTGCTGCACTCATCCTGTTTTTTCCGGACCGGCCCTGAAGCGGCTAAGCGATTCTTCAATTACTGAAGTGGTTTATACTAACACAATACCGGTAGATAAGGGTTTACTGAACGGTTTAAGAGATTGTTTTCACGAGCTATCCGTTGCTCCACTAATTGGAGAGGCGATTATTCGTATACAAAATAAAATTTCGGTAAGCGAACTTTTTGATTAAGTTGATTTTAGTCGCTTCCTGAAGTATACTATTTCAGAAGGAGGCTTGAATGAATGGACAGAATGGTAATGGAAGCACAGTTTCGTCCGTCCATGACCAAGGGAGAGCGTAAACAAATACGCTCAGAAGATAAGGTTCCCGGGGTTATCTATGGAAGGGGCGAAGAAACACTGCCCCTGTTAATTGACGGACGTACTTTAAGGCAGGTTCTAACCTCGGGGGGCAGCAACGTTCTCGTTGACCTGGCAGTTAAGTCAAAAGGCAAAAAAACTCGTCAGGAAACGGTAATGTTTAAAGATATCCAGAGAGATATTATTTATCAGGACCGTATTCTTCACGTTGATTTTATTCGTATTTCTATGACGGATAAAATTGAAGTTGCTGTCTATCTTAACTTCGTTGGTGAACCGGAGGGTATCGCTGAGGGAGGAGTGCTGTCCCTGGTAAGCAGGGAGGTTCAGGTTAAATGCCTGCCCGGTGATATTCCAGAGCAGTTTGATGTTGATATCTCAGGGCTGAATATCGGTGACAGTATTACAGCTGAGAGCCTGGCCCTTGAAGGGGATATCGAGTTAATCACACCACCTGATTCAGTTCTCGCCCAGGTTCAGGCGCCAATGGCTGAAGAAGAACTTGAAGCTGAGACTGAGGAAGAACTCGAGGAAGGCGAAGAGGCTGCAGCGGAAGAAGGCGCGGAAGAATCACCGGCTGAAGATAAAGAAGCCGAAGAAAGTTAATTATTTATGTAAAAGATTAACTGAAATGATGCCCAATCAATAGGGGGCATCATTTTTCATATCTTCATATCTTCATTATCGGTATTTGGGGTGGCTATAATGTATTTGATTGTTGGGCTTGGTAATCCAGGTAAAAAGTATGAAGGAAGCAGACATAACCTGGGGTTTCAAGTAATAGAAAGACTCTCTCAACGGTTTAGTGGGGTTAAACCGGAATATAAGCATGAAGCCCTGGTGGCTGTAACATATTTTATGGATATACCGGTAATGCTGGCTCAACCGCTTACTTATATGAATTTAAGCGGCCGTGCAGTGAAGGCCCTGGTCCGAAATTATCATGTTGATCTGGAGCATTTAATGGTTGTTTATGATGATTTGGATTTGCCTCCGGGGACGATTCGCCTGCGGGGCATGGGTGGAAGCGGCGGCCATAGGGGTTTGCAATCAATTATTGATGCTATCGGTACAGATAGTTTCCCCCGTCTCAGGATAGGTATCGGCGGAGCTCCCGACTACATGGATCCTGCTGAGTATGTACTGGTGCCTGCCGACGATAAGGAGCAGGTTGTTCTTGATGAAGCAGTAACATATTCTGCTGATGCCGTTCTACATTATATTGAATTTGGGCTTGAGGCGGCGATGAATAAATTTAACAGTAAAAAATAAATAGCAAGGCTTCTTGCCAGTTTTATCAATCTATATTATAATACGTAATAATAAATTTTAATTAATAAGCAATGGCGCTTTACAGTTTAAAGCTGTAAGCGCTTTTTTTTATTTCTTGTAATTCAGGGCAAAGAAGCCCGACGGGTATATATCCCGTCGGGCTTTATTTTTGAGAGGTGATTGAAATGCTGATATAACTGCCCGGCAAGTCGATCAAAGCCTATGTATAAGAGTAAAAAATTGATAAAGGGGATGAAATAATGGAAGTAGCACTGAATACAATATGGGTTTTATTGGCAGCATTTCTGGTGTTTTTAATGCAAGCGGGATTTGCTATGGTTGAGGCTGGTTTTACCCGGGCAAAGAATGCCGGTAATATAATCATGAAAAACCTTATGGATTTTTCATGTGGCAGCATACTTTACTGGATAATTGGTTTCGCGATTATGTTTGGGAATAGCTTTGCTGGATTGTTCGGGGTTGACAGTTTTTTCGCAAAAGGTGGCTTTGAGCACTTGGCCCTGGAGATACCCCTGTCGGCATTTTTGTTGTTTCAAACTGTGTTTGCAGCTACGGCAGCAACCATTGTTTCAGGGGCAATGGCTGAAAGAACTAAATTTTCTTCATACCTTGTTTATACCATTTTCATTACTGCAATTATTTATCCAGTTGCAGGGCATTGGATTTGGGGTGGAGGATGGCTTGGACAGCTTGGGTTTATTGATTTTGCCGGTTCTACTGTAGTTCATTCTGTTGGGGGGTGGGCAGCGCTGATAGGAGCCAGAATATTAGGACCAAGAATTGGTAAATTTACCGCAAAGGGCAAACCTAATGCTATCCCCGGTCACAGTATAACTCTTGGGGCACTGGGAGTTTTTATACTATGGTTTGGCTGGTTCGGTTTTAACCCGGGAAGTACTCTTTCCGGAATGGATTTATCTATTGCCGATATTGCCGTAACTACAAACATATCTGCAGCAGCAGGCGCGTTGCTGGCAATGGGTATTTCCTGGGTTCGATATGGGAAACCAGATGTTTCATTTAGCCTGAATGGCGCTTTGGCTGGACTGGTGGCCATAACAGCAGGTGCGTCAGACATATCACCTGCCGGGGCATTAATAATTGGAGCCCTGGCTGGAATAATAGTTGTTTTTGGTGTTGAATTTATAGAAAAAGTGTTACGTGTTGATGATCCTGTAGGAGCCGTAGCAGTGCATGGCTTATGTGGCGCTTTCGGTACTATCATGGTGGGTTTATTTGCCCTTGAGGGTGGATTATTCTATGGCGGGAGCATCTCCCTGCTGTTAGTCCAGGTCATCGGTGTTATTGCTGTAGCTGTCTGGACTATGGGCAGTGCTTATATTTTATTCAAAACGATCAATACTTTTATAGGTTTAAGGGTTTCGGCCAGTGAGGAAGAAGAAGGATTGGATATTGGGGAACACGGCATGGATGCTTATGCTGATTTTGCTAAGCGGTCAGGCTACACATTATAACCAACAATAAAGGGGAACTGTTATTATGGTTAAAATTACAGCAATTATCAGGCCATCAAAACTTGAAGCAGTCAAAGAAAGCCTCGGAGGTTACGGGTTAAAAGGACTTACAGTCTCACAGGTTACGGGTGCAGGTCTTCAACAGGGTAAAACTGCACAATACAGGGGGAACAAGTATGAAGTTAACCTGCTTCCAAAAGTTAAAATTGAGATTGTTGTCAACTCTGAGTCAGTAGAGGATATAATAAAAATAATAACCAAAGAGGCCAGAACAGGTGAAATAGGTGATGGAAAAATATTCATATCTTCGATTGACGATGTAATCAGGATCCGCACCGGGGAAAGAGGAGCGGCTGCACTTTAACCTGTTCCATTATTTCGCTCACTTTTATGGAGATGGTAGCGGAGAGCGCGTGGCGTGATGCCGAGCAGTTTAGCTGCTTTTACCTGGTTGCCGTAGGTGTCATTGAGCGCTTCATTGATAATGTGTGAAAGCAGCTGATCACGCCAGGCGTTGATTTCATAACTGTACTGTTCGAAGTTAAAACCCTGCCTGAAATTAATATTTTCCAGAAGAACCTGTTCATACTGTTTTAATAATTCTCCGGGGTAAATAATATCGTCAACACTATCTGTTGTTGACCCTTTTTCAGGTGAGCTTGCGGGGGTTGTGTCGATGGGAGCATCTTTTTTACTGCAACTTTTAATGATTCGATCGGGTAGATCTTCAATTTCGATCTGAGTTCCTTTGCTTAACAGTAAAGCCTGGGCAACTGTATTGGCCAATTCCCTTATATTGCCGGGCCAGTCATGTGTCTGCAGCAGTTCCATAGCTTTGCTGGAAAAATCTTTAAAAGGTATTTGCTTGGCAGCGGATTCTTTGTGAAGAAAGAAGTTTATAAACTGCTTCAGGTCGTCCGGTCTTTCACGCAGGGGGGGGATGTGTAGTGAGGCCACATCAAGACGGTAGAACAGGTCTTCCCTGAACTTGTTATCGGCAACTTTCTGGGCCAGGTCGGCGTTGGTGGCTGCAATAATCCGCACATCAACTTTGCACATTTCTTCTCCGCCAACCCGGAAGTATTCTCCTGTTTCCAGAACGCGAAGCAGTTTAATCTGTATAGCGGGGCTTGCTGAGTCTATTTCATCTAGAAATAGAGTTGCTTTATTAGCCTGCTCAAATATACCTTTCTTTTTATGGGTAGCCCCGGTGAAGGAACCTTTTTCATGACCAAATAGTTCGCTTTCCAGAAGTGTTTCTGTAAAAGCACCGCAGTTAAAGGCCAGAAAAGGTTGCCTGCTGCGGTGGCTCACTGAATGGATATAACGGGCCAGCACTTCTTTGCCTGTGCCTGTTTCTCCCTGGATTAGGACAGTAATATTTTTTTTGGCAATTTTTTTGGCTGCTGATACCAGGCTGAGCATTTTTTGATTGTGTCCGACTACAAAACCGAGTTCTTCCTGTGCCGCAGATAATATTTCAGTCTCAGCACGTGCATTCAGGGAGCGTGCCAGCAACTGTTCCATCTCATTTATATCAACAAAGGGTTTCTCCACATAATCGAATGCTCCGAGCTGGATTGCTTCAACGGCAGATTTAACGGTTGAATAGCCTGTAATTATTATTACCTGACAGTCAGGCTGAGCTGCTTTTATCTCTTTTAGAATCTCAAGGCCGTTGGCATCGGGAAGCTTCAAGTCAACCAGGGCAGTATCATACTTATTTTCTATGATTTTTTTTGAGGCCTCAGCACCAGAAATGGCTGTTTCCACTGCGTAACCTTTCTTTTGCAGCAAATAACTAAAAAAATTACATACTTCCTGCTCGTCGTCTACTATTAAAAAACGGGCCTTACCTGACATTGCCAAACCTCCGGTATGTTGTTAAAATAACTTTTATTCTTGCCAGTCATCAAGCTAAATCTACTCAGAAGCGCCATTTTGATGAGATCGATGGATCGGTAGAATAAGGCTGAATGTACTGCCTTTACCAACCTTTGTATCGAGATCAATAAAGCCGCCGTGTGCCTGTGCGATGCCGAGACTCACCGATAACCCCAAACCCGTTCCCTTTCCACTTTTTTTAGTTGTGTAAAAGGGATTGAATATTTGCGGTATATGCTCTTCCTCTATGCCGCTGCCGTTATCAGTTACAGCAACTATGGCTAAATTACCTTCCGGATGCATCCCGGTGGAAATGTGGATGGTTCCTTTACCTTTATTCTTTCCATTTTCAATTTTACTTTCAACAGCGTCTTTGGCATTGAGAATTAAGTTGATAATGATTTGCTCAATACTGCTGTTGCTTCCAGATAGTATAGGAATGTCCGGGTTTTTTTCCACTGTTAATTCAATATTACTTTTTTCAATTTGATATGCAGCAAGAGCAAGAGCGCTGTCTACGATAGCATTGATATCCACTTCTTCAAAGGTGAATTCATCCTGCCGTGAAAAAGTAAGCAGGTTTTTAATTATTCTCTGGCAGCGAAGGCCGCTGCTATGTATATCATTAATCAGCTGGTATTGGGGATGATCGGGTTTGGTTTCCCGTAATAAAAGCTGAGAGTTACCCACTATGGCGGTTAGAGGGCTGTTCAGTTCGTGAGCTACGCCGGCCGACATCTCACCCATTGATACCAGTTTAATAGAGTCGACAAAGCTTGTTACATCCTTGGCGTAATATGTAACGCCATAAGGTTCTTTTTGTTCGGTAAAAGCAGGGTAGGCAAAAATGTCAAGAACACGGTTATAACGGGTTCTTGACTGGTGATATGCAGTTTTCTGCGAGCGCAAAACCTGGTCTGCAATACACGGATTGCACTTTGATTCGCGCCCGTAAAAAAGATGGTAACATTTGTTACCGATAATGTCTTCTTCGGGCATAGTAAAGAATTCAATTGCCGCCTGGTTAACTCTCTGAATTTCATAATCCTGGTTTATAAAAACAAGGAGATCGGTAACAGCGGAAAAAGTAACTTCCCAGTCGCGTTTTATTTTTAAAAGTTCATCGATCTTTTTTTTCAGGGCAACATAGTAAGAGCGTTTTGAACTATGTACCCCGGTCAGTTTTTCAATTAACCGTTTTTTATTCTGAATAACCACTTGTGCTCACCCCTTTTGTATTCAGAGCAGCGCGGAATATGGCGGCAATTTCTTTTTCATCAGCATCACGCGGATTAGTAATATAGCAGGCATCGTTGATTGCATTTCTGCTTAATTCAGGGATTGATTCTTCGGGAAGGCCGAGTTCAGACAGGCCGGAAGGAATACCAACATCATTCGCCAGTTGTTGAACCATATCTATTGCTTTTTCAGCTGCTTCACGCTTGGAAAGGTTTTTAGTCCGGGCCCCCATCGCTTCGGCAATAATGGCATACTTATCGATACAGGCAATCATGTTATAGCGCATAACGTAAGGTAGTAGGATAGCACTGATTGTGCCAATAGGCAGATCAAGTAAACCTCCCACCTGATGCGTCATTGCATGAGCGAGACCTAAAACTGCATTTGAAAAAGCAATACCGGCATGCAGGCTTGCTTTACCCATGGCAATTTTTGCTGTTTCATCTACCTGGCTGGCAACTGAAGATCTGAGGTTTTCAGAAATTAGTTTAATAGCGTGAACAGCATGTATATCGGTCATATCAGTTGCTGCGAGTGAGAGATATGCTTCCACGGCATGGCTGAGCGCTTCCATTCCAGTATGTGCTGTTACATGGCTGTTTATTGTTGAAAGAATTAGCGGATCGGAAACGGCAATGTCGGGAACCAGTGATTTAGAGATGATAGTCATTTTAATCTTACGATGGCTGTCTGATATTATGGCAAACTGGGAAACCTCTGCTCCGGAACCGGCTGTAGAGGGAACTACTATTAAAGGTGGAAGGGGCTCGGTTATCATATCAATGCCTTCGAAGTTGTGAATGCGTCCTTTGTTCGTGGAGAGGGTTGCCACTGCCTTGGCAGCATCAACAGCGCTACCTCCGCCAATGGCCAGGACTGCATCGCAGCCGGCATGATTGTATAGCTCAAGACCGGCTTCGATTTCATAATCGCGGGGATTGGCAGAAAAGTCTGTCCAAATTTCGTACTTGAGAGCGGCTTTTTTTAAAAAAACTGTAGCTTTATCTACCCATCCACATTGAACAACGCCTTTATCTGCTACAAGAAATACCTTTGATGAGCCAAGCCTGCTGCAGCATTCACCAATCTGGTTCAATGAACCTGTACCAAAAATGATTTCCGGGGTCACAAATTTACTTATATACATGTTATGACCGTCCTTTAACCGGTTTAATATCTTTAACTTAATTCTTTAATTATTTTAAAAATCCTTTGTTGTACACTCACTTAATAATAGAGACATTTTTCACGCAAACGTCCCGGCTGCTGTCCGGGACGTTTGCTCTTTCAGGTAAGGGGTCAGGTAAAACCTTATTTTTTAGTAACAAGAGGTGAGAGGTCTCTTCTTTTCTCTTCTACCAGTGATTCTTCATATATTTCAGGGATTAAACCGAACCCGATATTGGTTTCCATTAATTTTTTACATTTCTGGCGCTGTAATTCATTACACCCGCAGCTTCTGGCTTCCTGAACGGTAAGTTTCTTGCCGTATGCCCCTGCGCTGCAGAACATGACCCATCCATTCATTCCCTGGTATTCTTTCCAGTTTGGACACTTAACTAATTTTTCCATTCTGGTCACTCCCTCCTGATTATTATACTGTTTCCGGTTTATAAAACTATTTTCCCCCGGTGAGAACATTTTTATGAGTTGAAGGCCGCAGGTAACAGGTCCAGTAGGCGGCAGCAACAAATACCACTCCGCCAACTATATTACCTAAAGTTACAGGAATCAGGTTGCTGATAAAGAAAGTCTGCCAGGTAATTCCCTGTAATACAGCCGGAGCGAAAAGTCCCTGGGCAATTTCACTGCCCTTTACCATTATTCCCATCGGCACAAAGAACATGTTTGCTATGGAGTGTTCAAATCCGGCAGCAACAAAAGCGGCGATAGGTATCATAATTCCCAGGATTTTACTGATTGCATCTTTGCCTGCAGCGGCAATCCATACTGCTAGACAAACCAGCCAGTTGCAGAGGATGCCCCTGAAAAAGGCTTCACTCCAGGTGAGACTTGTCTTTGCGGCAGCTATATTGAGAATTCGCATGGTTATTCCACCGTCATTAGCTTTCCAGATTCCCGAATAATAAAAGAGTAAAACTACCAGCAGGGCGCCTGCAAAGTTGAAAAAATAAACCCAAAGCCAGTTGGTTAAAACTTGCCTGCCGGTAATTTTTTTATCAAGGAATCCTGCAGCCAGCAGATTATTACCGGTAAACAGTTCTGCCCCACCCAGGATAACTAGGATCAGGCCGAGTGAGAATGAAATACCCCCGACCAGGCGGCTCAAGCCATCACCGATATAAATCGAAAGGTCATTGGTTACAATTGTGAAAAGAACTGCCCCCAGTGAAATGTAAGCACCGGCAAGAAGGGCCAGCATGATTAATGATGGAACTGCGGTTGTTGCTTTTTTCTCGGCTGATCCAACAATGGTTCTTGCTATCTCGGCTGGTGGGTCGCAAGACAATACCGGTGTGGTTGTTACTGTCGGAACCGGTGTCAGCTCAGGCAGTTCTTCGGGAACTAATCCCTGGCCTGCTGCGTACTCCATTGATTTCATGCATTCTGCCCTTTTTTCAGGGGTGCAGCCTATCGCTTTTAGAAAGTTTGTATTTACCGGTCGGTTAAAAGCTGCCAGTTCGCAGTAACAAATGTGACCTGCAATAGAATCGTATTCGTTCCAGAAAGCGCATTTCTCTGTCATTGGTATTGCCTCCTTTCTTTTATTATCTTTTTTATTTCACAACTTGTTTCTGCAATACTAAATAGCAATACTTGTGCCAGAATTACAAAATGTAGTTGAGTCATGATAAATTAATTGATCTATGCACCATTTAGCGAGGAATTATCGCATTTACTCAACAAAAAAATTTCTAAAAAATTTTAGTATATTTTCGATCTATGATTCGAGGCTCGGGAAAACAGGAGTTGAGCCAGGCATGTGACGTAAATAGGTCACAATAATAACCCTATAAGGTCACTCCGGTAACAATTATCTGCCTCCGGTTACTTCCGGGTAGGGTATAATCTTCAAATGCTTACCCCTAAGATTGTGTATGGTATAATAATTTTGTTACGGGGGAGCAGAGTGTTTCCCCGCTCTTTTGCTGTACCGGTTTGTTGTATAAAAGAAAGGTGTGCTCAATTGATAACCAATTTAATTAATTTATGGGATAAAAATGAGGTATTTCAAACTCTCCTGGCAGAAATTCCTGCTGTAAATGAATTCAGGGTTGCTGTAAATGGCCTGGAAAGCAGTGCCCGTATATTTTTTCTGGCTGCCCTTGCTAAAAAAATCGTTAGAAAAATAGTATACATCTGTCCCGACCTGGTCCGTGCTGAAAAAGTATATAACAACCTTGAGCCACTCCTTCCCGGTGATGTATGGCTGCTGCCTCCGAGAGATTTTTTTACCGGTCCCGGTACAGCTTCCAGTAGTGAGGAAATACAGCTAAAAAGGCTCCGTTTTTACCAGTGGTTATCTTCCGACAGTGGTGGCGTCTGTATTGCGCCTGTATCCTCATTTATGGCCGGTGTAATACCGGCAGCTATCTATGAGAAGATGACAATCAGGATAAAAACCGGGGAAGCCCTTGATCGACAGGAATTAATCAACAGCTTGACAGAGAGAGGTTACGAGCGTGTTTCACTGGCCGAGTATGCCGGACAGTTTAGCGCTCGCGGTGACATCGTTGATGTTTTTTCTCCCGGTCTTATAGATCCGATCAGGGTGGAACTATTTGATGATGAGGTTGAATCGCTTCGCTATTACAATGCGTTTAACCAGAGAACTACCGAAAAGTTACATATGGTTCAGATAACTCCGGCCAGGGAGCTGGTTTTGCCCAGTCGTTTTTATCAAAAGGGAAGCATGGAAATCAGGAGGAAGCTGGATAATGCTCTTTCGTTATTGAGAAAACGAGGCGACAGGGAAACGGCTTCCAGGTTAAACCAAAGAGTATCTGATCATCTAGAGCATTTGAAACAGCCCGAGGGGTTAGATTTGCTAAATACCTATCTTCCATTTTTTTTCGGACAGGCAGCCTCTATGTTTGAATACCTTTCTGATGACACACTGCTCATAGTGGAAGAGCCTAATGAGGTTGATGAAAAATCGAATAAGTTGCTGGAAGAAATTAGAGATTATCACACAGGTCTTCTTACAGAAGGGGAGTTTCTGGAACCTGGTTCAGAATTATTTTTTTCTGCCGGTCACTTATTGAAAAATTTAGCGTTGCCGGTTTTAACCTGTGCCCTGTTCCCGGGAACAGGAGGGTTGCTGCAGGTTGAAAGAAATTACCAGATCAGTGCTAAAGCAGTACCCGTCTATTATGGTCAGTGGGATATGCTAAAAAGCGATTATATACAATGGAAGAAAGAAAATTATTTAATTTGCCTTATTGCCGATTCAATGGGTAGAAGCAGGAAGTTAATTGACCTGCTTGAAGAACAACTTGCTAAAAGGCAGGAGAGAAATGAGAATGAAGGGAAAATGCTAGGCGGGGAACACCTGGATTTGACCGCACTGGAAGGCAGCGTTGAAGAAGGTTTCATTATTCCTGATCTGAAGCTTGTTGTGCTGACCGAAAATAACATAATCCCCCGTAAAAAAAAGAAAAAACGTTATACCGGAAAAGAGGGAATCAGGCTCAGCGACTATCGTGAATTAAACGTAGGTGATTATGTCGTCCATGAGCAGCATGGTATTGGGTCTTACCAGGGGTTGCATACCCTGGAAGTAAGCGGAATTATGCGAGATTACCTGTTATTAAAATACAGGGGTACTGATAAACTCTATCTGCCGGTTGAACAGATTGGTATGATCCAAAAATATTCCGGAGGTGATGGGCCGGTTCCACGCCTGCACAGCCTGGGTGGTGCGGACTGGCAGCGTCTGAAAAAAAGAGTTAGCCAATCGGTGGAAGAACTGGCCAGGGAGCTACTTGCTCTGTATGCCACCCGGCAGTCAATTAAGGGACATAGTTTTGGGCCCGATCATACATGGCAGCAGGATTTTGAAGCCTCTTTTCCTTACGAGGAAACACCTGATCAGCTGCAGGCAGTTATTGATGTTAAAAGAGACCTTGAACAGGATCACCCCATGGACAGGCTAGTCTGTGGTGATGTCGGTTATGGCAAAACTGAGGTTGCTATGCGGGCAGCTTTTAAAGTAGTTATGGAAGGGAAACAGGTAGCTGTTCTGGTCCCCACCACTGTTCTGGCTCAACAGCACTATCGAACCTTCAGAGATAGATTTAAAGGGTTCCCCGTACAAATTGCTCAGCTAAGCCGGTTTGTCCCCCCGGCAGCCCAAAAGAATGTTATCAACGGTATTGAAACAGGTAAAACGGATATTGTTATTGGTACTCATCGTCTGCTCTCAAAAGACGTAATTTTTAATGACCTGGGGTTGCTGGTGGTTGACGAGGAACAGCGGTTTGGAGTCAGGCAGAAGGAAAAAATGAAACAGCTGCGTTTACAGGTAGATACGCTATCCATGACTGCAACTCCTATTCCCCGGACCCTGCATATGTCGCTCGCCGGGGCCAGAGATCTGAGCATTATCGAAACACCTCCTGAAAACCGTTATCCGATTCAGACTTATGTTGTCGAATACTCAGACAGTATGGTTCGTGAGGCCATTCAGCGTGAGCTCAATCGTAAGGGACAGGTATTTGTTGTATTTAATCGTATTGATCGTATTAATAATTTTGCCGATAAAATTATGAAGCTTATTCCCGGTGAAGAAGTGGCTGTCGGGCACGGCAGGATGCCGGAAAAAAAGCTGGAACAGGTAATGGTGGATTTCCAGGAAGGCATATATAGTATACTGGTCAGCACTACTATTATTGAATCCGGTCTTGATATACCTAATGTTAATACATTAATTGTGTATGATGCTGACCGGTTCGGTCTGTCTCAGCTTTACCAAATCAGGGGCAGGGTGGGGCGTTCAAACCGGCTTGCTTATGCATACCTCACTTACAGGAAAAACAAGATCATATCTGAAACGGCCCGCAAACGGTTAAAAGCGGTGAAAGATTTTACCGAACTGGGTTCCGGTTTTAAGATTGCCCTGCGTGATCTTGAGATCAGGGGAGCCGGCAATATACTGGGTTCCGAACAGCATGGTTTCATCGCCGAAGTGGGTTATGATCTCTATGTTAAATTGTTGGAACAGGCTGTGTCAGAATTAAAGGAGACGAAAAAAGAAGAAAGAATAATGTCGCGGCTTGAGCTGGAAGTCGATGCCTTTATCCCTTCTTCATACATAATGGCCCAGGATCAAAAAATTATTTTTTATCAACGTATATATAAAGCTGCTGTCGAGGAAGATATACTTGATATTAAAGAAGAATTAACTGATCGCTATGGTTCTCCTCCACTACCGGTGGAGACTCTTCTGGAAGCGGCTTCGATTAAAATTTTACTTGGTAAACTGGGTATTGAATTTGTTCGGCAGTCGAAGAAAAGCCTGATTATTAAATATTTCAGATATAAAGGGTCTGAAAAGGTCATTTCTTTAATAAAAGATATTCCAGGCACTGGTTTGGTTAAAACTATTTCCCGGGAACCTTTTTGTTTTGAAGTCAGCAGTAAAAAAAAGCAGGGCTTATCATTTGAGCAGGTAAAGGCAATTATCAGAACGCTGGAGGGCGCCGGGTTTCCTGAAGTTGGTAGTAACAAGGGTTGATAGCTGTTATAATACTGAAGGACATTAACTGAAAAGGATTGAAATAATTGAGTGACAGTAACAAGTCTTTTGTCAGGGGCGCGGCTATACTGGCCCTGGCTGGAGTTCTGGCCAGGGTTGTAGGTGCTGTTTTTCGTATTGTCCTGGCGGCTATCCTGGGTGATGAAGGTATAGGTCTTTACCAGTATGCCTATCCAATCTATTCTACCCTGCTGGTTATATCCACGGCCGGCATACCTGTTGCTTTATCCAAGATTATGGCTGAGAAGATTGCTCTAAACGATTATCGAGAAGCCCTGAGAGTATTTAGAATTGCCTTCTATTTGTTAATGCTAAGCGGTGTAGCAATATCGCTTGTCCTTGTCATGGGAGCAGAGTATATTGCCTTATACCTGGTTAAAGATATCCAGGCTTATTATCCAATCCTGGCTGTGGCCCCGGCCATATTTTTTGTTACGGTTATGGCCTCACTGAGAGGGTTTTTCCAGGGACAGCAGAATATGGTTCCCACGGCTATCTCCCAGCTATTGGAGCAATTTGTCAGAGTTGGCTTTTCCATTTTACTGGTTATCTTTCTTCTACCGGTTGGTCTTGAATTTGCAGCTGCAGGAGCTACATCCGGCGCTTCAGCCGGTGGGCTGGCAGGGTTGATTATGCTTGCTGTTCTTTATATCAGAAAGCGCGGCGATCTATCCGGAGCGCTGACAGGTAACGGGCAGCGCAATGCTGAATCGGCAGGCAGAATCATTAAGAGAATTTTTAGTTTGGCCATTCCGGTTACAATCGGGGGACTGGTTATACCCCTTATCAACCTGATAGACCTGGCGGTCGTGCCCAGGCAGCTTCAGGCAGCCGGGTTTTCTATGGAATCTGCACGAGCTCTTTACGGTCAATTAACCGGCATGGCCGGTTCGGTGGTTTATTTCCCTAATGTTATTGCCCTTGCCCTGAGCATAAGCCTGGTTCCGGCGATTTCAGAAGCAACTGCCCTGGGAAAAAGTGATCTTGTTCAGAGTCGTTCTAATCTTGGAGTAAAACTGACAATATTATTTTCACTGCCTGCCGCGCTCGGTTTGTTTCTGCTGGCGGAACCGATTACTATACTTTTATTTAGAAATGCAGAAGCCGGTTTTTCACTGGCATATCTTTCCTGGTCAGTTATTCCACTATGCCTGTATGTTACAACAACAGGTTTGATCCAGGGGCTGGGCAGGCCGGTTGTTCCTGCAGTGAATATGTTTTATGGCGGAATAGTAAAAACCATACTGGCCTGGTTATTAACGGCGAATCCTGCCTTGAATGTTGGTGGAGCTGCACTGGCCTCGGTTATTGGTATTGCTTTTGCGGCGGCATTAAACCTTTACTGGGTTCGCCGCCTGACAGGTTGGAAAGGAAGATACTGTGAACTGTTAATTATCCCCGGTATAGCCACACTGCTTATGTCGTTAACAGTAATTATCCTATACCGGGCCCTGATCCTGCTGGGCAAAGGGGTGTTATCGGCCGGAAGCGTTAATGCCCTGGCCACTTTTGGCGCAATTATTGGAGGCATGATCATTTACGGGGTTATCCTGATTTTAAGTGGCGGTCTGCGAAAAAATGAGCTGATGATGGTTCCGTACGTCGGAGAGCCTCTTGCCCGCTTCCTGGAAAAGTATAAAATATTGCGTGATACCGGGGGAGATTAAGTATAATGAAAACTATTGTGGTAGTCGGGCTTGGTCCCGGAAACAGGCAGCAGGTAACCGAAGAAGCACGAAAATACCTGACCGGAAATAACCCGGTATACTTCCGCACGGTTAAACATGCTGCGGCTAGATATTATTACAGGCTGAGTCATAACAGTTATTCTTTTGATTATCTATATGACCAAAAGGTTGAATTTGAGGAAATTTACAGGGCTATTATTAAAAAGTTGTTCAAAGCAACCAGGCGCCATAATACTGTATGTTATGCGGTGCCGGGACATCCCTCTGCCGGAGAGGCTTCGGTCAGCCGTCTGCGCAGTATCGCTCCCAGGCTTGGTGTCAGGGTGAAAATTGTTGAAGGGCTCAGTTTCTTTGAACCGGTTCTATCTCATTTGAAACTGGATCTGCTTGATGGTATCACAGTGCTTGATGCACTTGCTATAGATACTCTGAAAGACCCCTGTCCCGGCCACCTTATTCTTGCCCAGGTATACAGCCGCCGGGTTGCTTCCAGAGTGAAGCTTAGGCTGCTGGAATTATATTCTCCTCAACTTCGGGTTACTATAATCAACTCGGCCGGCATGAAGTGTGCAAAATCATTTGTAACAAGATTGGGATTTCTTGACCATCATGATATTTTTAATCATTATACTACGATATACCTTCCCCCATTACCAAAAGCGACTCTCGGCGCTCTTATTGAAACAATGGCCCTGTTGCGCGCTCCAGATGGTTGCCCCTGGGATAAAGAACAGACGCATTACAGCCTCAGGCAGTATCTTATTGAGGAAGCTTATGAGGTTGTTGCTGCTATAGATAATGAAGATGATCGGGAACTTGTTGAAGAACTCGGTGATTTATTGCTCCAGGTTGTATTTCACAGCCAGATTGCCCGGGAAGAAAACAGGTTTGATTTATACGATGTTATTGAAGCAATTATTGCCAAGCTTGTACGTCGTCACCCGCATGTGTTCGGAATGGAAAAAGCAAAAGATGCAGCCGATGTGAAAGTGTTATGGGAGCAGATAAAGGCTGATGAAAAAAAAGAGAATAAAACGGAACATGCTATTAAAGTTGATCATGAACTACCGGCATTGCTGAAAGCCTATAAATTACAAAAAAGGGCGGCTGAGAAAGGATTTGATTGGACTACCCTGGAGGGGCCCCTTGCCAAGGCCCGGGAAGAGCTTGAAGAGTTGATTGAAGCCTGCAGCAACGAGGATCGCGATGCCATGGAAGAAGAGCTCGGAGATTATATTTTTACCATAGTAAATATAGCCCGTTTCCTTAAAATTAATCCTGAACTGGCACTTGGCAGGACGATAGGCAAGTTTGTTGACAGATTTGACTATATTATGGAAAAAGTTTCTATCACAGGAAAAGAAATCAATTGCTTTTCACTTGATCAGCTTGACTATTGGTGGGAAGAAGCTAAAAAAATCAGGAAAATAAGCAAATAAAGAAGGAATATAGGCAGTAAGAGCGAATAAGCATAAGCATTAAGGGAATTTTATTTTGTTAGAGGAGGGCTTTATAAAGTGAATAAGTCTGAACTGGTAGATCTGGTTGCAGAGAAAGCTGGCATGTCGAAGAAGGATAGTGAAAAAGCAGTTAAAGCAGTCCTGGAAAGCATTACTGACGGCCTGGTTAAAGGAGATAAGGTTCAGCTGGTAGGGTTTGGAACCTTTGAGGTTCGTAACCGCAAAGCACGTGAAGGACGCAATCCGGCAACAGGTGAAAAAATTAAAATTAAGGCTCTGAAAGTGCCTGCATTCAAGCCGGGAAAAGCCTTAAAAGAGAAGGTAAAGTAAAGGCTATCTAAAAAGATCACATACAAGTAATCCCCCATCCTCTGGAAGGGGGATTTTTTACAAGAAGAGTAGAAGATAAGTTAACTTTAAAAATCATTGATTGATGGCGAAGAAGGATTATTGAGAGTAATGTCGAAGAAAGTATCAAAATATGGATATTTCGGAATGCAGTGGTAAAGATGGTTAATAAGACAAGTAGAAAAAGAGAGCCGGTATCTGATTTCCCAAGACAGCATCGGGGGAACAAATATGGTGTGTACAGGTTATTTTCAAGTATCGGCCTGGTGATCATCCTTGGCTTGTTAATAATGATTGGTGCTCAATATATTCAGCATTACCGGTCTGCACAGGAACTGGCCCGTTTTGAAGAAAAAATAGCTGAACAGGAATTACGTCAGGAAGAGCTACTATCAGAAATCGATAGGTTACAGCATAACGACTATATTGAAGTTCTGGCCCGTGATCGGCTGGGGCTGGTCAAGCCAGGTGAGATTATTTTCCAGTTGGAGGATTGACAATAAACCCAAAAAAGTTATAATAGCCTTAGTCTTCAACATTTTATACAAGGAGGAGTTTTTTATTAAGAGTGACATTGTAGTAGGTAGTATAATGGAAGGGGTGATCACCGGTATAACAAAATTCGGAGCCTTTGTTGAGCTGCCCGGAGGCACTACCGGACTGGTTCATATTTCTGAAATCGCCGATGAATATGTTAAGGATATTAATGACTTTTTTAAGAAGTCTGATAAGGTTAAGGTGAAAGTTCTGACCGTGGAAAATAACGGGAAAATAGGGCTTTCTATCCGCAAGGCCTCGGAAAACTATAAACCTGCCGGTAAAAATGATCGTGCCAAGTCAGCTGCAGTAAACAAGGCATCATTTGAAGATAAGATGAACCGCTTCCTTAAAGAAAGCGATGAGCGCCTGCTCGATTTAAAAAGAAATACTGAATCAAAAAGAGGGGGCCGCGGTTCTTTTAAAGAAGCCTTTTAATATAGATAGAAATTCCCGGGTTTAAGTATAAGAAAGGCACTCTGTTTCAGGGTGTTTTTTTATCTTTTGCCGGTGGTGATGAGATTGAAATCGCTTTTAAAAAAAGTAAAAGAATATATTGTTAAAAATAAGCTTCTTGAAATAGGGGATACGGTTGTTTTAGCAGTTTCAGGAGGGCCCGATTCCCTGTGCCTGCTGCATTTAGTCAATAAACTGGCAGGAGAAATGCAGCTTAAATTGATCATTGCTCACCTGGATCATTGTCTCAGGCCTGAAGGGAAAACCGAGGCGGAGGAGATTGCTAAACTGGCAGCAATGATGAAGCTGCCCTGCGAGACAAAGGCAGTTAATATTGCCAGGCTAAAAAATGATTTAAAGGTGGGAGAAGAAGAAGCTGGAAGAAAAGCTCGTTATGATTTATTGCTGGAAACAGCTATAAAATATGGAGCAACAAAAATAGCAACAGGTCATCACCGCGATGATCTGTCTGAAACTGTTCTTCTAAACATTATTAGGGGAAGCAGTGTTGATGGCCTGGCCGGGATACTTCCCCGGCGATATTGGAAAGGGTGTTTTTTGATCCGGCCTTTACTCTGCCTTCAGCGGAACGAGATAGAATCCTTTTGTGAGGAGCAGGGCTTTGAGCCTTTTACGGACAGCAGTAACCTGGAAACTGAATATAAAAGGAACCAGGTAAGATTAAAGCTAATCCCTTACCTGGAAAAACAGTATAACCCTAAGATCAAAGAGAGCCTGGCCGGTTTAGCTGAACTGGCCAGGCACGATCGTCTGTTTCTGCAAACTTTATCCCGCAAAAAGTATAGAGAGCTGGCCTCAGTTCATCAACAGGGTTTGTATTTTAATATAGCTGACCTGCAGGCTCTCCCCACCGCGATTAGAAGCAGGGTACTCTATATTGCAGTAAATAAATATCTGCCAGCCGGTAAAATTGGTCGATTTCATCTGGAAAGATTACAGGAGATGGTGGAAAATGGAAATACAGGAATAAAGCTGTCTTTTCCTGCTGGTTTAAGAGGCCAGGTCATATATGATAGATTGATGCTGACAATGGCAGGAGAAAGACCTTCCAAGCCGGTGACTCCCAGAAAGTTACCTGTTCCAGGCAGGGTTAACCTGCCCGGGGGCTATACTATAACTTCCAGGACAGTAAACAGAATGGATATAAAATGGCCGCCTAAAAAATACCAGGCTTTTCTTGATTATGATCATTTGCCCCGGGTGGATCTTAAAGTCAGGTCACGTCAACCCGGTGATATCTTCCATCCACAGGGCGCCCTGGGAGCAAAAAAGTTGAAAGATTTTTTTATCGATCAAAAGATTCCCCGTTCCAGGCGTGACGAGATACCTATTGTCACGATTGGCAATGATATAATCTGGGTAACCGGGATAAGAATATCTGACAAATACCGGATTGGGGCATCGACGGAAACAATATTAGTGCTTGAATATAAAATGAAGCTGAGCAAATCAAAATAAACTAAAGGTGGTTGACGGATGACAGAAGAAAAGCTGGAAGTAATGTTGGCGGAGGAAGATATTCGGAAAAGAATTAGCGAACTGGCTGATTTAATTAATGAAGATTATAAAGAAAAAGAGCTTCTGTTGATCGGGGTATTAAAGGGGGCAGTTGTTTTTCTCAGTGACTTGATCAGACAGTTGAAGGTGCCCCTTGAGATCGATTTTATGGCTGTTTCGAGTTACGGCGCTGATACAACATCCTCCGGAGTTGTCAGGATTCAAAAAGACCTTGAACAGAGTATTAAGGATAAAAATGTTTTAATAGTTGAGGATATCGTCGATACAGGACTTACCTTAAACTATTTATATGACAATCTGGCCAGCCGGGGACCTTCATCAATCAAAGTAGTAACACTGCTCGATAAGCCTGATCGCCGCCAGGTTGAATTTAATCCTGATTATTGTGGGTTTGCCATACCGGATCGCTTTGTAATTGGTTATGGGCTTGACTTTAATGAACATTACCGTCAGTTGCCCGACATATGTGTTCTGAACCAACAGTAATAACCGGTGACAGCTCCGCAATTAAGGCCTGGTTGTTTATTGCTTCAGGGATGCTGGTGTGTTAAAATTGAGTTTAGGCTTTGAGGCCCGAGCTGGAAAGGAGGTATTTTTTTGAGTCCATTTTTAAGGCAAATTACGTTCTACCTGGTCATTGCCTTGGTAGTTTTTGCTTTACTGGCGACATTCAATACCGGTAGCCCGCCGGAAGAGATAAGATACGATCAGTTTATCCGTAAAATTGAAAACGGTGATGTAAGTGAGGTTGTTATCTTTGGAAATGACGTGGAGGCTGTACTCGTTGATGGTAGTGAAGTTGTAACAGTTCGGCCGGAGGATCACAATCTAACCGCACTGCTGCTTGAAAACGATATCCATTATGAAACCAACAAGGCACGGAGTCCGGCCTGGTGGCAAAGTGCCCTGACCTATATGATCCCGTTTCTGTTGATCATCGGAATATTTTTCTTTTTCATGAACCAGTCGCAGGGTGGCGGCAATAAAGTGATGAATTTTGGAAAAAGCCGTGCCCGTTTACAGGAAGGGGATAAAAAGAAAGTAACTTTCCAGGATGTGGCAGGAGCAGATGAAGAACGGGCAGAGTTATCGGAAGTGGTCGATTTTCTTAAGGATCCGCGTAAGTATATTGAAATAGGAGCACGTATACCCAAAGGGATTCTCCTTGTTGGTCCACCGGGTACAGGTAAAACATTGTTGGCTCGCGCCGTTGCAGGAGAAGCAGGGGTACCTTTTTTTAGTATCAGTGGTTCCGATTTTGTTGAAATGTTTGTTGGTGTCGGTGCTTCAAGAGTGCGTGATATGTTTGAAAATGCCAAGAAAAACTCACCGTGTATCGTTTTTATTGATGAGATAGATGCTGTTGGCCGGCAGCGAGGCGCCGGACTGGGAGGGGGGCATGATGAAAGGGAACAAACCCTCAACCAGCTCCTGGTCGAGATGGATGGATTTGATGTAAACGAAGGCATTATTATCGTGGCTGCAACAAACCGTCCGGATATTCTTGATCCGGCTCTGCTCAGGCCCGGTCGCTTTGACCGTGAAATTACTGTTGGCCTGCCCGATGTGAACGGTCGTGAAGAAATTCTAAAAGTACATACCCGTAATAAACCGCTGGCGGAGGAAGTTGATTTAAAAATACTGGCCCGAGGGACCCCGGGATTTACTGGCGCAGATCTGGAAAATGTTGTTAACGAGGCTGCTTTACTGACTGCCCGGGTTTCTGAAAAACTGATCAGCATGAAATCGATGGAAGAGGCTATTGAAAGGGTGGTAGCCGGCACGCAGAAGAAAAGCAGGGTTATCAGCGCTTTTGAAAAGAAGATTGTTGCCTATCATGAGGCAGGCCATGCTCTAGTTGGTTACCTGCTTCCACATACAGATCCTGTGCATAAAGTTTCAATCATACCGCGGGGAAGAGCAGGAGGATACACCCTGATGTTTCCCGAGGAAGATCGTTATTACATGACTAAAACTGAACTGCTCGACAGGGTAAGTACTCTTCTCGGCGGCAGGGTTGCCGAGAAACTGGTGCTGAACGATATCAGTACCGGAGCCCAGAATGACCTTGAAAGGGCTACTTCAATTGTCAGGCAGATGATCATGGAATATGGAATGAGTGACACTTTGGGGCCAATTACCCTCGGTAAAAAGCATGACCAGGTTTTCCTGGGGAGGGATCTGGCCAGGGATCGAGACTACAGCGAAGAAATAGCCAAGTCTATTGATCAGGAAATACGTAAAACTATTGACAACTGTTATCAGCAAGCCCAGGATATTCTTGAGAAAGAGCGAGATAAACTGGAAAGAATTGCTCAGGCGTTACTGGAAAAAGAAACGCTGGATGCAAATGAAATTAAAGCCCTGGTTGAAGGTAGGGCGCTTCCGGAGAAAGAAAGTGAAAAGGAACAGGATAAGCAAGGATCTTCAGTAATTGATGAAAAAAAAGATGATGATCAGGCGGAGCCTTATTCTGAAGATGAAATCAAGGAAGCTGCTGTGAAAACAGAGAAAATCGAAGTAATAAAGGATAAAAATGAACAGCGCGCTTCTTTCCACCAGCGCGCAGGTCAAAAAGACAGTAATAGTTAAACTGGTAAAAGGAACCGCAAGGTTCCTTTTTTGTTGAGGTGATTGGCTAATGGCACAGGGTTTAACAGCTATTGAAGGGGTTAAAGTTGGAGTTGCAAGTAATCTCGATGGGGCAACCGGAGTTACAGTAATTCTGGTGGAAGAAGGTGCCCGTGCGGCAGTTGAAGTGCGCGGGTCTGCGCCGGGAACCAGGGAAACAGATCTTTTGCAACCCGGCAGGCTGGTCCAGGAAATACAAGCTATTGTCCTGGCTGGCGGAAGCGCATATGGCTTAAACGCTGCTTGTGGTGTGATGAATTACCTTGAAGAAAGGGAGTCTGGTTTTATGGTAGGGACACTTGCTATTCCAATTGTTCCGTCTGCCGTTCTATTCGACCTTTTTGTAGGTGACAGCGCTGCCCGGCCTGATCAAAAAATGGGTTATGAAGCCTGTGTTAATGCAAATAACGGACCTGTTCCCGAAGGTTGTGTTGGGGCTGGCACAGGAGCAACAGTGGCTAAAATAAATGGTATGGCAGGGGCAATAAAAAGTGGGCAGGGCTCGGCGGCATTAACCAGGGGTGAACTTATCGTTGCCGCCCTGGTTGCAGTTAATGCTTTTGGTGATATATACGGTGCAAGCGGAGAACTGATCGCCGGTCCGCTCAATAGTAAAAGTGGTTCGATGGAAAGAACTGTTGACCTTATACTTGGAAAAAATCTTGAAGGATTCCCCGGTAATACCACCCTGGGAGTAGTAGCAACCAATGCAGCCCTTCAATCCGCCGAACTAAACAAGATTTGTCAACTTGCACACGATGGATTAGCCCGTTCTATCTGGCCTGTTCATACCATGTGGGACGGAGATACTGTTTTTGCCCTTTCGAAGGGTGATTTAACAGCCGATATTAATCTTATCGGGCTAATGGCGGCCGAAGCAATTGAAACTGCTGTCAGAAGGGCAGTTATGACAGCTACTTCCCTGGCCGGAATTCCTACGCTTACCGATATTGCCTCCAACTAAACTGCAAGCTAATTTATTTTGCCTGGTCCTGCACTCAGCTTTCTTAATTTATAAAATATCCTGAAACAGGTTTGGTAACGGCAGGAATTCAAACTATTGTGTTGAAATAATCAATTTGTCTGCGTTTTGAAGCTGGAAGTAAAAGAATATTTAAAATATTAAAGGAGGTTGTGTTTATGCCGTTGGATCCGACCAAGCATGCCGACTGGGAAATTGCAGAGGCTGCAGAAGCAAACATGAAACAGGTATACGAACTGGCGGAAGAGCTGAAACTCGAAAAAGAAGAGCTGCTTCCCCACGGACATTACGTGGCGAAGGTTGATTACAAAAGAGTTCTGGAAAGGTTAAAAGACAAGCCGGATGGTAAGTACATTGATGTTACCGCGATAACCCCGACCCCTCTGGGAGAAGGCAAATCGACTTCCACCATGGGTTTAACCCAGGGTATGGGTAGGCTGGGCAAAAATGTTATTGCAACAATCAGACAGCCCTCTGGAGGGCCGACGATGAATGTTAAGGGGTCTGCTGCAGGTGGTGGTCTGGCCCAGTGTATACCCCTGACTCCATTCTCGCTTGGCCTTACCGGCGATATAAATGCTATTATGAACGCCCACAACTTGGCAATGGTAGCACTTACATCCCGGATTCAACATGAATTTAATTCGACAGATGCTTTTCTTGAGCGCAGCGGACTGAAAAGGCTTAACATCGATCCGCGCAATGTTGAGATGAAGTGGATTATTGATTTCTGTGCCCAGGCTCTTAGAAATATTATTATAGGGTTAGGTGGCAGAAGAGACGGCTTTATGATGAACTCCAACTTTGCCATTGCCGTATCTTCTGAAGTTATGGCCATTCTCGCTGTAGCCAAGGACCTGAAAGATATGCGGGAGCGTATGGCAAAAATAGTGGTAGCATATGATAAAAGAGGTAATCCTGTAACAACAGGTGATCTTGACGTTGCAGGGGCGATGACCGCCTGGATGGTTGAAGCAATCAACCCAAACCTGCTGCAAACCATTGAAGGCCAGCCCGTATTTGTTCACGCCGGTCCTTTTGCCAATATAGCCATAGGCCAGTCTTCAATTATTGCTGACCGGATTGCTCTAAAATTGAGTGATTATGTAATAACAGAGTCGGGGTTTGCAGCCGATATTGGTTTTGAAAAGTTCTGGAACCTTAAGTGCAGAATGTCCGGTCTCACTCCACATTGTGCAGTTATCGTCGCAACAATCCGTGCCCTTAAATGTCATGGGGGCGCTCCTCTCCCTCTGCCGGGGCAACCGCTTGACCCGGCCTATAATGAAGAAAATGTTGAATGGGTGGAAAAAGGCTGCGAAAACCTTATTCACCATATCAAGACAGTTAAGAAAGCCGGTATTAATCCTGTTGTCTGTATTAATCACTTTTATACTGATACAGATAATGAGGTTAAAGCTGTCCGCCGTCTGGCTGAGGAAGCCGGTGCCCGGGTGGCGCTTTCTAAACACTGGCAGTATGGAGGAGAAGGGGCAACTGAGTTTGCTGAAGCAGTTGTTGAAGCATGCAATGAGCCAAACGACTTTAAATTCCTTTATGAGCTGGAGACACCGTTACGCGAGCGCATAGAATTGATTGCAAAAGAAGTATACGGGGCAGATGGTGTTGATTTTTCGGCTGATGCCCTGGATAAAGCAAAGAAAATGGAAGCTGATCCTAAGTTCCAGAAAATGGGCACCTGCATGGTTAAGACACACCTCAGTCTGACTGACAATCCTATGCTGAAGGGTGTTCCGAAAGGCTGGCGACTCAACGTCCGTGATATACTTACTTATGGTGGAGCCGACTTTGTAGTACCAGTTGCCGGTGCCATATCACTAATGCCCGGAACAGCTGCTAATCCTGCTTATCGCCGGGTAGATGTTGATGTTGATACAGGCAAAGTAAAAGGTTTATTCTAAACTATATTTAACCAAAATATAGGTAATGGTCATAAGAAAAGGCGCTATAAGCGCCTTTTCTTATGTAGGTTGAAAGCAATACTTCTGAATGTACCGGTTATTGTTATATCCTGCAGACTTGTAGGCTCATAGTTCCCAGCCCTGAGCAAGAAATAGCTTTATTCCTTCTGCTGGTTTTTGCATGGATACAAGTTCATTCACTGTTCTTTTTATACCCGGAATGATCAGGTCGCGATTTAGTTCAGCCAACGGAACAAGCACAAAATTACGCTCTGTCATACGCGGATGCGGCAGCTCAAGCAGGGGGGAGTTCATAATTATATTTTCATAAATCAGCAGGTCTAAATCGATGGTTCTGGGACCCCAGTGTGTTGATCTTACTCTTCCCAGCTCTTTTTCAATTTCAAGCATTGCTTTAAGCAGGAGGGTTGGGGAAAGTTCTGTATCTAAAGCGGCACAGGCATTCAAAAAGAAACTTTGTCTGGGACCTCCAACAGGTGCCGTTTCATAAACAGAGGATAATCCTGCCAGTTTAGTGCTTCGCATAATGTTCAGCCGTATTACTGCCTGTTTCATATTTTCAAGACGATTGCCCAGGTTTGATCCTAATGCAACGTAAGCTCTTGACACAAATAATCACTCCATTAAAATATTTGAGCAAGGGTGGTTGGTATTTTGTGATGTTTAAGAGCAAAACTAATTTTCATAGTGTTTATGATAAGCAGTTGCGGTCATCTCTAAAACATAAGTCTGCAAAATATCAGTTTCTAGTTACAACAACAGAAACACCGCCCTGGACTCCTGGAATGGGAGGATTAGGTTTTCTCACTTCTACAGTTGCTTCATTTACGCCGTTGATAAGCAATAATTGTTCTGCTATTTCACAGGCGAGTGTTTCCAGAAGATTTTTTGAGGGACCGTACATAACTTTTTCGACAATTGCTACAGCAGTGCGATAATCGACTGCAGTATCAATTTTATCCTGCCTGTGGCCAGACAGGTCAATGCCCAATTCCAAGCTTACCTGGAACTCCTGTCCGAGAGTTTGTTCTTCAAGCAGAACTCCGTGATAGGCATAGCAGGTAATTCTTTCTATTATTATTCTGTCCATGTACTAACTCTACCTCCGAACCAGGGCATCGGTCATATCAACGACCCGCCTCATTTCTTTTACATCATGAACCCTTACTATGTCAACTCCTGCGCTGATTCCGTAAGCAATTGTGGCTGCTGTTCCTTCAACCCGATCATCGACAGGCAGGTTGAGTGTGTTGCCGACAATGCGTTTTCGTGAAGTACCTAAAAGCAGGGGGAACCCGAGGGCTTTAATTTCGCGCAGATGCAGCATAACGTCAAGATTTTGATGATGCTCTTTTCCAAAACCGATACCAGGATCTAATATAATGGTATTTGTTTCGACACCGGCCTGATCTGCCAAATCAACTGACACCTGCAGCTCCTGTATAATATCTGCAATGAGATCATTGTAGAGAGTGCTGCGCCTGTTATGCATCAGGCAGACAGGCACGTTGTATTTTGCCGCAACAGTGGCAATGTTTTGATCTTCTTTAAAACCCCATACGTCATTTAACAGGTCTGCGCCGGCGGCTAAGGCTTGTTCTGCTGTTTCTGCTTTGTAAGTATCAATTGATATCGGCAACCTGAACGCATTATCTTTTTTTAAGGTGTTAATCAGAGGCAGAACGCGATTAATTTCCTCTGCCGCACTAACCCTTTCAGCCTTTTCGTATCCCGGCCTGGTCGATTCTCCTCCAATGTCAATTATATCAGCACCATCTTCAGCCATTTGATAAGCCTGGGCGAGGGCCTTATCGAAATTGTTGAACCTGCCACCATCTGAAAAAGAGTCGGGGGTGACATTTAATATTCCCATTACCAATGTTTTTTCATCCAGGTTATAATACCTGCCGCCGAGCAATAAACTGTTGTTAGCGTTATTGATTGCTCCATCCAGTGCTTTATTTATCAACAATCCAAGTTTGGTACAGCATCCTCCGGATGATTCCAGGGCGCGGGTTAAGAAATTTAAATCGCTTTCAGATCCACTAATAATTACACACCCTGTTTGGTCAAAATCCGGGTATACATAATGAGATATCGTTTTGCAGCTCAACAGATTATCCAGTGCGCCGAGTAGATCCCTGGAGAGGTGATGAAGTTTGAGAATATGGTGTAAGCCGTGCCGAGAGAATGAGCGGGTATCTTCGTTTATATTGCCGGGGTCTAATAATTCCTGCCTGGTCAGGTTGTAATCAAGGTATACCACCTGCATTGATGTCACTCCCTGGATCAGTATTCCAACCCTGTTTTATGGGGTTGTTTATCTAACTTGTTGCATTCTTGAGCAGCGCTGCAGGAAAAACAAATCCGCGAATGATTATCTGCTTTATAAAGTGCGGCGCTCAGGGCAGACCTGCAGCTAATAGAATGATCTGGTATACGGTGTTCTTCAATTGCTTGTGAGATCAACCTGCTTTCAGCCCGGGAGAAGCCTGCGTTATTCAAAACAGGCAGGGCCAGCCTGGAGCTTAGCAAGGCGTGATCACCGCCATCACAATATTCAAGCCAGCGCCCGATATCATGAAGTAGTCCTGCAGCGTAGGCTATTTCCCGGGAAATATAAGGATTGCCGTCTTCAAGTAAAAATAACCAGGTCAGGCGAGCGGTGGCAAGCAGGTGTTCGAAACCATGTGAACAAAAGATCCTTTCTTTTTCTGTTTCATAGTTATTTTGCAAATAGCTGAGATAGTCAGGGTTTGATAATAGCTTATTAACTCTTTGCATGGAACCGGTTGTAATCATTGTTAATTACCCTGGATCAGGCTGAAGACTTCTACGCGCGAGCTCGGGTTTCTTCTGAATAAACCACGAACGGCAGAAGTAACAGTTATTGCCCCTGGTTTACCGACTCCTCGGATGCTCATGCAAAGATGTTCAGCTTCTATAACAACAACAACTCCCTTAGGGTCCAGTTCTTCGGTAATGATGTCGGCTATATTGCTGGTAAGCCGCTCCTGCAGTTGCGGTCGCCTCGAAATAGTTTCAATTACCCTGACCAGTTTGCTTAAGCCCACTATTCTTCCACCCGAAGGAAGGTAGGCAACGTGGGCTTTGCCATAAAAGGGCAAAAAGTGATGCTCGCACATAGAGTAGAAAGAGATATCTTTTACCAGCACGATTTCATCATGGCCGTCTTCCAGAAAGCAGGTCTGAAGATGTTTTCTTGGATCCTGATGTAGTCCGCCAAAAAGTTCTTCATACATACTCGCTACACGTCTTGGTGTGCCCTGCAGTCCTTCACGATTGATGTCTTCGCCAACTGCTTCGATGATCATTTTTACTGCTTCTTCAATTTTATCTCTATCCATTTTATTCCGCCTTTCACTAATATAAAATTACATCAGGGAGCCATAATATGAGGCTGTACATAAATGCAGAGGCCAGAATGTTTTCAGTGCGTAAATAAAGATAACCCAGTATGGCCGATAGACCGGGAACCAGAACAGCTACTTCAAGATAAGTGTAAGGATAAGATAACATATGCGGCTCTATAGCTGCAATAGTAATTAACTTTAATAAGCCGGTGAGTAGAGCCATAAAGAAAAGACCTCTGTTGATTCCCCACTGCCGGCAGAGAACCGGCAGAACAAAACCACGCCAGAAAAGTTCCCTGGGCAGGCTGATTAAAAGGAAAATTACGGGTAAATACAAGAATAAAGTTAAGTCATCGAAGCAAACACCTTTCGGCATACCTCTTACCGTTCCAATCACCAGGATAGTTGTCATTATGGCCAACAAATATCCATGTTTGAGTCTGTCCCGGCGCAGCCCGAGATCCAGGTAATCAACAATACCATTTCTGTTTAATATTATAAGAATGAACAAGATTAAGAAATACCCGATTGATGAGTAGAAGGGATCCATTTTATTGTAATCGGTAATGATTATTGTAATGGCAATTACTGATACCGAGAGCAATACGGTGGATATTATTATAATACCCGGTTTAATACTCATAAGGTGTTGCCAGTAACGTGAGTACTTGTGATCCAGTGTAAAGATTGCAATGATTAAAAACATGATTACGGCAAAAAGAATATAGATTAAATAAGTACCGAAAAGACTTAAAGCGGAGATATTAACATAAGGAGGAAGGAGCGGTTCTCCTGTTGAAGAGAGAAAGTAATAGGTTAAAGGATTTTCTTCCCCGGTGAATGAAATGGGAACTGTATCTTTCCAGATTACAGTAACATCATTCTGCATCTCTATTATTTCTGTAATATGTGCCAGCTCGGTTACATCATCAACCGGGAGAAAAATTATACTACCCCGCAATAATTCAAAATAAAAATCTTCAACTTTTATGAATATACCGCCTAGGTCGTTTACAGGCAGCTTGTCTCCAAGGTGTTGATAATCACCTTTCCCCAATAGCAAAAAACTTCTTTTATTACCAGTCTCTTCAATGGTTACAATTGTTCCGCCATCCGGGTAGGAAACTATTAGATTTTCTGTATCAAAGGACCATGGTTCAAAATAGTATGCTGAAATGAATTCATATTCTGCTGTTTCTGTGCCAAGTGAATCAGGGAAAAAGGCATTTAAAACAAAAGCGCAAATTACCAGAGCTGTTGTGATACCAAGCAAAATTAAGAGGGCTACAAAATAATTTTTACCGGCCAGTTTGTTAATTAACAAGTATGATTCCTCCTGTGACTGTTCCTGCTGTCAAATCGCTTTTCAATACTTCGACGAGGCCTTAAATTATCCTCTATTGTGGTCGGGTTTATAACTTTTTACTACCTGCAATTCTTGTTATAATAAAGCAAAACTGCTATAGTGTATGTAATCTCCAGGTATTACATATTATATCTTAACCGGGGTGAAATAATTGTTTTTGGCAATAGATGTTGGTAATACCCATATAATGCTCGGTGTATTCAGGGATGACAGGGTAATCACTTATTGGCGGCTGGCTACCAGGCGTGACAGTACAGAGGATGAACTGGGCATGATTGTAAAGAACCTGTTTCAGGATAGCTGTATCGGTATGGATAATATACACTCGATTGCTATTTCATCAGTAGTGCCTCCCCTGATGTATTCACTTGATCGTATGTCGAGGAAATATTTTAATATTGAACCACTGATTGTCGGACCGGGTATAAAAACAGGTTTAAATATTATTCTTGACAATCCCAGGGAAGTTGGAGCTGATCGTATTGTTAATGCAGTGGCTGCAATTAAACTCTACAATACTCCCCTGATAATAGTCGACTTTGGCACTGCAACTACCTACTGTGCAGTTGATAAAAACGGTAGCTATCTTGGCGGGGTTATCGCGCCCGGAATTGGTATATCCCTGGAAGCTTTATTCGAAAAGGCTGCTAAACTGCCACGAGTTGAAATAATCAAACCGGCAAAGGTAATCGGCCATGATACGGTAACCAGTATGCAATCAGGCATTGTATTTGGTTTTGTCGGCCAGGTTGACGGTATCGTGCGACGTATAGCGGCCGAGCTGAAAGGAGAACCCTTCGTGGTTGCGACAGGGGGGTTTGCAGGTATGATTGCCCGTGAATCAGAAACTATTCAGGAGGTTAACCCGCTTTTAACCCTGGAAGGTTTGTCTATTATTAACCAGATGAATTTGAAAAGCTAAGGAGAAAATACAATGGTAGGTTTTGGCAATGCTTTATTAATGATTCCTTTAATTTTAGCTGTGGTATTACTGTTTGTTTCATTCATACTCCAGTGGTTATGGAATATAACCATGCCGGAACTGTTTAACCTGAAACAGTTATCTTACTGGCAGGCATTAAGACTGTTATTAATTGCATCTATATTGTTTGGTGGATTGGGTTTGCGTTTTATAAACTAAGGATATGTGCCGGTAATAAAACAGGTATATAAAATGCTGATAATCAATAATTGAAAAACACGGTTTTTTATCCAGGCAGTTTCTTCAGTTTAGAGGAAAAGTGTATAATTTAGATGCTCACAGAACAGGAGGAAAAGGCTTGAAGATTGGGCTGGCTTTAGGTGGTGGCGCTGCAAGGGGAATTGCTCATATCGGGGTTTTGAAGTACCTCGAAGATCAGGGTGTGGTTCCCTGTTGTGTAGCGGGAACCAGTGCAGGCAGCATAATAGGGTCAATGTATTGTTCGGGGAAGACTCCTGATGAAATAATTGAAATAGCCCACTCAATATCCTGGAAAGATCTCGTTAAAATAACTATCCCCAAAAAAGGCTTGATCAAATCTACCCTGCTGCTCGATATGGTCAGAGAACACCTCGGGGATATTACATTTGATGATCTGAAGATACCCCTGAAAATTAATGCTGTAGACCTGCTCAGCGGCGATGAAATAGTAATAACCGAGGGATTAGTAGCGGAAGCAGTTCAGGCAAGCTGTGCTATACCTGGAATCTTTACACCGGTTAAAATAAATAAATATCTCTTTGTGGATGGTGGCCTGCTGGATAATGTTCCGGTAACGACCATGCTGAAAGAGGATCTGGATTATATCGTCGCGGTAGATGTAGGTTTACAGAAACCCCTGGAAAAAGAACCATCGAGCATCTTTGAAATTTTAATGCAATCATTTGATATTGTCAGGCGGCAGAGGGATATACCCGCTCATGAAAATGCTGATGTTATCATCGCTCCTGACCTGGGAGATATCAGTATGTGGGATGTTACAAAAATAGATATTCTTGTTGAAAAAGGTTATAAAGAAGCGGAAGCGAAGCTAAGCGAGATTGATTTGGATAAAAAGCCGGGCAGAATATCGAAGTGGTTAAGAAAGCGGAAAAAAAGGAAAAAGGGAAAATAAGAAATTATGCTAAATTGTTTTGATGCTATCTTACAGAGACGTAGTATTAGAAAGTTTGCAGACCGACCTGTGCCCGATGATTACCTCGAAAAAATTATTGAGGCGGCCAGGCAGGCTCCATCGGGAACAAATCGCCAGCCATGGCGGTTTGTTTTAATCCGGGGAGAAGAAAAGCAGACTATTGCCCCTGCTGTAGTTCAACCATTTGTTCTACAGGCTCCGGTTATTTTCGTTTGCTGTTTGGATCACCAGGCATATATTCGCAAATTAACCGAGCAGAGACTGGATGAACTGGTGAGGGCTAATGTGGTTGATCAAAAAGCAGCTGAGGTAATCTATAACAGGCAAATCCCCGATTCGGTTAACGATGTAGTCTTGCCTCCCTCGGCCTTCATAGATCTCGGTATCGCGGTTGAACATATGGCCTTAACAGCAACATCGCTGGGGCTGGGAAGTTGTTGGGTTCGTCTTGTTGACACAGTTAAGCTTCATCGGCTGCTTTCTTTGCCTGAAAACATTGAAGTGGCAGCGCTTTTACCTGTCGGGTTTCCCGATCAATCTCCTTCGCCCCGTCCCCGTTTAAAACGTGAAGATATTATTCTTCAGGCTGATATTGCCGGCCGGTAAGCACGGGCAGCCGCGCCGAAAACTGATGATAACTAAAAGGCAGGAAGTGTTTAATACACTCCCTGCCTTTTTTGGGTGCGCCCGGCATGGGCGTTTAATTGGCGGTGACCTTCTGCTCAATTAGCGGGAAAAACATCAGTTACTATGCTTTGTCTCCTGATTTTGTTTCAGCCAGCTGCCTGTACATTTCCAGGCGTTCTTTTGCCACTTTTTCTGCTTTTACAAACAGATCATCTGCCCTTTCAGGAAACTCTTTTTTCAGAGCCCTGAAACGAACTTCATTCATCATAAATGTACGCAGTTCTTCTTTCGGCTCTTTTGAGTCTAGAATGAAGGGGTTTTTGTCTTCAGCGGTTAACAACGGGTTATAACGGAATAACGGCCAGTAACCCGATTCAACTGCCAGCTTTCCTTCCCGCTGACTCTTACTCATATCAATACCGTGAGCGATGCAGGGGGAATAAGCTATAATCAGCGAAGGTCCGGGATATGATTCTGCTTCCACGAGAGCTTTCATGAACTGATTCTTGTTCGCCCCCATCGATACCATGGCAACATAAACATAACCGTAAGTTACGGCCATCAGGCCCAGATCTTTTTTACGCATTTCCTTCCCGGCCGCAGCAAACTTAGCTATTGCCCCGGTCGGTGTTGATTTGGATGATTGTCCGCCTGTATTAGAATACACTTCAGTATCTAAAACAAGGATATTAACATCGGCTCCGGTTGCAATAACATGATCCAAACCGCCATAGCCAATATCATAGGCCCATCCGTCCCCTCCGAAAATCCATATCGAACGTTTTGCCAGCAAGCTTGCATTATTGCGAATCTGGCTTATTAAATCAGTATTCTCTGCCCGCGGCTGCTCAGCTTCCAGCAGTTCCCGCACTTTGTCGGCTGCTTTCAGCGATTCTTCACCCCGGTCTTTAACGGCCAGCCATCCTTCCAGGGATTCTTTTAATGTATCACTGATCGTGGTATTAAGAAGTTCTGTGACCTGTTCAACTAATTTGTCCCGGCGCTGGTTGATGGCAAGCGAATATCCGAAGCCAAATTCGGCATTGTCTTCGAAGAGCGAGCTGGCCCAGGCGGGGCCCCGCCCTTTGCTGTCGATGGTATAAGGGACTGTAGGCGCATTTCCCCCGTAGATTGATGAACAACCTGTAGCGTTTGCCACAACCATACGATTTCCGTAAAGCTGGGTTATTACCTTTATGTAAGGTGTTTCCCCGCAACCGGCACAAGAACCGGAAAATTCGAAAAGCGGTTTACGGAACTGGCTGCCGCGAACTGTAGTAGGCGCGATATCAAGATCAGTTTCGGGAAGGGTTTCTGCATATCGAAAGTTTTTATCTTCCATGGTTTTTACCTCTTCCAGCGGTTTCAGGATCAGTGCTTTTTCCTTGGCAGGGCAGACATCCACGCAGTTACCGCACCCTGTGCAGTCGAGCGGGGAAACCTGTATCCTGTATCGGTAACCTTTAATGTCTCTGCTGCTTCCTTCAACAGTTACAAATTCTTCAGGGGCGCCATCCAGATCTTCCGGCTTGGCCAGGTAAGGCCTGATTGCTGCATGAGGACAGACAAATGAACACTGGTTGCACTGTATACAGTTTTCATTTATCCAGATCGGCACGTTCATAGCGATGCCACGTTTTTCGTAGCGTGTTGTTCCTGTCGGCACTGTGCCGTCCGGGTTGAATGCGCTGACGGGCAGGTCGTCACCCTTCAGGGCAGTCATCGGGTAGATAGTATCACATACATACTGTGGCGCCTCTTCGGGGATAAAAACAGCACCTTCAGCTGCATCTGCCCATGAATCCGGGTATTTAACTTCCTCCAGTGCTTCAACGCCTTTATAGATAGCAGCCACGTTTTTCTCGACAATCTCGGCGCCTTTTTTACCATATGATTTATTGATCATTTTCTCAATTTGTTCGAATGCAAGCTTGGAGTCAATCACACCGGATAATTTAAAGAAAGCTGCCTGCATAATCACATTAATACGTCCGCCGAGACCAATTTCTCCAGCAATTTTAAAGGCGTTTATATTATAGAATTTTAATTTTTTACGGGCAATGGTTTGTTTCATCTCAGCCGGGAGGTGGGTTTCCATATCTTCAGTGCTCCATTCGGAGTTAAGCAGGAAGACACCATTATCTACTATTCCTTCAAGAACATCGTACCTTGTCACAAATGATGGATTGTGGCAAGCGACGAAATCCGGCTGGTCAATCTGGTAGGTTGATTTTATTTCTTTTGGCCCGAAACGCAGGTGCGATACGGTGATCCCTCCTGATTTTTTCGAATCATATACAAAATAGCCCTGGGCATATTGATCAGTATTGTTGCCGATAATAATGATGCTGTTTTTGTTTGCTCCTACTGTACCGTCTGAACCCAACCCGTAAAACTTGGCCCTGTAGGTGCCTTCGGGGCTGGTGTGCAGACATGATGGAACTGCGAGGGAGGTGTGAGTCACATCATCGTTTATCCCCACAGTGAAGTGATTCTTTGGATCGTCCGAAGCCAGGTTGTCGAATACCGCCTTGGCCATGCATGGGTTAAACTCCTTGGAACCCAAGCCATATCGTCCGCCAATAATCAACGGGGTCTGCTTAACTTCCATGAAAGCTGTACAAACATCCTCGTAAAGAGGCTCGCCAAGAGCACCAGGCTCCTTGGTTCTATCCAGGACCGCTATTTTTTCACATGATTTTGGCAGAGCAGCAAGGAAATGATCCCTGGAAAAAGGCCTGTAGAGCCTTACTTTAAGCAATCCGACTTTTTCGCCCTGTTTGAGCAGGTAATCAACAGTTTCCTGAATTGTTTCACAGGCAGAGCCCATGCAGATGACAACATTTTTAGCATCGGGAGCACCATGATACTCGAATAATTGATAACGCCGGCCGGTCAGTTCGTATACCTGTTCCATTACGGCAGCTACCTGATCCGGGGTCTCGAGGTAAAAGCGGTTTGCTGCTTCGCGATTTTGGAAATAGATGTCAGGATTCTGGGCTGTGCCCCGCTGATGCGGATTATCGGGATCAAGAGCCCGTTCTCTGAAAGCTTTGATCGCTTCCCAGTCAACAATCTTCTTGATATCTTCATAGTCAATCAGCTCTATCTTCTGAACTTCGTGGGAAGTCCGGAAACCGTCAAAAAAGTGCAGGAAAGGAACTCTTGTTTTCAATGTGCTCAGGTGTGCTACAAGGGCGAGGTCCATAACTTCCTGGACAGAGTTGGAAGAGAGCAGGGCAAACCCGGTTTGTCTTGCTGCGTTAATATCGGAGTGATCACCGAAAATTGATAAAGCATGGGTAGACAATGCCCTGGCCGAAACATGAAATACCGTGGGCAGCAGTTCTCCTGATATTTTGTACATGTTTGGTATTTTTAGTAACAAACCTTGTGAAGCAGTAAAGGTAGTGGTTAAAGCGCCGTTAACCAGCGAACCATGCACCGCGCCTGCTGCACCGGCTTCAGACTGCATTGAAGCAACTTTCATGGTTTGACCGAAAATGTTTTTTCTTCCATAAGCAGCCCATTCATCGCATACTTCCGCCATAGATGAAGATGGTGTGATAGGATATATGGCGGCTACATCGCTCATGGCATACGCTATATAAGAAGCAGCCGTATTGCCGTCCATTGTTTCTACTTTTTTTGTCATAAAAAAACCCTCCAGATGTATGATTATTTTGAAAACGGTTAATTTAACAAATATTACCGTTTATAATTGCTTTCTAATATTATCATTTTGCCTGGTTTGTGACAAGCTAACTGCCCGGCATCAGAATATAAAGCTAAGTTAGGCGGTTCTCTGTACAAGAAAATTTGCAGGGTTTATAATATGCTGCCCGGACTGCCTGGTGATAAACCAACCGGACAACTTGTTCCTGGTAAAGCAATGTGATATACCTGATCTGAGGTGATTATTGGGTATGCTAAAAATTAACCGGTTAGAGTGGGCAAGTAGTTCTAAAGAGTTTAGCTTTAAGCTGCCAACAAGAATTGAGATGGGAAATGGAATCTTGAACAAGGTTGGAGAATTATGCCGGGAAATATGCAACGGCAATAAAGTATTTATAATCAGTGATCCCGTGATTGAAGAAACTGGTATGCCCGGCAGGGTAAGAAAATTGCTGGAGGAGAAGCAATTTTACTGCAAACTGTATACACAGGTAGAACCGAACCCCAAGGATGTTGATTGCGAAGCAGGAGGAGAGGCAATTAAGTCTTTTGGGGCCGATATGATAGTGGCGGTAGGCGGGGGCTCAGTGCTTGATTCTGCAAAAGCAATTGCCCTTTTACAGGCCCATGGAGGGTTTTTGAGAGATTACGTAGGGAAAGGAACGGTTACTAAAAAGGTTGTTCCGATTGTGGCGATTCCAACAACTGCCGGAACCGGATCGGAAGTGACTAGGTCAGCTGTGATTACAGACAGGGCAAAATCCTTTAAAATGACGATAAAAGATCTGGCTTTGGCCCCATCGCTGGCCATTATCGATCCGGAGACTACCTATTCTCTCCCCTCCGGTTTAACTGCATCAACAGGGATGGATGCCTTTGTTCACGCCCTGGAAGCTTATACTTGCCGCCTTTCAAACCCATTTGTCGATATGCTTGCGGTAAAAGCGATGAAACTGATTTATCCGGCACTGGCCCGGGTGGTAAAGAGCGGTGACGATCACGAAGGACGTTATCGGATGATGCTTGGTTCCCTCCTGGCAGGGCTAGCTTTTTCACATGCTGATGTTGCAGCAATTCACTGCATGGCAGAAGCGCTGGGAGGATTGTATGATGTCCCTCATGGTGTGGCCAATTCAATATTTTTACCGGTTGTTACCGCTTTTAATGCACGGGAGTGTCCAGAAAAATATGCCATGGCAGCCGGTGTTTGCGGGTTGCCGGTAAAAGGCATCAATGACCGGGAGGCGGCAGCATTATTGGTAAGCGAACTAACTGAGATGGCAACAGATATTGGCATTCCCCGCCTGGCAGATTTAGAACAGGTTAATCCGGATCATTTTCCCCGCCTGGCAAAAGCAGCCCTGGCGAACGGTTCAACTCCCAGTAATTGCTGTAATATAGGGGAAGGAGATTATCTTGAACTGTATAGAAAAGCATATGCTCTTTAAATAAACCTGGCCTGCACCGGGAATTACTAAAGAAACGATGGTATGTCTAATTTCCATGGGGAAGACAAATTTAATTGTGTTAAAATGAGAATATGATGAAAAAAAATGAAAATTATAAGCAGCGGCTTATCCTGATTGTTGAGGATGAAGAAGATATTCTCCGGCTGTTGGTTTTTCACCTGGAGAAAGAAGGGTACAGTGTCGTCAGCGCTGCCAGTGGAACAGAGGCATTAAGGAGGGCTTTCGAAGAGGCTCCAGACCTGGTTATACTGGATATCATGCTCCCTGAGATGGATGGACTGGAGGTTTGCCGCAGGTTGAGAGGTCATTCACCAACAGCCTCTGTGCCAATAATGTTCTTGTCTGCCCGCAAAGAAGAACTGGATAAGGTGCTGGGCCTTGAACTCGGCGCCGACGACTACATGGTTAAACCTTTCAGTGTGCGTGAACTGGTGGCCAGAGTCAGGGCGATGATCAGGCGTCTTGAGTACGGTGGCCATGAAGAACCAGGAGATAAAGTTGAATTGGAAGAAATATTAACGAGGGGTAGTATAAAGCTCTACCCTGAAAGACACCTGGTTACTGTAAGCGGAGAGGAAAGAGTGCTGACTCATAAAGAATTTCTTTTGTTACAGCTCCTGATGGCTAATGCCGGGAAAGTATTAACCCGTGAACTGTTGCTTGACAGGGTGTGGGGTTATGAAGTTGAAATAGATACCCGTACTGTTGATGTCCATATGCGTTATTTACGTCAAAAGATTGAAGAAAACCCTGCCAAACCGCGCTACCTGGAAACAGTTCGAGGAGTAGGATATCGTTTTGCAGATAGTTGATTGTTTTGTGCCCATTAATGGGCGTGGTTTTACAATTTAATAAAATCGACAGAGCCGGAGGTTTACTTTTGTTCAGGGGCATACGAAAACGGGTAGTTGCCAACTATTTACTGGTTATAGCCGTTACAGTATTACTGATGGGGGCTTTGTTTATATGGTTTTTGAACTATTCATACCTGAATACTCTGCGTGAAAACCTTTTCATACAGGCCAGGCTGACCGTGGCCCTGGTTGAGGAAATGAATGAACGCGGAGCATCTCTGGATGAAATTGATCGGATGTGTAAAAGCCTCGGTGAGGAACTCGGAGTGAGAATTACTTACATTGAGCAGGACGGAACAGTTCTTGCCGATTCTTCCGAAAACCCATTGCTGATGGAAAACCACGGTTCACGGCCGGAAGTTGTTGAAGCGCTGTCAGGTACCAGGGGTTTTAAAGTGCGTTATAGTATAACCCTCGCCGAAGAGATGCTTTACCTGGCGGTGCCAGTAAAAGAAACCGGTTTAACCCGGGACGCGGATAAAAGAGCAGTTATTCGCCTGGCCCTGCCCCTGGTTGCTGTCAACAAAGCTGTTTCCGATCTTGTGCTATACATAATCGCCGCCTTGCTGTTGTCTTCTTTGGCAGCGCTGGGGGCTTCCTACTTCATTTCTTCAGGGATAACCGGACCTATTCAAAAGATTAGCAAGGCTTCAAAAGCTATAGCAAAAGGCAACTATTATCCTTCCCTGGAAATCAGGGGCAAGGATGAACTCGCTGATCTGGCAATAAATATCAGGGAAATGGGTAAAACACTTGATCATAAAATTGAGCAGGTTCTGCGGGAAAAGAATAAACTGGAGTCGGTTGTATCTTCAATGGATAGCGGTATAATTTTTCTGGACAGCAGGCTGAATGTTGAGTTGATTAATCCAGCAGCGGAAAATCTATTCGAGGTTAGCCGGAACAAGGTTCTCGGTAGCCCGGTGCGGAATATTATCCGACATTATGCCCTTCATGAAAACCTTAAAGCAGCTTGCCACGACGGTAAGCCCCGGTTACTGGAAATGAACCTTTATTCCCCAAGAAATGCCCTTATTGAAGCCTATATAAGGCCTATACCCGAAAACAGCATTCCGGCGGTAAGTATTCTTCTTTTGTTTCACGAGGTTACTCACCTGCGTTCATTGGAAAAAATGCGCAGTGACTTTGTTGCTAATGTCTCCCATGAGCTGCGCACTCCCCTGACAACTGTTCGCGGTTACACAGAGACCATCCTGAATGAGAAACTTTCCGGAGAGCAGCTTGAAGAATTTTTAATAATAATTGAGCGTGAAACTAAAAGACTATCCAGCCTGATTGATGATTTGCTCGATCTTTCAAAAATTGAAAACGAAAAAGCTTATGTTAAGAAAAACAAAGTTAAACTTATGGATTTGGTCACCGAAGTTTTAGAGAGATTTAAGAACCTGGAAGAAGAAATAAAGCTCAACATAGAGGGTGATTCCATCGATTCTGCCCTCGAGGTAACGGGCAACAGGGAATGGCTTTGCCAGGCCATGGTAAATATTATAGAAAACAGTATTAAATATGGGGCTGATGACGGTCGGGTCACAATCAAAATTTACCCTGAAGGTAACAAGGCTGTTATTGAAATAAGTGATAACGGACCTGGAATTCCCGAAGCTGATCTGCCTTATGTTTTTGAGCGGTTCTACCGGGTTGACAAGGGCCGTTCACGAAAAAGCGGGGGAACCGGCCTGGGCCTTTCGATCGTCAAGCACATTATGGAGGCCCATGAAGCTGAATATTCTCTGGAAAGCAAAGATAAAATGGGTACATTATTCCGCTTCAAGCTACCCCTCGCCTGATTTTATCTATCAAGGATCCCACCGATTGTTACCAGTGTACAAAATGCCATCTTTAACCTCGATTTAACATGGATTTTACTTCAGTTACCTTTCATCTTAATCTTAATCATTTATCCTGAACTTGCTTAATAATTTATTTCAGGAGGCAAATGATGAAACAGATAAGGCAGTTAACTCTATTTGGATTGATTTTACTGGTTATTTTTATGCTAGCAACTGGATGTGGTGGCCAGCAGGCAGCAGAAACCCCTGATGGTGTTGGTAGTAATCAACCGGAAGAAGAGGATAATGATTCAGCAGTAATTGAGGGGACAATTATGATCGCCGGTTCTGATTCCGAGGTTAACCTGGTTACAAGGCTGGCAGAAGAATACATGAATGCCAACTCCAATGTGTCAATAGCGGTAACCGGCGGTGGCTCAGGCGTTGGGATATCATCTTTAATTGATGGCGGTATTGATATAGCAAATTCATCACGCCCGATGAAAAATGAAGAAATTGATGCCCTTAAAGCTAACACAGGCGAAGATGTTTACGCAGTTCGTTTTGCAGTAGATGGAGTTGCCGTAGTGGTAAATGGCAATAACCCCGTTGGTGAGCTAACTGTAGATCAGGTTGGCGCAATTTACCGTGGAGAGATTACCAATTGGTCAGAAGTAGGCGGAGATGACCTGGCTATCACCCTTTACGGCCGCCAGAGTACTTCCGGTACCTACGTTTTCTTTATGGAGCTGGTTGTGCAGGCTGATTATTCACCCGAAATGCGTAACCTTGCCGGTACTTCTGATATTGTTGAAGCAGTAGCCGGCGATGCCGGAGGTATAGGATATGCTGCCATAGGCTATGCAGACCGTGATGGAATAAAAGCCTTAGATATTGCAGGATCCGAAGGTGCCGAAGCTTATAATCCAACGGTTCTTGAGAACGTGACAAGCGGGAACTATCCATTAACGCGCCCCCTTTACCAGTTCGTAGCAGGTAAACCATCAGGAGCAATCCTCGACTTCTTCCTTTTTGAAACTGGAGCTGCAGGCGAAGCAATTGTGCTGGAAGAAGGATTTTACCCGATAACTGCAGCCGATATAGATTTTAACAAGGCGGCTTTAGAATAGAAGTGGCCTGATTTATTAGACAAAAAGTTATATCCTAAATGAGCCCTGCACCCCGCATTGATCAATGATGACGGGGTGCAGGGCGGATTGATTGCCTGAGGCGTCCCGACAGGACAGGATATTCAGAAAGGAGAATTGCCTTGCATTCCTGGACAGAAACACTAATGAGACTATTATTCTGGGCAAGCGGTATAGCGATAATTGTTTTCTTAATCGGCATCCTGTTTACATTGCTTTCCAACAGCATCCCGGCCCTGGGCGAAATCGGCCTCAGCCCTTTTTTCGCCTCGGACCTGTGGAGACCCGGGGCCTACGGGGAACCGACTTACAGTATCAATAATTTTATTCTCGGTACTTTCATGGTTACCATTGGCGCGCTCATATTCGCTGTTCCTGTAGGGGTTGCGGCGGCGGCTTACCTGGCCGAGATTGCTTCCCCATGGGAAAGAGAATTTTTTAAGCCTGTAGTAGAAGTACTGGCCGGTATCCCCTCGGTAGTGCTCGGTTTTATCGGACTGGTTGTCCTGGCTCCGTTAATTGCAAGGGTATTTGGTATTCCGAGCGGTATAAATGCTTTAAATGGGGCTATCTTAGTTGGGATCATGGCCCTGCCAACCATCATTACTTTGGCAGAAGATGCTATAACAGCTGTTCCAAGGGAGTACAGACATGCTTCACTGGCCCTGGGTGGTACCCGCTGGCAAACCATCTGGAAAGTAACCGTTCCCGCTGCCTTCTCCGGAATTACGGCTGCCGCAATGCTTGGTATGGGCAGGGCAATAGGAGAGACGATGACCGTATTGATGGTAACCGGCAATATGATCGCCCGGCCCTCATCATTTCTAGATTCAGTTAGAACTTTAAGCGCTGCTGTAGCTATCGATATTGGCGATGTTGTCTTCGGGTCGGTTCATTTTCATGCCCTTTTTGTAGTTGGCCTGGTATTATTTATGATTACCTTTATTGTTAATTTGCTTGCCGATATCCTGATCCACCGTAAGCCGGAGGTGAACAAATGAAAGATATTGCTGCTAAAAGAAGGGTACAGGAATGGCGCGGTTCTGAAATCATCGGGTTCTGGCTGCTCAGGTTTTCCCTGATATTGGTCTTGATTATTCTAGGTTTAATCATACTTGATATTGTAATCAAGGGGGCAGGCGTTATAAACTGGGAATTTATAACAACCGCGCCGAGGAGTGGAATGACCGAGGGGGGAATTTTCCCTGCCCTGGTCGGTACTATCTATGTTACCCTTATTACCATTGCCTTTGCTGTGCCGCTGGGAGTGGCAGCAGCGATATATCTCAATGAATATGCTGTCCAGGGGCGTTTCACCAGGTTAATTAGAATGTCCTTGCGCAATCTGGCCGGGGTGCCGTCTATAGTTTTTGGTTTGTTCGGTATGGCCGTTTTTGTAAAAATGTTTGGATTCGGCCCTTCCCTGATCGCGGCCGGTTTTACTCTTGGTTTGCTTACTCTGCCAGTTACGGTTACAGCCGCAGAGGAAGCTCTAGTTACTGTTCCCCGTGCTTACCGGGCCGGAGCATTCGCCCTGGGTGCAACAAGATGGCAGGTGGTTCGTTCAGTAGTACTGCCAAGGGCAATTCCCGGTATACTGACCGGGACGATACTTGGTCTGGCCAGGGCTGCTGGGGAAACAGCACCTATACTGGCAACAGGGGCAGCATTCTTTTTGCCTTTCCTGCCCGATTCGGTAAAAAGCCAGTTTATGGCTTTGCCCTACCATCTTTTTATCATGTCAACCCAGCATCATAATTTAGCAGTAGTTCGCCCGATAGCATATGGAACCGCCCTGGTGCTTGTAGCTCTTGTTTGCATGCTTAACCTGGTTGCTGTTCTGTTGAGAAAAAGATACCGGGATAGAGTCGAAAAGGGGTTGTAGGGTAGAAGACGTAACGGAGAAGCATATATAAGAAATAAGGCTTAAGGAGACATAATATGCAAATATTTAATATGGGTATCAGCAATGCAAGTCGTATAGAAAAAGATGTGGTTCTTCAGTCGAAAGCTTTAATAGATGAAAGCGACAGCGCTAATTGCGAGGTCAGGGTTGAAAACTTGAATTTTTATTATGGATCGAAACAGGCTCTTTTCGATGTCAGCATCGAAATTAAAGAAAAAGGTGTTGCTGCCCTGATTGGGCCTTCCGGTTGCGGCAAGTCAACTTTTCTCCGTGTTTTAAACCGTATGAATGATTTAATATCAGGAACAAGGATGGAGGGCCGTGTGATAATACATAATCAGGATATTTATTCTCCCGGCGTGGATGTGGTGGAGCTGCGTAAGAAAATAGGCATGGTTTTTCAACAACCAAATCCTTTTCCTAAAAGTATTTACGATAATATTGCCTATGGCCCGAGAATACACGGAGTTAAAAACAGAAGACAGCTCGACCAGGTTGTTGAGGAAAGCCTCAGGGGAGGCGCTCTATGGGATGAGGTAAAAGACAGGCTTCACGAGCCGGCTTTGGCTTTATCCGGTGGACAGCAGCAGCGGCTCTGTATTGCCCGGGCCCTGGCTGTCCAGCCAAGAATTCTCCTGATGGACGAACCAACATCAGCTGTGGATCCAATTGCCACCCAGAGAATTGAGGATTTGATCCGCGACCTATGCCAGAATTATACAATTATTATTGTAACCCATAACATGCAGCAGGCAGCCCGTATCTCAGACTATACAGGTTTTTTCCTCCAGGGGGAAATGGTTGAATGGGCTAAAACATCAAAAATATTTACTAAACCTGAAGACCAGCGGACAGAAGACTATATCACCGGGCGTTTTGGTTAACCCCGGCAAAAGGAGATGAATTAAGCATGGATAGAGGCGATTATACTGAAAGAAAGGTTGTTTTTGAAGAAAAAATGGCCTGGCTGCAGGAAAAATTACAGCAAATGGGCAGCCTGGTGGAAGAAGCGATCGCCCGCTCTATAGAGGCCTTGAAAAGCCAGGATCTCGACCTGGCACAGGCAGTAATTGATGGAGATGACACAGTTGATGATCTTGAACATGAAATTGAGGAGAAAGTGCTTGAAGTTATAGCCACGCAGCAGCCCATGGCCAAAGATCTACGCCGGGTGGCCACCCTTTTTAAGATGATCAACGATCTTGAAAGAATGGCTGATTATGCCACCAGTATAGCTAAAATAACCCTGCGTATCGGTCACCAGCCTTTGATCAAGCCCCTGGTGGATATCCCACGGATGGCCAGCCTCAGTCAGAAGATGGTTAAGCAGGCTCTCGATGCCTACGTTCGTGAAGATATAGAGCTGGCAGAAGATGTTGGAAAAGACGATGATCAGGTAGATAAACTATTTGGGCAGATATTTCGGGAGCTTCTAACCATAATGATGGAGAACCCCCGGACAATAACCCAGGCCACTCAGCTTTTGTTCGTTGGCCGCTGGCTGGAAAGAATATCTGACCATGCCACGAATATTGCCGAAGAGGTTATTTTCCTGGTAACTGGCGAAAAAAGAAACCTGAATGAATAAGAAAAGCATCAATCCGCTGCTCTTTGCTTCGATGACAGGCCATTTAGCATGGTTAATCCGGGGAGAGTTATTATTACTGCTCCCCGGAGTGCTTATTGAGCCATTCCCTTAAATAGTCAAATACATCATTTTGTTCAGGTTCATTATGCAGTTCATGATAGAAGCCATCCCACACTTTGAAAACGCATTCGCCGGATACAGTTTTAGCTATTTTCTCAGTTCCGCTGAGATAAGTAATCCTGTCTTCGCTGCCGTGCATAAGCAGGAGTGGTAATTCTATAGATGAAGCTTTTTCATAAACATATTCTGCAGCTGCAAACATATCCCTGCCCATACCCAGGGTGATCTGGTTGTGGACCAGGGGATCGTTCAGGTAAGCTTTGATTACGGCGGGGTCGCGGGATAAACCATCAAGTTCAAGCCCGTTGGCGATGCTGACCCGGGGAGCAATAGAGCCGAGAATTCTTGCTGCCGTCACCTTGGCTTTCTGCCGGTTAGCCATTGTCTCCAGGCCCGGGCTGGTTACAATTGCCCCGTTTAGATCAGGCTGCCTTTGAATCAGGAAAAATAGTGCCAGCAGTCCTCCAAGGCTGTGTCCGTAAACAAAAAGGGGCTTTTCAGAATAAAATGCGCCTGCATGTTCAACCAGGGTGCAAATATCATCTGCATGATGGTCGAATGATGCTGCGTGGCCGCGTTTCCCTCCTGATTTGCCATGGCCACGCAGATCATACGCCAGCACTGCGTAACCTGCCGCAGTCAATTTATCAGCCCAGTGCCGGTAACGGCTGCTGTGCTCACCAAGACCGTGCACCAGGCAAATCGCTCCCCTTATATTGGATTCCGGTTCCCATCTTTGGGCATACAGTTTAATTGCGTCGTTTGTTATCCACTGCATTTCTTCGTGTTTCATTTTTACCTGCACCTCCTGATTATATAATCTGAGTTTAATAACGTCATTTTAAAGATTAAACTCTATTTTTTTGAGCTCCAGTTTTATTTTTCTTCCCGGGGTTACGGGTGGTTTTTTTCCTTGAAGGAGGTTTAATCAGACAACGTCGACCGTAGCCAATCAGATCTGTCCGCCCTGTCTGGCGCAGGGCATCGAGTACTAACTGATAATTTTTACTATATTTGAATTGAATTAGGGCGCGTTGCATTGCTTTTTCATGTGCTGTTTTTGCAACGTATACTGGCTGCATTGTCCGGGGATCGAGGTTGGTATAAAACATACAGGTGGATAGTGTGCCCGGTGTTGGATAAAAGTCCTGAACCTGTTCCGGGTTATGTTCATGTCTGCGAATGAAAAGAGCCAGATCAACTGCTGCATCCAGGTCGGATCCGGGATGGCTGGACATGAAATAGGGAACCAAGTATTGTTCTTTGCCGAGGGATTTGTTATAAGCTTTAAACTTCTTTTTAAAATCGAGATATATTTTTATATCCGGTTTACCCATCTTGCTGAGAACCGCCGGTGAAGCATGCTCCGGAGCAACTTTTAGTTGACCGCTGATATGATGCTCACATAACTCTTTGAAAAAAGAGCTATCGCAATCGTAGAGCAGGTAATCGAAACGAATTCCCGAGCGGATAAAAACTTTCTTTACCCCTTCAAGCTCCCGCAGCTCTTTTAACAGGGTCAGGTAACCGGAGTGATCAATTCGAAGATTTTTGCATGGTTCAGGGTAAAGACATTCCCGATCTAAACAGGATCCGTTTTTTCCCTGCAGGCTGCAAGCCTGCTGCCTGAAGTTTGCTGTTGGTCCTCCCACATCATGAATAAAACCTTTAAAATCATCATTTTTAATCAGCTGCCGGGCTTCTTCAATAATAGCTTCTTTGCTCCTGGCCTGGACATGCTTGCCCTGGTGAAAGTGTAACGAGCAGAAGCTGCATCCGCCAAAACAGCCTCTGCTGCTGACCAGGCTGAACTTAATTTCGCCTATTGCCGGAACACCGCCTGCTTTTTCATATACAGGATGATAATTCCTTGAAAAAGGAAGACGGTAGATCATGTCAATTTCTTCTGTTGTAAGTGGCAGAGCAGGCGGGTTTTGGATAACATAACCTTGCGGGTAAGGTTCGGCCAGTGGCTTGCTCCGAAGCGGGTCACTATTGCGATATTGTAGCATAAAGCTTTTTGCATAACTCTGCCGGTCAGTTTTTACCTCTTCGAAAGAAGGCAGTAAAATTGTATCTTCAGGTTGGCTAATAAATGATGAACTGTAAACAGTGCCCCTGATATATGTAAGATCTTTGATCGATAGACCGCTATGTAGAGCTTCTGCGATATCGAGGATTGTTTTTTCACCCATACCAAAAACCAGCAGGTCGGCTCCGGCATCGAGCAGCAGGGAAGGTTGAACACGGTTATTCCAGTAATCAAAATGAGCCATCCGCCGCAAACTGGCTTCGATTCCACCAATTACGATTGGTATATCGGGCCAGGCTTCCCGGATTTTTCGACAGTAAACGGTTACTGCCCGGTCAGGCCGAAGACCGGGTCTTCCTCCGGGACTGTAGGCATCAGTTTTACGTCTCTTTTTTGCCACGGTATAATGGGCGACCATTGAATCGAGGTTTCCTGCTGTAACCAGAAAAGCAAGTCTTGGCCGCCCCAGTTTTTTAAACTCGGCGCTATTTTTCCAGTCGGGCTGAGCAATAATTGCCACTCTGAAACCGTAAGCTTCAAGCTGACGGCTGATTATGGAAGAGCCGAAAGAAGGATGATCCACGTAAGCATCACCAGTGACAATAATAAAATCAGGTGCTTCCCACCCGAGCTGTTTTATCTCTTCGCTGCTAACAGGCATAAAATCAAGAGCCATATTTTCTCCTTTGACAGGTTGAATAAAAATAAATATCATTGTTATAGTACGCATTTTATATTTATCTATATATTACACCATTGAGAAAAAAAATACCCTTACCGGTTTAAAACTGTATTATAGCAAAATATCTGTCGGGAAAGGAAGAGGGATATAAAAATGATGCCGTTTAAGTATGAAGGAGATCTTTACCGACCGCCAAGTGAAGCAAAAAGCCTTATACTGCAGGCAACAATTGGTTGTTCTCACAATCGCTGCACTTTTTGTTCCATGTACAAGCGCAAGCAGTTCCGCCTAAAACAGGTTGAAGAAATGAGACGTGAGATAGAAGCGGCAGCGGTTTGTTACCCCAGGACAAAAAGAGTGTTTCTTGCCGATGGTAATGCCCTGGTAGTTCCCACTCCGGCTTTGCTTGAGATCCTTGAGATCCTTAATATCTCCTTTCCCTTTTTGGAGAGAGTCTCTCTTTACGGGAACACCCAGGATCTTATTGAAAAAAGTATTGATGAGTTGACTGAGCTTAAAAAAAATAAACTTGGTATGATCTATCTCGGGTTGGAAAGCGGCAGCAGGAATGTTCTGAAAGAGATCCAAAAAGGGGTTACGCCCGATCAGATGGTTGAAGGGTCGAAAAATGCAAAGGCAGCTGGCATTCCCCTTTCTGTAACTATTTTAAATGGAATTGCCGGGGTGGAGGGTTCTGAAGAGCATGCTGAAGAAACGGCCAGGTTGTTAAATTGTATTGATCCTGAGTACCTCGGTTTATTGAGCCTGATTACGGTACCTGGAACTATTATTCACCGCGCTTTTGAGGATGGTCTGTTGACAGAACTAAACCCCTGGCAGCTTCTGGAAGAGATCAGGCTAATGATTATAAATCTTTCTCTTACACATTGTATTTTCAGAGCTAATCATGCCTCGAACTACCTGCCGATCAAGGCTGTTTTATCAAGGGACAAACAAGCTGTGCTGTCTGCCCTGGAAACTGTTCTGGAGGATAAGGCGCCTAATTCAATAAAGAGTGAATTTATGCGCGGTATATAGGGTGTATCTTTAATTGCCAATATTTTTAAATTTGTACTCTGTTTTAAGAATTAAAGAGGGTCTTTTGTCAATTAACCGAAGAAAAGTCTTAACGATTTCCGGGTCAAAATGGGTTCCGCTCTCTTCTCTTATATGCTGCAGGGCTTGTTCTTTTTCCCAGGCCGTTCTGTAAGGTCTGTCGCTGGTCAGCGCATCGAAAACATCTACTACAGCAAATATTCTTGCAGCAAGAGGAATTTCTTTCCCTTTTAAATTGCGCGGGTATCCGCTGCCGTCCCATTTTTCGTGATGGCAGTAGGGTATGTCCAGGGCAGGTTGAAGATATTGAATCGGGGAGAGCAATTCGTAGGCGAGCCGGGGATGCTGCTGCATTATTTCCCATTCTTCCGGGGTTAATTTGCCCGGTTTCAGTAATATGGAATCGGGTATTCCTACTTTCCCAATATCGTGAAGCAGGCAGCCGCGGCGGATATGTACGAGGTTGCTATCGGCAACACCCAGGAAACTGGCCATCTCAATGGTTATATCGGTTACCCGATTGCAATGGCCTTCTGTTTCATGATCTCGCAGGTCCAGAGCCCGGGACCAACCTTCAATCGTTTCGTCATAAGCCATAGACAGTTCAAGGTTGGCTTTTTGCAGTTCCTCAAAAAGCTGGCCACTTTCAATGGCGATTGCCGCCTGACCGGACATTGTTTCCAGGTAATTGAACCAGTCCTTGTCAGGGGCGATAAGATCGTATAAAAATAGCAATATAACCCCTTTTAATTCACTCTTGGCAATTAAAGGTAATGCGATATATGCTTGGAAGCCATTTTCCCTTAAAATAATACTGAGTTGGTCGTTTGATCTGTTCTTTTCATCGGAAGATATTATCATTTTTCTTTCCAAGGCGGCTTTGCCAACAGCGGATTCCCCGAGAGCAATAGTATTTTCAAAAAGATTATCTTCTGCGAAGCCTTTTCCGATATAATAATGTAAGTTTTTCAGGTGCTTGTTGAAAAGAAACACTGCAGTAGCATCAATGTTAAGCTGTTTATTCAGATGTTCCAGCAATATGTTAAGGATATACCGCATGTCTTTATTGGATGAGATAGCAATATCAACAGTTCTGAGGCTTTGAAGCTGGTTCAATCTTTTACCAGTTTCTTCATGTAAAGAAATGCGGTGAACCGCGGTACCGACCATTTCACTAAGTGAAACAAGCAGGCTTAAATCCTCGCTGCTTAGATTAAGAGGTTGAGTCCGGTAAACAGCCAGAACGCCAATAGTTAAGTTTCCTGCTTTTATTGGCAGGTAAGCCCCTCCCCAACCTTTAGGGGTTATGTTGAGAATGTTTTTTTTACTCAGGCGGTCCGAGACAATCTCGTCTGAAACATATGTTTCTCCTGAAGTAAAAACATAGCCGGCTATTCCTTCTCCCGGTTCCCAGGCGGAATCGCGAATATCTTCAAGCCAGCCTCTCGCTTCTGAAAATACGAGCATGTCGGATTCCTGGTTATAGAGCCAGATCGCCCCGGAATCCGTGTTGAATATAGTAAGAATATGGTCAAGGAAAGTGGGGAGCATTTTACCCAGTGTTTCTGTCGTTCTTAATGCTGAAGAGACTTCCTGGAGAGTCTCCAGTTCCCTGTTGCGTCTTTTTCTCGATTCTTCAACCAGCTTCCTGTCTGTAATATCACGGGCAATGCCTTCGAAAGCGACTAGCCTGTTATGGCTGTCGTAAATTGGAACATTACGCTGTTCAATCCAGATTATCTCGCCATCTTTTTTAATGAAGCGAATAGTAAGTTCTTCTTTAAAACTATCTTTCCCTTCTGTTAAAGATTTCATCAGGGAGCGATCGTCAGGATGAACCAGGTCATAGAATAGTCCGGGGTTGGCATAGAATTCTTCGGGGTCGTAACCGGTTATTCCTGTTGCTGCGGGACTGACATATCTGAAACCAATCTCCGGTTGAAGATATACAGAATAAATAATGTCCTGTGCGTTTTCTGCCAGGCGCCTGTATCTCTCTTCGCTTTCTTTCAGAGCAACTTTTTCACGGGCCAGGCTGTATCGATTACAGGCATTTTCCAGTGCCGTGGGGAGTTGAAAAAGATATCCCGGCTGCTTGACCAGGTAATCTGCGGCACCCAGACGGATTGCCTGGACCGCGGTCTCTTCATTTCCATGGCCGGTAACAAGAACTATCGGAATATCTATTTTACTGTCAATAAGCGTTTTCTGCAGTTCCAGGGCGCTAAGCCCGGGCAGACGGTAATCAACAAGGAACACATCATATTTGCCGGCCGGAAACTCTCCCTTGTTGATTTTTCCCAGGACAACATCTGCTGAATGGATTACTTCAAGCTTGATATGCGGAGCATGAAGAGCCAGGTGACGCTTTGTCAGGTCAATGTCGCTGTCGTTATGTTCAATATATAACACTTTCATCTGTGATCTGAAGCGGTCTTCCTGGGCTTTAAATCTTTGCAGGGCATTTACCATGATTCCTGTAAAGCGTTCCAGGTAATCGTCATTTTTAATCAGGTAATCATCGGCCCCGGCCTTAAGGGCTTTAATTGCCGATTCTTCATCACCCTGGCCGGTTAGTATAATAACTGCCATGGGCAGTTTCTTCTGCCGGATTTCTGCCAGCATTTCCAAGCCACTGCCATCCGGTAATTGCAGATCAATTATCCCCAGGTCAAAGTGATCATGTTTTTTGAGCAGTTTCCTGGCTTCATCCAGGCTGGAAGCTATAACGGCGCTTCCTGAAACGCTGCTTTTTTTTATGGCTATCTTAAATAGTTCGGCATCAACAGGATTGTCCTCAATATATAGAATATTCATCAGTAAACTCCTTTACAGGCTAACTGTTAAGATCGGCGGGTTTATTTAACAGACGCCAGTACAGATCGATTTGTCGGGCAACTTCAACAAATTTATCAAAATCAACAGGCTTCACAATATAAGAATTAGCCCCATAAAGGTAAGCCTGTTTTATATCGCTGTTTTCATGGGAAGTGGTCAGGACAACAACAGGTATTGAGCGATACCGGGGATGGCTTTTTACAATTTTGAGTACTTCCAGACCATCGATTTTAGGAAGATTGAGATCCAGCAGTATTATGACCGGCGTATCTTCACCCAGGTCCCACTTTTTAATCCAGGCTAAAGCTTCTTCACCGTCTGTGGCGATAACCAGGGGATTAGTAAGCTTACTGCGATTGAAAGCTCTCCTGGTGAGATCAATGTCAACCGGGTTGTCTTCAACCAGCATTATTGGAGTATTATTATGATCGATTTTCAATAGGCTTTTCCTCGCTTTTCTGTGGGATTTCCAGGTAAAAAACAGTTCCTTTGCCGGGGGTGCTTTCGGCCCGGATAGAGCCTTGCATTCTGTCGGCTGCTTTTTTAACCATGGAAAGGCCGATTCCTGTCCCGGGGTAATCTTCCTGACGGTGCAGGCGGTTAAAGATGCCAAATAAACGATCATAATATTTCATTTCAAAGCCGATACCGTTATCGCTGATCCAAATAAGAACGTTTTTCCCAATGATTTTGGCGCCTATTGAAACCCGGGGCTGCGCTGATTTAGAGCTAAATTTACAGGCATTGTCGATCAGATTTCTAATAATCAGGCCCAACCCATCCCGGTCAGTATTTATAGTAAGGTCAGGTATTTCTATGATAAACTTACCTCCCCTGGCAGAATATTCTTCTCTATAATCAAAAAGCAGTTCTTCAAAAAAATCCTCCAGTTTTATCTCTTTGCTGGTCCAGATTTTTTGCTCAAGCCGTGAATAGGTTAAAAGATCATCAATCAACTGGTTCATGTTTGACGCTGCTTTTTTGATCGACTGCAAAAAATGGCGGCCTTCTTTATTCAGGTTGTCCAGGTGGTCATCCAGCAGCAGGCGGCTGTATCCGTCAATCCCGCGGAGCGGAGCTTTCAGATCGTGCGAAACAGAATAAGTAAATGTTTTCAATTCGTTATTAATATTTTCCAGTTGCCTGGTTCTCTCTGCAATTCTATCCTCCAGAGTCTGGTTAATCTCAATAAGTTCCTTCTCTGCTATTCGCCTGCGTTCAATTTCCATATTCAAATTGTCATAGGTTATATCCAACTCTTTGACCATGTTATTGTAGGTATCGGCAACCTGGCCGATTTCATCTTTTGAGTGGATTTCAACCAGCCCTTCCTTCAGGTTACCGGTGGCGCTGATAGCGGCGGCGCTGTTTATTTTGTTTAACGAGTAAACCATTCTCCGGTAAAGGTAAAAAAGAATAACCAGGGTGAGTAAAAACATAATGATCAAAACACTGAAGGCGAGCAGATCTTTTATTCGCTGGGCCTGGACCAGCTCTTCCCTGATATGATCACTCAAAAGCAGCATATTGTTAATCATATCCTGCGAGTTTATCATTAGCTGTCCGGCCAATAACTCCTGCCAGAGCAGCTGTTCTTCTTCCGGTAAAGATGGTCGGGCCGTAGTTTCAAGCAAATCGTCATATATGTTTTTCAGGTTTTCCCTTTGCATGGCCAGCTGCTCAAACAAACTTTTACAATTCGGGCATGACTCATATTCTGAAAAAATCTCATCCAAATGCTCAAGTTTGGTTAAGATCTGTCTTTCAACTCTTGGTTGAGGGCTTTGAATGTATTCAAAAGTAAGGTAACGCAGTTCATTGCTGTTTTCAAATAATTCGATCACAGCCTGGTCCTTGCTAAGCAACCGGTTCGTATTGCTGTAGGTAAAGTAGAGGCCCAGGGCGTTTACCAGGAAAACGATTATCAACATTACAGATATGAGAGTGAATGTTTTTTTAAAGTCCATTATTATGTCTCCCGCACGATGATAAATGATGAGATCTATTCAGCAGTCCTGGTGAAATGTTTCACCTGTTAACATTATTAATGGATTACCGTTACCCTGTTTTTATCTAATTCAGAGAGGGTTTCAAAATAAAACAAACTGTAAAAATCTGGCAACTCATCCTGGTTGCGCCAGCCAATCCGAATCATCCACTGTGCTTCAGTCTCATAAGCCATTAGTAGTGACTGGTCAAGCGCCACACGGAAATCGTAGTGTTCCCATACTTCCTGAACTTCTGCAAGCTCGAGGCCAAGGTGATCGGCAGTTGTTTTCATCGATTCTTCCGGAAAGGCAGAAATATATTCTTCAGCCTTTATAATTGCAGCAAGCATTCTTTCGATTGCAATACTATTACCGGTTATATAACTTTCTGTGCTGATAAGGCTGAATATTTTTCTATATAATCCCGGGTTGCTAAATAAAATAGCATCACCATCAAGGGCTTTTCTGGCTAGCGGCAGGTATGTGCCAAAAAGGCTTACAGCATCAAGCCTGCCGCTGGCAAGCATATCTATAAGTTCGTCCGGCTGACTGAAATAAAGATCAATATCATTTATGGTCATACCGTTTTTCAGCATGAATAGATATAGATAATAATGAGTGGAGTTTTCGGCTATAGCGCCGACCTTTTTGTTTTTTATATCTTCCGGTTTGTTAATACCGCTGCTGCGGCGGGCAATAACCATGGCATCATTGTCCGAAATAGAGGTAGTGGCAACAATTCTCAGGGTATCATCAGCAAAAGCAGCTGAGACCAGGGTAACTTCGACAACAATAGCAGTATCAATATCTCCCGAAGCCAAATTCTCCATCACGGCAGGGCTGTCGCTGGAAAGTTGAAGGTCCACTGTAAGCCCTTCATCAGCGAAAAAGCCTTTTTCCAGGGCAATAATTGCGGGCGCTCCACTGACCGAGTTTGTACTGCCAAGGGATACGGCAATCGTTTCATCAAAAGTAGCAGTCTTATTTCCACACCCTGGGGTGAGAAAGAGAAGGAGGATCGGTACAATCACCAGGTATCTTTTTACACCTGAAACCGAAGCAGGCATTATTCCGCCACCTTTAAAATTTCATTATTGAGACTATTATAAACGAATTTATGTTACTTGAAAATATCCAATATAGGTATTGTTTATAAGCATTTATTCCAGTTTTCAGCATCCGGAGAAATGGTCTCTTTAGAAATCGGGCTTCAGATAATCGGTTATAAAGTTTTTGGATATATACTATATAGAAAATGCAGCCGGTTTGAAAACCGGCTGCATTCAAGAAGAAGCTTATTTATTGTAAGTTTTTTTATTTTTGTGGTATTTCTTATACCCGCTTCTGGTTCTACTTGATGCCTGCCTAGGTTTATAACTGTTACCCTGATTGCGTCTTGGTGGGTGCTTCTTTTTCGGTTGCCAGTTTTGATCTGCGGTTATACTAACCGGTGTTGAGTCTGGTTCTTTAACTAACATTTTTAATGCTGCCGCCAGTAAAGATGTTGCAGAATTGCTCTCAAGCAGATCCCGGGCAGTTTCTTTATAAAGCTGGTAATCTTCTTTTTCAATTATTTGCAGTATTTTTTCAGCGGCCAGTCTCTGCTGACCTTTAATGGCTTCATCCAGAGTTGGTACTGACTGGTGAATGATTTTGCGTTTTATTATTCTTTCAATCAACTCCAGGTGGTTAAGTTCACGTGGCTGCACCAGGGTTGCTGCCACACCGGAACGTCCTATACGGCCTGTGCGTCCGATCCTGTGTACGTAACTTTCTGGATCCTGTGGTATGTCAAAGTTATAGATATGAGTTACTGAGCCGATATCGAGGCCCCGGGCTGCAACATCAGTTGCTACAAGTATTTCAACGATGCGTTTCTTAAACTTTCGCATAACGCTGTCTCTTTTTGATTGGGTCAGATCGCCATGAATGGCTTCAGCAGAATATCCCCGTTTACACAACGCTTCAAAAATTTCATCGACCCTGCGTTTGGTCCGGGCAAAAACAATAGCGGCATCCGGAGAGTGCAGATCCAGAAGACGGCACAGGGTATCAAACTTATCTTTTTCATGAACCTTGTAATAATATTGTTCTGTATTCGGAACTGTGATTTCCTTCGGTTTAATAGTGATAAACTCAGGATTATGCATGTAACGAAGGGCAAGTTCGCGAATCGGAAGGGGCATTGTTGCTGAAAAAAGCAGTGTTTGCCGTTCATCCGGCACTCCTGATAATATCTCTTCGATATCTTCCCTGAAACCCATGTTTAACATTTCATCGGCTTCATCAAGAACTACGGTAGAGATATTATTAAGGCGTATTAACTTTCTGCGGATATGATCCATCAGGCGGCCCGGGGTAGCAACTATAATTTGTGGCCTGTTTTTCAGGGCCTTGATCTGCCTTTCCATATTTTGACCACCATAAATTGGCAGCGCCTTAATTCTTTTATGCTGACCCAGGGAATTAAGTTCTTCAGCGACCTGGACGGCCAGTTCTCTTGTTGGAGTGATGATTAAACCCTGGATAGCTTTATCGTCAGTACGGCACTTTTCAAGGAGGGGAATGCCAAAAGCAGCAGTTTTTCCTGTTCCTGTCTGGGCCTGCCCGATGATATCTTTGCCTGTCAGGGCAACTGGGATGGCCTCTTTCTGGATAGCTGTTGGTTCTTCAAAACCCATATCAGCAATCGCCTTACTTAAACTGATGCTGATATTAAAATCATTAAATGTAGTCATAAGCACAAACCTTTCTTATAAATTCCTTTCTTAACTATAATTATTAAGAGCTGGACAATATTTTTTACTGACAAATAAAGGGCGTTTCCATAACGAAAGGAAATGCCCCGGTATTGTTGTAAATATTTTTCCTTTGCATTGCTTAAAAAATATATCATGTTTTTCCAGCAAAGGCAAGAGGGTAAGGAATAAAAATGCTTGCCATACAGGTAAACCGGGACTGACCGGCGAATATCTTAATATCACTAAGGCAGGAGGGAAAATGGTGAAAAAGGCAATACAGATATGGTCGGAAGTAGGGCCTTTGAAAAAAGTGTTGCTGCACAGGCCCGGTCTGGAGTTGAAGAATCTTACTCCGAATTACCTGGAAGATCTGCTTTTTGATGAGATCCCCTGGTTGGCCAAGGCACAGGTTGAGCATGATGGTTTTGCCAGGTCCTTGTCAGAGAACGGTGTCGAAGTTTTTTATGTGAGCAGCATGCTCCTGGATATCGTAGGTGATCTTGAAGTTAAAAGCGAGTTGATCAAGCGACATCTTAAAGCCAGTCCTCTGATCGAGCCGGATGTTCTCGACACTATTTATCAATACCTTTACGAATTGTCCCCGGAAGAGCTTGTTTCCACCATAATTGCCGGGCTGTCAAAGCATGAAATCAGGCACTTAAAGAAATATATTTCACTGAGCGACCTGACCCTCGATAGTTACCCTTTTTACCTTGCTCCTTTGCCGAATATGTATTTTACAAGAGATCATGGTGCAATGATCGGAAGCCGGCTGCAAATCAGCACCATGTTTTTAACCGCCCGCAGGTTGGAAACGATCTTTCTCCGTGTTCTTCAGAAGTATCACCCTCTTTTTAAGGATGTGGAACTGTCTTTCCATGAAGAAATACCTTATGGGATAGAGGGAGGGGATGTTTTTATCCTTAATCGTGACACCCTGATGATCGGCTTAAGCGAAAGAACCACCGAGGAGGCAATTGAGTGGGTTGCCCATAAATACATTGTTGAAAAAGAAATGGTAAAACAGATTATAGTGGTGCAAATTCCTTCAAGAAGAGCATACATGCATCTTGATACTGTATTTACAATGGTAGATATTGATAAGTTTTTGATGTATCCCGGTGTCAAAGACCAGGTTAATGTATACTGGTTGGAAAGAGGGCTGGATAACAGAGTCAACGCCAGCAATGGTTACAGTTTGCAGGGCGCCTTGCGAAAAGCATTAAATTTAAAAAATGTCGATATAATTTATTCAGGGGATAATGATGAAATCACTGCTGCCCGGGAGCAGTGGGGCGACAGTACAAATACCCTGGCTGTTAAGCCGGGGACGGTAATTTGCTATGATCGCAATGAAGCAACTAACGATACCCTGCGCAAACATGGGGTAGATGTGATAGAAATAGATGGATCGGAACTGGTTCGGGGTCGCGGTGGCCCACGCTGCATGAGTATGCCGCTCGACCGCTTAAATCTTGAGTAGGCGGGCCAGGTTAAGTTATTTAAATCTATAAGGAGGCAGTTGTTATGGAGAGGGAATTATCACTTGAATTTGTCCGGGTAACCGAGGCAGCCGCAATAGCTTCGGGACGCCTGATGGGCAGGGGTGACAAGGAAGCTGCCGATCAGGCTGCTGTTGATGCCATGCGTGCAGTATTTGATACTGTTCACATAAATGGAACTGTGGTGATCGGAGAAGGAGAGAAAGATGAGGCCCCGATGCTTTATATCGGTGAAAAGGTTGGAGTCGCCGATAAGCCATGTGTCGACGTTGCTGTTGACCCGCTTGAAGGGACTAATCTTGTTGCCAGGGGGTTGCCCAATGCCCTGTCTGTGATGGCTGTTGCTCCGCAAGGAGATCTGTTGCATGCCCCTGAAGTTTTTTATATGGATAAAATTGCCGTTGGTCCCAAGGCAAAAGGTTGCATTAACCTTGACGCGAGCGTTAAAGAAAATCTTGAAGCGGTGGCCAAAGCCCTGGAGCGTGATGTCAGTGATTTAACAGCTATTATTCTTGATCGGCCCAGGCATAAAAAATTAATTGCAGAAATACGTGAAGCCGGAGCCAGGGTTAAGTTGATCTCGGATGGAGATGTATCTGCAGCAATATCGACCGCTATAGATAATACCGGGGTTGATATTTTGTTCGGAATCGGTGGTGCTCCTGAAGGGGTGATCTCTGCAGTAGCGATGAAAATCCTTGATGGAGAGATACAGGGGCGACTGATACCCAAGGGAGAGGACCTGAATTGTATACATGATGAAAACCATGAGTCATGCGGGAAGCTTTTAATGCTTGATGATCTGGTGAAGGGCGATGATATATTTTTTGCCGCAACCGGAATTACTGACGGAGATATGCTCAGTGGAGTCCGCTATCGCGGCAATGTAGCCGAAACACACTCCCTGGTCATGAGAGGTATCACCAAGACTATCCGTAATATTTACGCAACTCATACCCTGAAAATGAAACCTCGCTTCGTTTCAAAAGAATCGTTGTGCCGCTAGTTTGATAAGGGTTTGTTCAAAAACGGGTATTCAGATATAAATAAACCAGCCCGCTTTCCGAAATAACTTCCGGTGGCGGGCTTCGATATTGTTTGACGGGTGATCGGTCCTAATAAGTGAATCTGCTTTTCTATTAGTACCGGCCAGGATTTTTATCAGGCAGGCTGAACCTGCCAAAGAGGATTGCATATGGCTGAAAAGAAATAGTTACTATCTTCTGCCGGTTTGGTGAAGTTAGTTTAATAATTAAAAGGAATTTATGCCGTTATATAAAGAGGAAGGCTGGTGTTTTTATGAGGCCAACTAATGAATCAATCAGAAAAGCTGTAGAGAGGATTAGACCTTATCTCCATTCCACCCCGGTTTATACGTCTGCTGCCCTGGATCAGATCTGCGGGGCGAAATTGTTTTTAAAAGCTGAAAACATGCAGAAAACCGGAGCCTTCAAGGCTCGAGGAGCGGTGAATTCAGTAATGTGGCTGACTGAAGAAGAGGCCTGTAACGGGGTGGCTACCCATTCATCAGGTAATCATGCCGCGGCTCTTGCTTATGCTGCTCGATGCAGGGGGATCAAGGCTTACGTAGTAATGCCTGAAAATGCACCTGCCGTTAAAAAGGCGGCGGTTAAGGGTTACGGTGCTCATATTACCTATTGTGAGTCTAATGAACAGGCCAGGGAAGCGGCACTTAAAAAAGTAATCCGGCAGACAGGAGCTGCTTTTATACATCCATACAACAACTACCGGGTAATTGAAGGTCAGGCAACAGCAGCTTTGGAGTTGATAGATGAGATTAAAACGCTTGAAGCAATTATAACACCTGTGGGAGGAGGGGGCCTTCTGAGTGGCACCGCACTGGCAGCTTCCTATGCTGCGAGCGGCATAAAGGTCTTTGGTGCCGAACCGCAAGCAGCAGATGATGCCTGGCGTTCTTTACAGGAAGGTAGGATCGTGCCTGTCTGTAAACCCGAAACCATTGCCGACGGTTTAAGGACTTCACTGGGAGATCTGACCTTTCCTATTATTGCTGAAATGGTGGAAACGATTATTACTGTTTCCGAAGAAGCTATAATACTGGCAATGCGCATGATATGGGAGCGGGCAAAGCTTGTTGTTGAACCATCTGCTGCTGTTGCCCTGGCAGCTGTGATCGGCAACCGTAATATGATCGGGGTAAATAAAATCGGGGTAATTCTATCCGGCGGGAATGCTGACCTTGATAATCTGCCCTGGTAATTTGGTAACCTGGCAAGATCATGATATGGTAATTGCCTGAAAAGGACAAGCCTGTACGCACTTGGCACAGTTTCTACATGAGGAAGGGCTGAAGAATGGGTAAGCAAATAATTCTTCCTGCCCTATTTTTTTAACCGGGCAGACGGTAACAGCCAGACATGCTCCCCTGCCACATTGTTCCGGCCGGCATTTTTTATAATCCAGGGATAGAATAGTATTTGCCATAAATAATTCCTTTCAACCCTTGCCTATAAAATATATCTAGGCTATAATCTTAAACTGTTGTTTCAGCGTAAGTCAATTATTATTCACAAAACAGTAACGATAATAAGTTATGCAAATACTTGACATCACTTTAACTGTATAGTATCATGGTAATGCTATGAAACAGGTAGATTTAATCTCTTTGCTTTCATTGTTTTTATGAAAGAAGAGAAAGCTAAATCTGGCTGTATTTTTCTGAGGAGGTAGTTTGATGAAAAAAGTATTGTGGTTAGCTCTGGTGCTTACCCTGGCGCTGGTTATGATAGCCGGTTGCGGCGATTCCCCAGCTGAAGAGGCACCCGTGGAAGAAGCCCCGGAAGAAGCCCCGGAAGAAGAGGTTGTTGAAACTGGCAGCGCAAAACTGGGTCTCGGTGTAGTGTCCTCAATTGCCAAATCCCGTGATGCTGGTGACGATGTTACTGCACAGGCTCAGACCGATGTGGTAATGGCTGCGGTGTTGTTTGATGGCGAAGGGCGTGTAGTCAGCGTTTCAATCGATAACGCCCAGAACCGGGTGGCTTTTGATGAAGAAATGCAGCTTGCTACCGACGTTAGTGTGCCCGGAACCACCAAGGTTGGTTTGGGTGATGATTACGGTATGAAGCGGGTTTCCGAAATTGAGATGGAATGGTACGAGCAGATGATCGAATTCGAAAACTGGATGCTTGGCCAGACTGTTGAAGAAATCAAGAGTCTGCAGGTTAAAGTTGTTGATGATGCTCATCAGCATGTTCCAGACGTTCCAGAACTGACTTCTGTTGTTACAATTACTGTTGAAGATTATATTGCTGCAGTTGAGAATGCTTACAACAATTCAATCGAAGTGGAAAATGCGGTCACTGCAGGGCTGGGAACAGACATTTCGATCGCAAAATCGAGAGGGCTTGATGAAGCAAATGAACTTATGCCCATGGCCCAGGTTGACAACACCATGGCCGCTGTTGCTTTTGATGCCAATGGCGTTATTGTCGGCGCACTAATTGACAATGCCCAGATCAGGGTCAACTTTGATGAAGAAGGCCAGGTAACTTCCGATCGCGCTGAAGCTCCGAAGACAAAAACCCAACTGGGTGACGATTACGGGATGAGGCGTGTATCTGAAATTGAGAAAGAATGGTTTGAGCAGATTGCTTCCTTTAGCGAGTGGATGGTCGGCAAAACTGTTGATGAGGTTTTAGGCCTCCAGGTTAAAGTTGTTGACGATGCTCATCAGCATGTCCCCGATGTTCCTGAACTTACCTCGACTGTTACCATAACTGTCGAAAGCTATCAGGCTGCTGTTGCCAAAGCTTATGAGAACGCCAAGTAAATATTTGGCAAACTAAACAGAGCTTGAGAAACGCTCCTCCATTTTACTGCGGGGAGCGTTTCATATATTATTAAAGTAATTGAAGCCAAAATACAGGGGATGAATTGGATAATGAAGTTTAGGATAATTGTTATAGGACTTATTGCCTTTCTGCTGGCTGGTTGTTCCGGTGGTCAGACAAGCGAGAAAGAAAGGTATAGCAGTTCTTTTTTTGATACATTTGATACCCTTGTACAGGTTGTTGCTTATACAGATAACGAAGATGAATTCGATGGCTATATGACTATGATTCACGATCGCTTTCTGGAGTTGCATAAGCTGTATAATATTTATTTAGACTACGAAGGGATTAACAACATCAAGACTATAAATGACAACGCCGGGTTAAAGCCGGTTCTGGTGGAGCAGGAAATCATAGACCTAATAATTTATTCCAGGGAGATGTATGAGAAAACAGGTTATACTACCAACATAGCCTTGGGACCGGTGCTGAAGATTTGGCGTCACTATCGCGAAGAAGCAGAATATGATCCCGAAAGCGCAAGAATACCACCACTGGAAGAGTTGAGAGAAGCTGCTCTTTATACCGACCTTGACCAGGTGATTGTAGACCCGGAAAACAGGACGGTTTACCTTCCGGATCCTCGCATGAGCCTTGATGTCGGAGCTGTTGCCAAGGGTTTTGCTACAGAAATAGTTGCTCAGGAACTGAAAGAGGCAGGGTTGCGCTCTGCAGTTCTAAGCCCGGGTGGTAATATTCGGACCATAGGCAGGCCGCTTGATGGTATACGCGATAAATGGGGAGTGGGAATCCAGAACCCCGAGGCCTCCATTGTCGCAGAAGATGAGAGGCTGCTTGATGTGGTGTTTGTTCAGGATGCAGCAGTGGTGAGTAGTGGTGACTACCAACGCTATTACCTGGTTGACGGTCAGGTCATGCACCATATAATCGACGTTAATACATTGATGCCGGGCAATTACTACCGGGCCTTGACTGTAGTATGTTCTGATGCTGCCCTGGCTGACTTTCTTTCAACTGCCCTTTTTCTAATGCCTTTTGAAGAGAGTAAAGCAATGGCAGAAAATTTCGAAGGGGTCGAAGTATACTGGGTTTTTCACGACGGCCGCATTGAAATCACCGATGGGTTAAAAAGTATGCTGCGCAGCTATGGCGCGACTAACGAGTTGGAATAAAAAACTGCTGCCCATGCATAATGATTGAGCAGCGATTTGAAAAGGTTAAATGGAATAAAACTTTTCCGGGGGATACTGTGAACCGAAAGTTTTGCAAGTGATAAGCTATCAAATTATCCTGTTTTTCAAAGGATATCTTAATAACAGTGTGCTAATTGTATATAAGCAGCTTGTATCATAATTTCACAAGCCTATTTACCCTTTGCCTAACTATTTCTTATCATATAATATATAATTAAATAGATTAAATATTCCGTTTTGCAACTATTCCCGGTAACTGATAACAGCACAGCAAAATATAAGAAGAGAAGGGATGGATGGTTATTTTTGGTATTAAGCTGCTTCCATTGATCATTGTCATTATTGGTTTCACCGTTTTTCCTTTGCTTGGTGTGTTACTATACCATACTAATGGTTTAATCGGTGGATTTGTGATCGGTTTGGTTATTGCCCTCGTAGTAAGTATGTTTAAAAAGAATTGATTTTGCCCGGTGCATAAAGACAGCGGGTCTATTAATAAAAAGAAATGAATAAATTAGAAAAACAGGCTTTTTATACTTTCCGTTTAAAGCTGTTTTGTTAAAAAAGTTCCCTTTTAAATAGCCCTGCTGTTAAGGGCTGTTTTTTCTTATACCGGATAAAAGGCTGCTCCATTCTATAGCCTTCCACTTTCCCGATTGATCAATTTTTACCGATAACGGACGTGGTGAGTCGGCTCCGGAGGATTTAATAAAAAGTTTTAAAGTTCCTTTTCCAGCGTTTCCGCTATGTGGGTTAGTTGTAAATTCAAGAATGTAAGGCTTAGCGGGCAGGACATAATTATTCTCCGGTAAAGTATCTTTAAAATAAGATTGCATATGGTACTTTTTATCCTTAATTTGCATTTTAATCAGATTTAAACTGCGCTGGTTTAACTTGTTGCCCCCTCCTGCGGCCAGCTGGTCCGGATGTACTGCCAGGCTCAGGGCAGCCTCCCCATCTTCACTGTTTTCTGTATAAAGAAGTAGTGCAAGGATCATTGCTGCCGCTGCTCCTTCAGGCGTATCCTGTAAATCCGAATATATTTTTTTAAAACTGTCCAGGCTGTTCGGAACACTTGCAAGCTGAATCATTTGCATTATTATCTTACCCCCCACTTAATTATTTGAACGATATTCCGACATTTATTGTAACACAACTAAGCTGTTTACTGTTCCACTACTGATTAGAACAACCCGTCCAATGATTTCGTTGACGTTTGTGGCAGAAAATTGTTATAATTAAAAAACAGGAACAAAATAATTGTTTCTCCGGGGGAGAAAAGAATGACAAAACTAACGCTTGAAAACATTGTCTCTGAAGTCGACGAGCTCCCTGCGCTTCCTCAAATTGTTACAAGGGTGATGGAGCTTACTGAAGATCCTGATTCTACTGCTTTTGATATCCAGGCAGTGCTTAACCAGGATCAGGCAATGACAGCTCAGGTTTTACGTTTGGCCAACTCAGTTTACTACGGTTATTCGAGACGCATCGCTACCGTTACGGATGCTATAATTCTAATCGGTTTCAATGCAGTTCGCAGCATAGTCCTCGCTGCCTCGGTCAGTAAAATACTAAAAAAAGAGCTGAAAGGTTATGCCATGGATGAAGGCGAACTGTGGAAGCATTCACAATGTTCGGCAGTATTTGCCCGTATACTGGCAAAAAAAATTCGATTCAGGTCGGTTGAACTTGCTTATACGGCTACTCTCCTGCACGATATAGGAAAATTGATTTTAAATAGCTTTATGTGTGATACTTATCAGCAGGTTATCGACGTGGTTAATGAAGAGAAAATACCGTTTAACGAAGTTGAGGATAATATTTTCGGTTATAACCATGCGGTGTTGGGTGGTAAAGTAGCTGAAAAATGGAAGCTGCCAGATGATTTAACAGAAGCAATAACCTGCCACCATGAACCGGGTAAGGCAGTAATTAATCCGCAACTGACAGCAATTGTCCATGTCGCCGATGCAGCAACCATGCAGATGGGCCTGGGTCTCGGGGTAGACGGGTTACTATACCCTCTAGATCAGGATGCAATGGATCTACTGGAAATAAAAGACTCAGATCTTGAAGAGATAATGGCAGAAATAGTTGATATTTTAATAGATGGCGATACTTTTTAAAGGTAAAAAGCTTAAACGGGCTTGTTCTTAAAAATGCTGAGAACCTTTCTATTGCCGGAATCAGGAACCCCCTCGGTTTTTTATCACTGTTTCCCAGCGGAGGAATAACAATTTGAATTTAACTACCCGTCTTTTTCTGTGGCTTGAAGAAAAAGTTAAATCCGGGTTTGTAGTTGATAGTCTATCAATCTTTTTGCTTTTCACTGTCTTACTGCTTCCGAATATGTCCGAAAGTTTAACTGAAATGACAGGGGTAACAACTTCGCCGGATACTTCGTTTTTATATTCCGCAGATGAATTGTATACAATGGCTGAAGAATATGGAGAGTCGGGCAGGGCTTACTATATAATGCAGAAATATACTTTTGATATTCTCTGGCCGGTGATTTACCTTTTATTTTTTTTAGTTTTGCTGACCTGTATTTATAGATCCCCAGGGGTTAGACGTTTTGCTTACCCGGTAAAATTACTTCCTGTTTACGCTTTTTCCTTTGATATCCTTGAAAATATTGCCGCCTCCGTGGTAATGTACAGGTATCCCCAGCCTACTGTTGTTCTGGCCCAGGCAACCCCCCTGTTCACAATTGCTAAATGGCTGCTGATTGGATTAAGCGCTTTTGCAGTTGCAGCCGGTTTAATGTCTTACCTGAGAAGGAAGCTCAGCGAAAAATAGTAAAATAGCGGCGTTGAGATATAAAACATATTCGATTACAAATTTATTTATTTGATAAAATAGAATAGATTAATATTCTTGTTGCTATAAGATTCTCCAGGTGCTTTATGCTTACTTGTCCGGTATAACTAAAAGACATTCAAAAAATGGAGGTAGAATTATGGATGCACAGAAAACAACATTTTCAAACGAAGTAATCTCCGGACGTCTGGCAGTCTGCCGTGGAGAAAAACCGGCGCAACTTTTAATTGCAAATGCTCGCCTGGTTGACTTGTTCAACAAAAAAGTAACCACTACCAACCTGGCTATTGAAGGAGATTGTATTGCTGCAATTGGAGATTCTTATACAAAGGGTCAGGAAGTAATTGATATAAATGGCAGTTACTTAACCCCGGGTTTAATTGATGCACACTTGCACATAGAAAGCACCCTTCTTTTTCCACCGGAACTGGCCGGAGTTATAGCTGTTCGCGGCACTACAACAGTTATCAGCGATCCTCACGAGATAGCCAATGTTTTAGGAATTGAAGGCGTAGAAATGATGATAAATGCTGCTGATAATCTGCCCTGCGATTTTTTCATGACAGCACCTTCTTGTGTGCCGGCAACAGAAATGGAAAGCGCCGGTGGAGAAATAAATGCCAGGCAGATTAAGGAGCTGCTCGGGGATCCCCGTGTGATCGGCCTCGGCGAAATGATGAATTACCCGGGCGTTATTAATGCAGATCCAGCTGTTTTAGAGAAAATCGCGATAGCCCTGGAAGTGGGGAAAGTTGTTGACGGACATGCACCCGGATTAAGAGGAACCGACCTTCAGTCCTATATATCTGCCGGGATCAGCACCGATCATGAGTGTGTTGAAAGGGGAGAGGCAGCGGAAAAAATCAAGAATGGAATGAAAGTAATAATTCGTCACGGCTCTGCATCTTCAAGCCTGAAAGAACTGCTGCCACTTGTTAATGAAGATAATATTGAATTTTTCATGTTTGGCAGCGACGATCGTGAGGCGGCTGAATTAATTTCGAAAGGACACCTTGATGATCTCTTGTGTAATGCAGTTTCTATGGGTTTAGATCCCTACCTGGCTTTAAAAATGGCAACCTATAACCCTGCCCGTCATTACCGGTTGTTTGACCGTGGTCTTCTTGCCCCCGGATACAAGGCTGATCTGGTTGCATTTAAAGATCTAAAAACTTTTAATGCAGAAATGGTTATAAAAAATGGGAAGGTAGTTGCCAGTAAAGGCAGGCTGGTCACTCCGGTAAAAAGTAGTAAGCTACCGGCTCATACTATGCAAACAGTAGATACCGGGAAAATATATAAAGCGGATGATTTTTGCATCAGAGCAGATTCAGCCAGGAAACCGGTTATAAGTTTAATCGCCGGGCAGTTGTTAACCGAAAAACTATTTCTTGATATACCACTCGATGGTAACGGAGAGGTAACAGGAATTAAGGCAATGGGCTTGAATAAAATTGCTGTTATTGAGAGGCATCGGGGCAGCGGCCGCTATGGCCTTGCCCTGGTTAAAGGTATGGGTATAAAGGAAGGAGCCCTGGCTTCTACTGTTGCCCATGATTCACATAACATAATAGTCACCGGTGCAGATGAAGAAGCCATGGCTGTTGCTGTTAACCGTTTAGCTGAGACCGGGGGTGGTTTCATCGTGGTAGATGGTAACAGTAGGGTAAAAGCTCACCTGCCCTTGCAGATTGGCGGACTAATGACAGTTAAAACTGCGGTCGAGGTTGCATCGGAAATGGAAATGCTGTTAAAAGCGGCAGAATCCCTGGGCACCAGGCTGCCCCAACCTTTTCTGACTTTATCTTTCTTAGCTCTTCCGGTAATTCCTGCCTTAAAAATAACAGACCGAGGACTATTTGATGTAGATAATTTCTGCTTTTTATAAGGCTATTTATATTTTCAATGAAGGCATAGATCAAGTAAACATTTTGTGATAAGATTAGCCAACTAAACTGAAGGAGTGAACTGTTTGGCGATATATTTTACAATTCCCAACTTGTTATCAGCATCGAGGATTGTTTTTTTGCCGCTCTTATTCATTTTGCTTTATAATGGACATTATTACCCGTTTCTTGTTGGTTATATTTTACTTGGGTCAACAGATTTTTTTGATGGTCTCATCGCCCGCAGGTTAAAAATGGTGTCGCATTTTGGTAAAGAGCTTGATTCCCTCGCCGATTTGCTATTTTATATTTCATCTGCATTTTTCCTCTATCGTCTACAACCTGATGCTGTTGCAGCAAACAGTGTATATCTGACTATATTTTTCTCTCTTCTCGGCTTGTCGTTTATTATTTCGGCTATCCTTTTCAGGCGCCCTGTAATGATGCATACGATTATTCTTCGTTTTAATGCTGTACTGGTATTTTTTGTAATTATATCATCATTCTTTTTTGATGTAACCTGGTTCGTCCGGCTGGTTGTATTACTTTATGTTTTAGGTTTTCTCGAAGAAATAGTTATATTTCTCTTTTTCGGCAATGTCGATCCAGATACAAAATCGATATTTCATCTGCTCGGTAAACGATAACAGACTGTAGATTATCTTAAAAGGGGCCGTAGTCGATAGCAACCGCTGCCAGCAGAAAAGCGGTTGTAACTGCAAGCACCAGAAGCTGTAGGCCGATGACCCAGCGAAACCATTTGATATAACTGATCCCTGCCAGTCCGAGGGCAATAAGCAGTACAGCATTGGTTGGATAGAGAACGTTGCTGAAGCCATCGCCAAAAGCGAAAGCCAGGACAGCGGTCTGCCTGGTTACACCAACAAGATCCACCAGCGGTGCAATAATGGGGATAACCAGGAAAGCTTTTGCCGATGCAGAACCAATGAAAAAATTAAGAAGCAGAACCAGGCCATAGACTAGAAGGACAGCTGTAAAAGGTGAAGCTCCGCCAATGGCCCTTGCAGCGTAATCGAGGATTGTATCCATTACCATGGCATTGGTCATAATATGTTTTACGCTTACAGCCATCAAAATCAAAATTATAGCCGGAGAGATGGCGCCAACACTATTGGTGAAGACCTTCATTGTTTTTCCGGGTTTCATCCCGGCCAGTATTGCAGAACCTACTCCCCCGAGCAGAAAGAGCAGGCCGACAAGCGGCAGTGTAATAGCTGAAATAGCGCTGATAAACGAAGCGCCGATGCTTACGGCAACAATCAACCCCAGTGATATGATGAATAATATTACAGATTTTTTTAGGCGCGGGTCGGCCTGGGTTTCCAGTTCCTCGCAGGTCAGGGTGAATTTTGTTCGCAGGTTTTCATCTTCAAGGTAAACAGGTGAAGCAGAGGGGTCTTTTTCAATCTTTTTGGCATAACGCACCAAAAAGATTGTGAGTATGCAATATATAACCAGGAAAACTATTGCCCTTAAGCCCATACCTGAAAAGACAGGTAACGCTGACAGCCTTTGCGCTACTCCAATTGTAAAAGGGTTGGCCAGTGCTGCAGAAAATCCAAAAGCAATAGCCAGGATGCTCATTCCCAGGCCGGTCATAACGTCCCAGCCCAACAGGTAAGCCAGGGCGATCATTACCGGGACTAAGATCACCACTTCTTCAAAAATTCCCGGCAGAGCACCAAAAAGCATAAAAGAGAGAACAATAATGGCGAGAAGCATATATTTACGGTTACCCATTCGCAGGACAACCCTGGCAATAACAGCCTTGAGAACCCCTGCCTGATCAAGCAGGGCAAATGATCCACCGATGAAAAGAACGATCAAAATAATTGTAATGATAGTAGGTGCGTCGGGACCCCAGAGTACTTCTACAGGAGCAGTTAACCAGCGCCAGAAAGGATAATCAGGGGCATCAACGAAGCTGAATGAGCCCGGTATAATTATCTCCCGTCCGTCAACCTCTGTCCTTTCATAGCTCCCGCTTGGAATCGCCGTGCTAAGCAACCCGGCCGAAATAATTAATATTAGAAGAATAATGAAAGATTGGATAAAAGCTTTTTTGCTGATTCTGAGCACGGAGTGACCTTCATTCATCCGCTTAACCTCCCTGGCTTTTATGTGAAGCTATGATTAATTTCAACATCACAGTTTTTTATCCTGTCAGCTGTTGTCCTCTTTATAAAAAGAGTTGGCAGGCCTGGTTCCCTTATTTCGATTCTAGATGCTGGTCACCAGGGAAGTCACATATTTTCTGCGAACGGCATCATCGGTAATATCTATGGCGGATGCTTCGTTTTCACTGGATAAAATCAGAACAGGATATACGATACCGGAAATTAATTGTATCACCTTAAACTTAATTTCTTCATCAGTTATAAGACCGGTTAATTCCCTGACAAGCGGTGTGATATCAGTTTCGAGAAGACCGAGGTAGATATTAAGGCTGGTATTTTCCCGCTCTAAAACCCTGGTGCCGATCAGGTAAATGATTCCCGGGTAGTCGATTAGGTTTTTTATCAGGTTGTCTGCCCAGTTTATTAATCTTTCTTTAATCGGTAATGACCTGTTTTCAAGGTTGGTGTAGATCAGACGAATATTTTCCATTAACTGCATCTCGACTTCTTCAAACAGTTTTTCCTTGGAACCGAAATAATAGTTAACAGAGGCAAGATTAACACCGGCCCTGCCGGCAATTTCCCTGATGGTCAGATTAAGATTTTTTTCCCTGCCGATAATTTCAGCAGCAGTTTCCAGTATTTTTGTTCTTGTATCGCTTTTTTCCGGGGACATGGTTGCACCTCACTTATTCGAACAGGTTGATTATTTTATACCATAATACTTCATTCCACGGTCTGCTTTCTTCTTCATCCTGACCATTATGGTCTTCTTGATCAGGTTCTATCTCAACTCTTGGGGTTTGCATGATAAAGCGTACCTCGCTGTGGCGATTGTTTTCGTTATCGGCATAGGAGCGGTAATCATCAGCAAGCTTCTCCATCAGTTCAAGCTTTGCCTGGCCGGCTCTTGATTCATTAATGCCGTCAATTAACTCATCTTTCATAGCTGTTATTCCTCCGGACCTTAAAAGGTTAAGGCCCTTTGTCAATTCGGATTGTCCTTCTGCCAGCTGACCGAGAGCGCCGGGCAGTTTTGACAGGTCGCCGGCCATTACCTCCGCTTCCGAGATAAACGCATCAACCTGGGCCAGATAATCTTCAAAAGAATCAAGGTTTTCGATAATACCTGATAATTGATCGATCAGGTTGTCTGAACCTTCCAGCTCAGATATACTTTCAATCGCTTCAATACCGGGCAGGTATTGGTTCAGCCACTGGTTCTGCAGCGAATCAACGCTGCTTTGAAGCCGAGAGAGGTTCGCTTCGGCGAGGGTATTTTCTTCTATCACATCCTGCAAAAGTTTTTCTCTCATAATTAAGATTAATCCCATTTCATAAAGTGGCGATCCCGGTTCATTATCGCTGACCAGCTTTTCTGCTTCCTTTTGTATGGTATCTGAATGACGGTTCAGCTCTTGTAATTCTTCTTCCAGCCTTTTAATGCGGCTGCCCAGTTCTTGTGATTCTGCCGAGATTGCGGCGATCTCTCCTGACATGTCATTGCTGTCTGGCATGTTATCAATTGTTTCCATCAAAGACAGGAGGTTGTTTAAAGATTCAGCCAGTAATTCAGAGTCAGCTGTTTTCATCAAGTCGGTAAGATTGTCTCGCTGAGACTGGTAATCATTGATCATCACCTGGTAATCATCAAAACCGGCTGTCATTTTCCTGCTTTCATCTCTAAAAAGTATCAGCCCTTTTTCAATCTCTTCAGCACCGGTACTTAATTCGCCAAAGATTTGATCAAAGGTTTCGATGCCTTCAAGCATTTGGTTTAGAATGCTTTCAATATCCAGATTGTTGATCGGCGGCATCTGCGGCATAACCATGAATGAAAAACGTTCCAGTTCAATGTCTTTTCCGTTCATGCTGAAGCGCAGTTCTTCTTCAGGGTAAGGAAAAACCATGAAATTAATACTGACATTTTGTCCCATCACCATGCTTGTTCCATCACCGGGTTCAATATCCGAGAAGCGTGCCAGGTCCAGCTCGATAGAGCCCTGGACTACCATAGGTACATAGTTAACGTCATCTTTATGGGTCAGATTGCCTTCGTAATCATAATAACTTAAGGGCTGTTCATATTGTAGGGTATTGGTAAATTTTATAGCAATTTCAAGATTCCCGGATTTACCTGCAAGATCTCCAGGCTTTACTTCGATGCCGTCCAGGTAATAAATGATTGATATTTCCACAGGAAGTTGCTTTTCAACAGTGCCCTGGTAGTAAAGGGATCCTCTTTCAAGTATGCTGCTGTCCCAGATAACCCTGTTATCCAACAGGGTTGGTTTTTCATTACCGGTCATGTTTTCGATTTGCAGATAATTTCCGTGATCTACAATTAAGTCGGCATCATGATCTACCTGGTCGTAAATGCGGTTAACAATTGTCTGGCTGACTGCCTGGCCATCATGATCAAGCATTATATAAACTGTTTCATTCTTTACTGCTTCAGTTTCACCGTCAGGCAAGCTTTCCTGCTGCTCGCTGTCCTGGAAAGCCGGCTGGTAGTCGGTATTCATCAGAATGTCTTCCGTAACAACCGAATAAGCCGCTGCACTGAGAGCTAGCAGGGTGACAAGGATCATGGCAATTGGATAGGTTAACTTATTCCTCATATTTTAAAGCCTCCAGGCGTTTAATTTCTTTAGTTTCAGCCTTAGTTCCAGGCCATTTTATAGTAAGCTTACCGATGCCATTATTAAATATAATTAAAAGTGCGGGGAGCAGAGTAAAGATAACAAGCATGCTGATTAAAGCTCCCCGCCCGATTAACATTGTCATTTCCCTGGTGGTTTTTATCCCTGCAACGACTGATATGCTGAATGTTGCCGAGAATAGAATCAGAGCGCTGGTTAAGATAGACCTTCCGGTATCTTCAAGAGTTTTAATTGCTGCTCCGATTCGCGAGGTAATTATCTCCAGATTTTCTCTGTAACGCAGAGTGTAGAGAATGGCATAGTCAACCGTGGCCCCGAGCTGTATTGCTCCAATGATTATCGGGGTTAGAGAAGAGACAATCTGGTCCTGGTAATAGAGCATACTGATGTTAATCCAGATTGCCAGCTGAACGGCCAGTACAAGCAGCACCGGCAGGGCAATCGATTTTAAGCTGAGACCTACAATTAAACCGATAGCCAGGATTGAAACGATAGCAACATTACGGGCATCATCACCAGATAAAGAAGCCATGTCACGGGTAACAGCGGTAGGCCCGGTAACATAGTATTCCTCAAACAGAGAAGCTGCCTCTCTTCTGACCAGGTCCACTGTATCAAAAGATTCTTTCTCGTCTAAAGAGGGAGCCAAAAATACCATCATGTTCCTGTATCCTCCGGAAAGGAATTCTTCAGTAACCTCGTCCGGTATAATAATATCCGGTAACGCCTGGTCTACCTGTGATGTAATAGCGAGAACCGAGTCAACCGCATTAATCTTTTCAAGAGCAGTAACCAGGTTATGCTCCTTTTGCCTTCCGCGGTCGGCAGTGATTACATATAAAATGTCAACAGCACCGTATTCATCCATTATTTCATTTGTATCGTTCACAGCCATAGAATCAAGAGGCAGATAATTTTCATTGGAATAATAAAAGTCAACTTTTTTTTGTCCCAGGTAGGCCGGAACTGCCAAGATTAAGAATAGCACCAAGAAAACCCGGTAACGCTTGATCAGGAAAGGAGCTATTTTCTTGAACGAAGGCAATAGAATCCTGTGCTTAAATCTGCTGCTAAAAGGATAAAGGGTTATAATCAAACCGGGTAAAAGGGTCAGGGTGACGACAAGGCTGATAACAATTCCTTTTGCCAGGACAAATCCCATGTCACTGCCAATACCGTTTTTCATCACCATCAGAGCGCTAAAACCGCCTATGGTTGTTAAGGCGCTAGAGGCAACTGTGACGGCTGTTTTGTTAACGGCAGAAATCATTGCATTTTCGATACTGCCCAGTCTCTCTTTCTCTTCTTCCAGCCGATGCATTAAAAAAATTGCATAGTCAAGTGATATGCCCAGCTGCATTACTGCTGCAATCGATGCGGTTAAAAAGGATATTTCACCTCTGAAAATGTTACTGCCCATGTTTATTACTATTGCTACTCCAACGGCAACCAGGAAAAGGACTGGATCAAGGTAAAGCGATGTTGAGATGGTTAAGACAATCAGGATTATTACAGCTGCCAGAATAGTATAAATCAACATTTCATCGTCAACGGCTGTTTGCATTTCGGCCAGGATAGCCGGTTCGCCGCCAAAGTATAGTTCTTCATCATGCCCGATCAGGTCACGAATAGACATTACAGCATCAATTGTATTCGGACTGCGAGCATTATCGCTAAACTGTATTTGCATCAGAACAGTACCTTCAGTTCTGAAACGTTCCTGCAATTCCGGGTCGGTAAATTCCGGGGGCATATAGATATCAGTGTAATCTCCAAGCCAAACTACATCTTCCACACCTTCAATGTCATTAAGAGCTGAAATGAGGTTTTCTAGTTCAAAGGTCTCTTTGTCACGGGCCATCATTATACCAAGCGCCGACAGCGAAAACTCATTTTCGAGGATATCTTCACCGAGCCGTGAATTTTGTTTTTCAGGCATGTATGATATCAAATCGTAATTAACATCTGTAAGAAGATATCCCAGGGCAGCCGGTATTAATAAAATTACATAAGCAGCTATTATTAACTTACGATATTTGACTACGATTCGGCCCATGTTCAGCATATAGTTTTCCTGTCCAGTTCAGTAAACATACATTTTAAATGTTTGCTTTAAACATTTGTTTTAATCGCTTGTTTGTATTATAGCCCTAGTTGATGCCGATGTCAATGGCAGGAATTATTCGTTAAGAGAAGAAACTATAAGTGAAAATGTGTTTGGAAATATTATACCCGGGGAGTTGAATATATGATCGCAATAGTGGCGAAGTTAAAAATTAAAAGCGGTATGGAGGAGAAAGCTACTTATGCCAGCTTGAGAATGGCAGATAAGGTTCAGAAACTGGAAAACGAATGTTTATATTACGAGCCTTACATGCCTGCTGAAGGAACCGGGGAGATATATATACTGGAAAAATACACAGGTATGGAAGCCCTCGAGAGACACAGGAAAACTGATCACTACAAAGAGTTTGGAGAAGCGTTAAAAGATGCTCTAGAAGGCCCTCCTGAAATAAAGCTGCTAAAAGCATTAGGCTAGTCGGTTACTGTTGCCCTCAGGGGTTGATGAAAGGTCTTATTGACGCACAGGATTATTTCTGGAACAGGGAAGATCGACCAGGCATTTACCACATACATCGGCAATCATTTCAAGGTCTTTGAAGCGAGCAGCATTAGCCAGGCACATCTCGTAGCATTTATGTTTATCAAGAGAATCTGTAAAAAGAGCTTCGTTTACGCATTTATCTACACAAGCTCCGCACGAACCATCAGCCAGGTAAAGACAATACTCAGTCGCAGGCCTGGCCGTTGGTTTTAGTTCAAGATCAGTAATTAAAGAGCCGATACGGCCGCAACAGCCCTTTGCAGTAATCAGCATATGGTTCACCCCGAAGGTCCCCAGCCCGGCGATGTATGCAGCGCTGCGGTGGGACCAGTCGCTTAATAATGTGGTTTCATTAAAATTATGGGTGGCCGGTACATAAACAGCTTGGTAACCCTTGGCGTTTATAATAGAGCAGATATATTCATTGACCGCTTTAATCAGATCATTTGTTTCTATGTAGGAAAGAGCCCATGACCTGGAACAGAAATGCCCCTGCTTATTGCTGTCAATCACTTGTTTGCGAAAAGGAATAAAAAACGCCACTACCGTTTTTGCTCCCTTCAAAAAATCTTCCGGAAGGGCGTGGCCGGGATGGACAAGCCGCTTTAGCTGGTTAAAAAGCGGGTCATTTGAACGGGCAAAAGCGATGAGAGGTTCTTCCCATCCACGGTCTGCCGGTTCTTCATAGCGGGCAACATAAGTTTTGATTGCCTCTTCTATAATCGTCTCCATAGTTAATGACCTCCAGGGCTTTATTTCAGTCAGTAGTGAGAAAGCGTCGTGTTGCAATCAAGATTACCAGGGCAGCAAGCATCATCATAACAGCCATTGTTACAGCAGTTTCCAACTCTCCGGTCGAAAAACGCAGGTAAATAGCTACCGGTAAGGTTTCGCTGTATCGGGCCAGGGTTCCTGCCAGCATGATCGTTGCTCCGAACTCACCCAGCGCACGGGCCCAGGCAAGCAACAGACCTGATAATACTCCTTTGCGGGCAAGGGGCAAAGTGACCCTGGTAAAAACACGAACAGGACTGTCTCCCAGTGTCGCTGCAGCTTCTTCAATGTTTTGATCTACCTTGTTAAAAGATACTTTAATCGTACGCAAGGCGTAGGGGGTTGCAATAAAGAACTGGGCCAAAACAGCTCCGGCAGGGGTAAAAATAAACCTGATCCCCTGTGCTGCCAGCCAGTTTCCGGCAGGTGAACTAAACAGAACCATCAGGGCTAAACCGCTAACCAGGGGAGGAACCAAAACTGGAAGATAGAGTATACCTTCAGCCAGTTCTCTGCCCGGAAAAGGATAACGTGACAAAATATAAGCTGAAGGGATGGCAAACAGACCGGCCAGTAAGGTAGCTGTAGTAGAAGAGAACAGGCTGAACAGGAGTGGCCGCAAAAACTCTGCCGATAGAATGATTGAAATAAAGCTCGATTTCTGGATCAAGCCGAACAAGGAAAGATATGCGGAAAGAACCAGGATCAAAAAAAGAGCGAATAAAAAGATGAAAGTTGCTTTTAACCAGTTTACTGACATTAGTATCCTCTGATTGTCTGTATTACAATCACTTTATCCTGCAAGTGCTGTTTCGGGTGTTATCAGGCAGAGCTTATTGTCAACCCAGCTCAGTAAATCCTGTCGGATATGGGTGGCAATTATAATCTCGGTATGATATCTCTGAAGATAATCATCAAGCAGTGACGATACCCGGCGGCAAAGATCCAGGTCCAGCCCGGTGAATGGTTCGTCCAGTAGCAGCAGCGCTGGTTTGCTCAGGAGTGAACGGGCAAGCATAACCCGGCGTACTTCTCCGCCTGATAGCGAGGCCGGGAATTTTGTTGTCAGGGAACAAAGCTCTAATTCTTTGAGCACGGTGTAGTATAGGTCGGGTGTCTGGTTCTTGCTTTTTGTTGAATATAGTATGTTTTGTCTGACTGTCAGGTGAGGGAAAAGACTATTTTCCTGGCTCATTAAAGTAGCCCTGCGCCTGGCAGGAGGAATGTTCAGCTTCCCCTCCCGGTAAAAATAGCGGTCATTAAAACGAATATAACCGTAGTCGGGTTTTTCCAAGCCGGCGATACATCTCAGCAGAGTAGTTTTTCCTGACCCCGAACGACCACAGAGCAGGATGGCTTTTTGAGATTTTTTTAACCCTGTGGTCAGGGTAAAGCCCGGGTAAGTTTTAGTTATGGTAAAACTCAGCAATAGTCATCACCCTTTTGTTTACAAAATAATAGCGCCATTTTAAAGGTGGCATTTATTTCAAGATCACATCACCAAAGTTATGCTTTTTGAATATAGCCTGAACGGCGGGTGAACAGAGAAAGTCTACAAACAATTCAGCGTTACTTATGTTGCCGGATGAATTTAAAACTGCCGCCGTAATCAGGGTTGGAGAATTGATTTCCGGTGGGATCATTATAAAATCAAGTTTATCTTCAATTTCTCCCCCGGAATTGCGCCCTGTAATGCCGACATCTGCCTGATTAAGGGCAACATTCAGGGCAATCTGGGGCGCGGTTGCCGGCCGGTTGATTATGTTAGGGGTAACCTCGTCGAGTATCCCCTGTTCGCTCAGAATTTTCTCTGCTGCCTTGCCCATGGCAGCAGAGTTTTCGCAGATTGCTACACGTACTCCGGGTTTTGTCAGGTCAGCTAATGTTTTAATTCCCAGCGGGTTTCCTGCTGCAACAACAATAGCCGGAACGAAAGTGGCCAGATCAAATTTGTTATCGGCCAGGCCGGCAATTATTGCTTTTTCCATAAACTGCAATTCGGAAGAAATGAATATGTCTCCTTCATTATGCAGCTCAAGCTGAGTAAGAAGTCGCCCTGAGTTATTGAAAACAAACTTAAAATTGATTGGGTAATTAGCGATATTTTTGTTATACTCCAGGGCAGCATCTTCTACAGCTTCCCTGATCCCGGCAGCAACATATACAAGCAGTTCGGGCTGTTCCTTCACAGAATCCTGAATACTATACTCCGCTTCTTCAGGCTGCAATAAGCTGCAGCCAAGTATTATAGTCTGTAGAATTATTGTTGATACTATTAATTTAATAAATAAGCTCACCCGGTTGTTGGTTTTTTTATAACGCATCGCTAAAACCGCCTTTGCCAAACGAGCAGTTGGGAAAAACACAGGTTTCACAGCGGCGGCATAAACCACCATGACCGAGAGCGGCAATTTCACTGGCACTGACTTTCTGGCCTGCCATTATACGTGGTAAAATAATGTCAAGAACAGTGTTTTTAAAATACATTCCGCAGGCGGGAAGGCCAATCAACGGAATATCTCCTTTATAGGCCAGCATAAACATAGCCCCCGGAAGAGCCGGAGCGCCGTATTTGATGATTTCAGCGCCTGTATTTTTTATACCGGTAGGCGACACGTCATCAGGGTCAACAGACATACCTCCCGTTACGATAATCATTTCACAACCCCGGTTAATTAAATCTTGTATTTCGGCTGTTATCTGCCCAGCGTCATCATTACAATACCTGACCAGAGGCGCTTCGAGGTCAAAATTAGATAATTTTTCTTTAAGAATGGGAGCGAAACCATCTTTGATACGTCCTTCATATACTTCTCTTCCGGTAATAACGCTGCCCACTTTAAAGGAAAGATAGGGCAGGACCCTGGCCGGTGGCAATCCTTCCGAGCAGATCCTTTCAACTTCAGACACAGTTGAATCATTTACAACAAGGGGGATTACCTTGGCGCCGACAAGCAGGTCGTTTCTGTTTACCGGGGAGTTGTCATGCAGGGTGGAAACTACTACATCGGTGATGCAGTTAATACGGAATAGCCGGGTGACATCAATTTTAAACAGCCCGGCTTCCCGGGCTAACAAATTTACACGACCTTCCGAGGGTTTGCTGATGGTCAGTCCGGGGCCGGCGAGGGCAGAAGCAATACGCAGGCCGGCATCATCTTCGTGCAAATCTCCGTCTTCCAGTTCTAAAACATATATATGTTTTTTCCCCAGGTTGAGCAGTTTTTCGACATCATCCCCACTGATACGATGACCTTTCTTATAAAGAGCGCCTTTGTAAATTCCTTTTTCAATTTTAGTAATATCATGGCAGAGTAGTCGGCCAACTGCCTTTTCCGTTTCCAACTGGTTCATTTTCAATTACTTGCACCTACTTTTGAAGTATAATAATTGTTACCGGAAGCGTTATACTTGACCAAGTATAACGAAATTTTTATAATTCCCTTCCCCCGAAAGAGGGAGAAGGGCTATACAGCTTGATTATAATCAGCATATGATTGAACTGTCAACTATAAAAATTTATGATCAATAAAAAGATTAAAACTTCAGGAAGCTGACAGTTTTTCGTACATATTCCAGGTATTCTTTCAGCTGTTCGCTTTTCTCCTCGTTGCTCCAGCCGTAATAATCGCTCATAATATCGGCTACTTTCATGGCGAGTATCTGCTGCTTATAGTGCCAAACTGTCCACTGCGCTTCAGTGCGTCGGCATAAAAGGTCTATCAGCATCGGGGCACATTCATGTTCCAGGATGTAAATAATCTCGGCTTCAGAATAAGGATATTCATCGAGCAGGGGCTCCCCGCCTGCCCTGTTGGTTTTGATCATTTCAAGTATATCAACAGCTCCCCGTCCATATTGGGTATAAAGATGTTTAACCTGATCGGGATGGACTATGTTCCAGTAATCTTTTTCATCCAGAATCCGATCAAATTCTTTACGGGTTAAACCAATTTTAAAAGGCTGACGTGAAAAACCGCGGCGATTATACTCCAGTGCTGAAAATCTTTTAAGGTATCCATTTTCTATGAGATAAAAAATGAGATCTTCAGCCATCAGTCTGTGAGTGGTTGATTTCCCGCCAGCTATAGCTACTATACCGTCTTCAGTCTGGAATATTTCGTGCTTGCGAGATACATCGGATTCATTTTTTGCTTTTTCCGAGCGGATTAACGGTCTGATACCGGCATAAGTGCCGATGATATCCCGATCACTAAGCCTGGCGTGGGGGAAAAGACGGTTAACAGTACTCAGCAGGTAATCGCAGTCTTCCCTTGTACACCATGGTTCATCCAGGCTGCTTGAGCTTGCAGGGTAGGCAGTGTCGGTTGTGCCGATTACAGAGATCTGACCGCGATTGAGAATAAAGAAAAATCTTCCGTCTTCAAATGAGGTCAGGCCGAAAGCATTCCGGTTACCCAGGCGTGCGGAAGGTACTACTATATGAACGCCTTTTGTCGGATATATTCGTTCATTACTGTAGCTGCCAGCTGATAGGACCTGATCAGTCCAGATTCCTGAGGCTGATATAACGCAGCGACCCTTAACAGTAAACTCAACACCGTTAACCTGATCAGTCGCCCTGACTCCAACAGCCTTTCCGTGGTCATCGGTCAGGAAGCTGCTTACATGGCAGTAGTTTAAGGCAGCTGATTCATCCTCGCTGGCTGCAATACTTTCCTTGATTATTTCTAGGGTAACTCTGGCATCATCGCAGTTGGTATCATAGTAAAAACCGGCTATAGTCATTTTCCCCAGATCCGGATCTTCAAGAGTGATCGCCGGCTCAATTTCTTCGATGAATGATGCCTTGAAGATTCTTCCGCGGCGGTAATTTTTATACTTGCTGAATGAATTGGATATAAGATCATAGAGAAACACTGCCAGACGAACTTTGATCGTTTTTGATTTGCCTTTTTGAAAAGCAGGGTAAACAAAAGCAAGTGGTCTGACCAGGTTGGGCAAATGACAGCGCAACCAGTTCCTCTCAACCGTTGATTCGCGCACCAGTCTGAATTCCCCGGAGGCAAGGTAACGCAGACCGCCGTGAAACAATTTTGAAGAGCGGGATGAAGTGCCGAAAGCAAAATCATTTTTATCCAGCAGGCAGAATGAAAGCTTGCGTAACGCGCATTCTCTGGCGATACCGGCGCCGGTAATTCCTCCTCCGATAATGATTAAATCAAATTCTTTTTCCCCGGCCCTGGCAACTGTTTCCTGACGTGTTTTTGCACTCCAGGTGGTTAACATTATTTCACCTTCTTAATGAATTTTGAACTTCCATTAACCGAGCCAACACAGGAACAATCTGAAAGAAAACTGACTGATCGATATCAGCGCTTGAAGCTACAGCGCCTGTTCATTTAGTACTTTAAAAAATTTACGATTTGTTTTATATAGTTTTCTGAAGACAGAATAATTTTTTTCATAGGTACTCCTGTTAGCTGGTTCAGGGACGAACACTTTAACCGGTTTTATTATATCCCTGCTTTTCGGGAAAGATTCAATTATTCCCAGGCCTATACCTGCCACGATGGCAGCCCCGGCAGCCCCGACATTCTGTGGGTCGCTGACTGTTTCTATCCTTCTACCGGTAATATCAGCAAGTATCTGACAGGTTATATCTGAAAGAGCTCCGCCGCCAACAAAGCGGATAGTATCAGATGTCCTAATTTTTCTTTCCTGGGCTTCCAGCATCCAGCGGAGATGAAAGCAGATCCCCTCCAGAACGGCGCGAATCATTTCGGCTTTGCCCGTACCCAACCCAAGATTAAAGAAGGTACTGCGCACTTGTGCATCCTCAAAAGGACACCTGTTTCCATGGAGCCAGGGGGTAAAGATTATTCCATTGCTGCCAGGCGGGACTGTAGCGGAAATGCCGGTCAGATGGTCGTAAATATTCTTGTAGGTGTTTTCAGTTGATTCGCAGGTTAAATCACTTTTACTGTAAATGCCGAGCAAGTCAAGGGCGAGGTTATCTTTAACCCATTCCAGGCATTTGCCGGCAGTTTCCATCTCGGCAAAATAGTTATATTTATCATTCTGGGCACCGATAATCGACGCAATCATTGTTCCTGTGTCGACCATTGATTTTTTTACAACCGTTGACACCCAGCCGGAAGTTCCTGTGTAGATATGGGTATCTCCGACTGCAACCGCACCGGCACCTACTCCAATCAGCGAGGCATCCCCTCCTCCACCAAAAACAGGTATGCCGGCTATGAGTCCGAGTTCAGCAGCTGCTTCCGGGAGTAGTTTCCCGGCCCGATCTGTCGATTTCATTATGGCAGGCAGGTGTTCCTCCTTTACACCAAGCATGTGTGTAATTTTTTTACTCCAGGTAAGGTTCCTGGCGCGGTTGTTATAAATTAATGCGGCAAAAGCAGAGTCTTCAGTCATTACATAGCTGCCTGTCATGCGGCTGATCAGGTATTCTTTTACATCAAGCCACTTATAGATTTTGTTGTAAACTTCTTTTTCTTCGCGTTTTACCCAGAGGTATTTCCAGACCGGATCTTTAGCACTGGCGCTAACGGCGCCGGTTTCAATAATCGACACGATAAGCTTATAAACGTTGATATCTGCAATAGTTATTCCGTGTTTGAAAACACGACGCATTTCGTCCCCTGCCCGTTGATCCATATAGGTCATTGCTCTGCGCAGTGATTTGCCATTATTGTCGACCAGGACCAGACCCTGCATTTGGGAGCAAAAGGAGATGCCTGCTATCTTGTTAAAAAGGAGGTTGGCTTTTTCAGCAAGTGAAACCGTGGTATTAACCAGCGCTTTCCACCAATCTTCAGGATCCTGTTCTGCTCCGCCATTATTTAGAATATAAAGGGGGTAGGAGGCCATTTCAGCATCGATTAATTGCACCTTGCCTGTTTCAATTGCATAAAGGCAGGTTTTAATTCCTGTTGTGCCAACATCATAAGCAATAATATAAACCGGTTCCTGCATGAGCCATCTCCTTTAGGCGGAGCTAAAAAAGAATTATATAAATAAGCCGGAAATCCTCTAAATGTTGTCCCGAAAATGGTTAAAAATATATTTTTCTGTTGCTGCATGGACAGCATTGCTCATGAATATTTACCAGCTGTTTGAATCTGATATAATAGCCATTATCAGGGTATTAAATAGGTAAAAGAAACCGTAACGGTCTGGAGGTTTGCCCGTGGATGAACAATTTGCTATTTCCAGCTATCCCGATGCCGAACTGATTAACCGGCAACTGAACCAACTAATTCGGCAGCCTATTTATACAATTAAAAACAGTGCGCTGCAGAATTACCTGGATAATTACTATGGTCTTAAATGTGTAAAATCAAAAGCAGTAATTGATCAGGCGCTTGACTTTATTCCCGGCGGGGTTCAGCATAACCTTGCTTTCAATTATCCCTTCCCCCTGGTTTTTACCAGTGCGGAAGGAAGCTTTTTATATGACTTGGATGGAAACCGTTACTATGATTTCCTGCAGGCAGGCGGACCGACTATTCTCGGATCTAATCCCCCGGCCGTCAGAGAAAAGGTTATTAATCTTCTTAATAACTGTGGTCCGTCCACCGGCCTTTTCCATGAATATGAATATAAAATAGCCCGTAAAATAGCTGAACTTATTCCCTCCGTTGACATGTTTCGCATGCTCAATTCAGGCACCGAAGCCTGCATGGCTGCCATTCGTATAGCCCGGCTGGCTACAGGGAAAAAAGTTGTTGTAAAAATGGGTGGGGCTTACCATGGTTGGAGCGATCAGCTTGCCTACAGCATCAGGATTCCGGGCTCCAAGTGGACCCAGGCTAATGGTGTGCCCCGGTACATATTTAAAAAAACGCGGGAATTTTTCCCCGGAGATCTGGGTAACCTGGAGATTGTGTTAAAGCAGAACCGCCTGCTTGGTGGAACTGCGGCGGTTATTATTGAACCGTTAGGCCCGGAAAGCGGTACCCGCCCTGTTGATTATAATTTTAACAGGGGTGTGGAAGAGCTGTGCCGTCAATATGGTGCCCTGTTGATCTTTGACGAAGTGGTAACTGCTTTCAGGGTTGGCCTTTCCGGAGCCCAGGGTTATTTTAGTGTTAACCCCGACCTGACAGTCTTTGGGAAAGTTGTTGCCGGTGGTTATCCTGGCGCAGGAGGAGTCGGTGGCAAAAAAGAGTACATGAAATATCTTTCTGCAGGGATTGCCGGTGGAGAAAAGCATAAAAAAGCCCTGGTTGGCGGTACCCTTGCAGCTAATCCGCTTAGCTGTGTTGCAGGTTATCATACAATCTGTGAAATAGAAAGAACTGGCGCAGCAGTTACTGCAGGGAAGATGGGTGATCTGTTGACAGCCGGATTGAAAAAGTTGGTAAAGTCTTATAACCTTCCTTTTGTTGTATTTAACCAGGGCTCAATAGTACACCTCGAAACAGTTGGTACCTTGCACTATGCAATAGATTGGAAGAAAATCTGGAAAGTTCCCCGCATACTGAAAGAAACCTCGGAACGAAAGAAAGAGATGGAACACATGGGAGCTGCTTATATGGCCGAAGGGCTGGTTACCCTTGCAGGCAGCCGCATATATACCAGTGCTGCTTATGATGATGCTATGATTAATGACGCTTTAAATTGTTTCGAACGTGTTTTTGCCAATGTTGCTGTTAAGGAAGTGTAAATTATGATCAATAGGCAAGAAGCTGCAGAAATTGTTGTTTATGCAGGCAACAGGTTGGTTGATGAAGGCCTGATTGCCAGAACCTGGGGCAATGTAAGCTGCAGAATTGACAGTAATACTTTTATGATCACTCCCAGTGGCAGAGCTTATAATAGCCTTGCAGCAGAAGACATCGTGGTTGTTAATATAAATGATTTAAGCTATGAAGGCTCAGTTGAGCCTTCATCGGAAAAGAAGGTTCATGCTGCAGCTTACAGGCAGCGCAAAGATGTAAATTTTATAATCCATACCCACCAGCTTAATGCCTCGTCCCTCAGCCCTCTTGCCATTGACCTGGATGTTGATGGACCTGAAATAAGGAAGCAGATTGGCGAGAAAATCTGGTCGGTTCCCTACGCTCTTCCAGGCAGTACGGCCTTGATGAAAAACGTTGAAACAGTTCTTGCCCAATGTGAAGGCAAGGCTTACCTGATGACATCGCACGGGGCCCTTTGTCTCGGATCGGACTGTGACGATTCATTTAACACAGCGATGAAGCTGGAGGAAGAGTGCTGCCGCAAACTGCTTAATCAATACTACACTCTCAGCGGTAGCAATTTTTATGATCCCGTTGAATTTGGTCAATTCTATGCAGCCCGCTTTTCCGGTAAAAAACCAAAAGCTGGATATCCCGGCAATAGCCTGCTGGGCAGCAGTATTAAAGAGGGAGATAAGATCTATTTTTATCCTGGTGGAATTGTCGGGGCAGGCGGCGGAGCAGGTCAAGATAAATGCAGCAATATGCTGGTTCTAGGCGCTGATAATGAGAAGATTGAGTGCACCGATCATGTTATACAGGCATCAGTGGTTATACATCGTAAAATCTACGCGAAATACTCAGGTATCAGGGCGATTATACATTCGGTTAAGCCGGACATCATTAATTATTCCCTGACCGGTAAAACACTTTATCCTATGGTAGATGATTTTGCCCAGATTATTGGTGTTAATGCCCGGTCTGTCGAATCTGATTACAGCCATGCGGAAAAAACAGCCCGAAAAATAACATCAAGGCTGTCAGGGCGCAGCGCGCTATTGTTGGGGAAAAATGGCGCTTTATGCTGTGGTCCGAATATCGAGGATGCCCTCGCGGCAGAAATGATCTTAGAGAAGAATTGCCGGGCCGCTATAGCTGTTGATCTTTTCGGCAGGGGAAAGCCGTTAAAGGGATTTGAAGCACTACTAATGCGTTATGTATACCTGCAACGGTATGCTAAGAAAGCAGAAAAGTGAATTATGAAAGATTGAGCAGGCTTTGCTGATTTCATTATTTTATATAAAGATGCGGAGGTTACTATAACTCTCCGCATCTTTATACAAGGGTACAGGGCAGGTCAGAGCCTGTTAATAATATTCGTGCCACATACGTATTAATTAATAACATAAGTGTAATCTTTTATACCTCTTTGTCAGGAGACTATTATATGGCATCTGTTTGCCGGCTGTTATTGCCAACTGGAAATGGTCCGGGGCGGGTATTTATATGGCACAAGACCTATTGCAGGAAAACTGGTATATTTGTATAAATTTAAATTGTATAAATGAATTATGATGGAAAAGCCGGGGTGAAATTTATGAGCTTTCGTATTGTTGAGAGGGTTTTCTCCGAAAACGAAGAAAAACCTACTGTTTTGATTGCCAACATCAATGGAGATCCGAATGTTGAAAAAAACTTAAGCAAAATGGAAAAAATCATCGAAATTGCTCACCGAAAAAAAGTTAACATTTTAATATTTCCCGAGTTAACTGTTACAGGGTATATATGGAAAGCAAGTGACCCTGCCCCGGTATGGGATCTCCTGGCTGAGGGAGAAACCGGAAGAATTGAAAAACGTTTAAAAAATATTAAGGATAGCCTTACCGAGGGCCAGGGTGGTCTCGAATACATCTTTTTCAGTAATGTACGGGAGAAAGAGAAGCGTTATTATAACTGCACTTTTATTCTGACTCCCTCAATTGATTACCGGCAGGAGGAATTTATTTATGCCAAGGTATTCCTGACTCCTAGCGAAAGAGTCTTTTTCAGCCAGGGGACTGATAAAAGACTCAGCATAGATACGAGATGGGGTCGCTTTGGCTTCCTGATTTGCTATGACCTTTGTTTCGTTGAATTGCCTCGCCAGTATGCTTTTGTTGACGGAGTTGATGCAATTGTTACGATGGCAGCCTGGCAATCACAGGCAATCAGGGAATATGCCATGATGAATACCCGGACAGATCATTATTATGGTTTTCTCTGGGACCTGATGAATGCTTCGAAAGCAGCATATAACCAGGTTTGGAGCCTTGGGGCAAACTGGGTTGGCAGGCATAAAAAAGGTCGTCAGTATTTCTGGGGTGGCAGTGGTCTGTGGGCGCCCTCGGGGATGAAGCTTCTGCAGGCATCGAATATAAACGAAGAGCTGCTGATTATTCATAATGTGGAAATAAAAAGCCAGCGTGATTATGAAAAAGATGATTTCAATTATCGTATTGATTTCCATGAATTCTATCGTCAGATGAGGCATCAGTCTGATGGCATTCAGGTGATTGATGATTAACTGCCAGAAGAGCCTGTTTTTAACAGACGCTGTATTCTTTCTACATAAGTATCCACGTTGAATTTGGAGCGGCTGCCGCGGTAACTCATATAACGTATTTTGCCAAAAACCGGCCGCTCCCCCCAGGCCCGATCATGAACTCCGCCCAGGCTCCAGGCAATTCCTGCGTAACCGTTTGGATCCCGTCCGTCAAGTGAATATCTGTCGTTCAGATATAAGGCTATTTGCATGGCTTCGTCCGGGCTTTCTGTCCACTCAAGAATTTTTTTAGCCCAGTACATCCTCAGGTAACCAGGCATTTTCCCTGTAACTAACATTTCACCCTGGGCGGCGTTCCAGAGAGGGTCATGTGTTTCTGCCGCTTTAAACTCTTCCAGTGAATAGAGGTGTTCTCGCGGGTCATCGCGATGTTTGTCCAGTGTTTCAGCAGCCCAGCGTGGGAAACTTTTAATACTGTCATAGTTGCTGTTATAAAAACAAAAGTTGTCGGATAGCTCACGCCTTACTATCAATTCTTCCAAAAAATCTTCATTGTTTATCTCAGGTGTTGCAGAGCCTTGTACTATAAAAGCAAGTCTCTGAGCGCTTAAATGACCAAAATGCAGGTAAGGAGAAAGGCCAGATTGAGCATCTTTGTTGGGATCATTTCTGTCTCTGGAGTAATTAGCCAGCCTGTTTTCAATAAAAGATTGCATCAGAATCATGGCTTGCTTTGACCCGGGCCGGTAACTGGCTGAACTGTTAACTTTATTACAGATTTTTAACGAGTCAGAAACATGATTCCAGTCAACAACCGGGATTTTTTTATTGCAGGTAAAAGGGTGCCTGATAGCGGGAGGGATGTCAACTAAAAAACGGGATAGCAGTCTTCTTACCCTGGGGCGGAAAGTATACGCTGCATATTCCTGTTTTGGAGAGGCAAACCAGCAGGGAATTATATTGTGTGCATCTATTTCCACATGGGCAATGGCAAGTTTATCAGTGACCTGGCGTTTCCATTTTTGACTAATTTTCAGCGGGGAGAAATCGCTTACCAGGAGGCCGGCCCTGTAACTGCTGGCCAGACGATGTATTTCCACATCAGGTTTACCAATAAGCACAATCAGGGGGATATGATGTTTTCTCAGGGCTGATTCGGTTTCAATTAGACCGTCGATCATAAACCGGTAGTGCTCCGCAGTCGCATTAGGGTAGTTACCAGTCAGGCAGAATACAGCCAGCAGCGGTGTTTTAAAATCAATAGCCCTTTGCTGGGCATAGATCAGGGCCCAATTATCTTCAAAACGTTGATCCCTGCTGATCCAAAGTATAACAGGGCCTTTTCGTTCCGGAAGATCATTTAAAAACCTGATTCTGTTTTCATCTATTTCTGAGATCATATCAATTCTCCAATATTATCAACCAAAACGGCTGCAACTTTTATTAATAATAATCCCGTCAGGAATGAAGAGCAAGTAAATAATAATATTCAAAAAGGGTTGACTTATTGAAAATAGTTGGTTATACTTGATTTAAGCATATTTGTGGATATCCTGAACGATAAAGGCAAACCTGTCGAAAGGCAGGGACGCAAAGCAGAAGGGCCTAAAGCTCAGCATGAGCCAAGGTAGCCTGGCCACCGAAACAGGTTTTTTGTATTTATTAGTGGAGATATAGTGGAGGATTATTAAGTACGACCCCGGTTGAAAACAGTTCAGCCGGACCAAAATCTACCTGACCGACAAAGGCAAACCTGTTGAAAGGCAGGGACGCAAAGTTATAGGGCCTAAAGCTCAGCATGAGCCAAGGCAGCCTGGCTACCGAAACAGGATTAACCAGTTTCAACTTTGTCGGTCCCTCTGAAGGAGGGACTTTTTGATGAAGAAGAAAGCGGTATGGGTAAGAAGTTTGTTGGTAAGTGTTTTAGTATTGGCCGTAATGGCCGGGGCAGGGTTTTCTCTGCTCGCAGTGGAGAAGGAACCTCTTTCAGCCGGTAAAGTGGATACCGGCGGATATGTTGAACAGTCTGAAGTAAAAGTAGAAGATGAAATTCAAGTAAAAGAAGAAAATGAAATAGCTGCTTACGGACTTCAGGTTCTTGATGAAGAGAGGGATGTTGCTGTTTCCCAGGCAGCTGTTGCTGATGCAGCAGTAGATAGTGCTCCCCAGGAAAACCCTTCAGTTAACAGCAGCACAGCACCTGTTGTTGTGCAAACCTCTTTGAAAGCACCAGTTGATTTCAGGGCACAGGGCACGACACAGTCCCAGCAATCTAACCAACCGGTAGAAACTCCGGCAGCATCTCCTGCCCCTGAAGTTAAGGTAGAAGAAGCTGACAGTGGAGCAGCCGAGCAGGTTCAGCAAACAGTTCCCGTTTCATATTCCTGGGGCAAAACAGGCAGCTATACCTTTAGAATGGAGGTCAGGGTTGTTAACAATGGCTCTGATTATTCCCGTAATGTAGTAGTATCCGTGCCTTTTTTAGAAAACAGTTCTCCTTACCAGACCACAACTCTGAAATCGACTAACTATAACGTCATATCAAGCTCCGGACGAACCAATACATTTGATCTTGGCGATCTTGCTCCTGGTGAAAGCAAAACGATTGTTGCCGATTTTAATATCAGCATTCGTTCTCTTTCTATCAACTCAACAAATGATACTGTTGAAAAAGCACGTGATATTTACCAGCAGTATGCCGGTTCGGGTAACTGCCGCGATTTGGCCAGAGCTTTTATCAAAAAAGCAAATGAACAGGGGATTAAAGCCCGTGAGGTAATCGGATTTGCCCGTCCCCAGCGTGGAGCAATGACTTCCGGTTCTTTGCAGGGAACCCGCCATAGCTGGGCTGAGTTTTATGTAGATGGCCTGGGCTGGGTACCCGTTGACCTTACATTCCAGTATTTTGGTGCTTTCCCGCATACATCGCATATAGTTGAAAGTTACAGCGATCAGTCAATAAAAGTTAATTACTCAGGTGGCAGTCTTGGTGCAACTTGGAGTAATACAATACTTTAATGCATCCCTCCTTCAAATGAATTAAGAGATGCATTGTTAACCAGGTTAGAGCCCCGGTCCTCCACTACCGGGGCTCTAACCTGTACAAAATATTTGAACCCTGGTGGAATAAAGGGTAGAATAAAAAGTGTAGTGAATTAGCAAATAATGGTTGTAACTGGGAGGACAGTAATGAATAACGAGAATATTATGCCGCTGAAAGCCTATAAAAATCTTGATTTTTTGAACAGTTCAGATGCAAGAACTATACGCATACTGGCTGAATTTCTTGAACCGCAACAGAGGTTTAAAAAAGAAAATGTTAAAGATACAATAGTATTTTTTGGCTCAGCGCGCACGAAGAGTTTGGAAGAGGCAAATGAACTTTTAGCTGAAGCAGAAAAAGCCCTGTCACAATCGAATGATCATGGAGACAATAAACTGAAGCAAAAAGTGGCGTTTGCCAAAAACCAGGTGTTTATGGCGCAGTATTATGAAGAGGCAAGGGTTTTAGCCAAACGCCTGACTGAATGGTCTCTTAGCCTGAATTCCGGACAGCGGTATGTCGTTTGCTCCGGAGGTGGACCCGGCATGATGGAGGCGTCCAACAGGGGGGCAGTTGAAGGCGGGGGCAAATCGATTGGCTTAAACATCAGTATTCCCACGGAACAGTTTTCGAACCCCTACATTTCTCCTGAGCTTAATTTTGAATTTCACTATTTTTTCATGCGTAAGTTCTGGTTTGTATATCTTGCCAAGGCGCTTGTTATATTTCCGGGAGGTTTTGGGACTCTCGATGAGTTATTTGAAGTGCTGACCCTGATCCAGACCGAGAAAGTTCTGAAAAAAATGCCTATCGTTGTCTACGGTAAAAAGTACTGGGAACAAATTATAAACATTGAAAAAATGGCTGAGTTTGGGGTAATCGGGGAAAAGGATCTCGATCTGGTTTATTTCAGCGATAATGTGGATGATGCTTATAGTTACCTGACTGAAGAACTTACACGTATCTATCCCGAGTAGAGTTGTCCCGTGTTGATACCAGTTAATGCGCCTGTGACGAAGGTCTTTACAAAGTTAACATAGGCAGAAAGGTTAGTGACGGGTAAAAGTATTAAGTAGGGTGGTTTTTTTTTAAGCAGGTGGGCCAGTTCTTCCTCGAGCTCTTCAAGCTTCTGAAACATGGCGGGCTTTGGCGAATGAAAAGGCCATCTATTTTTTAGATCATCAATGCTTTTTTTCACTTCATTTATTTGTTTATCAATATCACTTTGCTTATTCATCTATCCTTATCCACTCTCCTTATTATTGACGAGTTTAGGACTATATAATTGATAAATTCTTGAAGCTGCGATTATTTCCCGCTGTTATTTTATTGGCACTTCGCTTGCACTTATCATTCTGAACGAAATAATGCAGTATAAATTTCCCCACCTCTCAGTTTTCAGTCATGCCTTTAAAGAGGGTATGTCAGTGTAAGATAGAAATAATAATGAGTAGACTTATGTTGGCAGATAAAGGGGGGACCGTAATGGAAAAAAGGGAGTCCAAAATACAAACAGGGAGAGTAATAATTGTATCGAACCGCTTACCTGTAAGTGTAACAAAAAAAAGTAAAAACTTTAATATAACGTCCAGTGTCGGTGGGCTGACCACCGGTTTGTCTTCATTTCACAAGGAGAACAACGGGCTGTGGGTTGGCTGGCCTGGATTTACCCCTGCTGATAAAAATGAGAGCCTCTCCCTGGAGAAGGTTCTCTTCAATGATTACAACTGTTTGCCGGTCTACCTTTCAGCATCTGATTTGAAAAAATATTATTATGGTTTCAGCAACCGCACACTCTGGCCCCTGTTCCATTATTTCACAACTTACAGTGGTTATGAAGTATCCGAATGGAAAGCATACAAAAAGGTAAATCGATTATTTTGCCGCAGGTTGCTGGAAGTTATTAAACCCGGCGATACAATCTGGGTTCATGACTATCATATGCTTTTACTGCCGGAAATGCTCAGGCAGGAAAATGTTGATGCGGCGATTGGGCTTTTTTTGCACATTCCATTTCCTTCAATGGAAATATTCCGTTATCTGCCCTGGCGTGAAGAGCTCCTCACCGGTATGCTCGGTTCAGATTTGATTGGATTTCATACATATGATTATACCAGACATTTCCTCAGTTCAGTATTGCGTATACTGGGGAAGGAACAGGAATATGGACAGGTCGTAGCTGGGAACAGGCTGGTGAAAGCGGATACGTTTCCCATGGGTATCGATGCATCCAGGTTTTCTGAAGCCGTACTGGAAGAGAGTGTTATTAAAGAAAGAAAAACACTACTTGATAAAATAAAAACAGAAAAAATATTGCTTTCGGTGGACCGTCTCGATTTTTCCAAGGGGATACCACAAAGATTAAGGGCTTATGAGCTTTTTCTTGAAAAGTATCCTGAGTGGCGGAACAAGGTAACCTTCATTATGCTCTGTGTCCCTTCGAGAACCAAGGTTGAGCAGTACAGGCTTCTCAAACGCGAAGTAGACGAACTGGTCGGTAAGATTAACGGACGTTTTGGACGTCCTGGCTGGCTGCCCATACTTTACATGTACCGTTCTGTTCCGTTCGAAGAACTGGTTGCTCTTTACAGTGAGGCTAACCTAGCCCTGGTTACGCCTTTAAGGGATGGAATGAACCTTGTAGCTAAAGAATTTTTAGCCTGTCAGGGCGAAAGCGGCCAGGGTGTACTTATTCTTAGTGAAACAGCCGGAGCGGCTGCTGAACTTGGCGAGGCTGTTATTGTTAACCCTAATGACCTGGCCATGGTTGCTGATGCAATTAACCTGGGTTTGCGTATTCCGGAAGGAGAAAAAGCAGCAGCTAACAGCATTATGATCCAGCGAATTAAGAAATATAATATCTATAGGTGGGCAGAAGATTTTGTTGAACACCTCTCACTTGCACGGAGCAGGCACGAGCAGACAAAGCAGAGGTTTCTAAGTGAACCCCTGGTTAATCAATTAAAAAATGATTATAAGAAAGCAAGAAAAAGATTACTTTTACTTGACTATGATGGCACCCTGGTTAAACTGAAAAGAAAGCCGGAGCAGGCCAGCCCGGATCAAAAAGTTTTGTCTTTGCTTACCTGCTTAAGTAATGATCCGGCTAATAAAGTAGTAATTATCAGCGGCAGGGACAGGGCAGATCTTGAAAAGTGGTTGGGAAACACCGGTGTTGACATGGTTGGCGAACACGGTGCCTGGCTTAAGGAGACAGGTTGGGAAAACTGGCAGCTTAAAGAGGAAGGTTTATCAGAGGACTGGAAAAGCAATTTCTGCCCCATGCTGGAAATGTTTAGCGAAAGAACACCAGGGGCTTTTATAGAAGAAAAAACGCATGCCCTGGTCTGGCATTATCGCAAGGCAGAACCGGATCTCGGTTCCCAGAGAGCAAAGGAGCTGGTGGATGCACTGCATGATATGCTTTCTGGAACAGGGCTCCAGGTTCTACTGGGTAATAAGGTTGTTGAAATTAAGTCTGCCGGAATAAATAAAGGCAAAGCTGCCCTTCACTGGTTGGAGAAAGAAGATAAGTGGGATTTTATTTTGGCTATGGGTGATGATTGGACAGATGAAGATATATTTAATGTTATGCCGGAACATTCCTGGAGTGTGAGGGTCGGTTATAAGCCTTTTACCAGGGCTAATTACTTTACAGAATCTCCTGATACAGTGAACACTCTGCTGCAGATGCTCTCAAGATCTTTTTGTGACTAACCAAGAAGACTGTGGGTAGTCAGGTTTTATACAGAAAGGTGGGGATGTATATGTCGTCCAGGGCGCCGCGTTGCCATCACCCCGAGGCGATTGCGAATATCCTGGTTAGAATCCTGGAGAAAACGCCGACCGGCGGGGCAACTATTGAGGACCTGGAAGAAGCCTATGAGGAAATCAAGGGTACGTATCCGTCGCGAAAAACAATTTTTCGGGCAGTAGACCGCCTGGAACTGCTATTTGACCCCCTGGCAGCGGGGGAAAAACCGGAAGAGGACGAGAAGCCTGACGCAGAAAGTAAAACACTTATTGATGATGCTCTGCCGGAACCACTGGCCGGAATAAAAAGAGTTAAGCGAAATAGAAAAACTTTCTACCTTTTTTACGGTGACATTGCAGCTCCATCTTTTAATATAAATGAATCGCTCTGTATTGCTCTAAGTTTATATCCCCAGTACAGAGGAATGCTGAAAGATGCCTATCATAAGATTCTGCGTAAACTGCTGGCTGAAACCCTGGCCGGTGTCAGTATATATAACCTGCTGATCAATGAAATAGAAAATCACGTTTATGTTGCTGAACCTGCTCCTGCCGAACCGGACCGTTTCAGCCAACTGGTAAGTGAGATATTTAAAGCGCTGAGGCAAAAAAAAAGAATAAAAATTAAATATCTCAGGACCTATGATGGTCAGGAAACCGAGAGAGTTATTGAGCCGTACGGTTTATTGTGCCGTTTTAATAATTTCTACCTTACTGGTTATTGCCTCAGAAGTAAGGCTAATCGGATTTTTCACATAGTACATATTCGTGACCTGGAAATTATAGAAAGTTCAGGTTATAAAATGCCCTCAAGTTATTCGCTTAAACAAGCGTACAGTAAAGCCTGGGCTACATGGACTTCAGATGGAGGCACCAGGCTGGAGTCGGTTAAACTCCGGGTTAATCGGGGAACGGCAGAGCGTTTTCGGGAGATTATGTTTCATGAATCACAGCAGATAAAAGAACTTGGGAATGGTGATATTGAAGTTAGTTACAGGTTGACCGGTGCTAATGAAATGATTCCCTGGCTGGCCAGTTGGGGACCGGAGATAAAAATTTTAGAACCAACATGGCTGGCTGAAGAAATTGTCAGCTACCTTGAGAGCACCCTGGCCTTGTATTCAATCAAACAGTGAGCATAAACCGGACAATGTGAAAAAAACCTTTCCTTTCCTGTCAAATAATGATTTAATATAATCCTGGTAAAAATGATTAAGCCATTGGGAAAATGGGATTGGAATGGTGTACAGATGTCCAGTAAAAGTCAGGAGCATTTACGTAATATAGCCATTATTGCTCATGTTGATCATGGCAAAACAACGCTGGTCGACGGATTACTCAGGCAGGCAGGTATTTTCAGGGATAATGAGCGGATAGTGGAAAGGGTCATGGATTCCAATGACCTTGAACGGGAACGTGGAATAACCATATTGTCAAAAAACACGGCAGTGCATTACAACGGGATTAAGATCAACATAGTTGACACCCCGGGCCACGCTGATTTTGGTGGCGAAGTCGAAAGAGTATTGCGCATGGTAGATGGTGCACTGCTTCTGGTCGACGCTTTTGAAGGCCCGATGGCCCAGACTAAATTTGTTTTGCGAAAGGCGCTAGAAGTAGGATTACGGGTTGGTGTAATTATCAATAAAATAGATCGTTCGGATGCGCGTCCGGAGGTAGTTTTAAATGAAGTATTTGATCTGTTTGTCGAGCTGGAGGCGGCAGACTGGCAACTCGATTTTCCGGTTATTTATGCTGATGCACGAAAAGGGTTGGCTGTTATTGATTATCATGAAGAAGGTAAAAACCTGCAACCTCTCTTTGAGATGATTGTTTCTGAAATGCCTCCTCCAGTTGCTAATCCTGCAGGTAAACTACAGATGCAGATTAATACTCTTGACTACGATGATTATGTTGGCAGAATTGCTATCGGGAGAATCATCAATGGTTTTCTTGAATCGGGAATGCAGGTTTCGCTCTGCAAGCAGGATAGTAGTGTAGAGATGCTGAAAATAGGGAAATTGTGGGAGTACGAAGGACTGAAACGTCACGAGACAGGAAGGGCTGAAGCGGGTGATATTGTTGCAGTTGCGGGTCTGGGTGCGGTGAATATCGGTGAGACTGTCTGTGAAACGGATCACCCTTTACCAATGCCGTTGCTTGCTGTTGATGAGCCGACATTAACCATGAACTTTTTGGTAAACGACAGTCCCTTTTCAGGACGGGAAGGACGTTATGTCACATCCAGACAGATCCGGGCCCGCCTCTGGAAAGAAGCTGAAACTAATGTAAGCCTCAGGGTTGAAGAAACAGATTCTCCCGATTCCTTTAAGGTATCGGGCAGGGGAGAGCTGCACCTCGGCATACTGATCGAGACAATGAGGCGTGAAGGATATGAACTGCAGATATCCAAGCCAAAGCCAATTTTAAAAGAAATAGACGGTATTACATGTGAACCCTTTGAGAGACTTTTTTTGAATGTTCCAGAGCAATATTCGGGTAGTGTGATTGAAAACCTGGGCCGGAGATTTGGAGATATGCAGAATATGCAACCGGCCGGTGAGAATAATCTTAAGCTTGAATTTCTTATTCCAGCACGCGGGCTAATAGGTTTTAGATCCGATCTGCTTACTTTGACCAGGGGTGAAGGTATAATACACCATCTTTTCAGTCATTATGGACCCTGGAAGGGAAACCTGCCCGGCCGGAATCGCGGTGTTTTAATAGCTTTTGAAGCTGGAGAGGCCACTCCTTATGCTCTTCACAGCCTCCAGGATCGGGGAACTTTTTTTATTAAGCCTAATGATTCAGTATATGCCGGAATGATTGTCGGGGAGCATAACCGGGAGACTGACCTGGATGTAAATGTATGTAAGAAAAAACATTTGACCAACATCAGATCAAGCAGCGCCGATGAAGCTGTACGTCTGGCCCCCCCGGTTTCATTTACCCTTGAGCGTGCCATGGAGTATATCGAGGATGATGAGCTGGTCGAAGTTACTCCGGAAAAAATTCGCATGCGTAAGCGCATTTTGGAACAAGGACGCAGGGATCGAAATTCGCGTGTTTTCGGCATAATAGAAATACATAAAACGGCAGTTAAAAATACATAACCCG
>CAZBKZ010000002.1:0-154372 GCA_964492615.1 uncultured Syntrophomonadaceae bacterium | reverse complement strand
TTGGACATTTCCAGGGACGATGATGAGATTAACCCCCGCCCGTCCGTTCCCGGCAGACCGATTCTTACTTCACCTGAGTTGGTGGTTTCCATGTAAAGGTTGCCACCTTCCTTGATTAAACCTTCCGGGTTGGTAAAGAAGGCCATGGCAATCTGACCCAGGTCTTCAACCATACCGTTGGTGTAGGTGCCGACAATGGCCCCGGTGCGGCTGATATAAAATGCAACCAGTTCACCGGCGGCGTAACCGTCCTGTTCACGGACCAGCATGCTGTTCTGGCCGGCCAGCTGGGTGACAGTATTAAATTCAGACTCGATAACCAGTGGGGCCGCCCCTGGCGGCTGAAACTGTATATCGGGAATACTGGAAGCGGAAAGATCGAGATTGCCAAGGGGGGTAAAAGCCAGTACCCCGCTGCCTCCGTCTGTCAAAGGCATTTCCAGCCCGGAACCATCAGTTACACTAAGTGAATAGTTCCAGGTGTTGCCTCCCTGGGGAGTAAAGATGTAGTCAACATTATAACGCCTGCCGAGTGAATCAAAAACATAATATTCGTAGCTGTAAGTGTCAACTACTTCTTCCTGACCCTGGGCCAGATTGTTTACCGCAGCCAGGTCATAAACCAGGCTAGTGCCGTCAATAGTCATTTCATCAATATCCGTATTTGCCAAAGCCCCTACAAACTCAACAGTCCAGGAACCGGGCGAACCGGTAACAATGATTTCACCCGAAGCAACGTCAGTATGCCCTTCCAGGGCAGCCTGAACAGCAGCAGCTGAAGCATTATAAGCAATTGTAAAAGTTTCAGCCCCGGAGACACCGCCTACATCAAGGGTTAAATCAAAAGTGCCCCCGACAGCACCATCAAGGTCTACATCCTGGATTTCATTATTGCCGCCGCCTCCATCAACAACCGTTGAGACAGCTGCCAGAGGATATTGGAGCGCACTGCCGTCAATACCAAGCTGGCTGACGTCTGTTCCGGCCAGGTTGCCGGTAAATTCCACCGTCCAGCTGCCGGCTGGTCCACTGACACTAACATCTCCTGGGTTAATACCGGCCAGGCCCTCAAGCGCCGTCTGAACTGCGCCAGCCGTTGCGTTAAAAGCGAGGCCTGCTGTTGTCGCTCCGTTATAATCCAGGGTGAAAGTACCACCGCTTGCTCCGTTAAGAACAATTTCCTGTTCTTCATTAATAGCGGCAAAATAAGAGCGGGCATCCAGGTTGCCTGCAAAACCCAGATTTTGCGAGGGACGGGCTACCATCCGCTCTCCAAGGGGAATGTACATCGGTTCCAGTTCACCACCGATTGCTCCGGTCCAGCCCATCAGCTTGAGACCGTTAACATTAACCAGTTCACCGTTTGCATCGCGGCCGAATGAGCCGTCACGGGTGTAGTATTCCCTGCTGCCATCGGAGACGATAAAAAAGCCTTCGCCTTCTATGGCAAGATCGGTTTCGCGATCAGTGTTGGTGATGGCTCCCTGGAAATGGATATCAATGATTGAAGATACGCGCATACCCATACCGACCTGAGAGGGGTTGATCCCCCCGCGAGTCAGCGGCGCCGTGGCACCCTGAATGGTCTGGCTGAGCAGGTCCTCAAAACGGGCCTGCGATTTTTTAAAAGCAACAGTATTAACATTGGCAATATTATTACCGATAACATCGAGTTTTTGCTGATGGCCGCGCAGGCCTGTTACAGCAGTACTCATTGATCTAATCATGCAAATAACCTCCTTGATATGCTCTAGCTTATAGTTAAGCTTATTCTGCACGGCGTTCCGCATCTGTCATTCAGCGAAACAAGGCTTCCTCGAAAGGAGGTCCGGCCTTTATTTTAAAATAACCGCGCTGTCTATACCGGTAAATATCTGTTCCCGCTCTTCGCTTCCGTCCACTGCCGTAATAATGGTGCGGTTAGGCACACTGGCCAGAAGAGCCACCTCACCAAACAACAGGAGAGATGAACGGGAACCTTTCTGTGTTACCTTATCCATAGCTTCTTCAATGCGAAAAATATCTTCTGCATTGAACTCAATTTTGCGGCTTTCAATCCTTTCCCGGGCATGAGCGGAAAAAGTTACATCACGCTTGCCCTTAACCTGATCGAGCATCTGGTGAAAGGAAAGATCACTGTTTTTCTCTTTAACTCCTTTTTGGTCAACCCAGCCCGGCTTCTGTTTTACAGCTGGGATATGGGCTTCGATCTTGGAACCGGTTTTATTCACCATTTTCGTTATCGCCTCCTTCAACCCGCAGAAGCGAGCTGAGCGGATAGTCGTACTCCCCAATTTTCAGGTAAGGTCGCGAGCCGCTTATATCAACCGCGCTGACAGTGCCCCTGAGGGGAAGACCGTCGATGCCTGTCACCTCAACCTCTTTGCCGAGAACGCTAAGGGCCTGCTGGTTGCTTTGCATCAACGATTGTTGATCAACAGTCTGCTGAAGTTTAACGACCTGCTCAAGCAGGGTGAACATGGTTAACTGGGTAATCAGCTCACCGGTATCCTGGCTCTCCGACATTGGATCCTGGTAACGCAGCTGGGTTACCAGCAGCTGCAGGAATAAATCTGTACTGAACTGCTGGTTACCAGCCAGACCTGTGGCAGAAGTATATTGTGTTGTCGCTGCCTGATTTGTAGCTGATACATCCATCTTTAAACCAACCTCCTTCCTAGGCCAGGTAATCGATTATGTGGTTTCCCGTTTCGGAAACAGCTGCCTGTGAACCGAGGCCGTTTTCTGCAGCCGTAAGTTCGCCGCCCCGTAAATCGGGGTTGTTTGGTCTTGAAGCACCTAAACTTCCATCCGACCGGTCTGATTCTCCTGAATGGCCGTCCGAGGTGGAAACATCAAGCTGCTCAAACTGGATACCGACAAAATTCATCCTTTGGCGCAACTCAGAAATAGAGCTTTCGATTATTTCTTTTACCAGGTGAGATTCAGCAACAATGGATGCTGAAAGCTTCCCCTGCCTGGAGAAAACCCGGATTGTCACTTCACCCAGTTCGGGTGGATTAAGGGTTAGACGCATTTCGGCAGGATTGTTTGCGCTTTCACGCAGATAAACCAGTTTTCCTTCAAGCTGCTGCATCACATTCTGGCGAAGGCCTGAATTATCCTGGGATTGCAGGACAACCTCAGCTCTTACGGCTTGGTCACCCTGGATCGCCGGTTGCTGGTTTATGTGCAGCTGTTCAGCAGGAACGTTACTAGCCTGTGGTTTTGCAGAAACCGTTTCGGCACGAGCCATTTTAGAGCTAAGCTCATTCTGGACATCCATTCCTTTATCCTGAAAAACATCTGTTGTTTTGCCTGCAGGAGGTTCGTTTTTTACCGCCGCAGAAGGTTCATTTTGTCCCGTCCTGCTGTTGAACTGCTCGCGCCCTTCAGCCGCTTTCTCCCGGGGAATCTGCCTTGCCTGTCCGGCCAGATCTTTAAAATCAGTCTTCTCTGCCTGATCTCCGGCAAAACGTGGGGCCGGCTTATCCGGAAGAGGGTTTTTCTCGGAGCTCTCGACACCGGGCCTGCCTTTAAGGGCTTGGTTTTCTTCCGCACTGCCCATTACCCGGGAAGCATTCTCCCTTTCGCCTTTTAAGCTGTTCTCCTGAGGGCTGTGATTCTTTTTATCCCCAAATTGGATTTTCTCAGGGTCAGGATCAACTTTTACGGCTGTCGCGGAAGAAGTGCTCTCCGCGAAACCTTTGCCTTTTTCACCAGGATTAATTTCAGAAGCAGTAGCTGCTACTTCTTTCTCCTGCCGGAGGAATTGATCATTCATACCTTCCTGCTTCACAGATGAATCTGCTGACTGACGATCGGCAAGCATTTCAACTGCAAACATAAATTGCTCGTTAATGGTTTGCTGATCTCCTTCAGCTTGCTCTTTCCCAGCATCCGCGAACAGCTCCCCAATATCAGTGTTTTCATCACTCAGCTGATCGATAAAAAGCGCCAATCCTTCAGCCTGCTCTTCAGCCTGCAGACCACTATCGTCAATTACGGCAGCAAGCGCCTGGTTCAAAAGGGCAGCAAATGCACCTGCATCCAGGTTATTACTTGCCCCAGAAGGAGCTTTCCCGGAAGAAACAATCTGCTCCAGTAGAGTTAGATCCACTTTCATTTTTCATCACCTCCTTTCCTGAAGTATGAGTTCATAACCAGTTCATCTATTAAATTTTGTTCAGCTACCTGTTCACGTTGTATATGTTCAAGCCTGGCCTTGTCTTTTAAAACTTCCAGCATTCTTTTTTTACGCCAGCACTGCCTGGCCACTTCACGCTGTTCATTAACCCGATCCTCTGATTTACGATGCTGTTCACTCTGACTGAGCAACCTGTTTTCCAAAACCCTGCTATATTCCTGGGTCAATTGCAGCCTCGGCAGTTCTATCTCCTGATCAAGCTGCCTGCGCCACTGCCTGAGAACTTCTTCCTCTTCCCGCCGCAAGTTGCTCAACCGGGTTGCCTCTTTCTCCATCGCCAGGCGGCGTATACCCAGTTCGCGTTTCGCCTCTTCTTCCTGAATATGGCGAAATCCAAGCAATCTCTGTAACCTGAAGCTGAAGGAACTCATAATCGGCAACCATCCTTTTGCTTAAACAACTGCTTTTTCCAGCGCAGAGAGAGCGTCATTTAACGAATAACTTTCTTCGGGTTCCTGCCTTAGAAACTTAAGTAGTTCAGGACGCCGCTGGATAGAACGATCGATCTCAGGCTGCGATCCCGGTACATAAGCCCCGATATTAATTAAATCCTCCATCGATTCGTAAGTCGACAGCAGCTTTCTTGCTTCTGCTGCAAGCTCCCTGTGCCTGTCGTCAATCAGGTTTAGCATCAGCCGGCTGTTACTGTTTAAAACGTCGGCTGCCGGAAAATGGTTTTGAGATGCCAATTTCCTGGAAAGCACTATATGTCCGTCCAGCACAGAACGCACTGCATCAGTAATCGGTTCATTAAAATCATCCCCGTCTACCAGGACATTATAAAAACCGGTAATGCTACCATCCCTGGAAGTGCCGGAGCGTTCCAGAAACCTGGCAATCAGGGCAAATACAGAGGGTGTGTAACCCTTTGCTGAAGGAGGTTCCCCAACAGCCAGGCCGATTTCTCTCTGGGCCATGCAGAAGCGGGTAACCGAATCCATCATAAAAATTACCTTGGCCCCTAAATCGCGAAAATATTCAGCAATGGTTATTGCCACCAGGGCCCCCATAACCCTTTCCAGGGCCGGGCGATCAGAAGTGGAAACAACTACGACAGATCGTTTTAATCCTTCTTCCCCGAGATCGCGTTTGATGAAATCTCCAACTTCACGACCCCGTTCGCCAATTAAGGCAATCACGTTTACATCTGAATCGCTGTGCCGGGCTATCATGCCCAGCATCGTGCTTTTGCCTACACCGCTTCCGGAAAATATACCTACCCTCTGACCTTCTCCACAGGTCATCAGGCTGTCTATTACTTTAACCCCGGTGGAAAGAACAGATTCAATCGGCCGCCTTTCCAGGGGATTGGGTGGAGTATTGTTTACCGGGTATTCCATACCTTCATTTTCACCAAGGGCAGACAGGCCGTTTTCCAGAAGATTACCCAGGCCGTCCAAAACCAGGCCTTTCAGACCGTCTCCCACCCTGACTGAAAAATTCTTTCCAGTCGGTTCAACTATACAACCTGGCGCTATACCCTGCAGGTTGCCCAGGGGCATCAAGAGGCTGCATTTTTCCCTGAAACCAACAACTTCAGCTATAAAGGTTTCCCCTGTAGTTGATCGTATATTACAAATCTCTCCAATAAAAGGCCTGATCCCGCTAACTTCAATAACCAGGCCGATCACTTGCCGTACTTTTCCCAAAACCCTGCCCCCGGAAAGTGAAGTTAACGTAGACAGATACCTGCCGTTTCCTGACTCAGTGATTGCCATAAGAAGAATCCTCCTCGGCAATCAGTGTATCCTCTTCGTCACGGGCCAGCTTCAGTAAAGTTTCTTTCAACTGTTCCTTTTCCTCTTCAAGAAGATATTCTGCGACACCGCTTTCTGATTCTATACGGCAGCTCCCGCGGGGTATCCCTTCATCGGGAAGTATTTCCAGCCTACTTATCTCTCTGAACTCATCCTTTAACTGTTTGCTGAAGTTCAGGCATGAATCGAGATCGGCAGGATTTACATAGAGTTCAACCTGATCCCCGCCGTTCAATATATTCATAGTATCACGCACTACGGCAGTAATGGTATCGGGATCTATGCTGAGCTGGGTTCTGACCAGCCTTTCGGCCACCGCCACCGCCAGTTCGACAATTTTATGTTCAGATGATGCGATAATTTCTTTTGATTTCTGGCGGGCTTCGCGAATATTCAGTTCGGCTTCGCGAAGCAGAGATTCAGCCTTCTCTCTAATCGCGCGGCATTCCTCTTCCGCCCTTGCTTTTCCCTCTTCATAACCTTCCTCGAGACGTTTTAGAACATTTTCTTCCAGTTCCTGTTCAGCTGCTTTATGCTTTGCCCTCAGTTCACGCTCTATTCTCTTTAATCTATCCTGCTCAGCGGAGAATTCATTTCCATCCGCTTCTCCGGAATGACAGTCATCTTCACATTCCTCTTTGTGATCCGGCAGTTCAGTCCAAAACACAAATGTCTCATTATCCGGTTGGCGAAGACCAGAAGGGTTCCCCGAATCCAGCGGCACCTGCTCCTGTGATCTGTCACCGGAATATTCACGATTTTGATCATAGGGGCATTTCCCGCAGACCTGCGGGTTCTTAAAAACATTCTTAAGCGATAATCGCATCGTCGCCACCCCGCGAGATAATTATTTCACCGCTTTCATCTAAACGCCTGATAACAGCAACAACCCTTTGCTGTGCCTCTTCTACTTCACGCAGCCTGACCGGGCCCATAAATTCCATGTTTTCTTCCAGGATTTCGCCGGCCCGCTTGGAAATATTCTTGAAAATACGGTTCTTAACTTCTTCACTGGCTCCCTTGAGAGCCATGGCAATATCATTATTGTCCAGATCGCGAACAATACGTTGTATCGATGCGTCATCAAGATTAACTATATCTTCAAAGATGAACATTTGCTGCCTGATAGTTTCGGCCAGCTCTGCATCTTCTTTTTCCAGCTCTTCCAGGATCAACTTTTCAGTTCCCCTGTCCACGTTATTAAGAATATCTACCACAGCGCCAATACCGCCGGCTGTTGTAAAATCCTGTTGAAAAATGGTCGATAAACGTTCTTTCATAACACTTTCCACCCCTTTAATAATCTGGGGGGAAGTACGCTCCATCAGTGCAATTCTCCTTGCTATATCGCTCTGAATCTCCTGGGGAAGCTCAGCTAACACTGTGGCAGCCTGATCAGAATCGAGATAGGAAAGGATAAAAGCTATGGTTTGCGGGTGCTCCTGGCTGATCATGTTCACCAATTGCTTGGCATCGGCGTTGCGCACAAAGGTAAAAGGTTTAACCTTGCTTGACTCTTTCAAGCGCTTCATCAGGTCAGCAGCTTTTTGCGGTCCGAGAGTCTGCTCTAAAATTTCCCTGGCATAATCATACCCGCCGTTAACCATGTACTGCTGGGCTTCATGGATGGCCAGAAATTCATTAAGAACATCATCAAGGTTGCCCCGCTCAACCCGGGTGGTATTGGCAATTTCCATGCTGATTTTCTCAATCTCGGCTTCATTGAAGTGCTTAAGAATGGAAGCAGACATATTTGGACCTAAGGCAAGCAGAAAGATCGCAATCTTCCTCAAACCTGACACTTTTTTTGTCGCAACTGAATTTGCCATTATTCCTCCGCCAGCCAGGTTTTTAGTAAACCGGCCACACTTTCCGGTTCTTCCTTGGCCAGCTTACGTATCGATTGAGCCTTGCTTTCTGCTTCACTGGATTCTTTCTCAACATCATCCTGCTTCATTCTTGCTTCAAGCTGTTCTTCAAGTGAATACTCGTCCAGGTCAATCTCTTCCTCTTCATATGCCGCCGCTCTTCTTTTCCTCATAATCAGGTAAACAACAAGCAGAATCAGCAATAGCGCAAGTCCGGCAATAACGGCATAGATCAGGGGAAATGCTACAACCTCAGGAGCATCAACCACAGCATCCGGATCCAGGATCCAGTCGCTGTCAAAAGGAAGAAGCTGCACACTTACTGTATCACCCCTGGCTTCGTTAACGCCAATAGCCGAGTTAACCAGGTCAATTACCTGCTCTTCCAGAAAAGGATCATTCCCGTCACTATCTATGATTACCGCAGTTGATAAGCGTATGACCTGCCCCGGAGCAGCAGCTATATACTCACGGGTTTCACCAACTTCGTAGTTTACTATTTCTTCAATTCTTTCATAAAAAGAGTCGCCGCCCCCATCACCAATAACTGCCGCCTGGCCGGGAATATTTGGTTCTCCCACCTCTTCGCCCTGTACAGCAAGATTCTCGGATCGTTCCTCCAGACGGTGAGTGGAACGGGTGACTGGATTGTCTTCATAGCTGACTACCGTTGTTTCCCTGGAATCAAAATCAAGATCGGCAGATACCATGGCCACAGCCCGGCCGGGGCCATAGACCTGCTCCAGGATCGAGCGTAATCTTCTTTCCAGTTCTGTTTCAAATTGGCGCTTCAGCTTCAAATTACCTTCTACTGCTAGGGATACTGACAGATCATCAATGGCAGCAAAAGCATCATATAAAATGTTTCCCGTTGAGTCTACTATAGTTACGTTTTCAGGCTTCAACCCTTCCACGCTCCCGGCTACCAGGCTGAGAATACCCCGCACCTGCCCGTCAGTTAAAGAAGCCAGTGGTTTTAGCCTGAGGAATATTGAGGCTGAAGGATCCTGCCTTTCCCTTATAAAAACTCCTTCTTCGGTTATTACCAGGTGGACCCTGGCCTGATCAACCGCATCAAGGCTTGCTATTGTACGCCGCAGTTCCTCCTCCAGGGCAATCTGCCACTGGGCCCTTCTTTCAAAATCGCTGGCAACAAGGCCGCCGTTTTCGAAAAGAGCAAAACCGATACCCTGTGCATAAAGATCCGGCGATAGCGTTAACCGCAGACGATCCCGCTGTTCACGGGGAACAAGAATGGTACTGCCGTCATCAGCAATCTGGTAATTAACCCCGATTTCATCAAGGTGTGCGGCTACATCACGGGCCTGAACCGGATCAAGCCGATGAAATAAAACTTCCATCTGGGCAGGAGTCGCGCTGTTAACTGATAGAATTATAATTATGATAAAAACCAGCGCCCCAACGGCTAAAATACCAAAACGAACGGGAGGACGTAACCCGTTCCAAATCCTGGCCAGGGAACCAGTGTTTTCTGCTTCTTCTGCCTGCACATTAACTTCGTCAGCCATTAATACACCTCGTTATTATATCTGCATTCGCGCAATCTCCTGGTATGCCTGAAGCACCTTGTTTACTATCTGAACGGTAAACTGCAGGCTTAGCTGGGCTTCCTCAGCTTTTATCATCACCTGGTGCAGGTTTTCGATGTTCCCGCTCATTAGCTGTTCGGTTGCCGTATCAGCTTCAATCTGCAGGCGGTTAACCTGACCGAGAACACCTCGAAGAGTATCAGCAAATTTTGGATCCGATTCTTCAGGGTTCCTGGTCTGTAAAACAAAATTTTTGTTAATAAAAGCTTCTGCCCTGCCAACAGAGTTAACGACCACCTCTCAACCCCCTATCTTCCTATTTCCAAAGCTTTGGTATAAAGGCTCTTTGCAGTCTGTATAGCTGTAACATTAGCCTCATATGAACGCTGAGCAGTTATCATATCAGTCATTTCCTTGGCCAGTTCAACATTGGGATACAAAACATATCCATCCTCACGGGCATCCGGGTGTTCAGGATCGTATACCATCATCGGATCCCGGTGATCAGCTAGAATACGATCAACACGGACTCCCTGTCCCCTGTAAGCACCGCCTACCGCCGAGCTGGGAACAAAAGGAGCAACTATCATCCGCCTGCTGCGGCTTGCCGCCAGATCTTCAGAAAAAACCACAGTCCTTCTTTTGTATGGACCACCCTCAGGTGTGCGCGTTGTATTCATGTTGGCCAAATTTCCTGCAACAACATCAAGCCTGGTTTTCTCTGCAGTAAGGGCTGAACCCGAAATACGAAACTCAGGGAAAAAACTCACTATTTAACGCCTCCCTTCGTTAATAACATAACGCCAGTTGTCAAAACGGCCATTAAGCCTCTGTACATAAGTGTTATAACGCAGCTGGTTACTGACAAGATTGAGCATTTCACGCTCTATATCAACGTTATTACCATCTATCCTGCGGGTTGTGGTGGTATCAGTTTTAATTTTTGGGGTTATCTCCGGGCCGGGAGTAATGGGGAAGTGTTTATCATGGGTTCTGGCCAGAGGAGTATCAGCCTGCTGACGGGCCCGCATCAGTTCATCCTCGAAAGATACATCGCTCCGGTTGAAATTGGGCGTGTTAAGGTTAGCTAGGTTATGAGCGGTTACCTGCTGGCGCAGGGCTGCTGCATCGAGCCCTTTGATCAACCGGTTCGTTGTTTCATCGCGAAAAATAGTCAACCCTACACCCCCCGCTTTTAATTAAAAGAGGCTGCCTTTCGGCTGCCTCTGGTTATAGGTAGGGGCTTTTCACCCATCTATAGACCGGCAACCTGGCAATCCGCTTCCTGGACCCATGGCTTTGCGCCCCTGTATTACTACAGGTTTGCCATTAACAGTCAGTAACGAATGCATTATAGCAAATAATTTATCAACCGGTCAAGGTATTTTTAAATATTCACAAAAATAGTTTTCTTTATTACTTAACTTTACCCTGGGATTTCTTACTTCGACGCTCTTTTTGTAGATCCTTCTAACTTATAATTATTTTTTTACAAATAACTGTTAGTCAGCTGGAGGTGAATGTTGCGCAGGTTTGTGATTAGCATCAGCAGTTTTTTTTAATAAATAGTTCTTTTACCGGTTCGTATCCGTTGTAATTTCTAGCTGCCTGCATACCGGTATTGCTTTTTTTTATCGCTGAACCGGTTCTGTCCAGGGCATTCTTAAGCAGGCGGCTGTTTTCATCCCTGACCAGACGCGCCTGCCTGAGCATTTCTGCAGCCTGCTGTAAATGCACTTGGGGGAAATCTTCTACCCTGCTCATGTAAAAGGTCATCTCGCTGAACAGGTCGCTGATCCGGCAACCACTTTCCCGCAGTTTTTCTTCATCCATCTTTTTGATTGCCGCTCTTTCTTCAAAAAAAGCATCTTTCATTCTATTCAGCAGATCATACAGTGCATTATGATCGCCAGATTCGTATCCGCTTTGACAGCTGTTGAAATTACACATTGAAACATCCTCCGCTTTTATATTTAACCCTCAGAGTTTTAGCTGCCGGGAAGATCAGCGCTATCAAGCGGCACACGCATATCATCACAACGATGGGGCACAATAAGCTGCTTACCCCGCTTTTGTGCCACATTAACCAGAATGGGTGCGGCCAGGTTGGTAAATAACCGGTCATTTTCAACAGTTACAGTGGTAAAAATAACTAAATCCTGATCTTTTTTTAGCTGTAAATCCTTGCGATCGTTGCGTTGAAGAACTACCTTGTAGTTTGGGAAAAAAGGCAGGGGATCAACCATGATCATCCCTATCGAGGGGTCATCGGCGGCTATTAACATGGCAAACAACCTGTTATCAGGGACCGGCTCAATTAAGAAACGGCGAAACAGCTCCAGGCCGGGAATGCCGCGTGGAAAAATAAACTCTACTAATTTGCTCTGACTTGACTCTACCGCCGTTTGTTCAACTGACATGGTTTTACCTCCCGTAATAGCAAAGTACTATCGCAAATAATCAACAAGGCTGGGCTGAAGCATCATCGATGCGGTTGAAAGGGCCGCTTTGTACGCATTCTCCTGCATCAGGTAATCGGTAATTACCTGGGCCAGGTCGATATCTTCGATATTGGAACGGACTTCCCTTAAGTAAAGGTTTTCATTTGATAGTGTATTGTTCATTGCATCAACCCTGTTTGAACGGGCGCCTACCTCTGCCAGTCTGCCCAGGAAGTGATCTATAGCGCGATCCATTTTTTCCAGGGCTTCATCCCCGAGGGCTTCCCGGTCATTATCAATCAGCGCCCAGTATACACCATAAACAGCCTCAAAAATTTCCTGGTTCATGCCAAAAGCTTTATCGCCGCTTAAGTTCATGATCATTTCCTGGTGGGGGCTAATCTCCTGGACCCGGTCGTTATAATCACCGTAGTAAACAGGAAAACCCATTTTATCGTATGAGAAAGTAAGCGCCGGTTCAGCTTCACTGAACGCTCCATAGCTGACGGACAGACCACCGTCATAAACAGTCCCTTTTTCAGAAGAGCGGTCAAACGTATCAAGACTGTAATATTTGAACTCAACATCCCTGTTATTGAGGGCGTTTTGATTAAACAGGTAAGATGCAGCCGATCCGCTGCTGCGATGGGCACCGCTTAAGGTGACCATATCATAATTGGTTCCTGCCGACATACCCGGAATAATATTAAGGGTTGTTCTATCGCCAACTTTCAAACCGGAAGCAAGAAAAGGGTTCATACCGCCCAAACCTTCTACATTTACAGTAACCGCCCCGAAATTAACCGCCTGCGGGGCTGTATCTCCAAAGGTCAGCGAAAAATCTCCCTCGGCCTTCTGGTAGGTGCCATCGAGGGCATACTGATGAGAAAGATAGCGGTAACTAACCTGCCCGCTTTCATAATCAACCCCGGTAACTTCGAGCATAACCGACGAACTGACCCCGGAGGCCACGGTAATGACATCCCCGTCAGCAGCAGCACCAGCCAGCTGATCTATATCTACGGTTATGCCAAAGTGAGTAAATGTACCGGCATCAATAACCTGGGGAACTCCTGTATCATCTATATAATCCCAGCGGGAGTTTGCTTCGTCATAAGTTAACGTTAGGACAAAATTTTCTACCGGCGATCCTGTAACGAAATCGTCTCCGATAGTAACAGTTGAACCTGCCTGCAGCTCGGGCTCGATCATAACTCCATTAACCAGGTCGCCCCAGTCCGCTTCCCCGATAATTGACTCTGCATTACCCTGAAGGTAGCTCTGGTTTACCCTGATTGCTGCGTCTTCATCAGTTGCAGGTGTTACACTGCTCTGACTGAGTGAATAATTGCCGTTTTGTAATCCTGCAGCGATTACTGCATTGTCCGGATCAATCCCCCCGCCCAGTATATCTGCATGATAGACTTTTTCTTTTCTATAGGGAACCGACAAAGTCTGGTGACCACCAAAAATATAGAGGCCGTTGGTTTCCGTGTTGGCAATCCCGATCAAATGCTCCAGGAATTCAAGGATTTCAGGAGCAATTGCCCGCCGGTCATCAGCTGTCAGGCTTTCGTTGGCACCGTAAATCGATAGCTCCCGAACCCGCTGTAAAACATCCAGTCCGTTGCGGAGCGAAGCTTCCGTGTTCTCCAGCCAGCCCCTGGTTTGATTCATATTGAGGCGATACTGTTCATTACGGTTGACCGCCGCAGAGTAACCCATCACCCTGCCCACACCCACCGGATTTTCTGACGGTTTGTGAAAAACTTTACCGGTTGAGAGCTGGTTGGAATAAACCTCCAGCCGCCTCAGACTGCGCTGAAGGTTGGTATTAACGGTATCTGCTATCATACGGTGGGTAACGCGCATCTTATATCCTCTCCTTAACGTCCGAGTTCAGTAAACAGGATAGTGAGCATCTCATCAACATAGCTCAGGTAACGGGCTGCTGCATTCCAGGCGTGCTGGTACTGAACCATGTTGAGCATTTCTTCGTCCATGTTAACTCCGGCAATGGAACGATGCAGTTCGATTAACTCGGCTTCGGTTTTGCCAAAAGCCTCTACCATCCTCTCGCTTTCCTGAGCCTGGACTCCCATGGAGGTAACGATTCCCCGGTAATACTCGGCCAGAGAAGAACCATTCAGCCTGTCTTCTGCACGAAAATCTCTTAACCTGGCTATTTCAAGCGACATTTCGCCATTTCCCGGCTCACCAAATTGAGAAGAAGCGGCAATGTATGATGAGTCTTCCATGATCAGGTCAGAAACCTTAAACTGCAGGGATGCCGGCAAATCAGGATTGCCGATAGGATTAAAAAAGTTGACACCATCTCCCTGCTGTAAGCCGAACCCGGAAAAATGTAGATTGTTAACTTCCTCAATAATTGTGGCGGCAATCAGGTTGAGTTCCTCCTGCATGGCCGGAATATCAGCATTAACAGCATCGATCAGGGCAAGAACCCTGCCGCTTTCCATTTTAAGGGGCAGGCCTCGGTGGCTAACAAGTTGATAGCCGCTGTTGCCATCCCCCTCGACAGCAAGGTGAAATGCCTGGTCTTCCTGGACCAGCAACCTTCCACCGGCAAATATTTCAACAGTTCCATTCGCCTTGTGGTGTACCCTGATATCAACCAGTTTGGAAAGCTCTTCCACGGCCAAGTCAAGTTGATCAAGCAGTTCATTTGACTTTTGCTGCAGGGCATCAATAAATCGAAGCTTTTCGTTTAGCTCGGCTATAGAATCGGCAATACGGTTAACTTCATCAACCCTCATATATAATTCTCCGGAGAGATCAATGCGCAAATCTTCAAGGCGCAGGTAGACATCCTCAAAGGAGCGGGTTAAACTTATAGCGTTTTCTCTCAGGGCGTTACGAACAGAAATATCTTCCGGTGAAGAACTGAGCTCCTGCCAGTTATCGAAAAAATCTCCCAGGTATTTATTGATCCCATAATCATCAGGTTCCATGAAAACGGCTTCAATGCCCTGGAAGGTTTCTTTCTTCATTTCCCAAAAGGCCTTATGCGAACCGGTTTTAACCATCTGGGCGTGATAGAATTCACTTCTCACCCTGGCTATATCTGTTATTACAACACCTCTCCCCGGCGCCAGGGAAGGACCGGGCACGATAGGTGGGACCACTGCCGCCATTTCGGCCCTCTGCCGGCTGTATCCGGGGGTGTTGGCGTTGGCAACATTCTGGCCGCTTACTTCCATTCCTTTATGCTGCACCCTCAAAGCCTTGCGCCCTATTTCAAAAGAGCCAAAAATGGTTGACATTATAAAATCTCCTTTGCAAAAAAACTACTAACAATTACGGTCTAAATTCTTTATCGGATCATCATCGCCATTCTTAAGCTTTCCCCGCCTGTCATAGGTTAATTTTGTTGTTTGAAATGATTTACGCAGCTCTTTAGAAAAACGCAATCTCTCTTGAAGGAGACTGCGGTTAACTTCATTGACAACCCTGACGCTTTGCAGTTCTTTAATTATTTGGTTCAACTGGGAAAGTAAATGTGGCTGGCTGCTCTTACCAATTGTTGTTCTTATATATTCCTGCAAACCTGTCCCTTCGGGAACCAGGTCTTTCCTTCTTTCTTCCAGTGCAGCTACCTGATTCTGTATCAGGGAACGTTTTTTTTCCGCTTCAATCAGCGCCTGGTGATCCCCGGTAATCAGTTGTTTACGGAGCTGTTCTTCTGATTCAGCAAGCATTCTGAAGAGCTTAACGCCGTCAGAAAGAATCTCTTCAAGCAGCATTAGCCTCTTATGGTAAGAAGGCGCTTTCATGTCCGGCCTTCCTTTCTGTTAAAGGCTATATTTGTCCGAAAAATTTGAGCATCGCCTCGGCCAGCTTCTTACTGTCAACCTGATATGTGCCATTTTGAATCTCTTCAGCCAGTTTTTCCAGGCGGGCAGCTTTCTCCATGCCGGCTTCTTCATCAATTCTCTCCATCTCTCCCTGGAGAGCGGTAACCATGCGCGAAAGCTCCTTGCGATCTACTTCCTTTTCAGCAGCTCTTTTCGAACCACCTGACGGTTTACCGGGCTCTTCGGTCAGAATACGATTGATTAACTGAAGATAGTTTGAACTGATTCTCACCTTTGATCCCTTCTTTCCTGATGTGACTTATAAGTATACTTTACATTGTAATTAATCCTTCATTGATTATAATCGTCAAGGGGAGGAATTTATTAAGAGGCAGATGAAAAAAACTTTTATATTGTTCGAGATAAATTCCAATATGTTAACTTACCTGTCCCAATGTAACACTTTTACTTCAAATTCCTGTTGATCAAGGATGAGGCGCACGTTGTTCATGTTCTTATCAAAACGATACTCGGTAGTGCCAAACCTGAGCCGGAAATTTTCATAAACCGAACCGAGATGAACCCGTCCCTTATAGGAAACCTGGATCGTTCCCTGTTCGGAGGTTATTCGCGGTGTTCCTGCTTCGCCGATATAAACATCGCCCCCGGATTCTATTACTCCACCCCTGAACAGCTTGTCTACCTTGACCATGCCGTTGCATTTTAATTGTGAATTATAAACGCCGGAACCGGGAACCAGTATATCCCCGGTACAGAGCAGGCTGCTGTTTTGAATATAAGGAGCAGTAATATCGGCTTTTTCAACAACTTCCTTGCTGCTGTCCTTAATTACATCCAGCTTTTCTTTAATCTCGACCAAAACCGGCCGCCCCAGTGACTGACTGTACTGGAAGTCAATGAAATGAGGAGTAACCTCAACTATGGTTTTTGTTATCTCTTCTGGCATGGATTTTCCGACAGATTTTAGGCTTTTCTGCAGCTCAGCGGCATACTCGGGCAGTTCGACAAATTTGCTCTGCAGCAATGCTCTCACCACTGCCGCCTCCATCTTTTCAGAATACTTGCCTTTCTGCTCCAGGGCTCTGACCAGTTCCTCGGAAGCCTCTATAGCATCATCAATACTTTCCGACATCTGATTGAGAACCCTGTAAACATCTTTAAGAACAAGATCGACCCATCCGGCCTGAACCTTGCACTTTATACAATTAGCCTTGAATATTATGCTGCCCCCTGCCAGGACCTCTGCTCCCGAAGCATTGCCACCAATTTCTATGTTGCCGTCAGCAGCCACTTTCATCCCTTCGGTTACATCTCCCTGAACTTTAAAGTGGCCACGGAAATGTATATTTCCGCTTTTAATGTCCACATCGCCCTTGTGAGTGTAAAGATCATCTACCCTGAAAGAATGTAGACGCCCTTTTTTATATGAAGGAATCCCTTTTCGGGTTGCAACAACCCGGCTTCCATCATTACTGAACGCGGTCCCGCTTTCGCAGTTAGCTTCAATTCTTTTAACCGGATCCGGTTGAATCTCTTCACCGGTTACCTTCTGCCCTGTAACTCCCTGGATTGGTGGATGAATAATCGCTATTTCATCACCTTCACTAACCTGCTCTATTTCATAACGTTTTCTAAAATCTACTTTCTCATCTTTATCTTCATATTTTACCGATTTGAAGCCACCTTCAAAAAGCAACTCCACCCGGCCATCCTGTCCCTGTTCAACAGGCTTTCCCTTTGCCACAACATGCCAGCTGTTTTGTTCTTCCAGCAAAAAAGAAGCTGCTTCTTCGTCAAGGCCAAAGCGGATTTGATTCTCAACAAGACTTCTCTTTACGTCTTCTTCTGAATAAGTAGTGATATTCTCTTCATGGGAGACTCCCTCTACCAGGAGATCGTCAGTGTAGGGGTGATCGGGAAGTATGTAAAATTTCTTAATACCGGGAAGATAACGTGCCTCTGCAGTCATACCGTCTGCAGACAGCTTGACCTCAACCTGTTCCGGAATAATTTCTTCGTTAGTAGATATATTGATCACGTCGCCGGGGAAAACCTCACGCTTATCAGTGACCCCTCTGCCGTTTACAGTTAAAGAAACACCCCTGCCGGGTTTAAGCAGCGCTCCTTTTTGCCCGTCTGCAGTTTCGCCACTGATCTTAATCTGACCTTTTTCAAGCGCGATCAATATCTTGTTGTCATTACCCCGGCTATCTTCTCCGGTTTGCTGAACCATAAAAAATGACCTCCGCTTATTGTTGTATTATGTGATAATAATATAACCTTCTGCAATATAGAGTAAAACCGGCTAACTGCTGAACTCTGTAATGATTTTGCTTCAATGACGGGGATTCTGTTGAACTTTTTTTACTGCTTCCAAAACAACACTCATCAGGTCAAGATTGTTCTGATTTGCCAGCAGCTCAGCCCTGCAATATGACTCACCCTTACTGGAAACCACGTAACGTGGCGGCAGTTTGTTCAAAGCAATTGCACTGATATCGTAACGGCACTGGGGACAATCACAAAAATCGTAATGCTTCTTGATGTCGTCAATAGCGTGATCAACTACTTCCTCCATAAGATTATGTAGCCTCACCCGGGAATACCTCCCTTTTAACGAAATCATCAAAAGAAGTACATAAGATAAAATAATAGTATATCAATTATTACAAATCAATAAATAATGATTAAAGGCTTAAACAATTATTTATAAAAGAATAAATCAAATAAATTTTACTAAAAATAAGTCATGCAGTCAAATATTGCTTTATGTATAAATATTTTTCAGCTTGAACGGGCCGATCCCGATTAACCAACAACCTTTCACCATATTTCCCCTGGCAGTCAGCACAGTCATCTGTCCATGCCTGCGGTTAAAAAACCATCCGCCGCTGCAGCGCTCATCTTTTGCCGTTATATGCACCCCATAGCCGTGACGAAAGCCTTTACACCAGCGGCCTGAGTATACAGATCCGTCTGGTTCTGTTTTTCTACCCCAGCCATGATATTTTCCATCTACCACCTCGCCCCTGTATCTGGTCCCTGTTGGATATTCACAGGCAGCAAAACCATTCAATTTTCCCTCAACCCAGTTTCCTTGAAAAAAAGAACCGTCAGCCCGGGTTAAAGATCCTTTTCCCGACCAGAAATTATTTTCGAAATTACCCAGGTAACGGTCACCCGAGGCTGATATAAATTCGCCCTGGCCATTCATACTGTCACCAACCCAGGCCCCCTGGTATTTTGATCCGTCAGGCCAAACCTGGGTTCCCGGTCCATGCCTTAAACCAGCTTTGAAACTGCCGCTGTAGTTTATTCCATCTTTAAACTTTATTTCGCCTTTACCATGAGGCAAGCCGGCAACTACATCTCCGTTATAAAGCGATCCGTCAGCAAAAAAATACTGCCCTCCGTCAGTGGGACTGCCCTTAATAAAAATTCCTTTAAAACATGAACCATTGCTGTAGCGCAGCTCTCCTTCGCCATGTGGCAGGTTATCCTTTATTTCCCCTTTGTACTTATCGCCCCCGGGAAATATAAAAAGTCCTCTTCCTTTATCCTTTCCACAGCTGTAATTACCATAATACTTGCTTCCATTCTTAAAATGGACGACACCCTTTCCCGCTGGAAGCCCTTCTACCAGATTACCTTCGAAAATAGAGCCATCTTTAAAAATGAATTTACCCTTGTCAGTAAAAAGATCTTGATCAAACAACCCATCAAAGCAAGAACCATCGGTAAAAATAAATTTACCTCGGCCGTGCATTTTACTTTCCTTCCATGAACCTTCATATTTACTTCCATCCGGCCAGATCATAATACCAAAGCCTTCTCTCTGATCGTCACGCCAGCATCCCTTGTAATTCTTACCATCCGGCCAGGTCATTTCCCCTTCACCCTGGCGTATCGCCTTTTTCCAAGCACCGCTGTAAATTTTGCCATCCGGCCAGGCGTAGGTACCCTTGCCTTCATACAATCCTTCGACAAATTCACCTTCATACTTTTCTCCGCTCGGCCAATAGTATGTGCCAAGCCCGTGCATTTGATCATTTCGCCATTCACCTTCATATTTGCGCCAGTCAGCAAACAGGTAGGTTCCACGGCCGTGCATCTGGTCATCTTTCCAATAACCTTCATATTTATCACCATTAGACCAGTTAAAAGTACCTTCACCATGGAAAAAACCGTTTTTCCACTCTCCTGTATACCTGCTGCCATCCGGCCAGGCAACAGTTCCTTTACCGTGTGGCTTATTATTAATTGTCTCCCCGCGATAATCTCCGTCACCGGCAAGCTTTATCTTCATCATCTGCTACCCCTTTTAGCTGCTATTCTTTTCTTCGCTATATATAGTCAAAACAGGGTGGTTAAGCTTTATTCCAGCATTCTACATATCAGGATGTTTCACCTGCTGGCAGAACAACAAAAAAGCCAACACATCATTACTTGTTTGTGTTAGCATTTATTTTTTTCGTTTTTAACTGGTTGCTGTTTTTAAAGTATCGCTAAACACTCATCCCTGATCCTCGCAATTAACTGCTGTTTTACTCTTCCTCCTGGCCAGGTAAACCATGAAAATACCTAATTCATACAACAGCATCAGGGGCACAGCCATTAAAACCTGCGAAAAAATATCCGGAGGTGTTATTACTGCGGCACATATTATAATTATTAAAAGGGCATATTTTCTGTTGCGACGTAAAAAAGTGGGGTCAATAACTCCCAGGCTGCCGAGAAACCAGAAAACCACGGGCATTTGAAAAACCAGGCCGAAAGAAAAAATAAAGGTGGTTACAAAAGATATATAGCGGGCAAAACTGAAATTGGGAACCAGATCAGCGGATGAAAACCCGATAAAAAAGTTAAGAGCAAAAGGAAGCACCACATAATAAGCAAATGCAAAACCGGCAGTAAAAAGAAGATACATGATTATAGTCAATATGAAAGCCCTGCTCTTAGCCCGCCTTCCAGTTATGGTCATTAAAAGGGCCACAAGCTGATAAAGAATGACCGGTAACGCTACCGCAGCGGCAGTAATAAAGGCTAAACGCAGGTTAGCCAACAAGGCTTCGGAGGGCGTTAAAAAAATCAGCTGTAGATCTATACCCTGTTCAGCTATACCCTCATAAGCCATATCTGCGGGAAGAAGTAAAAAATGCCTGATCTGATCGCTAAAAGCAAAACTTGCAATGGCCAGTACAAATATTACCGCCACGATTATAATTAAGCGTTTTCGCAGATCTTCAAACAGGCTTACCAGGTTCTCTCTTTCAATGGGCACTAGGAATGATTCCTTCCTGCAATTACTGGTCAGGCAACTCTTCTACCTCTGCAGAATCAGTCTCCAGGTAATCAAGATAACTGGCTGCATCCTGGTAAATCATGCTGTCTTCAGGTTCATCCTGTAAAATTTCCTTCAGGATCTTCATTGCATCATCGCGTTTTTCAAGATATTCGCCGATAAGAAGGGCGTAATAAAAGCTTTCTTCATTATCAGCTTCACCTGACTCATATTTTGCATTCAAAAGGTTTTCAAGCCACTCTACCTCGGCAACCACCATTTCTTCATAACCATTTGAAGCAAGCAGGTTAACCAGGGCCAGGTGAACTCTCGGGTTGAATTCTTCATGCAATAGGTCAAGCAATACTACAATTTCAGTTTTTATTGCTTCCTCGTCAGCACCTGTATCGATATAGTTACCGATTAATTCATAACGATATTCAGCATTTCCCGGAGCAATTTCTACCAGAGTATCGAGAAGGGACGAAATACTCTCTTGGCTGCTCTCGAATGCCTCTTCATCTTCAAAAAACATCTGTTGAATAAAGCCTAAGTAGCGATAATTGTTTATCTGCTCAAGTAGAATAGCCTCAGTCGGTTCGTTTCCGGCCAGATATTCATCAAGACGTTCAACCTCTGATCTGTAGTAATCGAGGTAGTCTTCAGGCTGCGGCTCAGCCTGCTGATTAATCTGTTGCTCAGGTAAAAGCGGATCTCCGCCACCCACAGCCTGGATAATAAAAGAACCTACCAGTGAAACAATCATGCCAAGCGCCAGCACAGCAGCAACTATCACCGCCCAGCGCTGTTTTTTTAAGTTTTTCACAGTAACTTTTTTAGCTGCCAAAAAAATCCCCCCGGGTTAATACTTTTGTTCAGTTATTGCGGGTCTTCAAGCTTAAACAACAAACGCCCACAATTCTCACAATACACCAAAGCATCCTGCTTGTAAAGACGACCATACAGCCCGGAAGAAATGAAAACCCTGCAACCACCGCATATATTGTTCTCAACAAGGGCCAGCGCCTGCCCCCCGTGTTTAGCAGCAAGAACTTCATATCGCTGTAAAAATTGTGGTTCTATATCTACTGCTTTTTTTTCTCTTATACTTTCCAGTGCAGCAAGTTCTTCATTATACTGGGCCAGTTCTGCTTCAAGCTTTTTCTGTTTCTTATGCAGCTCAAGATCAGCTTCTTTAACTTCATTATTAATTGTACTTATTGAATCTTCCAGTTCTTCAACCGACTCCATCAGGGTGATAAGTTGGTCTTCAAGTTTCTTTTTCTCTTCGGATAGCATTTCCATTTTTTTCTGCATCTGTTCCAGCTCTTTAGCACTTGTTTTTCCACTATACATTCCGTCATAAAGTTCTTTGCGATCATCAACTATTTTTTGGATTTTCATTTCCAAATCACGCTGTTTTTTACGGTCTTCCTTAAAAGTGATCTGCAAAGCTGACAGTTTATCTTTAAGTAATGTCAGGTTTTCGCTATTTTGATCGATTCCGCTGTTTCCAGGCGCCTCCTCAATAGTCCTGCGCATTGAAGCAATGGTTAAGTCCATTTTCTGTAGTTCCCACAGCAACTTAAGCTGCATAGATTATCACCCTTCCCCGCTTAATTTATAAGAAAAAAGAGCAGGTATAACCTGCTCTTTCAAGACTGCCATTTTTCCGAAACGGCAAAACGCATAAATACCTCTGCTTTATGATTACCCACCTTAATACACTTTTTTATATACTCGCATAAATAAGTGACCCCGGGCATTTCAGTTGGAGCATGCCCTGCATCGAGCAGGGCAAGTCCGTAACTTCCGGCCTGCAGTAATTCATGGTAACGGAAATCTCCTGATATGTATAATTCAGCGCCCAGCCGGGCTACCTTTTGTATCAGGGAACCGCCGCTTCCACCACAAAGGGCAATCCTGGAAACAATTTTATTTCCCGAAGCCTGGCAGCGGGGTGAACAACCGGGCAGCCTCTCACGACACCTGTTGATTATACTTTCAATTGAAACCGGCTCTTTGAGGGTTAAAAACAGTCCCAGGCCTGCCGGAATGCCATCCAGCTCAAGAGGGTATAAATCATAGGCCACCTCTTCGTAAGGGTGGGTATCAAGGAGGGCTCTGGTTACATCGTGCCTGAGCGATGCCGGCAAGATAGTTTCCATGCGAATCTCTTCAACTTTTTCCAACTTTCCCTTATGTCCGATATAGGGTGCTGCCTCATCACCGGGGATAAAAGTTCCACAACCTTTTGTCTGAAAGGTACAACTGCTGTAGTTTCCCATCTTACCTGCCCCGGCTTCGGTTAAAGCTTGCCGAACTTTATCCTCATAGCCTCCAGGGATAAAAACAACCAATTTTAAAAATTCTTCCCTGCATGTTTCATCGATCACAGCTGCTTGCTCCAAAGGGAATCCGAGGGTTCTTGCCAGCTGGCAGGATACACCATTGGCAGTAATGTCAAAGTTAGTATGAGCACTGTAAATATTCAATCTGTTCCTTATTGCTTCAGAAACCAAAGCCCCGGCAGGTTCTTGTTCATTTATTGAAGCAAGCTTTTCAAAAAAAAGTGGGTGATGGGTTACCAGCATTTCAACCCCCTCACCGAGCGCTTCCTGAACCGAACCGGGATCCGGATCCAGGGCAACAAGTATCCTGTTTACTTCCATTTCAGGATCACCCAACTGCAGTCCGACCGGATCCCCTGGTAAAGCCAGGGATAGAGGGGCCAATTCTTCTATATAAGAAATTATATTTTTAACCTGCAGCATCAATTACGCCTCCCGACTAAACCGGGATATTTCGTTTCTGAATTCATTCATTAACGAAGCAGTTATCGGCCCGGGCAGCTTATCCCCTATACTGTTATTGTCGACATTACTTACCGGGCATACTTCCAGTGAGGTCGAGGTTATCCATACTTCGGACGCCTTGCTAAGTTCTTCCCTGGTAAACGGTTCTTCAGCAAATGCCACATGTTTATCCTTCATTATGCTAATCACGATATTCCTTGAAACCCCTGAAAGAATCAGGTTAGTTTCCGGATGGGTACGGACAATTCCGTTAATAACAGCAAATACATTCGACCTTGTACCTTCGGTAATAGTATTATCCTGACGGTACATTATTGCCTCTGCAGCTCCCGCTTCGTAAGCTTTCTGCCTGGCCAGAAGATTCGGCAGAAGGTTAATAGTTTTTATATGGCAGTTCAACCAACGCTGGTCAGGCAAGGTAATTGACGGAACAGGCTTAACCTTGTTAACCGGCAAAAGCGGATCAAGCGGTCGGACATAAATTACCATCTGGGGTTCAGCCTGATCAGGGAAAAGATGATCTCTTCTGGCACGGCCTCTGGTAACCTGCATGTAAATATAAGCATCACTGTAACCGCTCTTTTCAAGAAGCTTTTTGGTTGCATCCCTGATCTCTTTATCAGAGTAAGGCAAAGCAATCCTGATTGCTTCCGCACTTCTGTGCAGTCGATCCAGGTGGGCTTGAAAATAAAAAGAAAATCCGTCATAAACCCTGATAACTTCATATACCCCATCGCCAAGTAGGTAACCCCTGTCTTCGAGGGATACCGTAGCTTCTGCCAGGCGGGTAATATGACCATTAATCCAGGCCATCGGTTCCATAAATCACCATCTCCTAACCTCTAGATCACTCATTCAATAACAAATAAATGGTTCAGCGGACATTCATTTCTCTTTTTCTTTTTATGCGTCTCACTAACAAGGCAATTAGAAATACGATAACCGCGAGCATCAGCAACAACCAGAACAGGTAGGGTACCGTCCATTGAGGATTAATTCTTCCCGAAGTTGTTGCATAATAAGAATCAGCTTCAGGAAGCCCCGATTCTCCGACAGGCTGTGATGCCGCATATTCAAGAACAGCCGCCCATACTTTTAATTCCTGGCCATCAACCTTAACAACAAGGCTGTCAAGATTGTCCTGGTCTACGGGATTTCCGTTTCGGTCTTTTAAAACTATGTCAAGTGAAGGCAGCATCTCACCGACCATGGGTAGAAACGAGAGGATATATGAGTCGGTTACCAGACAGTATAGTTCCTCATCGCCCCTTTCAATTGGCACGTAGAGATCATCATCAGCACCCTGCCGTCCTTCACCCGTATAGCGTTCGGCACTGATCACCGCCCTGGTAGTGGGCAGCGGCAGATCAAGAAATGGCACTGTAAAAAGGATTGCATTTCGGGGGTTATATTTGTAACGAAGCCCGGAAAACTGGAGGAAAAAGGTATCCCCCATCATTTCCGGCAGCAGGGCGGCGACCTCAAGAGCCCTGAATATTTCTTCACCAGTCAGGTAGGCGGCAACTAAAGAATAACCTGCATATCCGTCTCCTCCAACACCCAGTCCGATTAACTCAGCCAGGTCATATACAGAAACCTGGCCCAGGGAATGAGGCATGGTGCCCGGCGTAACACTACCGCGTATAGAACCATTGGCCTGTATCGCAAAATCAGCTTTTTGCCCGGTTTTTTCTTCTGTTATAAGTCTCATCGCATCAGCAACAAAGTTTCCAAAGGATGATTCCTGGAGCGGAGGATAGTTGGGAATCTCAAATTCCGAAAGCATCACTGGTTCAAGAACATCATTAAAATAGCCCCCTGTTTTTAAGGCAATCAGCTCGTTTAATATTGCGGTATATTCTTCGATGACTGCGTTAATTTCCGGATCAAGAGAATATTGATAATCAAGCGGAATGAGATAGGGCAACCCTTTTTCGTTATTGAGCAGGCGTACCGCCCCGGTTGAAGGATTATAAGCCAAGTCAACCCGACCGAGATAATTGAGTAGTGATCCAGTCTGAACGATAACAGTATCATTCTCAATAATCGGTTCTTCCAGGGCAGTATGACAATGCCCTCCTACTATCAGGTCAATTCCGGGAACAGCTTTGGCCAGCTCTATATCTTCTTCCACCCTGGAGTGGGTAATGGCAATGATTAGATCTGCTCCCTGTTCGAGCATTTTTTCTGTCATTGCAGCAGCAGCTTCATGCTGATCGGTAAATGTGACAGGATCGTTAGCCGTTGTGTATGATATGGCCTGTTTGCCAATCAAACCGAATACTCCAATTTTCAAACCGTTATCCGTTACAAAAATTTTATTCTCCTTGTAAAGGCCTTCTGCCGCCAGGGGATGATCGGCAGGTGCAACTGTGTTTGAGGCTAGAATAACTGTCTCTTCATGAGCATCAGGATAACCGGCTTCCCGATAATATTCAGCTAAAGTGTCCGGTCCATAATCATATTCGTGATTGCCAATGGTTACGGCGTCGTAACCAATCATCTGCTTAAGCTTAAGTTCAAGCGCGTACCCACGGGGCACGAGCCAGCTGTAAGGAGAACCACCGATATAATCACCGGCTGAAAGCAAGAGCAGGGGAATACCCTGTATCTCATTCTCCTGCCTTATTTCCTTAACAGCCGTAGCCAAACGGGCATACCCGCCCCGGGTTGGATTTTGCCTGGTCGGGTGAAAGTCAACTGTTGGCGAGTGCGGGATCACCGCCCCATGCTCGTCGTTTGTATGTAATACGGTCAGCAACAATTCATCGTCGGCAGCATATATACTGGCGGGTAAAAAAAATACAGCAATGATCAGAAGACAAAATATGAACTTTTTAATTCCATTGTTAAATTTCATTATTAATATACCCCCGGTAAATTATAAAACTATAGTAGATTCTCATTATTCATCATTATAATAATTCGAGATAAACCTCCATTGTTCCTCCACAGGCCATACCTTCTTCAGCAGCCGTATCAGCAGTTAAATTATAATACAATCTTTTTGAAAGCTCACTTTCCAGGCAAAACAGCGCTTCCTTGATTACAGCGCCTTCGCAGAATCCTCCACCGATAGTACCCGTTGTCGAACCATCAGCTGCAATAATCATTTGTGAGCCGGTTTTTCTCGGGGTTGAACCGTCGGTTTTAATAATGGTTGCCAAAACAGCTCTCTTATTCTTATTCTCTATCATCGTCAGTTCTTCAAGCACTTCCGGTTTGTAACTTTCATCCTTACCCAAACTGCGTCTGACCTGAATTATCTCAGCCAGGATGCTAATGGCAATTTCCGGCTCAGTAACGGCGCCGATATCGAGACCTATCGGGGTGTGTACCGCTGCCAGGCGCTCGGGAGAGTATCCGGCCAACTCAAGAGCTTCAAGCTGGCCCCTGACTCTTTTTCTGCTTCCGATCATGCCAAGGTAAGCAGTTTGATAAGCTAGCGATTTTTTCAGACAAAGCAAATCATGTTGATGGCCGCGGGTTACTATAATTAAATAATCTGAAGGACCGGGCCTGAGAAGATCAAATGCCTGATCAAAGCTTTCACAAATGCTTCTATGCGCCTGCGGATGATTTTTTTTGCCGGAAAATGCCTGGCGGTCATCTACAATAATAATCTCAAAATCAAGATGTTCTGCTATACGGCAGATCGCGGCACCTACATGCCCTCCGCCGAAAATAAGCAACCGCGGTATCTGTTCATAAACATGAACAAACAATTCAAAGTCATCCTGAGCGGCTGTAGTTAAATTAAAAATGCCGTTAGCTTTGCTGGTAAGCTGACTTTGAAATTCATTAATTATTGAATCAGATATCTGACGATCAAGGTTGTTATAGACAATTTCTCCACCGCTTAACAAAATTTTTTTTCCGGACAGGTTATTATCATGCCCCCCCTTAAGGACAGTAATCAGCACAGCCCCGAAACCTTTATCAACCAATTTTTTTAAATTAGTATAACAGGACATTACACCCCTCCCCTTCCAACAATACTGGGCCGGATAAAGGCACTAACCTTTTTCCGGCCCAGTATTATCAAAAACCGTTCGGCCAGTCTTTCTGCCTGTTTATTTCCGGCTCAGAAACAAACTTTAACAGCCACAACATAAACACACTCTCCCGAGTTAATTATCACTATTCCCAGAATTTCATAGTTCCTTTTTCCATCAGGCTGGTGTGCAGGTTAAACACATCCTTCAGGTTATGGTTGATGTGGCCCGAAGGTGAATCTGTAAGATAACGCATCAGGTAATCGCGATAATCAGGATGGGCACATTTTTCAATGATTGTTTTCGATTTTTCTTTTGGTCCCAGACCACGCAAATCAGCCAATCCCTGCTCGGTTACAAATACCTGAATAGAGTGCTCATTGTGGTCAGCATGAGTAACCATGGGCACAATTGTTGAAATACGTCCATCCTTTACCGATGAGGGGGACATGAATATGGAAAGGTAAGAGTTACGCATAAAATCACCACTGCCCCCGATACCGTTTACCAGGTCTGTTCCGCAGACATGAGTAGAGTTAGCGTGACCATTCAGGTCAAACTCAAGACATGTATTCAGGGCAATAACCCCAAGCCTTCTGATTACCCCCGGGTTATTGGAAAGTTCCTGTGGGCGCAAGACAATTCGCGGAGTAAAAAAATCCATGTTGTTATAGATTCGCTGCAGGTTGTCATCAGAAACAGTCAAACTGGTAGTACTCGCTCCAACTAGTTTACCCTGTTCCATCAAGTCAATCAGAGCATCCTGGAAAACCTCTGTATACATCATGAAAGCAGGAATATCCGGGTCATCGCCCAGGCAGGACATTACTGCATTGGCAATATTACCAACCCCGGCCTGGAGAGGTAAAAACTCGGGTGGTATTCTTCCCGCCCTCTGTTCTTCAAGCAGGAAGTCGACAACCTGGTGAGCAATCTTACGGCTGACTTCGTCGGGTTCATTTAAAGGCGCCATCCCATCCGGTTCATTGTTATCGATTACTGCAACGATTTTAGAAGGATCAACCATTGCATAAGGAAACCCAATTTTATTGAGAGGATCGTAGATGGGAATGGGGCTCCTGTGCGGCGGTTTGGGTAGCAAAGTAACATCAGCCATTTCGCTTAACCTGACTGAATGATAACGGTTCAATTCAATGATCACCTTTTCAGCACAATTTAAAAAAGTTGGTGATGCACCGATCGAAGTTGAAAGGTATATTCTACCGTCTGAAGTAATTTCAGCTGCTTCAACAACTGCCCAATCTACATTTCCGAGAAAACCGAACTGAACTGCCTGCGGCAGGTGAGATAAATGCATATCGGTAAACTCGATATTTTGCTTGTTGATCTGCTGACGCATAACTTTTGATGACTGGTAGGGAGCGCGCCAGGCAACAGCTTCTGCCTCTGCCAGTAAATCATCCAAACGGCCGGTAGACGCCCCGGTTAAGACATTGATTTTAAACTGCTCGCCCCTGGCGTGAACTTCCTTCGCGTAACGGGCAAGCGCCCTGGGGAGAGCTTTTGCTGACCCTGCAGGGGTAAAACCGCTGAAAGCAACTGTTTGTCCGTGTTCTATCATAGATGCCGCTTCTTCTGCCGAAAGTCGCGGAAAGTGAATTGGACTCATTATTTTATTTCCTCCTGGTTCGTTTAGTGTAATTTTTCACTTATTGCTTATTATAATCTAAAATTAACCTCTTTTCACATGCTGAATATAAATTATTATTTGATTATATCAATATTTGATCTGATCAAATAAAATGCCAGGCCACAAGCTTACCCCGGCAAGAAGTACAAAAAAAAATAATAACTATTAATAAAAATTTGAACAGATTAACGTTTCTCGTCCAGAATCAGCCCGAAGAGGCTGTGCAACCGATTAACGACTCCGTGAACCCTGTCGGTAGGTATATTTCTAATCACTTTATTATTCTCAGTATCCAGCACTTCTACCTGCCACAGATTATTTTCACGCCTGGCCCGGAAACGAAGGGGCAGTCCATCTCTCTCGGCATTTTCGTTGAGCCTGGCCAGGGCATTATTTAAACTTCGTTCATCCTGCTGTTCAGGAATATAAGTTTGGCTACGCCGGGACGAATCGCCTTCCCTGCTTACCCGGGTATCGGTCAGGGTTCTCTCCGCACGCTGAATTTCCATTCGATCGGTCTGTTCTTTGATCCTGTTTAAAAGTAATGGATCAATACCGTCGATTTTCATGAAGCCGGATTCTCCTTATATTAAAATATTTCTTCAATTACTAATATAATATCAGGAGTTTGTTCACTTTTCAATCTTTCCGGCTTATTTATCTTGCCCCCCATCGCGTTTTTCCGGACTCCGCGGAAGCATTTTATCAATATCTTCAGTATATTTTGAAGCAGCCTGTATAGCACGTAAATTCTCCAGGCGAACCTCTTCAAAAGTCTCTTTACGCAGTATTTTCAAATCACGCGGTGCCTTGATACCAATCCTTACTGTGTTACCATCGATGGATGATACAACTATCTCAATATCATCACCGATCATAATGCTCTGATCGGCCTTCCTGGTCAATACCAGCATTATGCCCCTACCTTCCTCTCCCGGCTAATATAAAAGAACATCTGTGTTTACCATTTTCTCCTTGGGTCCCTTTTCCCCTGCCGGGCTCAGAGATGTCGTTCATAAAAATACCGATTATCAGCTATTGACAGCATCCCAGCCGTTAAATCCACCTGTAAGATCCCTGCCATTTAATAAATATGTGAGAGCAATCAGTATTAACCCTGTTACAAGAGTCAGTACGCCGATCCAGGCGAGATATAGATTACCCGCGGAACGCGGAAGAACAATATCCTGGTTATCAGCAGCCGATAAAATGTCATCATCGCTTTCAATTTCCGGGGAAATATCTTCCTCTTCCGCTTCAGCAAAAGCTTCGATTGCAGAGTGATCTTCATCAACATTTACGCCATCGGATGGCAGTTGGCCTGCCACATCATTTTCAATCCCCATATCGGCAGGTGTTTCACTATCCGGAGACGAGGTTTCAATTGAATTTATTTCAGTCGGTCCGGGAAGAGCAGTACCTGCCGGATGCTGTTCGTTATCCAGACCGGACCAATAATAATAACCACCCGCTCCAACCAGCACTACCAGGCCGGCTAACAGCAAACCGTATTTCAAAGCCTGGTTACCGGCAAAAATGTTGAATTTATCTTTTTTATATTGTTTCTGCATATATGCTTTGGCAGTGCTTGAGTCAGACCAGGCCAGGTTAAAATCATTAGCTATCTCCGTCTGATCCAGGCCGAGGGCTGCAGCATATGTTTTTAATACTTCATCAGCCTGGCTTTTTTCTTTAAAACGCAAAATATCTTCATCTTCAAGAGCTTTAATCTGCTTCTGTTTAAGACCGCTTTTCCTGGCTGCATCCTTTATTGAAAGACTCATGGCCAGGCGTTTTAGCATCAGCTTATTGCCAAATCCGGACAATTATAACCCTCCCCTCTATATAATCATCGGCAGCAATTGCTTATTCTTAATAATTCTTAACCGGGTTCATTTATCCTCTTTAGTCCTCTGATTAATTTTTTTGTTAGCAGGGTAATACTCGTCCATGTGGAAATAATTAAGTAGAAAAATTATTTAACAATCCTCGGGAAGTGCCGATAATCAGATAAGAGCCGCACAGTGGACTCTCTGCCTTTGGAGGTTTAATTTATGAATCGAAGTGATATCATCGCCTTTACTGCTCAAAAAGCGAGTATTACCAAATGCGAAGCTAAGAAAATTCTTGATGCCTTCCTGGAGTCTATAGAAACTGGACTTGCTTCAGGAGACAAAATATCCCTTAAGGGTTTCGGCACATTTGAAACCAGAAAAAGGGCAGCCAGAAAAGTACGCAACCCCCACTCTTCAGAAATAATTACAATACCGCCAACTACTGTTCCCTTTTTTAAGCCGGGCAAAGCGATCAGAGAAATGGTTGAAGAAAATAATGAGCACGGTATAAACTCTGAAGGGGATGAACAACCGGCAATTAGCCGTCCGGCAGCAGAACCCGAAAACCCCGAGCAGCCCACTGAACGTAGTTCTGATCCAGGCAACAGCCCTGCCAACTATGGTAAAACCAGAAGCAAGCCTAAAGTTATTGCTGTAACCAGCGGTAAGGGTGGAACTGGTAAAACTAACTTTGTTATTAACAGCGCAATAGCCCTGGCTCAAAAAGGTTTAAAAGTATTTGTAATTGATGCCGATCTCGGCACGGCAAACGTCGACATACTTCTCGGCCTTCAATGCAAACATACGATCAACTCGCTGATCGACAATCCCGATTTGACCCTGCTCGATATAACAGTTGAAGGCCCTGAGGGAATTAAAATTGTCCCCGGGGGTTCTGGTTTACAAACCCTGGCTGAATTACCTTCCGAAGAACTGGCGCGCATCATCGGAATGCTGAAGCCCCTGGAAGAACTGGCCGATGTGATACTCATCGACACCGGTTCGGGGATTTCACGCAATGTTGTTGATTTTGCTCTTGCATCAGACGAAGTTGTTGTTGTTATAACCCCTGAACCACATTCCATTTCCGATGCATATGCCATAATTAAAGTACTTAATGGCAAGGAGATGAAACCGCCGGTAAAACTGGTTTTCAACCTGGTGGAAAGCAACCTCGAAGCGAGGCAGGTATCAATGCGCCTGCATGATGTGACTGAGCGCTTTTTGAACCTGGTCCCGGAAACAATTGGCCATATAGTTAAAGACGAAAACCTGGTCCGCTCCGTCAAACAGTTCAAACCGATCGTTTTATATAATCCTTTGGCCCCTTCGTCCAGATGTTTCATTTCAATTGCCGACAAACTGGTGCCTACTGAGCAGGAAGTTAAAGCTGCTGTTAACGGAGGAAAAAGTTTCCTCGGAAAGCTGAGAAGCCTTTTCTCCCGCGCTGCTGTGTAAGACTTTTCCTATTTCAGAAACTGTTCCTTCCTTTTATAAGTAAGCATTCTCCAAAACCACTCCATGGGACCGTACCTGAATTTCTTAAACCATAAATTGCTTGCAATAACCTGCAGCAAATATATTGCTACGGCAATCAGGATTCCTTCTATTATTGATATCGTTCCGTATAGTCCGAACCCAAAACCATAAAAAAGAAATATACAGATTACACTCTGGCAAAGATAATTGGTTAAAGCCATCCGTCCTGTTGCCGAAAGCGGATTTAATAGTCGTTTCCAGGTTTCCCTGCGAAGCAATATTATAATGGATAAAACATAAAAAGAAAATATAAAGATAGAAGCAACATAGTTTAATGAAGAAAGCAGCGCCGGCTTAAGCAATAGCCCGACCGCAAAGATTTCTTTCTCGACCAGGAAATAAGCAAACATTGTTAATAATCCCACGGGGAAACTAGTGTTGCGAAATTTTCTAATCAGAGGCAGGTTGCCTTCTATATCCCTGAATAAACCGATCTTGCCGGCATAAAGACCGCAAAGAAAAAATGTCATGACCGCCGGTATTGTAACAATTAAGCTGACAAATATACTCGGCACTTCATTCGTTAGCCTGAAAATGAGCAGTTGACTGAAAGAGCCTTCACTATATAAGGCAAAGGCAGCCTGGGATAACCCTTCAATAATGAGCGCATATTTTTCAGCCATAAATAATTCACTAAAACCGTTGAACAGGCCGAAGATAAAATGAAGTAAAACCGCGGCAATAAAAAAGCCTGCTATCCATTTCCGAATTGATTCAATCGGCTTATTTCTGAATTTCATCAGAATAAAGCCGACGATAGCATAAGTAAAAAGAATGTCGCCGCTCCATATAAAAAAGAGATGAACAAAACCAAAGGCCAACAAGGCAAGTAAACGCCTCCTGTAGAGAGGTATTAACTGCAGACCTTTTGCCTCTGTTCTTTCCATGAAAATATAGAAGCCGAGACCAAAAAGAAATGAAAAAATTGCATAGAACTTGCCGGTAAAAACAAGCTGTATCAACCAGGCAGCAGCCTGCTGAATGCCAGGTTCAGCCAGGGAGGGATAGCGCTCATAGAAAACCGGATACTTAAAGAAAGAGATATTTACCATTAGTATACCGAACAGGGCAAATCCCCTGATTATATCTATTTCGCTTATTCTCTGGGCCGGCTGAATCGGCCTCATTACTTCTTCTGTCATAAATACACTACCTTTCTGAATTCTTATCTCAGTTTAATCCCTATATTTTATAATACCTATAGTGCGATCATCCACAGCAGGAAATTCCGACCTTATTGAGGCGGTCTGCACGGGGTCATAATGAAAGGTTAATAATTCTTCTTTGTCTCCACCTCTGGCCTGAATAACGCCCCAGGGATCAACAACGAGGCTGTTACCGGCAAAAGTATGATCATTAATAGTGCCTGCGCAGTTGCATGCAACCACGTATGCCAGATTCTCCAGGGCCCTGGCCCTGTTTAACAGGAGCCAGTGTTCCAACCTTTCAGCAGGCCAGGCAGCCAAGATGAAAAAAGTATCCACTCCTCCCTCCAGCATTTTACGGTATAGTTCGGGGAATCTTAAATCATAACAGGTGCTTATTCCCCAAGTTCCATAAGCATTTCTGATTACCATAATATCCTGGCCGGGAGTAAGAAGCCGGCTCTCCCTGGATTGATAACCGAAAAGATGAACTTTTCTGTAAACCGCGGAAAGAAACCCGTTGGGACCAATAAGCAGGGCTGTATTGTAATAATCGCTTCCGTCACGTTCAATGATACTGCCCCCCAGGATATAGAAGTTGCCTTTTTCAGCCCAGGGAGCAAGACGCGAATAAGTTTCTCCCTCCAGTGATTCGCTTTCATCAATGTAACGGTTAAAATTAAAAAAGCCGGTACCCCATAGTTCCGGGAGTATAACCATCAAAGGTCCATTTTCTTCTTCTGCTATTTGACCAAGATAACTTTCTACCCTATCCAGACGTTCAGCTTTTGTTTCTGAATCATTAACAGATAGTTGGACAACCTTTACCTTGTTCATTTAATCGCTCCTCCGCTCCTAGACTTGCCCTGTCAGAGGCGTATCAATTATACCGCCACCGATAACTTCGTCATCACTGTATAACACCGCTGACTGACCGGGGGTAACGGCTTTCTGTTGTTCACTGAAGATAATCTTCGCCTTTTCCCCCTTTCCTTCAGGATACAATATAGCCGGTACCGGTTTTGCCCGGTAGCGTATTTTCACTTCTACATTGAGCGGATCTTCAGGCGGCGAGCCCGCTATATAATTCATTTCACCGGCAATTAAACCCCTGCTGTATAAATCTTCTTCAGCACCGACTACGATCAAATTTTTAATACAATCAATGTGAGACACATAGAGGGGGTGCGGTGAGGTTATACCCAAACCCTTACGCTGACCAACTGTATAATTTGCTATGCCCTGATGGCGGCCCAGAACATTGCCCTGCAGATCAACAATATTACCTTCATCACCCTTTATAGCGCCCTGCCTCTCCAGGAAAGCCCGGTAATCATTGTCCGGTATGAAACAAATTTCCTGGCTCTCCGGGCGGTCGATTCCGTAAATACCTGTTTTCTCTGCCATCAATTTCACTTTGTCCTTGGTTAACATGCCAAGGGGAAACAGTGTTGCTGCCAGTTCAATCTGGGTTAGCCGGTAAAGCATGTAACTCTGATCTTTACTGCTGTCAGCAGCTTTGTATAATCTGACCTTACTTTTTTCAGAGTCACGCCCAACCCGGGCGTAATGCCCCGTTGCAACCCAGGGGATTCTCAACCTGTTTGCTTCGGCAAGAAGGACAGCAAATTTAACTATATGGTTACATATAACACAGGGATTGGGAGTTTTGCCGGAACCGTAAACAGCAGTAAAATTGTTGACCACCTGTCTGAAAAACTGGCCTTCAGCGTCAACAACATAATGCTCTACATCAAGGGTTTCTGCTGCTTTTTTCGCATCTCTTATGATTGACTGTACATAATTAGGATCAAAACTTCCTCCCCTGTCCACCCACAATTTCATGGTAACACCAGTCACCCTGTAACCCTGTTCTTTTAGTAGTAACGCTGTAACAGAGCTATCAATGCCTCCGCTCATAGCTACCAAAACTTTTTTATTCTGCTTGTTATTTGCCATTAAAAAATTACTCCTGGTCCTCTATAGTATATGTATAAACAAAAGCCTGTAAGTCAGCTCTTTAATTCTGCATACAGGGCATTCATTCCTGCCTGCTCCTCCGCCTGCGTCCATACTCCTTTCTTTTACATATAATTCCTTTCGCTTTAGATACATTTGCGTTATTATATAAGAGTTTAAATCCGTAATCAAAGGAGTCTTTCTATTGCCGGTATATATTCCAGACTTGGTTGAAGGTGCAGGTGTAATAATATCAATAATACTGATCCTCACCATGATTCGCAGGGGCTGGAAAATGTATGCAGTTCTTTTTTTGGCAATACTGGTTTTGGCCCTGACAAACAACAGGACTATTATTGAGAACCTGGAGATTTTTTACCGCTCAGCCAGCAGCTATACTGCCCTTTACCTTGTTGGAATGGTCACAGCAATTGTTTTACTCGGCAACCTTCATCAAAAAACAGGCTTAATGGAGCAGATGGTCGACAACCTCCGTCTTTTAATTCATGATTCACGGGCCCTATTAATGATTTTACCAGCAACGGTATCACTATTTTCTACTGTCCCCGGGGGAGCAGTATTATCAGCTCCCATGGTTGAAGAAACGGGGCGGGATTTAAAAATGCCGCCGATAGAGCTGGCTATGACCAATATGGTTTATCGCCATTTTGTTACCTTGATCACTCCTTTAAATCCCAGCCTGATTATTGCTTCCGGTATTACCGGGATCAGCATAGCCCGTTATCTGACTTTTAATATCCCTGTTTCGCTGACTGTGTTCATAATAGCTACTATTGTGTTGCTGCGCCGTTTCCCGGCAGGGAAAATAAATATAGCTGATCACGAAGCCGGAAACAAAAAAAAGGCTATCATTAAGGTGTTTACAGCCGCATTTCCATACCTGGCCGCTTTAACCCTGGGCCTGGGTTTTGGCCTGTTCTTTCCCCTGGCCCTCTTGATCGGTATGATCATCTGTATGCTGATCAATCTGCCGGCCGGCAATATATTTCCCACATTACAAGCACGCATAAAAATTCTAATTACAGGTTTTAACTGGCCTTTTATAATCTCTACCCTGGCCATTGTTCTTTATAAAGATTTTATGCTTGAAGCAGAATCATTCCAGCAGGTTGTCGGCTACCTGGTTGAAATGGGCCTTCCATTAATGGTTCTTATAATTGTTTTGCCCTTTATTACAGGCTTTATAACCGGTAATAATGCTGCTTCACTGGGCATTGCTCTTCCGGTTTTGATTCCCTTTCTTACTGCCGATATGCTAACGATGCGCTATTTTGGTTTAATTTTTGTTGTATCCTACGCCGGCTATTTCGGATCGCCGGTGCATCTATGCACTTACCTGACCAATGAATACTTTAAAACCGAACTATACCTGTTGATTAAGAAAGTTAATGTCTATGCCATGTTACTAATCCTGGCTGCGCTGATCTTTTCCTTATTTTATTAAAGTGAGAAGTTGCCGGTTATGTAAATGGTAATTTAAGTAATCGACCTACGGCTGCCAGGAGGTTCCAGATGAATTATCTACCGTTAATAAAGTTCAGGAAGATCATCCTGCTGTTATTCGGTATCTTGCTGCTTTTAACTCTTGTTTCAGGATGCCTGGAATTTATTGATAGTGGTCCGGACAATCTTAAACTACAAAGGGTAATAATCACCAAGGTAATTGATGGTGATACGGCATACGCCCTTTTCGCCGACGGAAAGGAAGAAAAAGTTCGATTTATTGGAATCGATGCGCCAGAAATCAATCACCCGCAAAAGGGTATGGAAGATTTCGGCCCCGAAGCCGCAGAATATGCAAGAAAGCATCTGGAAGGAAAAATTGTTTGGCTTGAATTCGACATTGGTGAAAGAGATCAATACGAACGACTACTTGCTTATATATGGCTATCTGTCCCAGAAAAACTTAACGACGAAATGATCAGGGCAAACATGTTTAACGCCCAAATGTTAATTGAAGGTTACGCCGTTCAGGTTATTTTTGAACCGAATGTAAAATACGTAAATCATTTTTCTGCTTACGAAGCTGAAGCTAAAAATAGTGACAAAGGGCTGTGGGGACTGGATTGAATTGTAGAAGCCCGGCATTAAAAGCCGGGCTTCTAATAGCAAAATAGATTACTTTTTTCTACATCACATCTTTATCAGCCAGGAGTTCCCCGCCGATGCCAACCTCATCAACTGTCGCCTGCCGCAGATAAACAACAAAAGCTGATTTGTCAATTCCTGTAGTTTTACTTGCTGCTTCTGTAAAAGAACTGATCAATTCTTTTTTTTGCTCTTTATCAAGTTTCGGTCCGTAGAAAAAAATGGTCGGCATTACCAACTGCTCCCTTCACCCGAAAATTGAGTATCCCACCATCCCGTTTTTTGTCCTCCACCATCGACCACGGTTTTTTCGTAGTACATGGCAAAGCCTTCCACGTCGACATTGGCGCTGCTGGTATCTTCGATGCCGGATTGAACCCTGGTTCTGCCATTTTCAGTGCCGGTATTATTGCTGTGCTCAAAATATCCTCCATCACCGGATCTAACTGCCATGGCATCTTTAACATAACCCTCAGAGCCGGGAGCCACTTCAACACCGCTCTGTACTGAGTGAGAGTTGGGCATACTAAAACCGCCGACAACTCTCATATACTGTCCCGGTAGGGCATCGCCGGCTGTCGCAGCATAATAGTTTTGAATATTAGCCGCAATGGGCTTGAATAAGGACCCTGTTTTCGGCTCCACCGACCAGCCATGATGAGTACCGCCGAGTTGACCGCGTCCCATACCAATAACTCCAGCCATTCCATTATAAAAATTAAACTGATGCTCATGCTGGGCTGCGCCGGAGTAATTAAAGATATTGGTAAAACCGGAAAATGCCCGGGCAAAACGACTTTCTTCAACATCATCGGCATAAACAGACCCTGCAGTGATAAATAACACGAGCACGACTATAAAGACTTTAAGCATTTTTTTACTTTTATTTAACAACTTATCAACTCCCTGGTTCGCATTTACGCTTTCTATTGTATCAATTATCTATGAAAAATCAAACACCCTCAATTATTTATCTTAATAGCACGGCATCAACTGAGTCACAGCCGTAATCGATCATTCTTGACTGCCCGCCAATTTCAGTAACCCAAAGGGCTGTAGTTTCAAGGAAATAAGAAAAATCGAGCCCAACATAAACCGAGGGGCTAACCCATATATAGTAAGCATTCCATGCCCATACCTCTTCATGCATATCAAGTTCCTGCTGCTCTATTTCAAGACCGCCTAAAAACGGGGAATCAGCATAAAGAATGATCAGGCTGCCATCCGTAGACCAGCCCATAAAATCATAAGCGTAATCAAAAGTATTTACTATTGTTCCATCGAGCCGGGCAATGTGAACATCGCCGTAGGGGAAGTGACCGGTAGCGTACGCAAAATGCAAGCCATCCGGGCTGAGCAGATCTCCGCTCATAGCATCCCAGAGATTGTAACCTGATACAGTACATTGGAGAGCCGCCTCTTCCGAAGGATATATTTTCCAGATCTCCAGATCGGGTAAACTTTCATTAAACTCATAAGGTTCGGGATCGGGAATAGCAACCAGGGCATAACTGCTGTCGGGGGCCCAAACAGGCATTGGGATAAAGGCAAATTCGCTGGCTGTGTTCACTACCGGAAAGCTCAGTAAAACCGTGCGGCCTCCGAAATTGGCATCGACCATAGAAACAGATTCATGATCAGCGACTATAATAGCTGTGCTGTCCGGAGAAATGGCAAAACTACCCCCACTGCCGTCTGCTAAAACCTGTTCAATTGTTCCATCTTCGATATCGGCATACCACAAGTCATTATAGGAATGCATGCCGTAATCTACTTTGAGTTCGGTGTTAAAAATGATTCCGCTGCTGTCGTTCAACCAGCTGATCTGCATGGGAATCCGGTCAAAGACCACCGGGTCTGGTTTATCAATCATGTAACCCGTTTCACCGGGCAGATCCTCACAGGCTAACAGAAGGCGGGCATCGCTACCATCGGTATTAATTAGCCATAAGTCAAATTGAAACAACCCGGAATCGCCAACTCCACTGATTCTTTTAAATAAAATCATACTGCCGTCCGGAGATATATGGGGATCGTAATCCTGAAAACCGGTGGTTAACTGCCTGGGAGCATTATAACCAACAGAAAGCATAAGGTTGTCTTCAAGGCTGTATGCAATCATCAGTATTTCTTCTACAAAGTCTTCCTCCACCTCATCTTCAGATCTGTCCGGAAGGATAACTTCTTCGTCGACAGGTTCGGATTCTTCCGGAGGTTCAGAAAGATCATCTAAAGGCATTGAAGAACAGCCACAAAAAAAGAACAATAGAATAATCATCAATACTACTGAAAATAATTTCTTTTTCATAAGACACCCCTCTTTTCACAGCTGTCAATTCTTACTGTAGAGGCAGAATACCATTTCTATTCACCCAGACGGCAACCCGCACTGGTTGATACAGCCTGCCGGTGCAGGTTGTCGACATTTTGCAGGGTAAACTTAATCAATTTTACAGGCTCTGATCAGCCAGATTCAAACACTGATCAATTACATTTAATCCAAAATTGAGCTCTTCTTCATTAATAGCAATTGGCGGAGCTATAAAAAGGTAATTCCAGCGTGGGTAAACATATACGCCTTTTTCCTTCAAACAGCTGCTAATCTTACCAATAATTCCGGGGTCCGGGCCATTCCAGGGAGCCAACGGCTCTTTTGTTTCATGATCTTTGACCAGTTCAATTGCCGAAAACAGGCCAATTGAGCGGACATCTCCGATTGAAGGATGATTCTCTTTCATTTCGAGCAGCCGCTTCCATAATACTTCACCCATAGCTGCTGAGTTTTCTATCAGGTTTTCTTCTTCATAAACCTTCACAGTTGCAACTCCAGTAGCGCAGGCCAGGGGATGACCGCTATAGGTCAGGCCACACCAGAGCATGTTACTGTCAAGATAATTTGCAATTTTTTCGTTTACAACCACGGCACCCAGCGGAATGTAGCCTTGGGTTATTCCCTTAGCCATGGTCATCATATCAGGAATCACATTCCAGTTATCAACTCCGAACCATTTACCCGTTCTGCCCCAACCGGTCATGACTTCATCTGCTACGAGCAAAACTCCGAATTCATCACAGATTTCCCTGATCCGGGGCAAATACTCTTTTGGAGGTACAAAGATACCGTTTGTGCCGGTTACCGGCTCTACAAAAAAAGCAGCAATGTTATCGGGGCCTTCATACAGCATTACTTCGCGAACATGCTCAGCACATTCCAGCCCGCACCCCGGGTAACTTTTACCAAAGCTGCAGCGGTAACAATAGGGTTCAAAAACACGGACCACTCCGGGAATACCAGGCTCAACCGGCGGGCGGCGGGGATCACCTGTAAGCGATATTGCCCCATATGTCGCTCCATGATAAGAGCGATAGCGGGAGATAACCTTGAAACGCCCTGTAAAAGCGCGGGCGATTTTTATGGCATTGTCATTCGCCTCAGCTCCACCAAGGGTAAATAGTGTTTTAACCAGATCCCCCGGAGTATGTTTAGCCACCAACTCTGCCAACTTTGCTCTTGGCTCACTGGCATAGGAAGGGGTAATGTAGCATATTTTTTCTGCTTGCTCCTTGATAGCCTCGATAATCTTCGGATGTTGATGCCCGATGTTTATATTTATCAGCTGTGAAGAAAAATCTAAATATTTTTTGCCCTCACTGTTCCAAAACCAGCATCCCTGGGCTTTAACTATTTCTTCATAAGTATTTTTACCCTGAACTGCCCAGGATCTTAAAACATACTTTCGTTCCAGTTCTCCAATTCCTGACACGTTTGTGCACCTCCAAGAGAAATTCATCTTTTACTGTTTATTCCTGCATCCGGGAAGAATAAGCATCTTTCCGAACCGGGTGCTTGCTTGCTAAAGCAGACCCAGGCGACTGAGGGTTTCATTTTCGGGTATACCCTCTGCACTCCATCCACGAATCTTGTAATACTCATACAGCATTTTACCCAGGTGCGGTAAAGAGCCTGCCGCGGCACCTTCTTCCCGGTCGTGGGCCAGCAGGCGAGGTGGCAGGGTATCGTCTTTTCTACTGATACCCAAGCCGACATTAATTTTACGTTTAAGATTAAAAATTCTTTCTCCGGCAGTTAACATCTCCTTCTCATCAATATTCCATCCGGTTACTGCTGCCACCCATTCGGCGATATCAATAGGGCGGACATGGCCACGGATTAAAAATTTGCACAGGCCAAGAGCATTAAAAAGAACCATGTAATCCTGCATGGTTCTGGCCAGTAGAGCTTTGCCTTCAATGCCGTGAGGCTCATAATCATCCTGCAATCCAACCAGTGAGGCTGGGAAAGCCTTGTTTTCATTAAAATAGGTTAACCCTTCCAGATGGCAGGCTCCCCTGGCTCCCGTAGCATAAATAACAGCCATGCTGGTAAAAGCCCGGGGATCATGATATGCAAATTCCAGTCCTTTGCTTTCAATAGCAAACTCGGCAGCAAGAGGACCAAATTCCCGGGCTGCTTTTTTTACTCCCCTGCCCAGGTATTCTCCCAACCCTTCTCGGTTCGCAATCTGTCTGAGCAAGGTCAGAATAGCCTCACCATTGCCCCATTCAAGCTCTATACCGCTGAGCAAATGATCAGGTATCAGTTTGTGCTGATGCAGCTCCATGGCAAAAGCAATAACACCCGAACCGGATATTGTATCGATACCAAGCCTGTTACATAAATCATTTGCAGCAACTATATAAGCCGGGTCATCGTTGAGGCACAACGCGCCGAACCCGGCTATGGTTTCATATTCCGGACCGTGTGATACTGTCCCTTTATAATCACCGATGGGTACTTCCATCTCCTTACCGCAGCGGATCGGGCAGGCATAACAGGCATAATGCTTAACAAAATATTTATCTGCCATCGCCTGTCCCGAAACCATAGCCGCCCCATCGCTCCAGCTGCCCTCCGACCAGTTGCGAATGGGCAGATCGCCTAATTTTTCCACTACAGGCACGCCACCGGCGGTCCCATAAGCGCTCAAACCTTTGGCTTTTTCCCGAATACCCGGTAATATCTTTTTCCTGGCCTCTGCCAGCGCTTTCTGATCATTAAGCGGGGGCATTAAATTGCTTTTACCAGCAACAATTGCCTTCAAATTTTTTGAACCCATCAGGGCCCCCATACCACAGCGTCCGGCTGCTCTGGCATTTTGACCATCAATCATAATTGCCGATATCATTACCTGATTTTCTCCGGCCGGTCCAATCGCAGCCATCCTGGACTTGTTTCCATGAACGTTTTGCAGGCTTGCCACTGTTGAATAAACATCTTCACCCCATAAAGAGGATGCGTCATCGATAGAACAGCAGCCCTCTTCAAGATGCAAGTATACCGGTTTCTCCGCTCTTCCAGTTATAACCAACCCGTCGAAACCGCAGGTTTTCAGGGCAGCCGGCCAGTATCCTCCAACAACTGCCTCAGCCCAGATACCGGTGGCGGGTGATTTGCCGCAAAAAGCTGCTTTGCAAGCAGTGGGAACGTTATAGCCGGTGAGTATACCGGTCAGAATAATCAATGGAGCCTCTTCCGAGAGCGGTTCAATCGTGCTGTAACCGCGTTTATCATAGAGCTCGGCAGCGAGACCGCTGCCCCCCAGAAACAGGCGATAATCATCTTCGGGAATTTCTGTAGTTTTACAGCTACCCTGCGTCAGGTCGATCTCAAGAATTTTTCCATGAAAACCTTTCATACATAAAGCCCCTTTCAACAGGCAGTATATACACATGTCCTTATATCTTTGCTAATGAATAATCAGTTTTCCCATTCCATCATGAACCTTTCGGGATAATGTCTCAAGCCGGTTATGCTTTCATTATACTTTAACTGATTACTGTTCCTGTTTTTCCATCAAGTGCGTCAAGTGCCTTAAACAGCGAAGTTATTATCGCTTTCTTACCCGGGTTTTCCTTTACGAAATTAACAGCAGCCTGAATTTTTGGCAGCATACTACCCGGGGCAAAGTGTCCTTCTTTTATATATTTTTCTGCATCCGCTACGGTAAGCTGACCTAAATCTACCTGGTCGGGTTTATTAAAATTTAAGGCCACCTTTTCCACTTCGGTCAGGATCATCAGGATATCAGCATCAATATCATCGGCGAGTCTTGAAGCAGCCAAATCCTTATCAATCACCGCGGCAACACCTTCAAGCGAACCATCTTCATGCTCTATTACCGGAATTCCCCCGCCTCCGGCAGTTATTACAATTGTTGTGTCCCACAATTCCCTGAGACAGGAAAACTCAACGATACGCCTGGGCATTGGCGAAGCAACAACGCGCCGCCACCCCCTGCCTGAATCTTCTTTAACTATATAACCCTTTTCATCAGCTATCTTTTTTGCTTCCTTTTCATCATAGAAAGGTCCGATCGGCTTGGTTGGCTCATTAAACGCAGGATCATTCCTGTCAACGATAACCTGGGTTACTATTGTTACTACCGGGATATTTCTTGAACGCTTTTGCAGCGCATGGCGCAGAGCCTGTTGAATGTGATAGCCGATATAACCCTGGCTCATTGCGCCACAAACATCAAAAGGCATTGACGGGACAACTTCTGCAGCCGTTTCACTGGCCAGGACAATATTCCCTACCTGGGGACCGTTACCATGAACTATTGCCAGCTCATAATCACGACAACTCATTTCAGCAATAAATTCTACAGTTTCCTTAACTACTGCCAGCTGAGCTTCAGCTGTTGCTGGTGCTCCTTTCCTCTGAAGGGCATTTCCACCAAGCGCCACAACAATTTTTGCCAATGCCAATAATTCCACCCCCGCTTTTAATATTTAACTTTTAAACTTATCCGGTATAATTTCCATTTGGCTAAAAACAAACACATTATTAATTTTAGCATGTATTTTTTCTATATTAAAGTATTTTAAAAATTTAGTTAATAATTCATAAAAAATAACTACACTTTTTCAAGCAGGCTAAAAAATACTTCTACAATTCTGGGATCAAACTGACTTCCAGCTCCCCTGGCAATTTCTTCAAGCGCTTCTCCCGGACTCTTAACCGGCGCATAAGGACGTTTGTTGGTCATGGCGTCATAAGCATCCACTATAGCCAGCACCCGGCATTCTATCGGTATTTCCTCACCTTTCAAGCCAAGGGGGTAACCATTGCCATCCCAGTGTTCATGATGCTTAAGAATCAGATCGGCTATTCCTGAAAGGTCCGGAGAAGAAAGGGCTATGCGAAAACCCTTCTCAGAATGTTCTTTCATTACATTCCACTCATCTTTTGAAAGCGGTCCTTTTTTGTTCAATATTTTATCCGGAATACCTACTTTTCCAAGATCGTGCACTTTAGCCAGCAGAGCCAGATCGGCCAGCTGCCTTGAATTCAGGGTAATCTTTTCTCCGATGGCCAGGCAGTGCTCTTCTAACCTCTCAGCATGCCCCCCGGTCAGATTATCCCTTTCCGCCAGGGCTGCAAGAAGGCTCTGCACTACCCTGTTTTTAATGCTGGAACTGCGATGCAGCTTATCCCTGTACATATGGTCATCAGCTTGCTTAAAAAGATCCTTAAAAAGCATTTCCCTGTTAGTTGCTGTGGCCAAACCAAGCGAAAGTCCAAGGGGCAGATCCGGGTGCTTTTCATTGTAATGGACTATATTGGATCTAATTCTTCTGGCTATCTCTTCAGCACCTATATTATCGGTTTCCGGCATGATAATACAGAATTCATCACCGCCAACCCTGGCCAGCTTGTCAGTACTTCTCAACGATTTAGCCAGCAACCCGGAACAGGCTTTTAAAAGTCGATCTCCTACATCATGCCCCATCGAATCATTAATCAGTTTCAGCCCGTCTATATCACACGATATAAGGGTTATGGGATAAGCGTTGGTTTCCCTGAGTCTGTTCAGCTCCATCTCAAAGAAATTACGATTATAAAGACCGGTAAGCTGGTCGTGCAGGCTGAGAAACTCAAGCTGGGAGAGTATTGTTTTATGTTCTGTTATATCAGTTATGTTAGCCTGGACAACCCTTTCTTCACCAAGGAAATAAGACCTGAGAGCAGCCTCACTCAGAAAAGTTGAACCGTCTTTTCGCCGTTGCAGCATCTCAACCTTGATCATATTGCCGCTGCTTATTACTGAACCGATAACCTCTTTTAAAAGTTGAAATGAATCGCTATCGTCACCCTGCCGTTCAGGGTATAAAATATAAGGAGTAGCTCCGATAAGCTCCTCCCTCTCATATCCAAAAAGTGCACACGCATTACCATTGCACTCTACTATTTTATTAAGCTCATCTATTATATATATGGCATCATGAGTCCCTTCAAACGAGGCTTTAAATTTCATCTCGCTGCGACTTAACTGTTCCGTTTTGCTGCTAACTTTACGTTGTAGTAGTCTGTTCCAAAAAAGAACAAGAATAAATAAAGTGAATATAACGTAAAAAATTGTTGGTAAGGCAAGAGGCCAGGGAGAAGAAGTACGCAGGTCGGACAATCCAAACCATTTTCGATCAAGCTCGGTTAAAATGCCATCCTTTTCTAATGAAAGCAACGCTTTGTTAAATATTGGAACAAGATGTTCATAGCCGGAACCAAACGCCAGAGAATAACGGCCGACGCTCTCAGGAATTATGTAAAAATCAACCTCGTCAAGCATTCCTGCCCTTAGTAACTCATAGCGGGCAACCTGGTAATTTTCAAACCAAATGTCAATCAGGTTATCTTCCAGCATCAGAATTGCTTCTGCAGGCTGATCTATCAAGAAAAACTTAATGTCTTCACGGTAGTAATGATCAACAAAATAATCATAAGTGGCGGAACGATTTTGCACCGCTATTTTCAGAAAATCTTTGTTTAGTAAATCTTCATACTCCGATCCATCTTTAAAAACCATGCTGTATGCAGTTTCCCAGTATGGATCGGTAAAGTGATATTTTTCTGATCTTTCACTTGTTACACGCATACCTGTTATCGCCGTTATTTCCCCGGTGTCGAGGCTTTCAACCGCCTCACTCCACAGAACCTGGTGATAAGTAAGCGGTATGCCTAGAGTTACCTCCAGGGAAGCAACCAGGTCAGCTTCATAACCACTGTACTGACCTTCAATATCGGTAAAAGAAAGCGGAGGAAATGAATAATCCCCTGCTAGTATAATTTCATCGCTTTTCTCAAGTTCTGTCCGTTCTACAGCAGTAACGCGGGTTTTAGTTATTTCCCTGTATGTGTACAGCCCAAATATCAATGAACCGAATAAAAATAATCCTGCCAGCAGTGGAAAATATAAACGGTTTTTCATAGGACCACCCGCTCTAATATTGTAAAACGATGAGCTGCAAACAGTTGGAGCAAATATCTTTTTAGCTAGACATCACCCAAAATAAAAAGGGGATCATTGCTAAATAAGACCCCGGACTTTTGATGCACACGATTGTTTATAACCAGTTATTTGTGTCGGGTGATGCAATCAAAAATCAATCCAGTTCTAACGAACTAACAATCAGATCCAGTTCTTTATTGGCCTCCAGGCTGGTATCACTTGTTGCAAGCATTGTCATCATATAAGTGCGCCCTTTATAGTTAAGACCGGCTGAAGAAGCATACACTGTATTTTCCAGACCGGCTTCAGCAGCCAGAGTAAAAACCTGATAACCTGAAATGTATTTTTCTCCAACTTCATTGACTAATGTATGGTTATGCAGACTTAATTCCATCATACGGTGCATTTCCAAAACCAGATCGTGATTAGAATAACTAACAGGCAGAATTGTTACTACCAGTTTAAAAGGATTGTCCGGCTCGCGGTATTGATATTCAAGGAGAACAACACCTTCCCTGTAAGAGTCCTGAATCAGCAGCCATTTTTCTTCAGTGTCAAAACTAAAATTTATTCCATAATCCGGCTCTCTTGGATCCCAGCCTTCCTGCAATACAGGATTACTATTTGAGCACGAACTTAACAAGGTTGTGAATATCAGGCAAAGGATTGTCAAGCAGATTATCGTTAATATTCTATTTAAGAATAACTGCTTTTTCATGTTTAACGCCCCGGCGCTGAACCGGACTGGCCCGGTGCTGAACCAGACTGGCCCGGTGCTGAACCAGACTGGCCCGGTGCTGAACCTGATTGGCCCGGTGCTGAACCTGATTGGCCTGGTGCTGAAGCAGACTGACCCGGTGTTGAACCGGACTGGCCCGGTGCTGAACCTGATTGGCCTGGTGCTGAAGCAGACTGACCCGGTGTTGAACCGGACTGGCCGGGAACAGTGGCCGACTGGCCTGGTGCGGAACCGGACTGGCCCGGTGCCATATCATTTAATCTTCCCTCTTCTACAGGTAGCCCATACTCAGAACCATCTTCACCAGCATTGTTACTTTCGGCAACCAAAACAATCACTTCTTTCCGGTTAAAAACTTCCTGTTGTTTTTGAAAAGCTCTTTTTATATTTTCTCTGGCCCTGTATGGTATTTTTTCGTTCTTCAGTGATTCTTCAAGCCGCTGTAAACGTTTTTCTGCCATCTCAATAAAACGGGGAGCCAATTCTCCGGCCCTGCCTTCATCAAGTTCATCCCATAAATCCCATAACAAATCGTCGTAGCGCTGAAAATGGCCGATAAGGATGGTAATATCACTCACATCCACCGTATTGTCAATTGCCAAAATTCCCTTTTTAGTTGATTCTTCCAGGATCATCAAACGCTCTTCTGGGTTTTCCGTGAGTGAATACTGGGCCATTTCAATAGCCAGAACAGAATCGTACAGGACATCATCGGGGGTTATAAAAACAGGAGCAAACTGACCTGCAGAAGCAATAAGGGTTCCACCATGAACAACTATGAATAAAACGATGATTGCTCCAACCAGTTTCTTGATCATAGAAGTATATATTGCTCCCCTGGAGAAAATATTGACGGGCAATAAAAATATCTCCCTTCGGCAGCCTGGAGATCATAGCTCATCAGAGCATTAGACCCATGGCTTTGCTAACCATCCTTTCGGAAGGGGCGCCAATTCGGTAGAGATATATTTCTGCCGTTTATAATACCACGGGAAGGGGCTTTTGTAAATAGATCCCGAGCCCATTTTTATGCCGGCATAAGCAAAAGCACCGGGGTATCCCGATGCTTTGTCTGCTGGTGGGCGAAACAGGGCTTGAACCTGTGACCCCCTGCTTGTAAGGCAGGTGCTCTCCCAGCTGAGCTATTCGCCCAAATAGTGGTGACCCCTAGGGGATTCGAACCCCTGCTGCCAGCTTGAAAGGCTGGTGTCCTAACCGATTAGACGAAGGGGCCAGGAATGGTGGGCCCACCAGGGCTCGAACCTGGGACCAACCGGTTATGAGCCGGTAGCTCTTCCAGCTGAGCTATGGGCCCTCGTCTTCAATAATTGAGTGACTTTAAAATATAATTGCTCATACAGCTATATGAGTGTAACATACCCTGCAGATCGTTGTCAAGAATTTAAAAAGAGGATAAAATAAAAAAAGGCTTTTTCACAACAGGAGGCATTCGACATGTATAACGAAGTAAAAGATTTTAATATTAATCTAACTTATAAAGATGTATTGAAAGGACAGGGTATCGATCCTGAACGCGCATCCGCCCGACTTTCTGAAACTGCTGAATCGGTCCTGGAAGAGACTCACTCACTTCTTAAACCTGCTGCTCTTTACACAGCTGCCCGGGTAACGAATTTTGAACATAAAACTATCTTTTTCGAAGGCGGGGCTTTTGAAGGAACCCTTGTTGCAAAAGCTTTGTCCGGGGCAGATCACCTGAATATAGCAATCTGTACTATCGGCGAAGCTCTTGAAGAAAGAGTTGCTGAAATGATGAAGGAAAATCCTGTAAAAGCACTGGCTCTTGACGGAGCAGGTATTGCCGCTGTCGGTAAAGTGAGCCAGAAGGTAGAAGATATTATCAGCTCGGAGGCCTATAAGCTCGGCCTTGATCTCGGTATGCGGGCCCAGCCCGGGCAGGAAGGATGGCCGATCGAGCAGCAGGGTCAGGTTTTCTCTGTCTTACCGGCTGAAAAAATCGGGGTCAGACTGACAACCAGCTTCCTGATGATTCCCCGCAAATCTGTATCCCTTGTAATTCCCCGGGGTAAAAACTTAAACGATGCAGTTTCTCCCTGTGATTTCTGTTCTAAACGAAACCGCTGCGAATGGCGCAGGGATAAAAGATTAGCTTAACAAATAAGCCGCTTAATAAAAAAACGGTACTTCTTGAAGAAGTACCGTTGTTTTTCTGGCTCCCCAGGCAGGACTCGAACCTGCAACCTACCGGTTAACAGCCGGTCGCTCTGCCATTGAGCTACTGAGGAGCATCACCAGCATTAGTTATTATACTTAATGAAGCTATGCCCGTCAAGCTATTTCGCATCACGAAGAGCAATCTTCTGTAAAATTTCTTCATACTTCTCCCTGGTTATGGGGTAAAAAGCGAGAACAATAATACCTATAACAAAAAAGACCACCGGGATGGGGCCGCATAGAAGCCTAATCCCGAGCAGCGAAAGATCACTCTGGGCAACATCAGGAATATACCCGAAAGCGCTCAAGGTCCACCCGCTCAATGCAATGGCGAAGGCCTGGCCAATTTTACTGGTTAAGGTCCAGAGACCGTAAAAAACTCCTTCTCTTCTAACCCCATTTTCGGCATAATCATATTCCACTACATCAGGGACAATAGCATATGGCATAACATACTGGGTGGCAAAACCAAATCCTGCAAAGACCATTATTAAATAAGTAAACTCCATCGCCACCCTGTTACCAATCAAGAAAAGTATCATAACTGCAAGGGCAACGATTGCCATACCGATGTTATAGCTTTTCTTTTTACCGATTTTACCCGATATCACAGTCCAAACAGGAATGAATACCATTGAACTGACCAGCAGGGCAACAAGGGCAAGTTGAAAACCACTCTCACTGCCGAAAAGATAGATGTAAAAATAGAGCAGGGCTCCCTGGATTATTGTAACCCCGGTAATGTGCATAGTCCAAGGGATCAGGCAGGTTAGAAATGCCTTCATGCCAAGCACCTGGGCGTAAGATTTGAATATATTCTGTCGTGGAGGCAGCTCTCCGTGAACAGGTTCCCGGACTGAAAATACTGTAACCAGGGCCGTTACCATCATAATTGCTCCCATAACGACCCCAGTCAGGGTCCAACCTGCTTTTACACTTGCTGCAAGACCAACTATGGGTAAAACCAGTCCGGCTCCGACCAGGGTTCCGATCACCGCGCTACTCATACGAAAAGCATTCACTACAGTTCTTTCATTGTAATCGGTGGTCAGTTCAGGCGTTAAAGCGCCATAAGGAATATTAACCAGGGTGTAAGCAGTACAGAGCAGGCAGTACATAATTGCCGCCCAGGCGAAATACTGCCCCTGGCTTCCCAGCTCGGGAGCGGTGAACATGACAATCATCATTCCAAAAAGCAAAAAAGAACCGATGAACATGTAAGGCCTTCTTCTTCCCCAGCGTGACCTGGTTCTATCCGACAGGTAACCGATTGTCGGATCTGTAATCGCATCCCATACTTTACCAATCATCAGGGCCGTACCTGCCAGACCCGCTGCCAAACCAACCACATCAGTCATAAAATAGAGCAGGTAAAAACCCATCATTGTAAAAAAGAGGTTACCACCCAGGTCACATATACCAAAACCGAACTTGGTCCAAAATGAAAGCTTTCCTTCGTGTAGTTCTACTTTTTCAATATACTCAGCCAAGAGCACACCTGCTTTCTTCAGGTAATCTTTTCACAATCCGGTTCAGACCCACCGAAATTCCTGGATATACTCAGCCTGCAGCAGTCAATTACTATCTTCATCAATTCTACTATAAGAGGATTGTTTAGACAATTCTAACTGTCAGGCAGGAATTCCTTTAGATAGCGCGAAATATTATTTATTGTTAATATATGGTTAAATGAAGTCAAGGAGGCTGTATGCGTAATGCGTTTAACAGGAGGACAAATTATAACCCGGGCCTTGATCGAAAACGGTGTTCCCTGGGTAGCGGGAATTCCCGGTCATGGTTGCCTTGCCCTGGTCGATGCTTTTTATGAATATAGAGAGAAGCTACCGCTTTACCTGGTCAGACATGAACAAAGTGCAGCACACATGGCTGACGGTTATTACCGGGTTAACGGCAAACCGGCTGCTATTTTTACTTCTATCGGCCCGGGAGCTTTAAACCTTGCTATCGGGTTGGCCACATCTTATGTTGATTCGACCGCAATGTTGGCCCTGATTGGTGAAACGCATACTTATATGTTCGGAAAAGGTGTTCTGCAGGAAATAGAACGCAACCGGGCTGCAGACTCATTGAATGCCCTGCGCCCGCTGACCCGTTTTTCTCAACTGGCAGGGCGGGTTGAACAACTGCCCCATGCCCTGAATCGATCTTTTCTGGCCATGCGCCATGGCAGGCCCGGGCCGGCGACAATTGCCCTGCCCATGGATGTGCAGGCAGAAAGTGCAGATGTTAAAGGGGAAAGTCTGCGATTTGACCACCCCGCATTGTCCTGCCGCCCAGACCCGGCCGATATATCGAAAGCAGCCGGCCTTCTAACCAATGCAAAGCGTCCGCTTATCCTGGCCGGTGGAGGAATTCTTCGTTCAGGCGCTTCAGCAGAACTGATCAAACTTGCCGAGCGAACAGGTGCTGCTGTAATTACCACCATGGCTGGGAAAAGCGCATTTCCCGAGGACCACCCTCTCTATGCCTGGCACGCCGGCTCCAAGGGGACAACCTGCGGAAATACCCTGGCTTCGAGGGCAGATGTTATATTAGCAGCAGGTTGCCGATTCGCAGACGAAACCACCTCCTCATATCGCCGTAATTCGAGCTTCAATATACCACCTGCAAAATTGATTCATCTGGACCTGGACCCGGCCGAAATCGGCAAGAACTATCCGGTGGAGATCGGTTTAACCGGTGATGCAAAAATAGCCTTAGCTTCAATAAACGAAGAGGTTGGGAAAACTGGGTTTGATTATAGAAATGAGCCTTATACCATTGAAATAGAGAATATACGCAGCCGCTGGCTACAGGAACTGGCAGCGCTGCGTGGTGATGATCTCAGCCCTGTTACTGTTTCCCGTGCTCTGGCTGAAATCCGTTCCGTTTTGCCAAGAGACGGTTACCTGGTAACCTCTTCAGGTCACAGTCAGGCCCAGGTATTCCAGGAATTCCCTTTCTATGAACCGGGTACCCTGGTGACAACCGGCGGCTTTTCGACAATGGGCTTTTCACTCCCGGCAGCCCTTGGAGTTAAGCTGGCCAAGCCCGGGCAGGCTGTGGTTGCCCTGGTTGGCGATGGTGATTTCCTGATGACCGGGCAGGAACTGGCTACCGCGGTTCAATACAATATACCCGTGGTCGTAATCGTTCTGAACAACGGCGGATTCTTATCAATCCGCGATCTCCAACACGACGTATACGGGGAAGCGAGGCGTTTCGCCACGGAGTTCCGCAGCCACTCGGGAGAAATAGTTACTCCCGATTTTAAAGAGCTGGCAAAAGCATTTGGGGTTGAATCAACGAGAGTATCAAATCCTGGTGAGGTGGCGCCGGCACTGGCAAAAGCGTTAGCTTCAAATAAAATATATTTACTGGAGGTTATGGTCAACCGCAACTACCCCTGGTCCGGTGGAAAAGCAACAGGGTGGTGGGATGTGCCTGTACCGGAATATCTGAAAGATATCCGCAGTGAATATACCCGGGCCCGCAGTGAAGAAGAGCTAGGACAATAATAAAACCTGGGGGTTCTAACCATGATAAAAACAGTCTTCGCAGGCTGTGGACGAATATCCGATCTGCACGCCCTTGGTTACCACCATAGTAGAAAAGGCAGGATTTACGGGCTTTATGATCCTGATCATGAAAAAGCTGCCGCCAAAGCAGCATTGTGGCAGGCAGAAAAAATATACAGCAGTTACAAAGATATCCTGGCCGACCCTGAAGTAGACCTGATTGAAATCCTTACCCCCCATCATCTGCATTGTGATATGGCAATTGCCGCCATTGAAGCGGGCAAACATGTTTCACTGCAGAAACCAATGGCTATAAATCTGGATGAAGCTGACAGGATTGTGGCAGCAGTAAAAGCTTCTGAAACCATCTTCAGGGTATACGAAAATTTTGTTTATTACCCGCCATATGTCAAAGCCAGGGAAATGATTGAAAACGGGGATATCGGTGAACCGCTGTCGGTTAATCTGAGGGTGCGCTGTGGCTGCAGCCCCGCTGCCTGGGACATACCGCTTGATGCATGGCAGTGGCGTTTTAACCCGCAAACTGGCGGAGGCTGCCCAATTATGTTTGATCACAATTACCATAATTTTTCCCTAATCCTTTACCTGCTCGGTGCAGTAGAACAAGTATTCGCCTGGACAGATTACAGCGAAATTATTCCCGGTAGCGGCCTCAAAGTAAATGTTCCATCAATGATCATGTGGAAATACAGCCGGGGCAGAGCCTACGGAGTTATGGATGTCGTTATGGCCCCGGAGTTGGAAATTGATACGAAACATTATGCCGACGAAAGCCGCCTGGAAATAACCGGGACAAGTGGCATTATATTTGTTAACCGTTGTACCGGCCGCCTCCAGAACCGCCCGCCTCTTGAACTTTATAAAAAGGGAATAACCACGGCTTATGAAAATATTTCGGCTGCATGGGAAGAGAGCTTTAGGTTGGCAACTGAAGATATGCTGGAGGCAATTTCAGAAGGCCGTCAACCCCGCCTTGATTCTCTGGCAGGAAGAAACGCCCTGGCCCTGACCCTGGCTGTTCAGGAGTCGTCTGCCAGGGGCTGCAGTGTGAAAATATAAGTAACTATTTTTGAGATCTGAATTTATCTAAAAAATCCTGAAATGACTTTTTCCAGGGAGGCGTTTTTGTGATCATGGCTAATAAATCAGCTTTTAATTTGACGCAGGGTCCGGAAAGAGCAGCTCATCGGGCGCTTCTGCTCGGCCTGGGACTTAACCGCACCGATCTTGAAAAACCTCTTATCGGGGTGGCTAATTCCTGGACCGATATAGTTCCGGGGCATATCCATCTTAATGAAATGGCTGCAGCTATTCGCGAAGGGATACATTCCGGGGGTGGTATTGCACGAGAATTTCACACCTGTGCCGTATGTGACGGCCTGGCCCAGGGACATACCGGAATGAGTTATTCTCTGCCGAGCCGGGAGAATATTGCCGATACCATAGAAATAATGGCCAGATCCCACTGTTTGGATGGGCTGGTCCTGCTCTGTGGCTGTGACAAAATAGTACCAGGTCAGTTAATGGCTGCCCTTCGTCTCAATATTCCTGCAATTATGGTAACATCCGGCTGTATGGAAGCAGGCCGCTGCGGCACTTATGAAAATTTGACCCTGAGCAGCATGCGCGAGCTGGCCGGAGCGGCGGTATCGGGAAAAATCAGTAAATCTGAACTGGAAGCCATTGAGGAAGCAGCCATACCCGGAGCCGGCAGCTGTTCCATGCTGGGCACTGCCAATACAATGTCGTGCCTGGCAGAATCGCTGGGGATGACTCTGCCTGGCATGGGAGCATCACCTGCCAGGAGCGCAGAAAAGATAAGGTTGTCCCGCGCCTCCGGTGAAACCATTATAAGATTGATAGAAAGCGGAATAAATTCCAGGAATATTATTACGAGAGATTCGCTGCTTAATGCCATAACTACCGATATGGCCCTGGGCGGATCAACCAACAGCATTCTTCACCTCCTTGCCCTGGCAAATGAGGCTGAGCTAAAACTTGATCTTTCTGACTTTGAGCAACTTTCAACAAAAGTTCCTCATCTTTGTGATCTGCTGCCCGGCGGTAATTACCCCCTTTCTGAGCTCTACCACGAAGGAGGTATCCCGGCGCTTTTAAGAGAACTTACTCCTTTAGTTAACATGGAAGTAAAAACTGTAGGCGGTGTTAAGCTTGGCGAGGCCATTGATATATACCTCCGAAAACGGTTACCCATCCGGGGTAACAGGGTAATCCGACCGCTGGATAAACCTCTCCACTCAGGGGGTGGTCTGGCTGTCTTATACGGCAACCTGGCCCCGGAAGGAGCGGTTATTAAAACCGGTGCCCTGAGAGGTTGTCCCGATCGCATGGAAGGACCGGCTCTTCCATTTGACTCCATGGAAGAAGCTGTCAGGGCTGCGCTGGCTGGAAAAATAAATAAAAAGGATCTGGTAGTTGTCCGTTATGAAGGACCGGCCGGGGGACCTGGTATGCGAGAAATGCACATGCTGAGCTCCCTGCTTTCGGGAATGAACAGTGGAGCCGCCGTAATTACCGATGGCCGCTTTTCCGGCTCATCGCGGGGAATGTGTATCGGCCATGTTTCACCCGAAGCAGCAGCAGGCGGCCTGTTACCTCTGGTCGAAAAAGGCGACCTGATCAAAATCAGTATTCCCGACAGACATATCGACCTGATGGTAGAAGAAAAGGTACTTTCCGGACGCAAGCCGGCACCCCCGAATAAGATTTTTGCTCCCGGCCTGCTTGAACGTTACCGGCAGCTTGCAGGTTCCGCCGCTAAGGGGGCTGTATTGAAGAAAGGTATTCCATATGAAAAATAAGAAAAGAGCATTATATCAATGCTCTTTTTATAGTTGAATATACCATCGTAACTATTCCAGGTAATCACGCAATCGCTTGCTGCGCATCGGATGACGAAGTTTACGCAGTGCCTTGGCTTCAATCTGCCTTATTCTTTCCCTGGTAACGCCAAAGAACTGGCCCACCTCTTCAAGAGTGCGGGATCGCCCATCATCAAGCCCGAATCGCAATCTAAGAACTTTTTCTTCCCTTGCTGAAAGAGTATCAAGAACATCTTCCAGCTGTTCTTTTAAAAGCTCGAATGCTGCTGCATCTGCAGGAGCCTGGGCTTCATGATCCTCGATAAAATCACCAAGATGGCTATCGTCTTCTTCGCCAATAGGAGTCTCCAGCGATACAGGCTCCTGTGCTATCTTAAGGATCTCTCTGACTCTATCCTCACTGATATTCATTTCCTGGGCAATTTCTTCCGGAAGCGGTTCACGTCCCAGTTCCTGAACCAGCTGGCGCTGGATACGGATTAATTTGTTGATCGTTTCTACCATGTGCACTGGAATTCGGATAGTTCGCGCCTGATCTGCTATAGCTCTTGTTATAGCCTGCCTTATCCACCAGGTAGCGTAAGTACTGAATTTATAACCTTTCCTGTAATCAAATTTTTCAACAGCCTTGATCAGACCAAGGTTTCCTTCCTGAATTAAATCGAGAAATAGCATTCCCCGTCCAACATATTTCTTTGCTATACTGACTACCAAGCGCAGGTTTGCTTCAGCAAGACGCCTCCTGGCTTCATCATTGTTTTGTTCTATAGCCTGGGCCAGTTCAATTTCTTCTTCCGAAGTCAGGAGCGGAATTTTCCCAATTTCTTTCAAATACATACGCACGGGATCATTTACCGTTACCCCTTCCGGCACAGTGGAAATGTCGCTGGCTTCAGACTTTGTTTCTTCTTCAGAATCACTGTCTGCTGTGCTTTCACGCAAATCGGTAGACGGATCGTCAATAACTTCTACTCCGTACTGGGCAAGACGATCATAGAAATTATCAAGTGCTTCAACTGAGAGTTCATATGGTTGCAGGGTTTCAATGATTTCTTTGTAAGCAATTGACCCTTTGCTTTTACCCCGTTCGAAAAGCTCATTCTGGGCATCTTCCAGTGATACTGTTTTTCCTGTATCCTTAGCCATTGAAATCCCCTCCTTTCGCCAGGCGGCCGGGGCTGCCTGCCTTCTTCTCCAGCGATAATTTACTTTCCCGGAGAAATAATTCATTTGCTTCTTCAGTCAGACCCTGCGCTTCTAATGCTTCCCGTTTTTTTTGCAACTCGCCGAGCTGTTTGTCAACCCAACGCCTGTATATCGAATTAACGCTATCATGAAAATTACTTTTTCTTGCCTGTGGCGATAAATCCTCCAACTCCGGGCTGGTCACCGCTTCTGCAACAATACCGGCTGTCCGGTCATCTTCAAAACTATTAATTAGTTTTTCTGCACTTACGACCTCTCCGGCATCATAGAGGTTCCATATTTTATTGAAGATTGCTTTCACATTTTCATCATCAAGATAATCCGGCTTAATAAGATTTCGCCCTTGTTCAGCAATATCCTTGCTCTGAACCATTAAAGAAATTAATATTTTTTCAGCCATGCGAATTCCACCTGAAGTTACTTCGACCGATATAGCGCTATTACCTTCTTTATTGTCATGACTTTTTTTATGACGTCTTTTTTTTAACTCCCTGCGCAGGGCATCCTCTCCCACACCAAGTTCTTCAGCCGCTTTCCTAAGATAAATATCCTGCTCTACCTGATTCACTGCCGATAAAAGGAAAGGCATTAATTCATTTATATATCTGACCCTTCCCGTTTCGTTCTTTAAATCATACTTTTCTTTTAAGCGCTGCAACCTGTATTCAATCAGGGGAAGAGCATGATCCAGCAGTTGCTTAAATTTTTCTGAACCCTCTTTTCTGATCAATGAATCGGGATCTCCTCCGACGGGCAGTTCAACCACCTGGACCAGACAGCCTGTGGACTGCAAAAGAGACAGTCCGCGCCAGGTTGCCGTTTCACCGGCGATATCAGCATCATAAGCTGTTATTACCGTTTCTGCCTGACCGCGAAGCAAACGGCACTGCTCGACAGTAAGAGCTGTGCCCAGGGAAGCGACTACATTTTTTATACCTGCCTGGTATGAAGTAATAACATCGGTATATCCTTCCATCACAATAGCTATTTTTTGTTTCCTTATTTCCGTCCGGGCAAAATTCAAACCATACAGCAGGGCTCCCTTATTAAAAACAGCCGTCTCGGGCGAATTAAGATACTTGGGACCAGTCTTATCACCTTCCATTAAAAGCCTTCCGCCAAAGCCTGCAATTCTCCCCGCCATGTTGAATATAGGAAAAATAATCCTGTTACGAAAACGATCATAGTGTCCTTTTTCACGTCCCGGAGAAATAAGACCTGCCTTAATCATCAAATCGGTTGATACTCCCTTTTCCCGGGCAAAATTAAGGAATCCGGTCCACTCTTCACCGGCATAACCAAGCATGAAAGTTTCTACAGACTCGTTGGTAACCCCTCGTTTTATTAGATAGTCAAGGGCCTTTCCCCCCCGATCACTTTTTTGAAGCTGGTAAGCATAAAACCTGGTGGCAATCAGGTTAATCTTATAAATCTTTTCTTTCAGACTCTCCTGCTGAGGGGTTGATGAGTGCTGCTCAGGAATTTTTATCCCGGCCCTTCTTGACAAATACCTGGCCGCTTCCGGAAAAGTCATTTTTTCCAACTGCATAATCAGGCTGAAGGCATTTCCTGATACTCCGCAGCCAAAACAATGAAACAGCTGTTTTTCGGGAGAAACTGTGAAAGATGGTGTTTTTTCATTATGAAACGGGCAAAGCCCTACCATGTTTCTACCCCTGCGTTCCAGCTTAATGTACTCACCGACCAGGGCAACAAGATCAGTGCTATGCCTTATTTCATCAATTATTTCTTCCGGAATTCCCCGGATAGCCATTTGCTGCACCTGCTCCCGTATAGATAACAAAACCCCATCTCCGAAAGAGACGAGGCGATCCCTGATATAATTGGTAAGAGGTTATAAACCTTTAATGGGTCTCCTCACTGGCAGGCTTATAAACCTGTTAATATTCAATTCGACATCGTTGCAACCATTCCTGCTTAAAACATTTTGGGGTTACTAAACCGGTATAGCCGATTGTGGAGAAAGAAAATTTATCCCCCGGCTTAATTAACTGCCGGGGGATCTTTACAGGAAATAAGATATAAAAAACAATCAGCTTATTTTATCCTGGCGACTGCTTCTTCAATCAGATTATCAAAATTATCCATACTCTCACCGGCCAACTCAGCATAAGCAACCCTGTCTCTCTCCATACCGAGAGTCTCAAGCAGGTCACAGGCATGCTCAACCCTCTTTTGTGCCCAGTAGCCAACATCTTTATACTGGCAATTAAATTTTTCGCTATCGGCACAACCGATAACAACAACCCCATCAATCCCCAGTTCAAATGCTTTTAGTAAATCTACGGAGTCGAGCTTACCGACACAGGGATAGCGGACAACTTCATAATTTTCATGTTCCTTATTTACAAATTCAGGCATCGCAAAGGCACCGTAAGCACATGTTATAGCCAGTATGGCCGGTTTTCCATTACGCTTTTTAAGAGCCTTTTGCACTGCAGGATCAATAGAATTGACCGCATCCTCCACGTAAGGCGCTCTGAACTTAATTGCATAAACGGGGCAGGCACTCAGGCATAACCCGCAAGCCTGACATTGCTCATTGCGAATTGTAACCCTTCCTTCCTCATTAACAACCGGGACATCGTAGGGACAAATACGGACACAGGTGAGGCAGTGAACACATAAATCCTCGTCCTGGCAAGCTCCTGCCGCACAGGTTAAGCAGCGCCTTGCTTCACGAATTGCCGTCTCCACATCATAGCCAAGTTCAGCTTGTTTAAAATGACGGACCCTTTCCTCGGGAGTCATCATGGGAATATCCAGCCTAGCAACCTTATCTATTTCACCAACAACTTTCGGATCAAGCTTTTCCAGCTCGGGCACTTCTTCAAGCTCCGCCGAGTCAAATGGCTTTCCTTCCAGGTAAGCTGCCACTGCTTCTGCCGCTTGACGTCCGTTGGCCATGGCCTGAACAGCAGTCCCGGGGCCCATCATCATTTCACCACAACCAAAGACACCTTTGCGGCTTGTGGTCATTGTGCGGCTGTTGTATACTACACGACCCCGTTCATCAATATCGATTTCATCACGTACTGGCTCAGGATCGCCACCCTGCCCAATGGCAAAAATAACTATGTCACCGGACAACAGATTTTTACTGTCTTCATTCATAACCGGATTAAAACGCCCGTCAGGATCAAATACACAAGTGCACTCTACCACTTCCAGACCTTTGATTTTTCCGTTTTCCCTGGCTACAGCTTTCGGACCCCAGGAAGTGTTTATCTCTACGCCTTCTTCTCTGGCTTCTTCAATCTCCCATTCAAAAGCAGGCATCTCTTCGTCGCATTCCAGACAGGCAAGCTTCACTTTTCCGGCTCCTGCCCTTACCGCAGAACGGGCCACATCCATGGCTACGTTGCCCCCGCCAATTACAATAACAGTTGGATTACCTTCAAACTTGAAACTATCTCTTTTTACAGACTGTAAAAATGGCAGGGCGTTTAATATACCTTCTCCATCTGCCCCGGGAATATTAAGCCCCCGGCTGACCGGTAACCCCATGGCCAGGAGAATAGCCTGATAACCTTCCTGCTCAAGTTTTTCGATAGTAATATCTTTTCCGAGTTCTACACCGTATTCAAACTTTACACCCTGTTCTGCAATTTCATCAATATCCTTATCCACTGCTTCATCGGGCAACCTGTAAAGGGGAATATAATGTCGAACAGCTCCACCGGCGGCACTCTCCCGATCATAAACGGTGACTTCGGCCCCCATTCTTGCCAGGTCAAAAGCAGCAGTCAGGCCGGCTGGCCCGGCACCTATAATCGCTACTTTTCCTTCTACTTTCAACCCGTCTGCGAGAGGTTTAACCCTGGCTTTTCCGTATTCGACTGCGAAACGCTTCAGGGCCCTGATCGATGGCGGCTTATCAACATCATTACGGCGGCATTCATCCTCGCAGTGATGTGCACAAATTGTTCCGCATACGAAAGGAAGTGGGTTTGTTTCTTTAATTACAGACAGCGCGTTGTCAAAATCACCAGTGGCTATAGCCAGCAGGTAATCGCGACAGCCCTGGTGCAGCGGGCATGCTGACTGACAGGGAGGGTAAATATTTTCCAAAACCAAACCATGTTTGCCATGTTGGGACAATTAGATCACTCCTTGCAACTATTTTAACTCATTAACTATTCGCCAAAAAAAAACTTTCTCCTGTTTATCTGAATTGACAAATATAAGATTGAATCTTCTTATTTTTCCATTTTATAGGGCTGCCCTGGCTGCCGCCAGGCGGGCAATCGGTAGTCGATAAGGAGAACAGCTTACATAGTCGAGCCCCAGTGAGTGAAAAAATTCTATTGATGCAGGATCGCCACCGTGTTCTCCACAAACTCCAACTTTCAAATTATCCCTGGTTGAGCGACCTTTTTCCATGGCTATTTCAACCAGGCCTCCCACTCCCTCGCGATCAAATTCGGCAAAAGGGTTAGCTGGTAATATTTTGTGCTGCAGGTAGAAAGGAAGAAATTTGCCTTCTGAATCATCCCTGCTGTAACCAAGCGTTGTCTGAGTCAGGTCGTTGGTGCCAAAAGAGAAGAAAGAAGCTGATTCGGCAAGTTGATCAGCAACCATACAGGCCCTGGGAAGTTCAATCATCGTTCCAACCAGGTAGGGAATTTCTTCACCTTTTTGATCAAAAACCAGCGCTGCCGTTTGATCAACGAGCTCTTTCATCCTGACCATTTCTTCCCTGTGACCAACCAGAGGGATCATTATTTCGGGTTTAAGCTTATCTTTCTGCATGCCTTCTTCCAGCAGTTCAAATAGCGCAAGGAATATTGCCCTGACCTGCATACGGTAAATTTCAGGATAAACCAGGCCGAGACGGCATCCCCTGTGACCGAGCATGGGATTAAATTCTGAAAGAGCCTGAACCTTCTGCAGCAACTTTTCTTTTTCTTTCATTGGAGCATCTGCTGAACCTTCCCAGCGCATTCGGGCCAACTCAACCACCAATTCTTCCCGATCAGGCAGGAATTCATGCAACGGCGGATCAAGCAGGCGTATAGTTACCGGGAAACCAGCCATTTCTTTGAATATACCTTTAAAGTCATCCTGCTGCATCGGTAAGAGTTCTTCCAGAGCAATATTCCTTTCATCCAGATTTGAAGCGAGGATCATTCTTTGAACCACAGGAATACGATCTGCGGCCATAAACATATGCTCAGTCCGGCAAAGACCTATACCCTGGGCTCCAAGCTCGATCGCTTTACGCGCGTCTTCGGGATTATCGGCATTAGCCCTCACTTTTAGTCGGCGCACTTCATCAGCCCATCCAATCAGCTTTCTGAATTCTGCCGTCATTTCCGGTTCAATCATAGGAACCTCACCGATAAAAACCCTTCCCGTTGTGCCGTCGATTGAAATAATTACTCCTTCTTTACACTCCTCACCCTTTATTGTAAATTTGCCCCGGGCGAGGTCAATCTGCAGTTCTTCACAACCGGAGACACAGGGTTTTCCCATGCCCCGGGCTACAACAGCGGCATGACTAGTCATTCCTCCCCTGCTGGTCAGAATACCCTGGGCTGCAATAATACCATGGATATCATCAGGCGTTGTTTCGGGGCGAACGAGGAGAACCTTTTCTCCGTTTTGAGCCATATCCTGAGCCCTGTCTGCATCGAATACGGCTTTGCCGCAGGCAGCGCCGGGTGAAGCAGGTAAACCCCGGGCAACATAATTCAATGCTGCATCGGGATCAACACGCCTGTGCAATAGCTGTTCCAGCTGCTCAGGATCAACACGGCGCAAAGCCTCCGTTTTGTTGATTAGCCCTTCTTCAACCATATCAACAGCAATGCGAATAGCTGCAGGAGCAGTCCGCTTTCCTGTCCGGGTCTGGAGCATAAAAAGTCGTCCTTTTTCTATAGTAAATTCAATATCCTGCATATCCCGGTAGTGATTTTCCAGCTTGTTGCAGATCTGCTGAAACTCCCGGTAGACTGCCGGCATATCGCTGTCAAGGTCCTTGATTGGATGAGGGGTACGTATTCCGGCAACCACATCCTCCCCCTGGGCGTTAAACAGGTACTCTCCATAAAGGCCACGCTCACCTGTTGACGGATTGCGCGTAAAAGCAACCCCGGTACCGCTGTCGTCACCCAGGTTACCAAAAACCATGGTCTGAATATTGACTGCTGTTCCAAGGGTATCGGGAATTCGATTGGCCTTGCGGTATACAACCGCCCGGTTAGTATTCCATGATTGGAAAACAGCTTCTACGGCCTTGAGAAGCTGCTGCCTGGGATCAGTAGGGAAATGGGCACCGGTTTGTTTGTAGACAAGCTGAAGAAAATCACGAATAATTTTTTCCAAATCCTGCTCTTCCAGTTCAGCATCTGTTCGCACCTTTTTTCCCTGCCTGGCTTCGGTTAATATATTTTCAAACAGATGGTGCTCAATTTTTAAAACAACATCGCCAAACATTTGGATAAAACGACGGTAGCAATCAAGAGCAAAACGACGATCTCCTGATTCTGCAGCCAGCACTTCCAATGTCTCACTGTTCATACCCAGGTTAAGAACTGTATCCATCATCCCAGGCATGGAAATAACTGCTCCCGACCGGACAGAAAGTAAAAGGAGCGGCGTTCCGCCAAAAATTCTTCCCGTATTTTTTTCCAGAAAAGCCAGGTTGGCAAGAACCTCTTCTTCAAGATCGGGCCAAATGCCATCATCACGGCTTAAGTATTCATTACATGCTTCGGTAGTTACAATAAATCCAGGGGGGACTGGCAGCCCGATTCGGGCCATTTCAGAAAGATTAGCTCCCTTCCCTCCGAGAAGTGTTTTCATTGATTGATCGCCCTGGGAAAATTGATAGACATAATGGCCCTGTTTCAATTTACCTGGCCTCCTTTTGTAATTTGTAAGATGCGGTTTGCAACTTCTTCTACTGCTTTATTTGAGACATCAAATACAGTACAACCTAATTTTTTCATGACACGCCGGGCATAAGCAAGCTCTTCCTCTATGCGTTCCATATTGACATAATCGGCATCATCTCCCAGCCCGAGAGCTTTGAGGCGTTCCTGCCTGATCTGTCTCAATTGTGCCGGATTTATTATCAGGCCGATGATTTTCTCCGGAGAAATCCAGAACAGCTCCTCGGGAAGTTCCACCTCGGGAACCAGGGGCAGGTTAGCCACCATTACCCCCTGGTGGGCTAGGTACATACTTAAAGGGGTCTTCGAAGTTCGTGATATTCCTATCAACACCACCTCAGCCTTGAGTAACCCGCGGGGATCCTTGCCATCATCGTGCTTGACAGCAAACTCTACAGCGGCAACACGTTTAAAATACTGTTCATCCAGACGTCGGACACGCCCCGGCTCAAGGTAAGGCTCTTTCCGGGTAATCTGGCTGAACGCTTCCATCAGGGAACCTAAAATATCTGCCGTTGCCACTGTATATTTACCCGCTTCCTCCTCCATAGCATGACGCAGTTCCGGAACCACAAGAGTATAAGCAATTATCGCGTTGCATTCGGAAGCTTCTTTAAGTACACTCCTGATCTGCTCATGATCCTCGACAAAAGGCACTCTTCTCACCTTCAAATCAACTGAATCAAACTGGGAAGCAACAGCCTTAACCACGAATTCAGCCGTGTCCCCAATTGAATCGGACACAATATAAACGATCGGCCTGCCCGATGCTTCTGACATTATGAAGTCTCCTTTTTTTAAATACCTTAAAAACAGACTGCCGGATAATAATATATACTCTATCCGGCAGTATTCTTCCTGCTATTTATATATTTCTTTACGGAGCCTGTAATTTAGAAAAATCAGCCATTCGATTAAAAGTTGTTTTTAAGGCAGCCAGCATGTTAAGCCTGTTGTTCCTTAAAACCTCATCGTCAACCATGACCATTACATTATCAAAGAAATGATCAACTGGTTGCCTGAAAAGCTGGAGTTTCTTAAGCCGTTTTTCCGGCTCCTCCACTCCTTTAAGTGCATTTTCAACCGCCTGCATGGTTCTGTAAAGTTCTTTCTCTGAAATATCTTCAAACAGGGATTTATCAACAGCAGTACCTTTGGCATTTTTGGCCAGATTCGCCACCCGATTGTAGGCAGTGATAACATCGTCAAGCAAAGGACCTTGCAAAAACTCTTCAATTACTACTGCCTTATTAAATAAACCGGCAACGTTGTCAAAGGGTACGGCAAGCACAGCCTCAATAACATCATGCTCGATCCCTTTCTCCTGGAGAGCAAAGCGAATACGCTGAATCAGAAAATCGCGCAGGACATTGCCCAGCTCTTCTTTTCGTTCCTGGTTAAGATCAAGGTCGGTCGACAGTATGTCCAGTGCCTGACCTAAGCAATCCTCCAGGGAAAGATTAATCTCTTGCCCTAACAGAATTGCTATAACTCCCTGGGCCTGGCGGCGCAGGGCATAAGGATCCTGCGATCCGGTAGGTTCGATCCCGACGGCAAAACAACCGGCCAGGGTATCAAGACGATCAGCCAGCGACACCAGTGCTCCTTCGAGGCTTGCCGGCAGAAGATCTCCCGCAAAACGAGGCAGGTAATGCTCGTAAATACCAAGAGCTACTCGTTCTTCTTCCCCACTTAACCTGGCATATTCCCGTCCCATAACACCCTGCAGTTCAGGAAACTCTTTAACCATACTGGTAACCAGGTCAGCCTTGCACAGGTGTGCCACTCTTTTTGCTCCCTCTATAACAGCTTTTTCCAGTTCCAGGGATTGCCCCATCTCTTGTGTCAGCTCAATGAGCCTGCTGCGTTTTTGATCCAGGTTGCCAAGTGATTCCAAAAAGATAACACTCTTCAGACTGGAAACATAGTGTTCAAGAGACTCTTTTCGGTCTTCATCAAAGAAAAAACGTCCATCGGCAAGGCGAGCCTGCAATACCTTGGCATACCCTTTTCTAATATTTTCATTAAAGCGGTTGTTGCTAACCCCGATAAAATGCGGCATCAGCTTTCCGCTGTCTTTCTCCACCACAGGAAAATAACGCTGATGGTTCTGCATAGAAGTAATCGGCACTTCCTGGGGCAAATCAAGAAAAGCAGGATTAAAAGAACCGTCAACAGCAACGGGATATTCAACCAGGTAAGTAACTTCCTCGAGAAGATCTTCCTCTATCAGCGCTTCCCCACCCTTTTCTGCCGCTTTCTGCATCAGTTGATTCCTTATTGCTTCACGGCGTCTCTCCTGGTCGAGAATGATGTAATTTCCTTCAAGGCATCTGAAGTAAGATTTAGCATTGTCGATTTCAAAGGGTCCCGGGGCAAGGAATCTATGCCCGTATGTTTTACTTCCGGATTCAATCCCGGCATAGCTGAAACGAACAGGCTTATTATTATAATGGGCCAGAATCCAGCGTATCGGCCGGGCAAAGCGAATCTCCCTGGTGGTCCAGTACATGGGACGTGGAAAAGAGAGCTTGTTAATCAGTCCGGGTAAAAACCGGGGTAATAGCTTTATTGTCTGCTCCCCAATAATTTTTTTATCGACCACTATATAAGAAGCTTCTTTAATCGTTTCCTGCTTAAGATCAGATAGTTTCACATCCTGGCTTTTCATGAAACCTTCAAGCGCCCTGGTCGGATTACCCTGCTCATCATAAGCCCGGTTTACCGGCGGTCCTTTAACCTGTTCTACGAGATCAGCCTGTTCGGCTTCCAGGCTTTGCACCATTAGCACTAAACGCCTTGGCGTTGCCCAGGTTTCGATTTTGCCATGATCAAGACGGGCTTCGGACAACATTGCGGTTGTTTCTTTTTTTAATTGTTCCATTGCACCTGGTATAAACCGGGAAGGTATTTCTTCACAACCTATCTCCAGTAAAAGATCATGGTTCAATGTCATTAGTTCACCCCTTTCGCCAGCAGTGGGTAACCGGCCTCTTCTCTCTGCTTCAAATAACATTCAGCACAGAGCCTGGCCAGGGTACGCACCCTTCCGATATATGCAGCTCTTTCAGTAACACTGATCGCGCCCCTTGCATCAAGGTTATTAAATGTATGCGAACATTTAAGAATATAATCATAAGCGGGAAAAACCAGATCCAGTTCAAGCAGGCGCTTAGCCTCAGCTTCATAACTGTTGAACAGTTGAAAAAGCAATTCCCGGTCGGCATAATCAAAACAGTAACTGGACTGTTCCCATTCGACTCTCTGGAAAACTTCACCGTAACTTATTTCATCAGTCCATTTCAGGTCAAAAACATTATCGCAATCCTGGATATACATAGCTATCCTTTCCAGGCCATAGGTCAGTTCAACCGGAACCTGCTCAACATCAAATCCTCCAACCTGCTGAAAATAGGTAAACTGGGTAATCTCCATTCCATCCAACCAGATTTCCCAGCCCAGCCCCCAGGCGCCGAGTGTTGGAGCTTCCCAATTGTCCTCAACAAAACGAATATCGTGTTCCAACGGGTTTAGGCCAAGGTAAGCCAGACTGTCAAGATACTGCTCCTGAATATCCGCCGGGGCCGGCTTTAGAATAACCTGGTACTGCAGGTGCTGGTAAAGCCGGTTGGGGTTTTCACCATACCGCCCGTCAGCAGGTCGGCGTGAAGGTTCGATGTAGGCAACCGACCACGGTTCCGGACCAAGTGATTTTAGAAATGTAGCCGGATTCATTGTTCCAGCTCCCTTTTCCACATCATAGGGCTGCCAGATTAGGCATCCCCTGGATGCCCAGTATTCCTGGAGCTTGATCATTATAGTTTGTAAGTTCAATTTCAAATCCCCCTTTATAAAAAAAACCGTCCCTGGCTGCTATTGCCATAGGGACGGGATCTTTCCCGCGGTTCCACCCTACTTGATTCTGTCAAACAGAACCCACTCAATAAACCGGGGCTCAGAAATGCCATTCACCGCACACCCTGCCGATCTTGCACCATCACCGGCTCGCTGCTATCCGGGTTTTTCCGGCTACTTCTTTTCGTCACAGCCCGTATTATTAGATTATTAAGATACTAACAACTGCAGCCTCTATTGTCAAGTAGAACCGGACAAAAGTTAATCCTGCTCCCTTACTCGTTAGAACAATAGCGCCGGATAAACCTGCCGGCGCCACAACATCTATCAAAATACAGAAGTAATTTTATCAACGTTTTCTTTAATTGACTGATTGCGCTTTTTCTCTGCCCAGACCACCATGCCTGTTTGGATAACCTTTGCTCCCCTGGTTTCACATGCTTTCTTCATCAGCGCTATTGAACCGGTTCCTCCGGCAAACAGCAGAGGCAGCCGCTTGGTGACAAAAAGAACAGTATTTTTACCATCCAGGGGAGGCAGACTTTCCATGTATTTTTTCATAACCGGATTAAGAGAAAAAGCCTGAACAGGAGCGCCAAAAATCAGAGCATCATATTGCCCGGGCGACGGGCTGGAATCAATTTCAAACTTACCCTGCTCAGCCGGTATTTTTCCGCTGATCTTAATTTCATCAATAACTGCATCGTGTCCGGATGAAACCAGCTTATCCTTAATTTTTTCTGCAACACTGCGTGTGTTCCCACTTTGCGAATATATAATAATGCCTATTTTCATCCTGCATACCCCCCTATTTTAACAATTATATTAACACCCTTTGAAGTAATCTTTAGAAATCAAGGTTAAACGACTATTCTTTGTTTAGCCGGTTTAAAGCATCTTCAATAGCCAGGAGAATAACCTTACTGCTGTAAGTAGCCCCGGATACCAGGTCTACCTGCAGGCTCTGATCCTGCAATACCCGATCAATTACCGCCTCTCCCGGAGCGCCCTGTCCATGACTATGCTCAATCAGGTCAACCCGGGTAATTTGATGGTTTTCGACAGTCACTGCTACTACCGCTGAAACCGGAAATGCTGTATAAGAACCGCTGTATTTTCCGTCACTCACAGCTTCCAGGTCAACATTGCCAAGAGGCAGCCCGGCCAGGTTTTCCAAGTTGGAGTTAGCTCTCTTAACCATTATAACAGCAACCAAAACGATTATGGCTACAATGATAATGACAGTTAAAATAATTTTTTTCTTCATAGCAGACACCCCGGCCTTCAAGATATTTACTTGCCTTTTATTTATAAAACCAAATTAGAAAGGAGGTTTTTTCAAACCTCCTCACATTTTCAGGAATATTCTTTTTCTGCTTCCCTGATAATATCCCCCAGGACCTCGGCTACTCCTGCTGCCAGTGGTTCGGGCTTGTGGGTGGTAAGTATTTCCCGGGCAAACTCGCTGCAGCGGGTATGCATATCTCTCCCCCCGTTTTCCTGCCATACCCCACGGGTATTGCGATCAATCAAGCGGCTCTGTGACTGATTCTTTTTGAAATAATCATAGGTATGCTGATGTGTGACAAATTCGCCGCCGATACCTACCTCCCTTATCACATCAACAGCCATCGTCTCATCATTGACAGGCACACCATCAAGCATACGTCTTACCATGCGGGCAAACTCGTTATCGGCAACCAGCAAACCGTGATCCATGGTCATTCCCAACTCTAACATACCGAGACCGTATATCATGTTGGCACCTGCCAACGCTGCGGTCATCAGGGTCAGAGTCCTTTCCTGACCGGCCTGAAGGTCACCCAGCTTACTGTCTGTCTATGAACCGGCTAAAAAACTGGGGATTCGGTAACTTTTGGCCATAGCAGCAACACAGGCCCCCAGCATGGCCATTTCAGGACATCCAACAGTAGCAGTTCCCCGGCGCATTTCCATCATAGTGGTTGAACTGCCATAAATATTTGGCGCACCGCGCCTGGTCAACTGGCTGAGACAGATCCCGGCCAACACTTCGGCATTATGGGTAACCAGGGTTCCGGCCAGGGTAACAGGGCTGGTCCCTCCGGCCAAGGCCATAGAAAGAACATTGACGGGTAAATCATGCCTGGCATAAGCAATTATTGTTTCACAGGTTTCCCTGGCAAGGGACAGGGGACTTTGCGGGCAGACATCGGCAGAAATAATCGGCCTTTTTCGCAGGTTTTCCCTGCCTCCGGCTACTGCAGAAGCCATTTCTATAACCAGCTCTGTCAACCTAAAATTAAAGGGTGCAGTGCTGCAGTGTTTTGTTGTATTTGAAACCATGGCTTCATAATTATGCAGAGGAAATACTGCCTGGTTTACATCGCGGGGCACTACGGGACAATCAAGAATATCATACTGATCAAGGTAGTCAACCAGCCTGGCTACATCCGCAGTGTCTTTTTTTGTTGAATCTCGGATAGTTCCATCTTCCAAATCGGCTATCTGCACTCCACAGCTGAAATTACAAAAGCCGACTCTTTTACCACCCATAACATAATCATGTTTTGGGTCCCGGGCAGCCAGAACGAAGCTCGGGGGGGCGGATTGAATACAATCTTCAACAACATGCGCTGGAAAGCAAACAGTGCTGTTGGCCCTGTCAACATCACAGCCTCCGCCATGATATATTTCCAGGGCATCTTCACTGTATACCTTGATACCTGTGAACCTCAAAACTTCCAGGGTTGCGTCATGAATACGTTCAATGGCAGCATCACTCATGCAAGTGATACCGAATCCTTCAAACATATTCTCACCTGCTGCTTTACTACGTCTCATCTTGAATACCTCCCAGATCCTGTAATTATATAAGCACTTCATGGAATCGCAATAACAACAGGGCTCCTGAATTAAAGCACTCTCTGCTGATTTGCTTTTAAACTGCAATCAGGTTAAAGCCTGAAATACTTAAGTGCTTCGTAAACTAAAAAAGCCGGCCAGACAAGCGCTTTAAGAAAACCAAGCACTCCGGTCCAGAATGTAGCTGCCTGGCTGATGAAATAAATAGCCGCACCGATAAAACCTAAACCATACACCGCGCTGCTGGAATGAACCTCCTTGGCCATTAAACTTCCTCCTTTTTAGAATATACGAGGTTAATCTGCTCAGGAACAAACCGGGTGCCTTTAAAAACTGCCCGGGGAAATCTGGTTGAACCATTCTACAGTCAGACAAATGATCCTCACAGCTTATTCTACCACTGATTGGTTATTTAATAATATCTATTTTTTTAACCGAAAGAGAAAAGAGACAGCTTATTCAGGAAGAAGGCGACGGGTTTTAATTTCTCCCAGGTCCAGGTGATAAGCATAAAAAGCAGCATTCAGGCTTGATAGTTCTTTTTTTTGGAACAGGTCGGCCCGCAACCTGGTAACCTGGGCAAGAGGTGCAGATATCAGCCTTCTGGCCAGAGCCAGAGTTCCAGGCTTAATCTTAACAGCATCTGCGCTTTTGCAACCGGCGCATACCAGCCCACCCTGCCTGGAACTGAAAAGAAGATTATATTCCGAACCACAGATAGTACAACAATTAAACTGGGGGCAGTATCCTCCACATGAAGCCATTTTAAGCTCGAATGCACGGCAAAGAAGGTTGTGGTCAACATCTCCTCCCAGCAGTTTCCATCCACCGAGGAGCAGCTGGAAAAGCTCAGGGCATGCTTCTTCCCCTGAAACAAAACGATCTGTAAGCTCCGCAAAATAAAGCCCGTAAGGATAAAGATCGGGGTTATCGCGAAACCAGTTAAACTTTTCCCCCGGCTCCAGACCGGTTATGATCGGCCAGGTCCGGCCGCGATAAAAGGAGAAAATGCCATGTCCAAAAATATCAACACCAGCAGCAAGCTTGCTTTTGGTTTTCCGGGCTCCACGGGCTACCGCTTCAAATTTTCCATTTTCCTTAGTCAACAGAGTTACAATGCGATCTGATTCTCCTATGGTTCTTGTTTTAATTATCAAACCTTCTGATTTAAAATAACGCTCGCTCAACCAGTTAACCTCACTATCCCTGCCACCGATCAAACCGGCTTCTCATAGTTAGTTGTTATGTTGACTAATGTTCACGGTATCCAAGGCGGCGCAATTCTTCTTCGCGGTTCCGCCAGTCTTTCTTCACTTTAACCCGCAGATCAAGGAATATATGCCTTCCCAGAATAGCTTCCAGCTCCCGACGGGCTTGGGTTCCGGCTTTTTTTAGAAGAATACCGCCTTTGCCAACAATAATACCGACCTGTGATTTTCTCTCGACAAATATTTCTGCCCTTATATCTAAAATATCGCTACTCTCCCTGTCTTTCATCTCTTCGATAACCACGGCAATAGAAAAAGGAATCTCCTGTCGGGTCAACATTATTATCTTTTCCCTGATTATTTCAGAAGCAATAAAACGTTCCGGCTGGTCGGTAACCATATCTGGAGGATAAAATTGGGGACCTTCCGGCATCATATTACGCACAGCCTCCAAGAATGGTTCAAAATTCCGAGCCTGAAGAGCTGATAAGGGAAAGACCCCTTTAAAAGAGGCCAGCTTTAAATACTCTTCTGTATTAGTTGCCAGCTGACCCGGATCGGCAAGATCTGTTTTATTAATCACCAGGAAAAGAGGGTTGGCTGTATTGTGCAATGTCTCTGCTATATACCTGTCCCCGGGACCGGGCTTTTTATTTGCCTCAACCAAGAAACAAACCAGGTCTACCTCTTGCACGGCAGCATTGGCCAATCTGACCATGCTGTCTCCGAGCCTATGTTTCGGTTTGTGCAAGCCCGGAGTATCAATAAAAACAACCTGGTAATCAGATCCGGTCAGTATTGCCCGAATCTGATTGCGTGTTGTCTGGGGGCGATCGGTGGTTATGGCAATCTTTTCACCGGCCAGGGCATTTAAAAGGGTTGATTTACCTACATTGGGCCGGCCAACAAGGGCAATGAAACCAGACTTATGCATCTTTCTCCTTTCGGCAGGTATTACCTGTAATCAGTTTTGATGTCAAGAACTGGAGTGCCATTTATCAGATCCAGCCCTTTCACTGTTAGAATATTCTTCTCCACAGTAACCAGCTCTACTACTGACTGGGCCAAAGCATTTGGCCGCATCGGGGCCCGGCAGGCAAAAACTCCGTATACCTGGTTACCCCTGCCACTTCTCTTGTCCTTTAAAGTATAGCTGCTGACTTTGTTAAGGTGCGCTATAACTATAATATTTTTCTCTTCGTTCAAACGGTAAAGACCTTCTTCCATCCCGGGATCAATGACTATTTTAGATAGAAGATGCTTATAATTATCAGGAATTACCCCTGGTTCAGAATAATTATTAACAACAAAGCCTACCGGTTGAAAAGAAACAGGGAGACGCCATATTGCTTCTTTTCCCAGCATTTCCTGGCTAACCGGATTTTCACTCCATCTTGATGCTCCAAACGGCCTGGAGAGGAGATCAAGCAGAGTCAGTTCTTCTCTTTCACCCTGTGGATTGCCCATCAGCACGGGAATGTTTCCGGCAAACTCCCATAACACCTGGCGGCAGGCGCCGCAGGGACTGGGAGGTGGTGAACACTCGGCCACAACGGCTATGGCGTTGAAGCGGCGCTGACCGGCATGAAGTGCATTCCAGACAGCAACTCTCTCAGCACATACTGTCATGCCGTAAGAAGCATTTTCAATATTACCACCGGTAAAAACAGCGCCGCTCTCCGTTAGCAGCGCGGCGCCAACAAGAAACTTTGAATATGGTGCATAGGCACGGCAACGTGCTGCAGAAGCAGCTTCCAATAAATATTCTTTATCCATCAAAACACCCCGTTTATATCTATTCCACTCCTGAATAAGCTGATAGCTTGATGAATCCAGACTGGTTTACTACAAAAGAAAGACCTCTTTTTGCTTCAAGCTCGTTAACAATTATACTCAACCCGCTGATCAGCAGGTCAGGCTCACCAATTGCCTCTATTACAACAGGATTAGTCGGAACCTGCCTGTAATTAACCATGATCAGGGGCCCACTGCACCGGATCGAACTATTAACCGTAAGCCTTTCTCCTCCTATACTAATCCCTTTTGCCCCCGCACTGAACAGCTCGTTTACAACATCTCTGATATCGATATCATGAACAATGGAACCGCTGTCCCGGGCACCCTCAGCGTCATAAATATAAAGCGTAATTCCAGGCCCAACCATTTCTGCCAAACCTGCCTGTACTCTAACTTCATGAAGTCTTAGCCTTACCGAATTCAGATCATCAGTTAATGCCCCCATCTGCTCTTCAACCGTTTGCGGCACAATTAGCCTGGCAGCCCCCATTTCAATCTCCAGGTCAATATTCTGGTTGCCACTATAATCATATTCATTGATTATTGTATTGATAATTTGCAGGGTTGCAGTTTCAAGTACCTGTTCGGGAAATACTGTAGCATCACCATCAATAATGCGTATGTAGAGGTGGTTTTTCTCTTCAGTTTGTTTAACTCTGAAATCATCGTTTACAACTTCCAGAATCCGTTCCTTTAACCTGGCATCGGCTGAAGCAAAAATAGTGTCCTGCAGGGCACGCCCCTGGTTAAGGATAATCTGGATTAGATCATCGCTGCTGACGGCAAAATCAAGAGCATAATTATATTCAGCCAGGGCTTCCCGGACTGCAGAACGGTCATTTACTCCGAGTTCTGTAGAAAGACGATAACTGTACTCAGAAAGATCACGAGCCAGTTCATGCTTATAGGCCAATAGGGAATCGGCACGGTCAAAACGTTCAAAAAGCAAGTAATACCCAAACCCGGTAAGCAGGGTATTGATTATAATAAATACCAGCATAGCAATCAGTATTCTATTACCCGTTAAATTATTCTTCGACTCACCAGGCATTGCTGCTTTAACCTCCATATAAAAATAATAGCTTATCTCAAAACAAACCCATCAGAAAGCGCCAAAGGGGAGGTCCAAGCACAACCAGACCAACAATTACCGCAAAAAAGGAGGTTAGCAAAACTGCCCCGGCGGCAACATCTTTCGATATTTTCGCCAGTTCACTTCTTTCCCTTGTATATAGATCTATAGCTTTTTCAATCGAAGTGTTAAAGGCTTCGGCAACTATCACAAAAAAGACTGCTGCCAGCAAAAATAGCAGTCCTGTAAGTGATACTCTTAGAATAACTGCCAGCAAAATAACTATAACCCCGGCTACAGAATGAATGGCCATATTCCTTTGTGTCCTGAAACAGTAAAGTAAACCGATATAAGCATTTCTGAGACTGATGATGACCCTATTCATCCAGATTACTCCCACCATTAACTTTGTTAAAATAATTCATTATCAATCCTTCCTGCTGTTCCATAATTTCCGCTTCCTGATCTTCGTGGTGATCATGGCCCAGCAGGTGAAGCATGCCGTGTACTGCAAGAAAGGTTATTTCTTTCTCTATACTGTGACCTGCTTCGGAAGCCTGCTTAAAGGCTCTCTCGTGAGAAATAAAAATATCCCCCAGGATGAACCCATCTGCCTGATCGTTATTATCCTCTTTATCGTTATATAAAAAGGAGAGAACGTCGGTCGGCAGATCTATATTTCTGAACCTGCAGTTCAATTCCTGAAGCATTTTATCATCACCGATTACTACATTGACTTCACCCGAGGTGTAACTGTTTTCTGCCAGCATCTTTTCTAACAGATCGGTAGCCATTCTAACGAAGTACGATGACAGTGTAAAAGAGCCTGTTTCTATAACCAGGTTAATAATCATTTGTTAGCTGCACTCCTTTCGAGCTCAGCTTTTAAATCTTTCTCCGGGTATTCAATACGGGAATGGTATATCCCCGACATGATATAAACGAAAGCTTCAGCAATACAATCAATTTCTCTAAGGGTCAAATCACTTTGGTCAAGCTGTCCATCATCTAATTTTTCCTTGATGATTCGCCTGATCATAGCCTCCACCCTGCTGCTCGTTGGCTTGGAAAGTGAACGGACTCCTGCCTCGACACCATCGGCAAGCATAATAATCGCAGCTTCCTTCGATTGAGGTTTCGGACCCTCATAGCGAAACTTGTCTGCGGTCACTTCTTCACGGTCACTGTTGTTTTCCAGCGCTTTCTGGTAAAAGAAAGATATCATACTTGTCCCATGATGCTGAGCCGCCATATCAAGGATGACTTCGGGAAGACGGTATTTTCGCCCCAGCTCAACGCTGTCCTTGGGATGAGAACCGATAATCAAAGCGCTGAGGTTTGGAGACAGCTTGGAATGGGGATTATCATCGGTCAACTGGTTTTCTGAGAAAAAGTATGGACGTTTTAGCTTGCCAATATCGTGATAATAGGCGCCCACTCTCGTCAGCAGGGCATCAGCATTGACAGACTCCGCTGCCGACTCAGCCAGGTTTGATACCATCATACTGTGATAATAAGTGCCCGGTGCTTTCATTAGTAACTCTTTTAACAAAGGATGGTTAGGATTAGACAGCTCGAGGAGTGTAATTGCCGTAGTTACCCCGAACAGGCTCTCCAGGAAAGGTAAAAGTCCGATTGCCACGATAGAGGAAAAAATACCGTTTCCGATTCCGCCCAGGAGGCTGTAACCAAAATTAACCAGGGAATTATATTCCAGGCTGACATTACCGAAGAATAGATGTGTCGCTGAAATTATAACCACGTTGGTCACTGCAACGTAGAATCCAGCACGGGCTAGGTCGCCCCTCTGGCTTAATCTTGTTACAGCGTAAATAGAAACCAGCCCCCCGAGAAGGGCCAGTACAATCATGGAAAAATCACCGCCGGTAATTAAACCAACCATCAGGGCCATGGCCAGGTTAAAAATGAAGGCCTGTTTGTAGCCAAAAATCACTGTAATCAGGATGACACCTGTTGCCACAGGTATCAGGTAACCCGAAATATAAGTAGCAGCGATTGATAATATAAGGGTAACCACAAAAACCAAACCCATCAGCAACAATAAACTGGGGTTGTTGTATACATGATTGACAAAAATTGAAATGTAAATTCCAGCCAGGACAAATACTACCACGAGCAGTAAAAAAAGCCCGAGGTAACCGGCATAATCAGCTTGTTGGCCCCTGATCAAACCAAGATCGGTCAACTGGGCTACCTGCTGCTCAGTAACCGGCTCACCTTCTGTTACAATCAGGGTGTTACGCAACACTACCACCGGTTCCACCTGGCTCCTGGCCAGTTCCCGGTTGTCTTCTGTAATCTGCGCATTAAAAGTCATATTTTGTTCTACCAGCGATTTAACCAGGGATTCAGAAATCCTCTTCAGGTCAGCACTAAAAGGGTAAAGGGCAATCTCCTGGATCAACCTTCTGCGGGCCAGGTCTTCCTCCTCTTCTTTAATGCCCTGTTCAAATACTTCGCTGGTAGTATTGTTCAATCGGCCCTGTAACTCACGAATAGTCACACTGTCCGTTAGCAGTGAAGCTACTGTCGCATTCGGCAGATCATCGGGAATAAGGGCTTTGAGCAGCTCAATTTTTTCATCCTCTTCAAGTTCTTCGTTATTGCTAACCTCCAGCACCGTATCAAAAAAAGAGCCTATTTCATCCAGAGCATTTTCCAGAACGGAAGGATCATAATCAAAGGCATCGGGAACGGCATTGGCAGCTTGCTCCCTTAACCTTTCAGTGGCATATTCATCAACAATGTCCCTTGGAGCATAGATAGTTGTTGGGCTCGGCCTGCCCACAGTCACATCAAAACGCGCAGGCATACTGACAATGATTAAAAGACCGTATATAAAAGCAAAGAGAGCTATTACCAGCAACAACTTCTGCAGGCTTTTATTCTCCCTGAATGATTTAGAGCTGCTGAAAATATCAGCGGGTCCTTTTTTCTTCGCCATCTGTACCCCTTTCCCGCGAAGCCTCATAAGCTTCGTAGGCTTTAATTATACTCTGAACCAGCGGGTGTCTGACCACATCTTTTTCAGTCAGGTAAACCAGGGCAATACCTTCTATACCGCTTAGGATGCGCGGAGCTTCTTCCAATCCGGAATAACGCCCCCGCGGTAAATCGATCTGGGTAATATCCCCGGTTATTACCGCTTTTGATCCAAAACCAAGCCTGGTAAGAAACATTTTCATCTGCTCAGATGTTGCATTCTGGCCTTCGTCGAGAATAACAAATGAATCATCAAGAGTCCGACCACGCATATAGGCAAGGGGAGCAATTTCAATAATCCCCTTTTCCCGGTATTTCTGAAACGAATCAACACCCAGCAGATCATATAAACCATCATATATGGGGCGCAGGTAAGGATCAACTTTTTCCTGAAAATCTCCCGGTAAAAAACCGAGGTGTTCTCCGGCTTCCACCGCCGGGCGGGTTAAGATCAAACGCTGCACCTGTTTAGTTTTTAAGGCATCAACAGCCATTGCCAGCGCCAGGTAGGTTTTTCCTGTTCCTGCAGGGCCTATAGAAAGAACTATATCATGACAACGTATTGCCTCCAGGTAGCGTTTCTGCCCAACTGTCTTGGGACGGATCTGTTTTCCTCTGGGCGTAACCAGGACCAAATCACTGAAAAGTGAACGTATTTGCCCAACTTCGCCCTGGCCGGTCAGTTTCAAAGCATATTCAAACTCTCTTTCTGTCAGCAGGTGTCCCCTGCGGATGTGACTCAACAGTTCCTGTAGCATTATATAAACACTTTCCACATCATCCGAAAAACCCTCAATAACCAATTCATGCCCCCGGGGAATCAGACGCACGGAAAACTTATCTTCAACCAAGCTGAAGTGACGGTCATGGTTTCCCAGCAGTTGAACTGATTCGTCTCCGCCTTTCAACATGATTGAACGGGTCGCGCTATTATTTGTCAATAATTTCCTTCCCCTTTCAGCGTTTTCCGCGCTTTGAGACCGGTTTATCAATAATCTCGTGAAATATAAAGGCAGTAAGTAAAGAATCCTTCTTCCTGAATGTCCCTGTCAGCCCCGGTAGCGTCTGAACATTTTTCTGCATGGAATAAGGCTGATTGTGATAAACGGGTTTAGGCTCTTCAATTCTTTCTTCAGCAGGTTCATCCAGTTCCCTGTTTTCAGCTGAAACAACCGCTTCATTATAGTATCGATTTACATGATCATTCTCTGCCTGATCATCAATTAGTTCATCAGCCCAGATTTTAATTTTACGCTCGGGTAGCGGGGGTGGAGTGGGGACAGGAACTTCTTTGTCCGTTTTTCCCTTTCCGCCCCTTACTGCCCGAAGCACTGCATTGATTACATTTACTACAACAATAACCAGTATTAATGGAAATAGCCCTTCCATCTGCAACACCCTTTATATTATTTCTGCTGATCGTCCTGCTGATCCTGTTCACCCAGTTTACTGATACTGCGGCGCATATCTGTATCAGCCATGACATTTTTCATCTGAAAATAATCCATGACACCCAGGTTGCCCTCACGTAAAGCCTGTGACATGGCCCGGGGCACTTCGGCTTCGGCCTCAACTACCTTGGCTCTCATTTCCTGGACTGCGGCTATCATTTCCTGTTCCCTGGCCACAGCCATAGCCCGGCGCTCTTCAGCTTTGGCCTGGGCAATACGCTTGTCGGCTTCAGCCTGATCAGTTTGCAACTGAGCTCCGATATTTTTCCCGACATCAACATCGGCAACGTCAATCGACAATATTTCATAAGCAGTACCCGAATCCAGACCTTTGTTCAATACCGTGTTTGAAATTTTATCAGGGTTCTCCAGAACAAGCTTATGGTTTTCTGACGATCCTATCGTCGTTACAATCCCCTCGCCTACCCTGGCAATTATCGTTTCTTCTCCCGCTCCCCCGACTAACCGGTCAATATTAGCCCTGACTGTTACCTTGGCCTTTGCTTTTACCTCAATACCGTCTTTAGCCACGGCAGCAACAATAGGAGTTTCGATAACCTTGGGGTTAACACTCATCTGCACAGCCTGTAAAACATCCCGACCTGCAAGGTCAATAGCGGCAGCACGTTCAAACTGCAGGGGAATCTCTGCACGCTGGGCGGCAATCAGCGCATTGACCACGCGATCAACATTACCACCGGCCAGGAAATGCCCCTCAAGCTTGTTTACACTTAAATCTAATCCAGCCTTGGTTGCCTTGATCAAAGGCGCAACAATCTTGACCGGTGCAACCCTTCTCAGACGCATCCCGATCAGGGCAAATATACCGACCGGAACCCTGGCCGCCAGGGCTGATATCCACAAACCGATCGGAACAAAGCTTAAAATTACTGCCAAAACCAGGACTATCAGACCAACAAAAAGAAGCAAAGTAATCAACTCGGGCAATGATAAAACCTCCTAAGTAATATATTTATTAATCAACCTTGCGAACAATGACACGAACACCTTCAACACGGTCAACAACAACCTTATCCCCGGAGGGGATATAGGCGCCTTCACTAACTACATCAATACGACGACCATCAATTTTTACAGTTCCCGAAGGACGCAGGGTAGTTACAGCAACCCCTTCCTGACCAACAAGGTTTCTCTGATCAGGGGGGGCAACATAACCAAGGTCTGCCCTTTCTTCTTCCGAAAGGATAATATGGCGCAAGGCACCCCTTCGGGCAAAAAAGCGAAAGGCAAAGTAGGAAAAAATTCCGGCCAGGATGAAAGATACCAACAACATAACCATTCCGGTTTTAACCGAAACTGCGGCAAGGACTATTGAAACGAGGGTTGAAATCAACCCGGCCACTCCAAAAACCCCAAACCCGGGCATAAAAGCTTCGACAAGCATAAGGACTACACCAAAAACAAACAATATCAGCACCCAGTATTCCGCCATACCTGCCGCAATGTTACCACCAAAATATAAGGCAAAAGCTGCCATGCTGATTATTCCGGCCAGGCCGAAACCTGCAGTTAATATTTCCAGGATTAGTCCACCAATACCAATCATCAGCAGAATCGTCCCTACAATCGGGTTTGTTGTCCAGCTGACCAGGGTGTCAGTAATCCGGGATTCAACTCTTTCCCAGGTCGCACCAGGCAGGCCGATCGCCTGCAGCAGTCCAGCGCGATCTTCCACTACACCTTCACAATAACCAATTTTTAAAGCTTCACTGGCAGTAAGAGTTAGCAATTCACCTTCTTTAACCAGACCATCGACAGCCAGCTCTTTGCGAACCATAGCTGAAGCCACCTGGGGATCACGTCCCCTCCTCTCAGCCATGGCAGCCATTTCTTTCTCCCAGTAAGACATTTCTTTTTCATCGACTTCACCCAATCCAAGGTAACGTGGTTCAGCTGCACCCATGGTACTGCCCGGCGCCATGTAAATTTCATCAGCAGCAAGGGCCAGATAGGCGCCTGCTGAAATTGCGTTGGGGGATACATAGGCAATAAGTGGTTTATTAAACTCGTCCATCAATCTTCTGATTGCTTCCGCCGAACTAATATAACCGCCGGGAGTATCCAGTTCCAGGATAACGGCATCGGCACCCATACGTTCTGCTTCTTCAAAGGCAAAACTTATATAGCTTTTGGTTCCCGGATCTATTGTTCCATTAATTTCAATGACGGCAACTGACTGGCTGTCGCTAACACCGAAAACAGCCGGTTTCATAATTAAAAAGCCAAGAATCAATGCCGCAGCCCAGATAAGTAATCTTTGTTTTTTGATCAAATCTTCTCTCCCCCGTCCGGTGGTCAGATCGGCCTATGCCAGTGATCCAGGAATCCAACCGCACTAATAGATATTTTTTATTATTTAAAAACCCAGCCTTGTGGGCCGGGCTTTTATTTTAAAACATCTTCTACCTTTTTTCTGACCAGGGTTCCATTGGCCCGGCCTTTGACACGAGGCATGATCAGGCTCATCACCTTACCCATTTCTCGTTTTGTTTCCGCACCTGCTTCAGCGATTGCCTCCCGAATCATTCTTTCAAGCTCGTCTTCGCCAAGCTGTTCCGGTAAATATTTTTTCAGCATTGCGATCTCTTCTTTTAAATCATCAATTAGATCCTGACGGCCTGATTTTTCAAATTCCTGAAGAGATTCTTCTCTTCTCTTTACTTCACGGGTTAGAATCGTCAGCTCCTCATCCGCATCAAGTGGAGCCTTCTTGGCAATTGCGCTGTTCTGCAGCTCCGAGCGCAACATGCGTATAACTGTCAAACGGAAACGGTCTTTAGCCCTGGTTGCTTCTTTCTGCTCATTAAAAAGGAGCTCACTCAGATTCTGATCGGGCATATTCACAGCACCCCTGTAAACCTTAGCGGCGCCTTTTACGTGCTGCTTCGGCTTTTTTCTTGCGGCGTACACTTGGTTTTTCATAATGCTCACGCCGCCTTGCTTCAGATAAAACCCCTGAACGGGCACACTGTTTTTTAAATCTTTTAAGAGCCTTATCCAGGGTCTCATTTTTTCCAATTTTAACTTCAGCCATAACTCTTCCCCCCTCTCCAATAAACCACTAACGAGGGCCAAGTTCTATCTGCCATTTATACTCCTCTTCCCTTAGCCATGGTTTGCAACAAAGGTCTTCCTCCCAGGAGGTGGAGGTGAAGGTGAAAAACTATCTGACCGGCATCAGCCCCACAGTTAATCACTAACCTGTAGCCTTTTTTAGCCAGTTTAAATGCCCTGGCCACTTCGTTGGCAACAAGGTGAAGATGGCCTACCAGCTCTGCATCATCTTTTTCAAGATCAAGCAGGGTCGGTATATGCTTCCGGGGAACAATCAAAATATGAACCGGAGCAGCCGGGTTAATGTCTTTAAAAGCAACTACCTTATCATCTTCATAAACAATATCAGCATCAAGCTCTTTGTTTACTATTTTGCAAAAAATGCAATCGGCAGACATAGATATTCCTCCTGAGCGGTATTATAACACAGCCGCTTACTCTTGAGAAGTAAAGCACAATTATTATTCAGATGTCCTTACTTCGCTATTATCACCTTAATTACCTTTAAAAGCTAAAAATTTTTACAGGAATTAAACTTTCAGCTATAATTAATTAATAAATAGCCGGGGGGAGAGGACTGGATTACCTATGGAAATAGAGATTGAAGAAGCGCTGTCGCGTTCCGATCTGGCATTTATCGATTTGCGCTCACCGGGAGAACATGCAGAATCATCGATACCTGGTTCAGTAAACATTCCTCTCTTCAACGATAGCGAACACCGTCATCTGGGAACAATTTACCATGAACAGGGTGAACTGGCGGCCAGGAAAAAAGCTTTAAGCATTGTTGCCCCAAAACTCCCCGGTCTGCTCGAATCAATTACCGTGCAAAGCGGCTATAAAATACCACTTCTCTACTGTGCCCGAGGGGGAATGCGCAGCCTGAGTATGTACCAGGTAATTTCACTAACGGGAAATACAGTATTACGTCTGAAACAGGGTTATAAAGCATACCGCCGTTACGTTAACAGAAAACTGGCTGCCTATCACCTTTCTGCAAAAGCAGTTGTGCTGTACGGTCTGACCGGTGTAGGTAAAACAACCCTCCTGTGCAAGCTTGAAGAGAGAGGCCTGCCCGTTATAGACTTGGAGGGACTGGCAAGACACCGCGGTTCGGTCTTCGGAGCAATCGGAGCCATGGTTCCCCGCTCCCAGAAGGATTTTGATGCAATTCTTCTTGGAAAACTTAACCGGTTATATGATAAGCCCTACTTTATTATTGAAGGTGAAGGTAAAAGAATAGGCAATGTTTACCTGCCGGCTTTTTTGGTCCGGGCAATGAACGAAGGACACCAGATTTTGGTGACCGCATCGCTGGAAACCAGGGTTGGCAGGATAATTGAGGAATATGAACCCGAAAATCTATCATCGGAAGAGATGAAGGGAGTGGAGAAAGCCCTGGAATCACTTTATCGCCGTCTGGGCCATAAAAAAATTTCATCACTGGTAAAAACCCTTGAACGAGGAGATTACAGGTCCGTCGTGAAGACATTATGCACTGATTATTATGATCATTTTTACAGTGACTCCAGGCCTGAATCAGCCAGATTTGACGACATCATTGATGCTTCCGATCTTGAACAGGCTGCAGATTTGTTATACAGGAAAGTTGTTAAAATGCCGTTCTGAAACGGTTAAATAATCACTTTAAAAAGGAGTTGGTATTTAATGAATCCTCATGATGCAGCACATGCACTGTCAAAAGCACTGCGTGAGTCGGCCGATTTCAGAGAGCTGAAAGACGCTCAGTCAGCCCTGAAAAACGACCAGTCTTCCTGTGACATGTTATTAGATTTTCGCAAACAACAGCTTGACATGCAGAAGCAGCAGCTGTCAGGCATAGAGATTGCTACTGAACAGGAGCAAAAACTGGAAAAACTCTATGAAGTCATTAATATGAATACGGCTATTAAACGTTTTTTACAGGCCGAATACAGGGTTGCAGTTTTACTGAGAGATGTGCATAAAATAATCGGAGATGCTACTGAGGAAATTATAGATCCTGATTTGATGGCCGTGCCGGAAGAAGAAAATGATCATGGTGAAGCATGACAGAACTCAAGTATGAAGCAATACTGCTTGATCTGGACGGGACCCTGATTGATATTGACCTGGATAAATTCATATCAGCTTATGTCGCTGCCCTGGCCGGAAGGTTTGCTGATTACATAGATAAAATGGCCTTTGCCGACCACCTTTTTGCAGCAACTACTGCTATGGTTAAAAACAATGATCCCGGATTAAAAAACAGAGATGCTTTTTACAAGGAATTCTGCGGAAGAATTGGCATTGAGCTGGAAGAGATCGAGCCTATAATTACCCACTTTTACCGTAATGACTTTCCCCGGCTACGCCGCTTTGGCCGCCCCTTAACAGCGGCCAAAACAGTTGTGAAAACTATCCGGAACAGGAAGCTCTCTCTGGTCCTGGCTACAAATGCTATTTTTCCCCCTGAAGCTGTTTACCAGAGAGTGCTGTGGGCAGACCTGTCAATCGACCTATTTGATCTGGTCACAACTATGGACAATATGCATTTTTGCAAACCAAATCAAAACTACTACCTGGAAATAGCAGAAAAAATTGGCATACATCCTGAAAAATGCCTGATGGCTGGAAATGATACGATTGAAGATTTGGTTGCTTCTGAAGCAGGTATGGATACTTTTCTGGTAGATGACTATATACTTAACCGCTCCGATGGTGAACCGGTAAGCGATTACCGGGGCAGTCTGGATGATCTGGCCCGGTTTTTAAAACATATTTAAATATATACACAAAACTAATTATGATCCTTTTTTCCCTTATACTTTCGCACGTATTCAGCGGACATGAGGAACCCTGATTGATCAAGAATACGGGCATTTATTTCACTGCCTCGCCAGTGCAAAGCTTTTAGCCCGGTTTTTATTCTCACCCGGACGTAATGAGGAGTAAAACCTTCTCCGTATTGATAGGGCACAACTTTCTCAACCAGGACAGGCTGTACTGTTCCGGTAAATTGACTGTTATATTCCCGGGCCAGCCTGTTGCCTAGGGTAATCATTTCATGGCTGCGTCTGTCCTTAGTCTCACTTGTTACCTGCTTCGGCATGGAAGCAGCGGCAGTTCCCGGACGCAGGGAATATTTAAATACGTGCATACGGCTAAATCCAATTTCTTCAACCAGTTCTTTGCTTCGACTGTGATGAAGCTCTGTTTCACCAGGAAATCCAACAATAATATCTGTACTGAGAGCAAGTTGTGGTATCTCCTGTTTTAACCATTTTGCCAGGTATAGATACTCAACCGCCTCGTAAGGGCGGTTCATACTGCGCAGTATTTCATCGTCCCCGCTTTGAAGCGGTATATGCAGGTGGGGAGAAACAAGTTTTGAGTTAACCATAGTTTCGACCAGTTCCGGTGTAATGTCGGAAGGTTCAAGAGAACTGAGACGCAAACGCAGGAGCCCCTGGACACCTTCTATCTGCCGGACCAGAGAAGCGAGCGTAATATCACCCCTGTCTTCACCATAAAGGCCCAGGTGTATCCCTGTTAAAACTATCTCCCGGCAGCCCGATTCTACAAGGGTGCGGACCCTGAGTATAACTTCACGTGGCGGCATACTGCGCAGCGGCCCCCTGACCAGGGGAATGATGCAATAAGTGCAATACTGGTTACAGCCTTCCTGAATTTTTAAAAAACCCCTGGTTCTTCCCCTGCGGCGTACCGGAGGCAGCAATTCAAATCCTGCTCCCTCCCGGTGAGGAGTTACAAGGTCTAAAAAAATACCTTCTTCCATTGTCTCAATTATATTCGGCAGGTTCTGCCGCTCCCTGTTGCCGATGAGCAGATCTATCCCGCCCATCTGTTTCAGCAGTTCCGGTTTACCCTGTGCATAGCAGCCGGTTGCCACAATAATAGCATCCGGGGCCCGTTTGCGGGCCCGTCGTATTGCTTTACGTGATTTATGATCGCTCTGGCCGGTAACCGTACATGTATTGATAACATACAGGTCAGCTTCTTCTTCAAAACTAACTATTTTATATCCGGCCTTTTCAAAAAGAACCTGAAGCGATTCAGTTTCACAAAAGTTTACTTTACAGCCGAGGGTAAAAAATGCCGCCTTTTTTTTCAAATATTTACTCCTTTTCAAGCAAGATCGCCCCAAGCTGATTGAAGCAGGGCTATTGCAACTATAGCGGCAGTCTCACTGCGCAGAATACGGGGGCCAAGATGAATAAAAACTGCACCTGCCTTATCTAGAATTTCTATTTCTTTATCCCCAAAACCTCCTTCAGGACCGATTAATACCGACACAGCTCCTTTTAGAAAAGAAGGTTTTACCTGCAGCTTATTCAGGGATACTGATTTTTCACCCTCCCAGGGAACCAGGAGAAAAAGATTTTCTGTCTGCTCCAGGTATGCTTCCAGGGTAATAGCTTCTTTAACTACCGGTAGAAGCGATCTCCTGCACTGGGCTGCGGCAGAACGGGTTATAGCACGCCACCGCAGTAAACGTTTTTCTTCCTGTTTTTTATTTCGGTGGGGTACACTCCGTTCCATATAAAGAGGTTGAATTCTGCTGACTCCAAGTTCTACTGCCTGTCTGACAATCAGATCGTTTTTTTCACCTTTGACCAGTCCCTGGACAAGGGTAATCTTCAATCGAGACTCAGCGGGATCCAGCTTTTCTCTCAATAAAACCTTCACTGCACGATCCTCAACAGATGAAACTGTACCGGAAAAAACTGTACCAATGCCATCAGCCAGGGCCACTGTTTCACCCGGTTTCAGGCGTAAAACCCTGACAGCATGATTAATATCCTCTTCTCTAAGCTGAAATGTCAGCCCGGCTTTCAATTCCTCGTTCTTCAGGAAGAAATAGTGCATTTTACCCCACATCCTGTTTTAGCGATCATTCAATAAAAAAGGGCACAGCGCCCTGTGCCCCTGCAAACTCAATATACCAAATCCAGCCCTCCAGCTCAATATAATAAGCTTAGGTCCCGCTGATGGCATCCTTGACTTTATCGAAAAAGCCTTTGTGTTCAACTCCCACATCTTCACCACTGATTTTGGCCAGTTCAACCAGTAATTCTTTCTGACGCTGGTTCAAACGCTTTGGAACTAGCACCTTTACTGTTACCCTCAGATCGCCTTTCCCGGACCGCTGCAGATGAGGCATACCGTACCCTTTTAGTCTGAAAACTGCTCCGTGCTGGGTTCCTTCGGGTACGCGCAGAGGAGCTGTCCCTTCTATAGTAGTTATTTCCATTTCTACGCCCAGCGCAGCCTGGCTTATACTGATCGGTATTTCAACATAAAGGTCGCTTCCCTGGCGTTTAAATTTTTTATGCGGTCTGACTCTGATCACTACATATAGGTCTCCGGGTGGGCCTCCTCTTAAACCAGCTTCACCCTCTCCGCTGACACGCAAACGATGACCGTCATCTATACCGGGCGGTATTTTTATATCTATCTTGCGTTCCCGCACTACACGTCCCTGTCCATTACAGGCAGAGCATGGTTCCCTGACTATTTTACCCTCGCCGCGGCAGGCCACACAGGGTTGAGAGCTGACAAAACGGCCGAAAGGAGTGCTGCGGGATACCTGTTGTTGGCCTGTTCCTCCGCACTCAGGACAGGTTTCGGGCTTAGTACCCGCTTTTGCCCTGGTTCCCCCGCAATCAGAACAAGTTTCTGTCCGGGGTATTGTGATTGTCCTGTTTATTCCGGAGTAAGCTTCTTCCAGGGTTAGATCAAGATCATAGCGCAGGTGGTTACCCTGCTCGGGTCCAGGAGGCCTTCTCCTCCCGCCCATACCACCCATACCACCGAAAAATTGTTCAAAGATGTCATCAATTCCACCAAAACCAAACCCGCTGCTGTTAAAACCGCCGGCTCCGCCGCTGTATTCACTTTGATGTCCGAACTGGTCATACTGACGCCGTTTCTGGGCATCGCTCAACACATCATATGCTTCCTTGATTTCCTTGAATTTCTTTTCGGCATTGGCATCATCTTTGTTGAAATCAGGGTGATATTTTTTTGCCAGGTTTCGATAAGCCTTTTTAATTTCTTCAGCCGATGCATCACGGCTTAGACCTAATATTTCATAGTAGTCTCTTTTGTTCATATAACTTAATCATTCCTTGTGAAACAATATAGTCTCCAGGTATAAAGTGATAATTTATCCCGGCGCTAAACCGCCGGAATAAACTATTCTTCTTTTTGCTCTTCTTCTTCATCCTGGACGTCATAATCTGCATCTACAACATTTTCAGCTTCATCGTCGCTACCACCGGCAGTATTATCACTCCCGGCTTCTTCTGCTCCAGCCTGCTCACTTTTAGCTTGTTCGTAAAGCTTGGATGACAGCTCGTGCATAAAACTATTCATTTTTTCTGTAGCAGCCTTGATCTGCTCAAGGTCTTCTCCCTTGGCTGCCTCACGCAATTCTTCAATTGCCTTCTTAACTTCTTCAGCCTTGGCCTCATCCACCTTATCACCTAAATCCTTGAGGGCTTTTTCAGCGCTGTATGCCAGGGTGTCACCCTGGTTGCGGGCTTCGGCCAGTTCTTTTCTCTTGCGGTCATCTTCAGCATGCTTTTCCGCATCATTAACCATTTCATCAATCTGGTCTTTTTCCAGGCCGCTGGAAGCAGTAATCGTTATTTTTTGCTCACGATTAGTAGCCAGATCCTTAGCTAAAACATTAACAATACCGTTAGCATCAATATTAAAACTAACTTCAATCTGCGGAACGCCGCGTGGAGCCGGGGGGATACCATCAAGCATAAACCGCCCCATCGTCTTGTTGTCAGCAGCCATAGCCCTTTCTCCCTGCAGAATATGAATTTCAACACTGGTCTGATTATCAGCAGCGGTTGAAAAAATCTGTTTTTTCTCAGTAGGGATGGTGGTGTTGCGATCGATGATTTTGGTGAATACACCACCCAGGGTTTCGATACCAAGGGAAAGTGGGGTAACATCAAGCAGCAAAACATCTTTGGCTTCACCACTTAATACGGCAGCCTGGTATGCAGCACCCATGGCCACAACCTCATCGGGGTTAACACCCTTGTGAGGCTCTTTACCCAGCAGTTTACGAATGGCATCCTGTACAGCCGGGATACGCGTTGAACCACCTACAAGAATGATCCTGTCTATTTCTTCAGTACTCAACCCTGCATCTTTCATGGCCTGCCTGGTCGGTTCCATTGTTTTCTCAACCAGGTCTGCCGTCAGTTCGTCAAATTTTGCCCTGGTCAGGGTCACGTTAAGGTGTTTCGGACCATCCTGCGATGCAGTGATGAAAGGCAGGTTGATATCGGTGCTGGTTACCGACGACAACTCTACTTTTGCTTTTTCAGCTGCTTCGCTTAAGCGTTGGAGGGCCATGCGGTCTGTACGCAAATCTATACCCTGATCTTTCTTGAATTCTTCGGCAACGTAGTCTACTACACGCTGGTCAAAATCATCTCCGCCCAGGCGATTGTTACCGCTGGTTGCTTTAACTTCCACGACATCATCGCCCAGTTCAAGGACTGAAACATCAAAAGTACCTCCGCCGAGGTCGAAAACAAGAATTTTGTGATCGCCCTTTTTATCAAGACCATAGGCCAGGGCAGCCGCTGTCGGTTCATTGATAATCCTTAACACCTCAAGCCCGGCAATCGTGCCTGCATCTTTGGTGGCCTGGCGCTGACTGTCAGTGAAATATGCAGGCACAGTAATAACAGCCTGGGTTATTTTTTCCCCGAGAAAAGCCTCCGCGTCAGCTTTAAGTTTCTGCAGAACCATTGCTGATATTTCCTGGGGTGTATATTCTTTATCATCAATTTTTACTTTATGACTGGTACCCATTTCTCTTTTAATCGAGGCGATGGTGCGATCCGGATTTGTAATGGCCTGCCGCTTGGCAACCTGGCCGACCAGGCGCTGGTTATCCTTGGTAAATGCCACTACAGAGGGGGTCAGCCTGCTACCCTCGGCGTTGGCAATAATTTCAGGCTCGCTGCCAATTAACGCAGCTATGACAGAGTTTGTTGTGCCCAAATCGATTCCTACAACTTTTCCCATTTTAACTCCTCCTATTAATGTGTTAAATAGTTACTATTCTTTGCATACTTTTACCATCGCGGGACGAAGGATCCTCTGACGATGGCGATAACCTTTTTGCAGTTCTTCAACAATCGTTCCAGGTTCTACTTCCTCACTTTCCACCTGCATTACAGCATGATGGCAATTGGGGTCAAATCTTTCACCAACTGAATTTATAATATTAACCTCTTCCTGCTCAAAAATCTGGACCAGCTGTCTCTGGATCATTTCCAATCCTTCAACAAAAGCCGGTGGAACATCATCTGCCTCACGGGCCGACTCAATTCCTCTTTCAATATTGTCTAAAACCGGCAACAGTTTGCATAAAAACTGGTGCAGGGCATATTCCCGTGCTTCGGCCTGCTCAAGCCTGCTGATCCTGCGCAGGTTGTCAATGTCAGCCTGCTTGCGCTTCAGGTTGTCCAACAGTTCTTCTTTTTCTTTCTGCCAGAGCTCTTCTGCCATCTGCAATTCTGTTTTTTCTTCACCGCCATCCGGCTCAACCGCTTCTTTCTGCTCTATCTCTTTACATTCACCATGCAGGTCTTCATCATTAATCTTTTTCTCCTTTATATCTTCGGATGTTACTTGATCCATGCTTTCCTTTTTCTTTCCTGCAGTCATCGCGATTATCACCTGCTTCTTAATTATTCAGTCGGCTCAGGAACTGAGTGATTGGTTCAGGTGATCGACCAAGCGTCTCATCACACTGATTACCCTCCCATAATCCATCCTGGTCGGGCCAAGCACACCCAGGGTACCGATACTTTTATCATGAATCTTGTAAGTACCTGTAATAAGAGTGCATTCTTTGATATCTATAAATTCGTTCTCTCCGCCAATCCTAATTACTATATCATCTTCACTTGAACTTTCCTCAAGTATTTTAAAGAGTAACGGTTCCTGCTCAAACAGGTTAAGCATCCGTCTAATCTTGTCTACATCCTTAAACTCGGGTTGATTGAGAATATTGGTTGTGCCCCCGAGGAATACACGAATCTGCTTCTCCTCTTTCAAACTTTCTTCTAAAAGAATAAATGCCTGTTCAAGTATTTCCAGCCTGCGGAAAAGGTCGCGTTTCAGTTCATTAATTAACGATGTAGTAACCTGATCTATGGTCAGTCCGTAAAGTTTCTGGTTAAGATAGGAAACAACCTGCTGCAACTCAGCCTGACTCAATTGCTGCTTCATATCAATAACCTTGTTCTTAATGAAACCGGTGTCGGTAATTAGGACAACCAGTCCGCGATTTTCATCAAGTGGCAGAATTCTCATCTGCCTGAAGGCGCTTTTTTTAAACTGCGGCCCCATAATTAGTGAAGTCTGGTTAGTGGCAGAAGAGAGCACCTTGGCCGAGTTAAAGATAATCTGTTCAATTTCACGCATTTTTTCCGTGCTTAATGAGCTGTTTAAAGCCAACGCTTCATCATCACTGAGATCATCCAGGTCCATCAGGTTGTCGACATAATAACGATAGCCCTTCTGAGAGGGAATTCTGCCTGCCGAAGTATGAGGCTGGATCAGGTAGCCCATTTCCTCCAGATCAGCCATTTCGTTTCGTATTGTAGCCGAGCTCAAACCCATTTTGTACGAGCGGGCAACAGTTCTTGACCCTACAGGCTCGGCAGTATTGATGTAGTTAACCACAACCGCCCTGAGAATATACTTTTTACGTTCGCTTAATGTTGCGCTCATATTCAATCCCCCTGTAACCAAGCTTTAGCACTCTATGCAATAGAGTGCTAAAGCTACATAAAAAATATCATCATCCAGGAGGGTTGTCAAGTTAATTGGAGCATTTCCTGCAAGAAATTCTAAAAGGCAATTCTAATCGAGGAGCAGACTCAAGCCTGCGACCAGCTCAATAACACAAAACCAACTACCAGGTAATTTCTATGCAAACTTTTTTTCCTTGTAATTATCGATAGCATTGCGCAGGGCATCAGCAGCCAGGTTTGAGCAGTGCAGTTTCAGGGGAGGCAAACCTCCAAGCTCGTCAGCCACATCCTGGTTGGTTATTTTTAATGCCTCATCAAGGGTTTTACCTTTAGCCATTTCGGTCAGCATACTGCTGCTTGCAATAGCCGCTCCGCAACCGTAAGTCTGGAAACGGACATCTTTGATAATTCCCTTTTCTACTTTCAGATAAATTTTCATCGTATCACCGCATTTAAAACTACCGGTTTCGCCAATTGCATCTGGGTTTTCCAGCTCACCCACATTGCGCGGATTGCTGAAATGATCCACAACCTTTTCGTTATACATCTATTCTATCTCCTTTCATTAAACCGCCTCCGGTTTATACGTTGGCGAAATACGACGAAGTTTATCGACTATTGCCGGCATAATCTTTAATACGTAGTCAATATCTGCATCTTCATTCCCCCGGCCAAGGCTGAAGCGAATCGAACCATGCGCGGTATGATGATCCAGACCAAGCGCCGATAGAACATGTGAAGGCTCAGCCGTTCCGGAAGAACAGGCTGAACCGCTTGAAGCAGCCACACCCTGCAGATCAAGACTGAGCAAAATTGATTCCCCTTCAATATGCTGAAAACTGACATTAACATTGCCGGGTAATCGATCCACGGGATGACCATTTAAACGCACCTGATCAATCTGCAGCAGCCCATTGATCAGGCGATCCCTGAGCCTGGAAAGCTTTTCTTTTTTCTGTTCCATTTCTGAAACAGCCAGTCCCAGAGCTCTGGCCATACCGATAATACCTGGAACATTCTCGGTGCCGGGCCTGATTGATTTTTCCTGCCCGCCTCCCTGGTATACCGGCGATACTACTACCCCCCTGCGAATATACAGTGCGCCAATACCTTTTGGTCCGTTAAACTTATGCGCAGAGAGAGATAAAAGATCGATACTGAGCCTGCCTGGATCGAGAGGCAGTTGGCCAACTGCCTGCACTGCATCTGTGTGGAAGAGTATTTCATGTTCCGCTGCAATTTTCCCAATAGCTTCCAGAGGCTGAAGGGTGCCAATCTCATTATTAGCCGCCATAACAGATATTATAAAGGTGTCCGGCCTGATTTCTCTTCTGAGATCTTCCGGATCGACCCTGCCATAGCTGTCAACCGGCAGGTATGTTACCTGGTGGCCGGCTTTTTCAAGGTCACGGCATACATCAAAAACAGCATGATGTTCAATAGCAGAGGTTATGATGTGGCCGGGAACAGCTCTTACAGCTGCAGCTCCCCGTAGGGCTATATTATTAGATTCAGTCCCCCCCGATGTGAAATAAATCTCATCTTTATCTGCATTAAAAGCCCCTGCAATTTTCTCCCGGGCTTTTTCTACCTCTTTACGCACTAAACGGCCCGGAGCGTGCAGGCTGGAAGGGTTACCGTAATGCTCCTGCAAAAACGGAAGCATTGCCTCCAGGGCCTCATCCCTCAGCGGGGTTGTCGCACCATGATCCATGTAAACCTGTCGTTCTTTCAACCTTTAAACCTCCCCACCATTTATCTGTGCTACCTGTTTTGTCTCAATCAGCTCAACCAAAGTTACCTCGTCTAAAAAATCATTTATCCTGTCACGCAGTTTTTTCCAAACCTGCCTGGTTAAGCAGGCGCTCCTATCGTGTAGACAGGGGCCTTTGTGATCTTCATCAAGGCAGTTTACCGGGGTTATCGGCCCCTCTACAGCCCTGACAATATCGCCAACTCTAATCTCGCCGGGTGAAAGAGACAGGGCGTAACCACCGCGTGATCCACGCAGGCTTATAACCAGGTTCGCCTTGCGCAAGTCGGGAAATATTTGTTCAAGAAATTTTACAGAAATATTTTCCCTTTCAGCGACCTCGCGTAATGATATCGGACCGGCCGGATATTGAACAGCCAGCACAGCCATTGCCCTGACACCATATTCAACCCTGGCGGATAATTTCATGATTTAATTTCCCTCTCTATCAATTCCGACCAAACAACTCGGATATCCCAGAAAAAGAATAGCACCGTGTTCGACAAATGTCAACTACCAGAAGAAACTATCTCTGAAAAATGGAATAATAAAAACCGGCTTGAAGCCGGTTGTAAGTTTTACGGGTAATATGCTATTACACAGATGATAAACTTAAATTTTTACTACATTGGCTGCCTGTGGTCCACGGTTTCCCTCAACAATCTCAAATTCAACTTCCTGTCCCTCTTCCAGAGTTTTAAAACCTTCTTCCTGAATTTCCGAGTAATGAACAAATACATCTTTTCCTTCCTCGACTTCAATAAAACCATACCCTTTTTCAGGATTAAACCATTTAACCTTACCTTGCATAAAACACTTACCTCCTAAATTGCCCCGCTGTGGAGCACTATATTGTCCAAAGATTATCACAATCAGGGTAAAAAAGCAAGGTATTTGGATAATTTAAAATGCAATATTCATTCAGACAGATTATTTTTGAGAAGGCATAGTGTTATAATGGAGTTGCCAAATTAAGGCTTATAAAGATTCCTCAGGGGAGCGGTTTGTGATGGCCATCAGGGTTGGGGTTGATATTGTTAATATAACAAGAATTGAAAGAATTATTACCAGATATCCCCAGCGTTTTTTAGACAGGGTTTTATCAATACGGGAAAAAGAGCTCTTTACAGCCAGGGGATCAAAAATTGAAACCCTGGCAGCTGCTTTTGCAGCCAAGGAGGCGGTTCTGAAAGCTATAGGCTGTGGCATAGGGCCGGCTGCCCTAAACGAGATTGAAGTGCTCGCTCCCGGCGGGAGACAACCGCAGGTGAAACTAAAGGGGATAACAGCACAAATGGCTCGAGAAAAGCATATTAACGGCATATCGATTTCAATGAGTCATGAACCGCCCTATGCCTGCGCTATTGCAGCAGCATATTGATCTCGTTTCATAATCAGGTATTTATATTACTTTACCTCAATTAATAAAAGCCGCCTTTATATCATTTATTGTAGAAGAGTTTTTCATATTAATAATTTCATCATTGATTTTGGCAATTAGCCTGGAATTTTTTTCATGTGCCAGGCAGACTACTTCCATCTTTTCGATCGGTTCACTGACTACTTTGATATTATTTTGGAAATACTCCCGGTTGAGCCTGGTTCCAACCATCTTTTCAGCAACTACATAATCGGTTTTACCCCAGAAATGGTCGAGAAAACTGAATGCATCACTGTCATATTCATTTACCAGGGCGCCTGCTTCCTTGAGTAATCCCGCACCCAGCCCTGCTCTCTGCACTCCTACTTTTTTGCCTCGTAAATCTTTTAATGCTACCTTTTCTTCCCGAGCGGCTTCTTTTCTGAAGATAACAGGCTCAAATTGAACATAAGCTTCAGATGCAATAATGGGAAAAGAGTCAAAATAGGGATTCGGCCAACCTGCGTTCAGAATCAAATCAAATCGCCTCTCTGTCAGCATGGGAAATACCGAGCTCCAGGTTGCTCCAACGAATAAACCTTTCATACCGAGCCGCTCCGTGATCAAACGAAAAATATCAACACTGATCCCGCTTGAGTTACCTTCCTTGACAAAAACCCATGGAGGAAAGGCATCATCATGGGCAATTACCAGGTCTTTTCGTTTAAGAAAAGGAGTGGCTGAAAAAACTACTTTTTTTAAATCCATCACATCTTCAAACTGGCTGGTTATAACCTTATTCAGCTTTGTTGCCCCGCTGTTGATTTCCTCTGTTGTAATATCAACCTTCTTCGACTCTTCAATTACTTTATCCACATTTTTTGCTGCAGATGAAATATGTCCGATTACTTCTTTAGTTGACTGCGACTGGGCTTCAACCAGTCCTGTTACATTCTGCAGGGACTCACTTACTCCTGTAAGGCTGTCAAGGGTATACCTGATATCTTCGTCCTCTTTTTTAATATTTTCTGTAACTTCTCCATGTTTTTCCTGAAAAGCAGCCATTGCCGATTCAGCCATGGTCATCCGTTCCTCAAGGTTCTCAAGCAGTCCGACAATATCCTTTGTAATTGAACTGCTGGCATCAGCAAGTTTTTTTACTTCCTCGGCCACCACTGCAAAGCCCTTGCCGTGGACCCCGGCCTGTGCCGCTTCAATTGCAGCATTTAAAGCCAGAAGATTAGTCTGCGAAGCTATTGCCTCTATACTTGAAACACCTTTGATAACTTCGAGAGAAGCCTCCTTTACCCCGGAAAACAGATCGACCATTTCCTGGAACGAACCCTGCATATAATTCATTGAACTGCCGGTGGCTTCCACACTATCAACAATGGACCGGGTTTTGGCAATAGTTTCACCAACAACCCGGTCCAGTTCTTTGGAATCATCAATTAGCCTGTCTGCATTACCATAGATATTATTTATATCGCCTCTGGCTTTTTCCAGGTACCTCTCAAACTCCTGGAGCTGGTCAAGTAGTATGTTGTCCGAACTGTCGCTAATCGAACCGCTTAAGCGTAAAAGAATAAACAGTTCCTGCAACATTGACCTTATTTTTGCTTCATTTTCCGCAATCTGAGCTGTTACTGCCTTAATTCCGCCTACCCTGCCGTTTGAACTCATTTTTAAACCACCTTTTGTTTATTCTGGTTTAATTGTTCGCCTGGTGGCTGAAAAATCGTTATTACTTACTGGTATAATTAAGCAACCCCCCGGCCTTAATCAAATCCAGCTGCCTTGGCGAAAGACCGTGCCTGGCCTTGATTTCCCTGTTTTTACTGATGTTCTTAATTATTACAACCTCGCTCTTCAGCTGTTCTCCCGGTTCTTCTATAACCAGCTCATCTCCTGCAGACAGGCTATTATATTCATCATCACTGCAAAAAATAAGCGGTAAAATGCCAAAATTAACCAGATTAGCCCTGTGAATACGGGCAAACGATTTGGCCAAAACTGCCTTTAGTCCCAGGTGCATCGGAGCAAGAGCAGCGTGCTCCCGGCTTGAACCCTGGCCATAATTATCCCCGGCAACAACAATGCCGCCCCCTGATTGTTTTGCCCGTTCGGTAAAACTTTCGTCCAAAGCAGAAAAAGTATATTCACTAAGGGCCTCAATATTTGAACGCAGCGGAAGAACTTTCGACCCCCCGGGCAAAATGTGGTCCGTAGTAATATTATCGCCCAGGTGGAGCAATACCTTAAGGGTGAATTTATCGGGCAAAGGTGTATTAACCGGAATCGGTTTAATATTCGGCCCCCTGATAACTTCTATATCTTTTCCGTCTGCAGGTGGAGATATAATCATTCGATCGTCAATGGCCGGATCAGGCATCTCGGGGATAACCGGGTATTCACCCAATTCCCTGGGGTCTATTAAATATCCCTGCAGTGCTGCTGCCGCAGCAACCGCCGGCCCGGCCAGGTAAACACTGGCGTCAGCAGTCCCACTGCGACCGGTAAAATTGCGGTTAAATGTTCTTACAGATACCCCACCGGAAGGTGGAGCCTGTCCCATTCCTATACAGGGGCCACATGCTGTCTCCAGAATACGAGCCCCGGAAGAAATCAGGGTTTCTATAATTCCATCCCGGGCCAGGCTCATATAAACCTGCCGTGATCCCGGAGCAACAACCAGGCTGACATGCGGATGAACAACCTTTCCTTTCAGCAGCTCGGCAAACAGGTATAAGTCCTGATAAGAACTGTTGGTACAGCTGCCCACGGCAACCTGATCAACCTTAATTTTATCAAGTTCACAGACAGCTTTTACATTATCAGGGCTGTGGGGAAGGGCAACCATAGGGACAAGTTTGTCCAGATCAACAGTAATTTTTTCATCATATAAGGCTCCGTCATCTGCCTCCAGGGGTAGCCAATCTTTCTCTCTGCCCTGGCTGATCATGTATTTGCGGGTCATTTCGTCACTGGGAAAAAGAGAAGAGGTTGCTCCCAGTTCAGCGCCCATGTTTGTTATAGTTGCCCTTTCAGGAACGGTTAAAGTAGTAACACCCGGTCCCCCGTACTCAATTATTTTACCCACCCCGCCTTTCACCGACAAACGGCGCAGAACTTCAAGAATGATATCCTTGGCACCCACCCAGGGAGACAGGGTTCCTTCCAGGTTTACTTTAAGCACTTCAGGCATGGTTAAATAGAAAGGCCCCCCGCCCATGGCAACAGCTACATCGAGGCCTCCGGCGCCAATACCAAGCATACCAATACCACCTGCTGTAGGAGTGTGGCTATCTGATCCGAGCAGGGTTTTACCGGGAATACCAAAACGTTCCAGGTGCACCTGGTGGCAAATCCCGTTACCAGGCCTGGAAAACCAGGCCCCGTATCGTGCTGCTGCTGTTTGCAGATAGCGATGATCATCTGCATTTTCAAAACCATTTTGCAGGGTGTTGTGGTCAACATAACTTACAGACATTTCAGTTTTAACCTTATCTATACCCATTGCTTCAAATTGCAGGTAGGCCATCGTCCCTGTAGCGTCCTGGGTTAAGGTTTGATCAATACGAATGCCTACCTCTTCACCTTTTTCCAGTTTTCCCTCCACAAGATGCTGTTTCAATATTTTACGAGTTAGGTTTTCTGCCATATAGTTTTCCCTCCGGAAATTTAATCTGTTTTGATCAAACTAAATATTTCTTCATTTCATAGCTTATATCTTCTTGCCAGTTTAGTTTATTCCTGCTGTAAAAAATGTTTCATCAGTTTATAGCCTTCTTCAAAACAAATCCCGCTCTCGGATGCACTTTTTTCATCATACCTAAATTTTCCAACTTTTCCGGACTTGTTGCTCCGATAAATAGCATAGGGAACCGGATCATCCGTGTGCGTTCCAAGAGAAAGAGGTGTGGCGTGATCTGCAGCAAGCAATAGGGAAAACTCTATGCCGTTCTTCTCCAGGTCACTCCATAAAGGCTGGACTACTTTTTCATCAATCAGCTCAATTGCCCTGACCTTGTTTCCCGCTTCAAAGCGATGAGAACATTCATCAGGAGCCTCAACGTGCAAGTAAACAAAATCATGCCCGCCTTTTAATGCTGACAGGGCAGCCGATACCTTGCCTTCATAGTTAGTATCAATATCGCCGGTTGCGCCATCAACATTTATACTATCCAATCCGGCAAGAATTCCCAGGCCCTTGATTAAATCAACAGCAGAAATAACCGCACCATTTAAACCGTAAACTTTTTTGAATGAAGGTAGCAAAGGCCTGCGTCCATTACCCCAGATCCAGATCGAGTTAGCCGGATTAAGCCCCTTCTCAAATCTTTTCAGGTTAACCGGATGTTCAGAAAGGATTACACTGCTTTTCTCCATAATATCGGTCAGCTGATCTGCTTTGACACCGGCTGGAAGATACTTGCCTATTGCCCGCCCGCTGATATCATGAGGCGGGGTTAAGTTCCATTGGTCCGCTATTCCCCGCCAAACCATAATGTGACGGTAGCGAAACCCCCTGTAGAACTTGATCATTTCTGTTTCCAGCGCAGCTGCAATTGACTGGATTAACTCTCCGGCTTCAGCTGTTGATATCTCGCCTGCAGCATAATCAACCATGCTTTTATCCCTGTAACTGTTTTCGCCCGACAGGGTGACCAGGTTGCAGCGGAAGGAAACATCTTCAGGCAGCAGTTCAATACCAAGGCTGGCCGCTTCAAATGGTGATCTTCCTGTATAATAAAGGTTCGGATCATAACCGATTACGGAAAGATTTGCTGTATCGCTACCCGGCGGCAAACCCTTCGGAATTGTTTTAACCAGGCCAATCTCACCTTCAGCAGCAATACGATCAAGATTTGGCGTGCGGGCGAATTGAAGAGCGGTTTTGCCCCCGAATAGATCATTGGGATAATCGGACATACCGTCTCCCAGAATCACTAAATATTTCACTTTCTGTTCACACCCCTTACTGGAATATGGCGATTTTACCTGTCTCCTGAACGGTTCAACATCTGCCGGGAAAAGCATAACCCGGTATTTATTGACCAGGCCTGCCACAGGAAAATGCCGACACTAACCATTTTATGCGAACAATCCACAAGCAGCAAGTTGTTTAATTTGATATAATCAAAAAAATTAATCGAGGGAGGTATCTTCATTGCAATACTATAGCACCAGGGGTTACAAAATGAAAATCAACGCAGCTGAAGCGATAATCAGGGGCCTGGCCCCCGACAGCGGGCTTTTTGTCCCCTCTGAAAGTGATTTATCACTGAATATTGAAAAAATGCCCGCTCATGATTATCCTGAACTGGCCTTCAAAATTTTTAAACCCTTTCTCTCCGGTTTCAGAGATATAGAAATAAAAAACGCCTTACAGAAAGCTTATAGTTCGGGAAACTTCGATCATAAACTGGTCACCCCCCTGCAGAAGTTATCTGAAAACCTCTTCATACTGGAGCTATGGCACGGCCCGACATCGGCATTCAAGGATATAGCCCTGCAGGTTCTGCCTCACCTGCTGAAAACTGCGCTCGACAATACCGGCTATAAAGATGAGCTGGTAATCCTGACAGCTACATCCGGAGATACGGGAAAATCAGCCCTTGAGGGTTTTCGCGACATCCCCGGAATAAAGATAGTTGTCTTTTACCCGGATAACGGGGTCAGTGAAATCCAAAAGCTACAGATGGTAACCCAGGAAGGAAGCAACGTATCAGTTACAGCTGTGACGGGTAATTTTGATGATACCCAGCGGGGAGTCAAGGAAATCTTTAGCAATAGCAAACTGGCGTCACACCTGGCCAGCCATGGCTTCCAGCTCACCTCTGCAAATTCGATCAACTGGGGCCGACTGCTGCCCCAGTTAGTATATTACTTTCAGGCATACCTGTCCCTTGTCGATAATAAACAGATCCGGGCTGGAGAAGCGGTTAACTATGTAGTCCCTACAGGAAACTTTGGCAACATCCTGGCCGGTTATTATGCCCGGCGCCTGGGCTTGCCCGTTAACAAGCTGATCTGCGCTTCCAACCAGAATAATATACTTTCTGATTTCATTAATACCGGCATTTACGACAGTAACCGTCGTTTAAGCCTGACCCTTTCTCCTTCGATGGATATCCTGATTTCAAGCAATTTAGAAAGGCTTTTATTCGAACTAAACAGCCACGATCCAGAAAAAATATCTTTTTGGATGAATCAACTCAGGGAAAAAGGTTCTTACAGGGTAGACCAACAGACTCATGAAAAACTTGGTCAACTTTTCTACGCCGGTTTTGCAGGTGATAAAAAAACCCTATCCACTATTAAATCCGTTTACAGGGATTATAAATACCTGGTTGATACCCACACTGCCGTAGGCAAAGCAGTACTGGACAGTTATATTGCAGATACAGCCGACAATCGGCCCAGTATAATACTTTCCACGGCTAGCCCTTTTAAGTTTGCAGGCAGTGTTATGAAGGCTCTCAAAGGCCCTGACGCGGTAAAACAAAAATCAGAACTGACCATCCTTGATGAACTGGTCAAACTAACCGGGATTGATGCGCCGGAGAACCTGAGTAAACTTGGCAAAAAAGAGATTAAATTCAAGCAGGTGATCACCCGTAAAGCCCTGGAAGACCACCTGCTTTCAATACTGGAGATAGACTAACTACTGTTTCTCTGTCTCCTCAGGCTGCTCAACAAAAGTTACTGCCTCGTCTTCGGGATGTTTTGTTCCAAAGCGTGTTACCAGGGCAGTTCCGATAGCAAATATATAGATAACTACCGTAACCAGTCCACCAATGATGGGAACCATGCCAACAAACCCAAGTATCAGCACCCCAAGGGCAATTGACCCAAGTGGATTGGCAGGCTTTGAAGATGCGGCATCAATGATCTTGCCGCCCAGCAGATAAGTGATACCCGTGTAACCGAGTATCCCTGCAGCCGCCAGAAGAATTACTTCAACAACCACCAGAGGTATCCCGATGATTGTTAAAACCAGTACAAACATCAGGGGCACGGCGAGGATAAGAGCGAGCAAACCCCAGCCTGCAACCGGTCCTGGTTTTGTTGTAACCGCTGCACCAGCCGCTTTAACGTTCTTCGGGAAAAGTGTGTGAGTAAGCGCAGCAAGAGCGAACATGATCAGCATATTAATAATGCCCCGGGCTGTATTCCCATAAAAATTCATAAATGGATTATGTTTTAAACTCCAATCCCAGTTAAAACCTGGAATGAAGGGTAGATCATCCAGACCTCTTCTAACTTCTTCAACAATTCTGGAGGATACTGTTTCTATAATATGTTCACTGTCATCAAGGCCTTCAAAGTGATAACCGGAACCTGTTTCAATCCTGTCGCTCTCTTCAAACAGCATCTCCTCCCCAATTTCAACGGAGCCGATCATTGCATGGTCTGCCTTTTCTATCATTCCGCGTCTAACATATACTTTACCGGTTACTACAGCGTTGGGACCGAGTTCAATCACTCCCTGATCAAGGGTGACATCTCCTTCGACAATACCATCGATAATGATTTTACCGCCATTACTGCTTACATTACCGGCTACTAAACCAGTAATACGCAGTTCGCCAAAACCGGAATAAACATCACCACCAACCGAACCGCTAACCCCTGCCTCACCAAGGTCAGATTCAAGATTACCGCCAACAGAGCCATTAATGATAATTTCTCCCATGCGAGTTTTTACATTACCACTCACGTTGCCGTTAACCAGAACCTGGCCCATGTTGGTTTCAACATCGCCATTCACATCGCCATCCACGGTAACCTGGCCCATATTATTATTTACATTGCCGTTGATAATACCCAAGACTTTAAGGTTCCCCACATTCAGGGCTACATCACCGTTAACAGTTGTTCCACCGGGTATTTCCAGGTCACCCGCTGTCTTATTTATATCTTCATTGATTACAGAACCTTCCTGGGCTGTAACCGGAAGCGCAAGCAGCAGGCAGGATAAAACCATGATAACAGCTATTAAATAATATTTTACTAATCCTTTATTATGCATTTCTTTGTCCCTCCACATTTCTTAACTTGTTTAGAATTAATACTTCCACAACCACCAGAAAAACAAGCCCTGCAATCAACCCGGAAGGCCCGATATAATGGCTGAAATATAGAAAATCTATAAATACATCCATAATATAACCAAACTGGTTGATTATGCCTACCGAGAGCCACCATTGAAGATACCCCGGGTTCAGCAAGTAAGCAGAAAAGATGGCCAGTAAAAAGATTACCGCTGAAACAAGGATCGCTGGGAAAGGTTTTGGCTGGATTCTTTCGGTTAAGCATTCAAAAAAATCTTCTGGCAGAACAGCAGGACTGTTCAAGCATTCCGCCAGGCTAATTGTTTTTTCAAGATTGATGCGGGCAGCAAGGCAAACCGGGCAGGTTCGCAAATGTTTTATTAATTGCTCGTCACTCTCTTCTCCATCGAGAAAGGACTGTATAGTGATTATATCCGGGCAGTTTTTCATTTTTTATACACTCTCCTTCTCCAACAGGTCTCTGAGCAGCATCCTGCCCCGGTAAAGCCTGTTTTTAACCAGGCTCAGTTTAAGTCCGAGAACATCAGCAATATCTGCATAACTCATATCGGCTGCATGTTTCATAAGTATTACTTCCCGATACATAATTGGCAGGCGATCAAGGGCCTCAGCCAACTCACGGTCATTTTCCTGCCTGATTACAATTGACTCAGGGCTGTTTTCCGCTCTCATATTGAATTCATCCAGGCTTTCCACCGGAACCTCCCTGTTATCACGCAGCCAGTTACGACAAAGGTTGGTTGCTATTTTAAAAAGCCATGGGCCGGCACTCTTAGAGCGATCAAACTTATCCAGTTTTTTGTAAGCGCGAAGGAACGTATCCTGGGTTATATCCCTGGCCTGTTCGCGATCCCCCGTGTAACGTAATGCCAGGCGGTATATTTTATCGCTGTATTTTTCTACCATATCCTTCAGTATCTCTTGCAACTTAGCACCACCTGTTTAGCCATCCATATATTAATACACCGAATCTGTAAAAAAGTCTGATCGATTTTAATTTTATTAAAATTTTTTCTCCCTGCAAGCGGACAGTAAAAGCCCGGCCGGGAGCCGGGCTTCAGTCGTGGTTTGTTAATATTTTTAAAATACAGCAGATTATAATCTGGCTTCTCCAATTGATGTTATTTCTACCCTGCTATGCGAAAAAACAGCAGATTTTACTTTGCTGCCGCTTATCTTCATTTCCAACCTGGTTAGTTCGGGACCGCCAAGTTCGTTCCCGCCACCCGACTCAATCTCCAGAACATACCAGTCATTATCCGGCATTTTAGCAGTTTCAAGCTCACCCGCTGCCAAAAGAGCCAGACCAAGAGCTACTGAACCGGTTCCGCAAGAGGGTTCAAAATAATCGTCCCGGACATAATGGGGGAAGACAACTCTCAAATTCCCCCTGTGTTCAGGGTGCCAGTCATAGACAGCTACGTTCGGTTCAACCTCTCCGGTAGTTTTCATAAACTGATCCTGTATTTCTACCATCGCCCGGCGGGTTTTAGCGTTCCAACCATTAAAATCTGCTTCAGGTAAAAATTGACGAAAAAGGTCTGCATTAATAATCAGGAACTTACCGGCCCGGAGCAACTCCAGGTTGCTGATAACCATTTTTTCCACACCGCGTTCGTAGCACTCTTCCACAAAGCACTTCATGCCTGTTTTAATTCTTTTTGCTTTACCACTGTTTCTCTCGATGCTGATAACGGTCGGCCCACAATCAGTATGTAAAAGGACTTCGACCGGTGATGTCTCCCGGTCAAGACCAAATAAATCTCCAAGTGGGGTCTCAACAAGAGCAGCTCCCAACACCTGGGTAAAACCTCCACAGGCACTGATAAAACAGGGAACTGTCGGTTCTGCAATTTTCACTTCTATCTGGCCCGGCTGTCCGGCAGGATAAAGTATACCCGCTTCATGCGCATACAGGTAATTAGGACCCATCAGTTTAACCGCTGTTTCAAGTTCATAACCAAGCGGAACCTGATCACCGCGTAAAAGAATAATTAAATTACCACCCATATGCCCGCGAACAAAATCCAATTTCATGTTATGATTACCTCGCTTCTTGGTTCCCGCTGAAAGGGGTGATCCTCACCCCTTGAGATGAAAAAGGTTTCAGTAACAGTGGCCGATTTTCTTTACTTCGTTCATACGGGTTTCAAGGCAGGGGCAGATATTTTCCGGAATATTCTCGAACCGGCAGGGACAATAAAAATTGCCATAAAGCTTGTTTTTGCCAATCAACCCTTCAATAATCATTTCTTTATCTTCGTTAAAAGTATAATCGCGCAGATGGGCATAGTTTTCTACTCTGGCCCGAATTTCTTTCTCAGGTTCCCAATTTGGTCGGGCTGCTTTAATTTCCGGTTCGGTTTCGGTTATTTCCAGTTCAGCACCGCAAACAGTACAGATCACAATCTGTCCTTTTTCTACCTTGTCCCGGTGAAGAAAGGAGACTCTGCAAACCTCACAGAAAATTTTATTTTTCATTCTTCAACGCCTCTATCATTTCATCCTCTTTATAACCCCTGATTACCTGATCATCAATTACAGTAACCGGAAAAGACCTGGAACCGGTTAGTTTTTCTACTTCCTCAAGTGCTTTTCGCTGCTCATCCCCCTGGGCAAGATCTACATCAATAAAGTCATACTTAACATCTTTATCATCAAGAAATTTCTTCACCTTCTTGCACCAGGGACAGGTACTTAAAGCATAAACTTTTACCATGTTAACCTCTCCTTTAAAATTTTATTTCACTCCGGGGATACTATTCTCGATTACCACAAACTGTGCCGTATCGAAAAGATCCAGATCTCTTATCTTTTCCATAGTTTCTTCATTTATATCATTATCAACCTGTAGAGCCATCATCGCTTCTCCGCCAGCCGCCTTACGGCCGAGCTGCATCGAAGCAATATTAACTTCTTTACCACCCAGAAGGGTTCCCAGCTTCCCTACTACCCCGGGGCGATCATGGTGAGTAGTCATCAGGGTATACTTGGATGGAACTATTTCAATCCTGAAATCATCAATCCTGACCAGACGCATTTCATTATTAAGCAGGGTGCCAGAGATCAGGTGTTCTTCCTGGCCCGAACGCCCTATCATCTTAATCAGGGTGCTGTAATTTTTAACCTCTGTGGTCGATACTTCTCTGACATCGATTCCTCTGGCTTTAGCTATGTAATGAGCATTTACCCAGTTTACTCCATCACCGACGATATGCCTGAGAAACCCGATCAGGCAGGATATTGTCAGTGGAGCAAGATGCAAAGTTGATGCCTCGCCACTGTAAATCAGCTCAATTTCATCAACCTGGCCGCCAAACATTTGCAGGTAATAGCTTCCCATAACCTTCATCAAAGGCAGGTAAGGTTCCAGGGCAGCTTTAGCTTCAGGCATCAAGGCCGGCACATTTACTGCAGAAACAATTGGCTCTCCCTGAAGGGCTTTAACTACCTGTTCGGCAACCTGGAGCGCAACATTGGTCTGGGCTTCCCTGGTCAGTGCTCCAAGGTGGGGGGTTACGATTACATTGTCAAAATCTAAAAACTCACAACCCGCAGGAGGCTCTTTTTCAAAAACGTCGAGGGCAGCACCGGCGACTTTACCCTCCTTGATTGCCCGGCAGAGAGCATTTTCATCAACCAGTCCCCCGCGGGCACAGTTAATGATCCTGACTCCCGTTTTCATCATGTTGAATTCTTTTTCTCCGATAAGGTGGCGGGTATTTGAACTCATCGGCAAATGCAGTGTAATAAAATCTGCATTTCCGATAAGCTCCTCAAATGACACCTTCTCCACTCCCAGTTTTTCAGACTGTTCGGCTGTCACGTAAGGATCATAAGCAATAATTTTCATGCCCATAGCCCTGGTTCGTCGGGCAACTTCACTGCCGATACGTCCCAACCCAATTATACCTAGAGTTTTTTTGTTTAGCTCTACCCCGGTAAACGAGGAACGATTCCATTCACCTTTCTTAACTGAACAGCTCGCCCCGGCAATATTGCGGGCCAGTGATGTCAGCATTGCAATAGCGTGTTCTGCTGTTGAGATGGTGTTGCCGTGCGGAGCATTCAAGACAATAATCCCTTTTTCAGTGGCTTTATCCACATCAATATTGTCAACGCCAACCCCGGCGCGTCCGATTACTTTTAAGTTGCCTGCGGCTTCGATTACCTCCGCCGTAACTTTAGAGCGACTGCGAACAACCAACCCGTCATATTCTCCTATTACAGAAACAAGATCAGCGGGTGATATGTCAGGTTTGACATCCACTTCCACATGTTCCTCCAGTATTTGAATCCCTTCCTTGGATAGAGGATCGCTAACCAGTACTTTCAAGAAAAACACCTCCGACTGTTATCATATGCTGTGATTAGGCATGTTACAAATATAACATATATTTTCCTAATCTCCAATGCTCGCCATATCTTTCAACATATCAGATAGTTGATTGACCGTCAGCAGAGCAGATAGTTATAAAATAAGGTTGAGAGAAAAGAAACAATAATATAGTGATTATCAGATAATATGGTTATAATAGTTATAATAAAAGCTATATGGGGGAGGCACCCTGATGTTTGGTAAGCGAAAAACAATTATGCCTATTGTTTTAATCGTAGGTATTATGTCTCTCTACGCCTGCTCGGGGCAAACAATCCCTCCGGAAGATACTGATATTTACGATGATAACCTGGATGATAATGAATGGCTTGTTATTGCTGAAGAAGAGGTGCTGTTCGATTTTTTCAGTACGCCTGCTGACTGGCCGCGGGAAGTTCCTGCAGTGATGAACGAGTTTAGGGTTACCAGGTATGAAAGATGCGAAACCGGCATGACTGCTGCAGGATTTGGCAATTTACAAATTTCAAGGGCAAATAATTTTTACATGAATGCCCGCAGGGAAAGCGGCACTTCATTTGACTGGACATTTGATCCGGACAGGATGTCAGTTACAAGAGGGCAGGAACAGGTTTTTTACTATTTCAATGACCAGGGCAGCAGCCTTACAATTATACTGAAAGAGATTTATGACGATAAAATTATATTCAAGCTGGATTACAAGGAGTAAAAAATGAGAATAGTAACCCTCTTTTTGTTGTTTTTTTTCCTCAGCGGATGCGGCAGGATGCCTGGTGATGCACCCGCACAGCCTCCCGCGGAAAGACCGGGTGACTTTTTACTGCAGCTTAACTGGGCCACTGGGATAATGCCCGACCCCTGGATGCAATACTCATATGTAATAACCATTGGACCTGGGAATGAGGGACGAATCTCTTATAAAACAGGAGATGGGGAAAAATCAATGGTTGAGTCTTTCCCTGTCAGCCCGGGAGATTTAGATAACCTTTATCTATTACTGCTTGATAACGGCCTCCTCAGTAACGATTGGCCCGGCGGCGATTCTGTAGATGGTGGTTCACTGGTGACTCTTTCAGTAACCGCCGGGGGACAAAAATACAGCACACCGGCTTTTTCTGACTTGGCCGATCATCTGCAGGCTTCTGCTGCCAGAGCTGAAGAAAATGCAAAAATTCTGGTTCCTCCTGATCTCTGGGATCAGATGAACCAGATTCAGCTACAGCATGAAAATGAAAACGAGTGATAAACGTTGATATTTTCTGAACATAATTTGAATCAGGTGATGATGTTCCTGCTCAGTTTAATAGCCCCGCTGGCACAAACCTCCTGGCAGCAGTAACAGCGAATACATTCATAATGATCTATTTCCGGAATTTTCCCTTCCGCTGTTATGATCTGGAGCGGACAGTTTTCCAGGCATTCACCACAAGAAGTGCAAAATTCCTGGTCAATGTATGGATAAGGCCTGCGCGCATACAACATGTTTCTTAACCAGGCCAGGGGTAAATTTGTCAGCAAGCGATTTACACGGCCTTCTGTCAGTGCTCCCCGATCAAAATTTTTCAGAAAGCATTGATCAGTATTTAAACCGTGTACTGTTATTTCTTCCGATTTCGATCCGGGTATATTCATCTGCTCTGCGACCATTAAAGTAGTAACCTGTTCTGTTCTGAAACCGGCAATTTCAGCCATTACATGGTCAAGAGCAAACGGATTAACCGATCCGAGCAGCAAACCGACCTGCCTCGGTTTACCGCGACGCGGGCCGAGACCTTCCATAGCCACAACTGCATCAATAATTGAAAAAGCCGGTTTTGCAGCAAGGCATACTTCAATTAAAACCCTGGAAAAATCAAGCGGCAGAGGATGTTCAAGGTGAAACCGTTTTTTATTTTTACCTGCTACGACACCATACATATTTTTTACTGCTGCGGTCATTCCGGTCAGGGGATGTGTCTTAAACTTGGCTGCGTTAATTACCAGGTCAACTTGTTCCAGTTCGGCAGCCAGGGGCAAAATTAAACTGGGAGTATTAGGAGCCACACTTTCTATAATCTCCCGGAAAATAAGCAATTTCGCACCGGTTTCTTCACAGATTTTTTCATAACCGGCCACCCTGTGGGCATATTCCTGCTCATCGCTGCCCGGACCGTCGCCAATGTAAACCTGCCCCCCGGCTTCCCTGATCAAATCTGCCATAACTTTGATCACCATGGGATGGGTGGTTACTGCTTCAGAAGGGTGAGCTGCGGCCAGCAAGTTAGGCTTTAACAGTACTTTTTGCCCTGCTGAAACTAAGTTGTTTATTCCTCCGGCAGGTTCAAATAAAAAATTTAAGGCTTTTTTCAGATCTTTATAATCATACCTGCTGCAGGCAGTTACTGAAACAATAGGTACACTTTTTCCCGGCATTAATAATTTCCTTTCAGCTGAAATAATCAGGGCATGTTCTTTTCAACGTATATTGTAAGCCGACTCAAAAAGTTTACATAACTACCCAGCTCATTATCATACCATCCGAAAATTTTAGCATGTGTTACCGGTATATTGATATCGCAGGAAGCCTGAACCCCGCATTCGTTCAAGGTGGCAGAGTCCAGGGATATAAACCCGGTTCGTGTGTGAGTTTCAACTCCTTCAACAATAACTGCCGCCGGGTAACCGGCCAGGTCGGAGGAAACATTTTGCTTGTCACTGTAAACAACCATATTCTTCTGGGCTCCAGCGGCTGCTTTTCTATATATATCATTAATCAGGTCGCGGTTTACCTGGGGTTCACCGGTTTCATTGAGCCTGGTTTTAAAGGTGATATTAAGCATTATCAGGGAGGAAGTGCTGGTTGGAATACGCACCGAGTCAGCCATAAAGCCGATACTTTTAATGCCAGGCAGTATTTCTTCAAGAGCTCTCGCTGCACCTGTGGTAGTCAAAATAATATTATTAAATACTGAACGGCTTTTCCTCAGATCATCTGTGCCATTTTTAGGCACATTATCGAGGATGTTCTGGTTGTTAGTGGCCGCATGCACGGTTGACATGGATGCCGTAACTATATCTTTAGTTTCCCTTGTTTCAAGTAAAGGTTTAATCATGTGGGCCAACCCGGTAGTAGTACAGCTTGCAGCTGAAAGGATATGATGCTCGCAGGGATCATATTTATCGTGGTTAATCCCGTAAACAAACATGGCACTGTCAGGCGGCATTTTTTGAGCACTATCGGCAATTTTAAAAGGTGCGCTTACAATTACTTTTTCAGCGCCTGCTTCAAGGTGGCCTCTCGCGCTGCCGCCAGGTTTGTCGGCAGGAGCAACCGGATCAATAAATGTGCCGGTCGACTCGACAACCAGTTGGACCCCTTCTCTGGCCCAGTTTATATCACGGGGATTGCGCTCACTGGTTAAAATTTTAACCGGAATCCCATCGATTGAAAATAGAGATTGGCTCCGGTCGACAATTTCCACTTCCACGCATCTACCACTATACCCGTAAAGAAAACGATCCAGTGAACCGTAGGTGGAATCCTTGAGCAGGTAATCAATAATATCCTCCAGTTTTGTGCCCACATTACGGCCCGTGTTAATGATAAAAGCATTAAAATGACCGCTGCTTAAATGCTGCCAAAGGGTTAATTTGCCAATCCGACCAATGCCGTTTATACCTAGTTTTTTTCTGTTCTGCATAACTTCGTTCATCAGGCAACCACCTCCCAGGTATTATCATGATTATTATTATATGTATTCAACGGGGTAACTACCAGCATAAATACCACCCCAGTTACCATCAATCGATATTGCGTCGCCCGGCCTGATCACAAAACCATTGAATTCACCCTGTTTTTTTCGCTCATCAACGGTCAGATCTTTACAGCTGACTATACATACTTTTCCCAGCTTTTCTGCTGCCACGGCAGCATGAGACGTTACACCTCCCCTGCTGGTCACTAATCCATCACATTTAAAGATCATCTGAATATCGTCGGGCACAGTGTCAGGCCTGATCAGAATTTGTTTTTCCCCTGGACATTTTTTCAGATTGTCATCCAGATCTGCCATGTCAAAAGCAACCACTCCACTCATGCAGCCACCCCCCACACCTATTCCCTTACCAATTATTTTCATATCACCGCCAGAATCGCTAAAAACTGCCATTTTTTCCGGCTGCACGATGTTCTGTTCCCTGATCTGCAAAATATATAGATCTTCAGGGTGTTCAGATTCAAAGGTAAATTCAATCTCCTGGTTATTAAAACTATGTTTCTCTATCAACTCTACAGCTATCGATCTTAAACGTTTAAAGATAGCGGGGAAAGCCTTTTCCAGCGATATATCTTTATTTTTCTCATCACTGTTACGCTGGCTCTCGGAAACAGGAAGGGGATAAACCAAACCGGCAACGATATCTTCACCCTGGCTGCAAAGGGTGAAATCACCGTAAAGATTGATACCCGGTTTTTTCAACTTGGGATTATGGGTGAAGACCACCCCGGAACCGGAATGTTTCGAGCGATTGCCCATAACCATTTTCTGCACTAAAACTGCGGTGCCCCACTGGTCGGCAATCTGGAGATGTTTGCGGTAAGCAACTGCCCGCCCGGAAGACCAGGAGTTAAATACATTATCTATTGCCTGCCGCAATTGTTCCCGGGGGTCATTAACTACTGGGATTCCATGACCACTTAACACCTGCTTGTATTCCAGGGCCAGCTCTTTCATCTGAACCGCACTGAAGTTCGACTTACGGTCAACTCCGTATTTAGCTTTGATCATGGTCATAACCTCATCAAAACAATCACGATCAACACCATGGGACATTCCCCAGCTTTGAATAAACCGCCGGTATGAATCCCAACCCATCCAGGCAGTCGAAGGCTTCCTGGCAAGAGCCTCTGCCACCTGATCGTTCATACCAATATTTAAAAAAGTGCTCATTGCACCAGGCATTGAAATTGCCGTTCCAGAGCGAACCGATAGAAGCATCGGCTTTTCAGTACTGCCAAATTTAAGCCCGGTTTGTTTTTCCAGTTCAGTCAGGTTCTCATCAAGCATCAATTCAAGTTCATAATTCATGTAGGGATGTTCAAAGATAGTTTCTTTATGACGATAGACCTCTGTGGTTAAGACAAAACCGGGAGGGATGGGAAAACCGTATTTGATCAGCTTTTTTAGATAGTAAGCTTTGGCTCCCAGGAAAACCTGGTTATCCATTATTTCCGTGTCTCTGTTTAAAGAGCTTATCGCAAGATCGGGATTATAACTCATCATGTTATGGATATGCGCTTCCGAGTAATTCTCCAGCATATTATTGATCATACTCAGCGAACCGGCGATAAATTGATCCAGTTCCCTGACCAGAAATGCTGAAGAAAGAATAACGCGATAGAACATTTCAGACTCCCTTGCCACAGTTTCCCTATCAGCACTATAAACCTGAGGAATGACTACATTGATTGTTTCATCGTAAACCCTTATAAAATATTCATTGATCAATTCCTTTATATGTTGAGCCATAAAGCGAAATATGTTCATAAACTGACCGAGGGTAACACTGGTTGAAGTAAGACTGTAACGAAACATTTCCAGGGTTGAATTAAAATTCTGGTTTACCATGCCGTCAAGTTCCAACCCTTCCTTGAAAAGTACCAGGGTCTCATAGACGCTATTGAGTGTTTTCGCTGATATGTATTCCAGCTTTATTTCTTCCAGGATCATTTCAAACTGCCGTGAAGCTAACTGTTCGAGCCTGTACATTAAGCCGAGCGCTTCAAATTTTGGTTCTTTATACTGCCCATACATAGAGGGTATGCCGGCAGCGATATGGCGCTTGTAATAAATAGTCTCAACCGCCTCCGTTGTAGTTTTATCGAGTATTACATCCTTAAGCACCTTCATGAATCCAAAGATCTGTTCCAATGCTTCACGATATAGCTTATGATTAATTTTACCAATCAATTGTTCGATCTCTTCTTCGCCGAAGAAACGGCTTTTCATCAACAAACCACTGATATCACGTGACTCAAACGAATATTTTTCAAGCAGCAGCTGGTATAATTGAACCAGTAAAATGAAACGCTTTTTATCCCTTTCAGTTGCAGCTGTCCTTTGATTGATAAAGGAATCGATTTGTTCTTCATCTAACAGCAGTAATTCTTCGGCCTTGAGGGCAAAATGCCGGCAGGCAGCAGTCATCAGGTTGTTTACTCCCCTGAAATAAGCAGTATCCAACTCAAGAGAAACAAATACATCGGGAGGAATAATTTTTTTAAGCATTTTTTTATCCCCGTTAAACCAGAAGACAGCTACTTTCCTGACCAGCTCAATATGGGTATTATTACTTTCACTGTGAATCTGCTTGCGGACAAAATGAATTAAACGGTCTTTGCGTCCCGTAAGTTCATCGATATAAGTACTTACATCACGCAGTTTTCCCTCAGCCCCTATTTCATTAAAATAAACCGGGAAAAAGCGGGCCAACTGCTTAACCTGTTTATAGACAGGACTTATATCTGCATTTAAAAGCCTGGTTACATCACGCTGGAACAGGTCGGTATCGGCAATGAAAATTCCGCCCAGTTTAAGATTAACAACCAGTGCAGAAAGTAGTTTTTTAAATTTATAGGGAGAGGTTTCGATCAGGTCAAGCCAGATACGAATGTTTTTTACGTGATTACTGTTGGCTTCAATCGCCCATTCATCATTTACTTCCAGAGCTCCGGGATAAATAAAGCCAAATTCGATCAGTCTCTGCATGTAATGAGAAGTTAGCCGGTAGTGATCAATTTCCACTATTTCTTTGCCCAGTGTAAACAGGCAATCCAGAACAATATCCGTCTGCCGGTTTTTTAGTTCGCCGAAAAGTGAAAAGAGCAGGTCCACATAATGAAAGATACCTTTCTCATCCAACTCCTGTAAGGCGCTTTTCAGTAACCGATTAAGGTCATAGAGTAAATGTTTATTCAACTGCGACATGCCGGGCAAATGTAAAATGAATACCAGGTAATATGTTTTTTCAACGGATAGTTCAAACACTTCACTAAAATGACGAAAATGGTTAGCTATGTCATTGAAAAAAAGGTTCGAAGTGATCTCTTCCCATGTCCGGGAACTCTTTATGTTTTCTTCAAGATCTTTAAAAAAAGGCTTGCCGATCCTGCCAATTTTTTTATCATACACCGGGGAAAAAAGGGCCGTTTTACTTGCAAACCACTCTTCAGTTTGAGTTGTTTCAGCCCAATAAGCACAGCTTTTTAAAAGTATATCTTTAGTCATTCTGCAAACTGTCGGCTCAAACCCGGGGATTACAGCTGCCCTGGCCAGGTATTTTTTAAAATAACCGGCATTCCTGATAAAAAGTTCTTCATGCCCAGACACTTCTTTTTCGACCAGGCTTAATGACAGCCTGACTATGTCTTCAGGGTAATTGCCTTCATTTAAAAGACGATCTATAAACTTGAACAGAGTTTTGATCAACTGCTCCCGTTCTCTTTCATGTAAATCTTTTCCAAACAGATCGCTAAAAAGAGTTAAAAGGAATGATAGCGCTTTTTCAGATTGATTCAGCGAATTGTAAAGCCATAAATCAGTAAGGCAGATAGTATGCAAATTTTCAATAATAAAAGAGTAATTGGGGTGAGGGTGATTCAATTCACGGAATAGTTCCTCCGTTCGCTTATTAATCCCCCAGTATGAAGAAGAAAGCGAGACAAACCACTGGTGTTCCTGAGGCAGCTCAGTCTGTTTATGCCTGGTCTTGGCCAGGTTAACTTCAAGCGCCCCCGACTTGAAACCGGAATCCATTTTTTCACCTCGACTGTATCTTTGATATCAGTATAACATGATGTCCCTGTTTTTGCCGGTGTTTCTCCGGCATGGTGAACATTAAAGCAGCGATGCTGCAGCGTGGTCAACGATAACTGTAACATCACGATGGAGCTGAAGTAATGAAGCCGGTACTTTTGTCGTAACCTTCCCGCCTGACATGTTTTTTATTGCCCTGGCTTTTCCTGTTCCCGATGCAAGAAGAACAATTTTTTTGGCAGACATAATTGACCCCATACCCATTGTGATGGCTCTTTCAGGAATCTGTTCGGCGGTCCCAAAAAAACGGCTGTTATCCTGAACTGTATCCGGGGATAATTCAACAAGATGAGTATTAACCGAAAGTGTGTCAGCAGGCTCATTAAAGCCAATGTGTCCGTTGGAACCTATACCAAGGACTTGAAGGTCAATTCCCCCTGCATCTTTTATTTTAGCATCGTAACTGGAGCATTCCAGTTCAGGATTCCTGGCTGATCCGGAAAGCAAATTCACATTTTCCGTCCTGATATTGATATGTTTAAAGAATTTATTTTTCATGTAATAATGATAACTTTGCTTGTGATCGGGTGGCAGGCTAAGATATTCATCGAGGTTAAATGAAACCACATCCCGAAAATCAATCATCCCGCTTTTGAAGCGTTTAACCAGTTCTGCATACATACCTTCCGGAGTAGAACCTGTTGCCATTCCAAGCACTGTCCGGCCATTATTCACAATTTCGGAAGCAACAATATCAGCTGCTTTAATACTCAGCTCGCTGTAGTTTTGAACGGTAATAATTATCATATTTCTCCTGTCATTTTAAAATATTTCTTCTTTTTCTTCTGTTGTGTAAAACAATGTCATAAGTTCTTCATCAGCCGCTGCCAGCCGGCCGGCATCGGACAGGGTCTGCTCGGCAAGTAACCGATCTGCTTCTGCTTTCCTGGTTAAACTAAGTAATTTCGAAGATATTGAGGCTTTGGCAACCATTGATTTAACCTGGTTAAAAAGTTCCGGGTTCCCGTACAGAAATTGCCCTTCATCCAGTATTTTTGAGGCGACCATGTTCTTGAAATTATTAAAGTGCAGTTGCTCGCTAATTACAGATACATTTTTAATTACATAATCCAGCTCCTCTTTCAGGGCCGGATTCATTAGCAGGTTATACTTTTCATGATAAAAGATCTGATCCAGATCGTTACTTATATGAAAGGGCAAGCCATCGGTGATCACTATAATATCCAGGTCGGAACCTTTAACCAGTTCGCCTGTTGATGACTCCGGCCTCGGTTCGGCGTGTGCCATGTTAAAAACAACATCACCGGCAATAGTCATACATGTTTTCTCCAGAATAAGCGCACTTTCCGGATGAGAAACGATCATTTTCTTCACCGTCCTGCGGGCCAGATCAATTTTTGCAGCACTGATTGAATTTATCTCTTTATTAAGTTTTTTTGTTTTATCATCAATTTCTTTTTTCTGTTCAGAGAGTCCAACTACAGTGTAATTTAAGAATTCGCGCATAATCGACGGTGACAGGCGGGCATATCCCTTAACCCTGGCATCAAGGCGAAGATATCTGTTTCCCACCAACACACTTATTATCTCTTTTGCTCCTCTGCAATACTTCCAGGCAGGATAAATATCAAGGCCGCTCAAAACAGCAAACTCTTTGCCGAGTAAAGGACCTTTTTCCCTTAGCAAATCAACATTATCGCTGTTCATTTATCCATTTCAACCCGACCCATATCATGTTTTTGTCTTACCCTGATTATTGTGTCGGCAGGATAAAAACCGCGGGCCGCCCCGTTGGGATAAAGCATAACATTCTTACCGAGCAATGTTCCCGGAGAGGTAACACTGTTGCATCCTGTTTCAACTCCATCTGCCAGGATCGCCCCAAACTTGCGTAACCCGGTCTGATAAAGCCTACCATCGACATGAAGATTCACGGGGGTTCCACTCATTTTCAGGTTGGCCAGTTTTGTTCCAGCACCCAGGTTAACCCGGCCAAGAATACTGTCGCCGATATAAGCAAAATGGCCGGCCTTACTGCCCCCCAGCATTACGGAAGACTTTATTTCCGTAGCATGACCCACAACACAATCCTCTCCTGTAATCACCTGCCCGCGGATATAGGCTCCATGTCTTACCTCCGTATTGTCACCAATGAGGGACGGGCCGCGGATCAGGGCCGATGGTTCAACAACAACTCCACTGCCCAGAAATATATGATCATCCATCAGGTAAGAACCAGCATAAATTACAGTAGCGCCTTCCAGAATTTCATCATTCATATAAACTTTTATTTTCTTTCCGCTGCTGTCAATTCTGAAATCATCAACAAGGATTTCCCCCCTGTAAAGTATGGTATCCCTGCTAATCTGGGCAGAGCCTTTTCGCACGGCGGCACTGTTAGGTTGTAAATTATTTTCAAGAAACTGTCCGATATTGGCCAGGCCATCCCAAACATATAAGGTTTCAGCAAACAACTCACGGAATAGTTCGCTATCGGTATCAAAAAAAGAATCTGCTTTTAACAAGTGAATCCCCCCCTGTTTTGACTCTTTACAATATTGTCAGTTCAGATAATCTAGAGCCAGGGTTGTGAAAATGGCCGGACCAATCCAAAGCGCCGACTCATCGAGATCAAACCTGGAGTTGTGATGAGGATAAATAAAACCCCGTTCGGGATTACCGGTTCCCAGCATAAAAAAGGCGCCGGGTACTTTTTCAAGGTATAGAGACATATCTTCCGTTCCCATATTTGGTTTAAGGATACTGACCACATTATTAGAGCCAACCACTTGTTCTGCGACTGCGGTTACTTTTTCAGCAAAAGCAGGATGATTAACAGTAGGCGGATAACCGCCAATTATTTTTACTTCTGCCTTAGCCCTGTTTGCAGCGGCAACAGAGGCACATATTTCTTTTACACGGCCGGTTATATAATGGCGGTTTTCCTGGTCTATTGTCCTAAAATCGCCGCTGAATTCAACCCTGGGGGTAACGATGTTTATCGCCTCCCCTCCCTCTATCTTTCCAATAGTCAACACTGCTGTTTCAAGAGGATTAATCTCACGGCTGATGATTTTTTGCAGTGATGTAATCATCTCGGCCGCGGTGGTAATGCTGTCCACACCCAGGTGGGGAAGAGCTCCATGAGTACTTTTTCCTATAACTTCTACAGTAAAAGCGGTTGCCGCGGCCAGAATGGTGCCCGAACAAACTCCCACCTGCCCGAGACCGACTTCGGGAAATATCTGCCCGACATGAAGTCCATAGATTGCATCTACACCGGGATTTTCCAGGCAGCCTTCCTCTATCATCTTCTGGGCTCCCCCATAGCCCTCTTCTCCGGGCTGGAAAATCAATTTGACCCTGCCCTTTATTTTATCCCTGTTCGCGCTTAATATTTTAGATGCCCCCAACAGCATCGCAGCATGCGCGTCATGTCCGCAGGCATGCATATTCCCATTATCGGAAGCATAAGGAAGGCCGGTTTCTTCTTTAATCGGCAGGGCATCCATATCAGCGCGAAAAGCCAGGGTCGGCCCTGGTTCTCCACCCTCAACCAGGGCAACCAGGCCGGTTTCTGCCATAACCTGGCAGGGTATATTTAAACAATTGAGCTGTTTTTTTATAAAAGCCGATGTTTTAAAAAGCTCAAATCCAAGCTCTGGAATACGGTGTAATTCCCGCCGCCAGGCAATAACCTCATCCAGGACAGTCCTGGCCTGATTGACAATAAGGTCGCTCTTCATCTGGAGTACCCCTTTCAATCTCACTCAAATAGATAAATGTATTCTTCCTTGTTCAAAGTAATAATAGTATAAATACCCAGGATAGGCCCCAGGGGAAGCAATAGACACTCGATAAAAGCAATTATCATGCAGTAATTATAAGATTGCCTGTTCCTGATTTTATTCCCGGCTATGAATATTAAAACAGCAAGCGTCCACCCGGCCAGGATTATCAGTGTAGATAAAATAATAAATATAAGGGCAAAAACTCTTGGTGCCGGATCACCTGCACCACTTTCCACATTGAGCAACATCACCCCGAATATAAAATGAATTATGGGAGTTAATGCTGTAATTCCGGTGATAATTGCCAGAACATGGTGAAACAAAGCAATCAGATCCAGACTTTTTTCTTCCCGGGACATAAATTAGTATCTCCTTTATATTAATACTATGCGATTGCGGCCTTCATTTTTGGCAGAGTAAAGAGCTTTATCCGCTAATTTAAGCAGCTCTTCAACAGATGCAGTGTCCGGCTTACATTCGGTAACACCAATACTAACAGTCAGGTTAATTGTATCTCCATCGTGAAAAAAAGGAGTTTCAGCAATAATTTTTCTTAAATTTTCCGCTACTGCCTGTGCACTGTCAAGGTCAGTATCAGGTAAAATAATCCCGAATTCTTCTCCACCCAACCTGGCCACCAGGTCAACCTCACGTAGCCGGTTTCGCATCAGGCCGGATAAATATTGTAAGCTGAGATCTCCCGTGTTGTGACCGAATATATCGTTAACCGTTTTAAAATAATCAATATCGACCATTAATAATGAAAAAGGATGGTTATGCCTTTTCATGCGTTTTAATTCATCGCCCAGGCATTTAATAAAATAACGCCGGTTCCAGAGTCCGGTCAGTTCATCGGTTGTAGCCAGCAGCTGTAATTTTTCTTCTGTTATTTTACGGATGCTTATATCGCTGATAATCACCATCTGGCCGTAAACCGACCTGTGCTTTTCTTTTAAAGGTATGATATCAATCCTGAACCATTTTTTTTCGTCTCCATTCTCCATACTCAGTTCAAAATCAACCCGGTCAGAAGCAGAGCCGATCATCTTCAGCATTCCCGGCCATTCTTTCAGTATTTCGGCTGCCGGTCTGCCCACCATTTGGTTATCCCCTTTGAATAAAACTGCTGCTGCATTATTCAGGTCAGTGATATTGAGATTGTTATCAATGATAAGAACTCCATCAGGGAGATCCTCGAAAAGCCTTGTCCTGGCGACAGGAGTTAGATCAAAGAGGCGATAGCGAAACATTCCGAAAAAAAACAGTAGTGCACTGGCAGAAATAAATAATGGAGTAGTATCAAGGTTCCAGGGTAGTAACTGTACCTGGTAATAAATATAACCGCTCCAGGGCAAAAAAGAGCCTAAAACCATCAGGGCTATCGTCCCCCGATAAACCCTGTTGGCATTGATTAACATGATTAGGAAAAGGACATTACCGGCCAGGACTGCAGTTGAAATATATATGGTGTTTATCCAATAGAATATACCCTTTTCAAAAGATATCATTGGAAAGGGCCCGTTCATATCAAGCCCGATTCTACTGTAGATCAACCCGTGATACTGGTTTGTCAACATTAGAACATATATAAGCAGGGAAAAAGCAAGCATGGTGATGAAAATAGTTTTTTTAAAGCCGACCTTCCATCCTGTATAAGTTATAGTGAAATGAATCAACAGGGGTGGAATCAACAATATAAAGATATATTCTATTTTTATCCAAAACATAATTATATTAATTTCTGCCGATGATAGCTCCAGGGCATAAAAAAAAGCATAAAAAGCACAGGTAAGCGCCAGTGCCACAAATGGAACAGCTGCCCGGTTATTCCTGTATTGCCATGCCTGCCCGGCCAGCATAAGAAGAATGACCCAGGCTATTATGTAGGGTATAACATACGGATTAAAATACATTTAGTTCCCCCAGGATTCGGGTTATAAAAATAAATTCGACAGGATAAAGCAAACCCCTTTAAAGTGACTGTGTAAAGACCGGCTATTTAGCCGGCCTTTACGCAGTTTTAATATAAATATATAAAACTTGATTACTGCCGTTTAAAGTTTTTTTATCACTTCCTGCAATACATCATCAAGGCGATTAAGCACTTCATCAATTTGTTCGCGGGTGATAATCAGGGCCGGTTCAAAGCGAACAGTATTGGCGCTGATCAGAGTTCCTGCTACCAGGACTTTCCTTTTAAACAGCCCGGCAGCCACCTGGTAACCAATTTCGGGAGCTTGGAAGTGCTGCCCGATTAGAAGTCCTTTACCGGTAATCCCTTTATATACCTGAGGATACTTTTCTGCAAATTCATTCAGTTTGCCTATAAAATAATCGCCCAGCTCGGCAGCTTTTTCAGGTAGTTTGTCGCGCAGGGTTACATTAATAGCAGCTATTGCTGCCGCGCATGCCATTGGATTGCCCCCAGTTGTTGTTGTATGTATAAAGGGGTTTGGATCTTCAAAAGCGCTCCATATTCTGCCGCTACCCATGAAGGCTCCCATCGGCATCAGCCCTCCGCCTAGTGATTTAGCCACACACAGTATATCAGGGACAATATCCCAGTGCTCAACTCCCCAGAGTTTTCCGGTTCTACCCATACCGGTTTGCACTTCATCACAAATAAGCAGTATTTCATAGCGACTGCATATTTCTCTGACTTTCGGCCAATAATGATCGGGAGGGACTATTGCTCCTGCTTCTCCCTGAATCGGCTCAGCTATAAATGCAGCGATATCAATACCTACTTTTGCACAAATTTCAAGCTGTTTTTCAAGAGCCTCCGCATCCCCGAAGGGAACATAAAAAGTTTGACCGCCAAAAGGCTGAAGGGCTTCGCGGTAGTCTTTTTTACCCATAACACTCAGTGAACCGAGGGTTTTTCCATGAAAGGCAGATACAGTGGAGATAAAATTGTGCTTGCCGGTATATAGCTTGGCTATTTTCAGTGCTCCTTCGATAGTTTCAGTGCCGCTATTGACAAAAAATGAATGGTCAATATCACCCGGAGTAATTTGGGCCAGTAACCTGGCCAGCACGCCCCGTAGAGGATCCATCAGTTCCTGGCTTGGAATACCTGATTTTCCTGCCTGAGCCCGGACAGCCTCAACCACTTCAGGATGCGACCAGCCAAGGTCAAGTGCGCCGTAACCACCCAGGCAGTCGATATATTCCTGGCCAAAGACATCATAATAATAAATACCATGTCCCCGCCATTCCGTGCCTGCATAATCACCGGCCTCTGTAACCGACTTACGATAGTCTACCCAACCCTTGTTAAAGTGATTGACAAAATTATCAACCGTCTCTTTAGAAATCTGCTGGGCTGTCGATTCATCGAGCTCTTCACAATTGATGATTCCCAGCCAGCGACCGGCATAATCCATCGCTTCTTTATACTGGTCCATAATACTCAACTGCTCCTCTCAGTTTATAATAATAACGCATAAAAACCCTTTCACGAAAAGAAATTACTATTCCTCCATAGCGAAATAAGAGCAATTAATATGCCAACAGGTAAATTCTTCAGAACCCCGCAAAAAGTTATTATTACAAGCTAAAACAGGTCTATAAAACAGAGTGTTTCCAAAAGCGGTTCTCAACTTTGCAAAATAGCATTAAAGAATCTTAAATATAAGAATAAAGTATTAACCCTATTCTCAGGTTTTGAGAATCTCCTGAACAGCTGCAATGGTTTTTTCAATATCCGTCCTGTTAACCTCCAGGCTGGTAGTAAAGCGGATTCGATCAGGTTCAATAACAACAGTAAGGATGCCTCTTTTCTCCAGTTCATCTCCCAGCTGCCTTATTGACATTTTTGTCGGCTTAACTATAACTATATTCGTATCAACATCATTCGGGTTAAAATCGATACCCTCCATTCCGGCCAAGCCATCAGCAAGAATGCGGGCATTTTCATGGTCTTCGGACAAACGGTCAACCATCGTTTCAAGGGCTACGATCCCTGCTGCGGCAACTATTCCTGCCTGACGCATGCCGCCACCCATTCTTTTGCGCCATCTTCTGGCTTTTTCTATAAACTCTTCCGGCCCGGCCAAAAGTGAGCCAACAGGGGCTCCCAGGCCTTTCGACAGGCAGAATTGCACCGATGTAGTACAGGCAGTTAATTCTTTCACTGCTATCCCTGAAGCAATTGATGCGTTAAAAATTCTTGCTCCGTCAAGGTGCACCGGAATCTGGTGCCGCCGGGCAACCTGATATACTGCCCGCATATCTTCCAGGGGCACCACTGTACCCCCGGCCCGGTTATGGGTGTTTTCCATACATATTAAAGACGTTGGCGGCAGGTGAATATCGTCCTGACGTATGGCCCACTCAACAAGATCGGCTGACAGAACGCCCCTCTCACCCGGCAGCGGGCGAGGCTGAACTCCTGCAAAAACCGAGGCTGCCGCCGCTTCATAATAATATATATGCGAATCTGCCTCGAGAATTATTTCTGTACCGGGACGGGTATGGGCCAAAACCGCCAGCTGGTTTCCCATCGTTCCACTGGGAACAAAAAGCGCCGCTTCCTTGCCCATCATTTCTGCAGCCAACTCCTGGAGGCGGTTTATCGAGGGGTCTTCACCATAAACATCATCTCCCACTTCTGCTATAGCCATTGCATGGCGCATGGCTTCAGTAGGCTTGGTTACCGTATCACTGCGTAAATCTATCATTAATGCGCTCCTCCCTGTAATCAGGCATAAGCAAATTTTACCATACCACCGGATGTAGTGGAACCATAATAATCAGGAAGGTATTGAAAAATAAAAAACAGCGCCTTTTCCTTCTTCAGAAACAGCCCAGATCTCTCCCCCATGACGTTCAACAATACGCTGGACTATACTTAACCCAACTCCGGTGCCGGGATATTCTGCAGGAGTATGCAGTCGATGAAATGCATTAAATATTTTTTCTCTATAGGCCATGTTAAAACCCACACCGTTGTCTTTCACATAACATATATTTTTACCGTTTTCCTCGTACTGACCAAACTCGATCTGGGGCTGTTCCATTTTTCCCGTGTACTTCCAGGCATTGTTAATCAGATTTTCCAGGGCAATGCGCAGCAGGGCAGCATCGCCGGTAACAGTGCAGCCGGGCTGTATCCTGAATTCCACCTTGCGATCCGGCTCCTCCTCTTGCAAATAAGTACTATAAGCAACAACCATTGCGCTTAAATCAACCTTATTGTTATGAATTTCCTGCCTGGTTACCCTTGAAAGTTTTAAAAGATCATCGATCAGTTCGTTCATGCGGGCAGTTGCCTTTAAAACACGTTCAAGATAATCACGGCCCTGCCGGTTAAGCCTCTCTCCGTAATCTTCGAGAACAGCCTCTGTAAAACCGCTAATTCCTCTCAATGGAGAACGTAAATCATGTGAGACTGAATAAGTAAAAGCCGCCAGCTCCTTGTTAGCCCGGATCAGCTCTTCCGTTCTTTCGCGAACTCGGGCTTCAAGCTCTTCATTCAAGTTTTTAAGCTCTCTTTCCGCTTTTTTGAGGTCACTGATCTCCAGCGCTGTATCAAGGACGCCGGTAATCCTGCCCGATTTGTCATAGACTGGCGAACCGGTCATTTTCCAGAATCGATCATCCGGATAAACAACCACACCTTCAGACACTTCGCCGGTTTGCAAAGCTTTTACTATCGGGCAACCGCTGCAGGGTTCATCGTAGCCGTGCCATACTTTGTAACACTTTTCTCCTATATATGAATCCAGGCTTTTACCTTCCTGCAGCATAACCGCCTGGTTTGCCCATACTATCCTCATATCACAATCAAGATAGGTGACCCTTTCTGCCAGGTTATCGAGGATAAGCGATTTTTCATTTTGTTCTCTGCGCAAAGATTCTTCCTGTTTCTTTCTTTCAGTTATATCTCTGGCAACCGACAAAATAGCTATAGGTTGGCCTTGTTCATTCCTGAGCAGCGACAACGAATTGTCCACCCAGATTGTGGAACCATCTTTTTTATATTCCTCAAGCACAAGCTGTACTGTTTTGTCCGGTTTAGCAGGGTCCTCATTTATTTGACTCATTTCTTCAAGAAAAGTATTGAGGGCAATCTGCAGTGAATCCGGAGTGAGGGTTTGCTCAAGGTTGCGGTTCATTGCCTCTTCTACTGTATAACCCTGCAGCTTATATATTGAAGGGCTGATATAAACGTATTTCAGATCCAGATCAAGAATAGTAATTGTATCAGCAGTGTTTTCTGCTATTATCCTGTATTTTTCTTCGCTTTCAAGCAATTCTTTTTCAGTAACCCTACTTTTCGAGTAATAATATAATGTGGCTATAACCGCCACCCCAAGCAGCAAAATGAATAATGAAGCGATATTACTCCTCTGACTGATCAGCATTTCCAGATCAACAAGGTATACTCCTGTCCCGATAATCCAATCCCAGGGTTCAAAGGAGGCAACGTATGAAAGCTTTTCTTCCAAGCGATCCTGCTCGTCGTAATACTGCCAGTAATAAGTAATATGCCCGGCACCCTGCTCCCGGCAGAGAGCAATAAACCGCTGGAAAAGCTCATAGGTATAAATATCGTCAGGATCATCAGAATCAGAGAGCACCCGCCCCTCAAAATCTTTCCTAAACGGGTGCACAATCATCAGATTATCATATGTGTTTATCCAGAAATAATCGAGTTTTTCTTCACCGTAATTAATACCGCGAATCAGTTCAGCTGCTTCCTTCTGGGCTTCTGACCGGCTTAAAACTCCCTGCTGTTCCAGCTGGTAAAAATGATCCAGTATGGAGAGGCCGATGTTGACCATTTCGGCAGTCTGCAGCATTTTTTCACTGTAGATATCTTCTTCGAAGGTCGGGATTATTAAAAACCTGTAGACGAACACAAACAGGAAAAGAACAGGGAAAAGAATTAACAGTAGTTTGAGGTGCCAGTTACTCTTCCTGAACCTTTTCAGAAGACCAATCATGGGCACAATTCCCTTTCCACCTGATCTTTTACCTAACATTCAAATAGTTAAATTTATTACACTGATGATCGGAAAATACCGTGGAAGTAACAATATTTCAGTATATATATTCTTCAGGATTTGCGCTCATCCTCCATAATCTGATTTATTTAAATTTTTTTACCCGTATTAGAGGATTTTAAACTTATATAGGGAAGTTAACAATTATTGAAATTACTATGGCCGGGGAGAGGTTTACACCTTGAATAAAAGGGCAATTTTACTGGTTGAAGATAACCCTGATGATGTGGAATTAACCATCCGTGCTTTTAGGAAAAACCAGATCAACAACCCTATCGAAGTGGCTAACGATGGTGTGGAAGCAATTAATTTTCTTTTCAAAAAAGATCAGCACCTCGTCAGGGATCCCCTGAATCCTGAGATAGGGCTGATTCTCCTCGATTTAAAACTACCGCGAATGGACGGCACAGAAGTCCTGAAAGAAATTCGCAGCAATGAAGCAACCAGTCTCATTCCGGTGGTTGTGTTGACCTCCTCCGTGGAAGAAAGAGATTTGCTGGAATGTTACAGACTGGGCGCAAACAGCTATGTCCGCAAGCCGATCGATTTCAACCGTTCAGCTGAAGTGTTAAAAATGCTTGCCAGTTACTGGCTCGAAGTGAATGAATCACCCGCTACTTTATGAACATCAGGCAATTCATTTTACCCCGGCCAACCGCACAATACCTCTGAAAATAAAAAAATAAAAAACAATACTAATGCATTATTGTTAGCGTAAAGTAACTGCCGGAGTGCTGCTTAGTTGAAAGTAATCAAGCTCGTCGAATAACCTATTCCAAACAAGGCATAATTACTACAATAAAAATATACTAACCCGCGTACCAGCATTCAAAGGTCCGAAATTTGCAGGGACATCAATTAAAGCATTGCAGTTCAAGGTTGATCTGATTATCCCAGGATTTTGTTTCCCGGCAATATTAACCTTCAACATACAATCATCAAAGGACAACTGTCCCCGTAACAGATTACGCTGCCCACTTGTTTTACGATAATGCTCGCCCAACACAGCTGTTACCACAGGAGGGCAGCAAGCTTTTATCCCCATCAGAGATGCTATGGCCGGACGTGCCAATAGCTGAAAAGTAACAAAGGCTGCCGCCTTATTTCCGGAAAGGCAAATTATCAACTTGCCATCTTTCTCAGCTCCCAAGGCAGGAGTTCCGGGACGCATATCAATACGATGAAACAATATACTAGCGCCAATTGAGCGGAGAGCATTACAAACCAGATCACTATCACCGACTGAAACCCCACCGGTAGTTATAACCATATCCGCTTGTTTAAGGTTTTCCAGTATTTTAACAGCTATTAATTCTGTATCATCTGTAACAGTACCGGCAAACACCGGGCAAGCACCTATTTGTTGAACATATGAAGCAAGGGAAAACGTATTACTGTCATAAATTTTACCCGGCCTTAATTCATCTTGAACAGAAATCAACTCATCACCGGTACCGATAATCGCCACCCGGGGTATGCTATTTACATCTACAACGTCAATGCCCAACGCTGCAAGGATTCCAATTCCTGCCGGACAAATATACTCTCCCCCGCAAAGAACTGCTTCGCCCTGCTCAATATCCTCTCCGGCAAAACAAACATTTTCAAATGGCGATAATGCCTTTGTAACCTCCACATGATTACCTGAATAATTAACATCTTCAATCTTTATTATCACATCTGCTCCGGAAGGTATCGGGGCTCCCGTCATGATCCTGGCTGCCTGGTTTTCCCCAACCTCCTTCTGACTGGGGCTGCCGGCCGGAATGTTCTGGTTAACCTCAATGTAGACCGGGTTGGCAGGCGAAGCCTTTGCGATGTCCGCTGCCCGAAGGACAAAACCATCCAGTGGAGATCGGTTAAACGGTGGAATATTTAAAGGTGCGATAATGTCTTCATGAAGAACCCGGTTTAAGGCTGAACTAATACTGATACTTTCAAAACCTATAGCTTTTGTATGCTGTATAAGCAGTTCCTGGGCAAACTCAAGACTTATGGGTGATTCAACTTTTTCCGGGAAAACTGTAGATACCAGGTTTTCAGAGGTAACTTGCGGATTCAAAATATTCTCTTCCAGTGATAACACCTCCGGCATTTATTATTGTATTATTAATCATGAATATAATATTATATTGTTAATTTTCTTAATTATAGTAAAATAATTAAAGGGTCAATAAATTATAATGAAAAATTTACATTATGTCAAGATAGACATAATGACCTTAAAAATTTTCCCTCCTCACTTACCACAATACATTGTATCAAATATACATTTCTTGCAACGATAAGTACAAGGGTATTTAACCCCCCGGCAAGAACCTGCATTACTGCCAGAACTATTAGTTTTTACTATTCTTTTCTTTTGTCGTAAACCTTTCCTCGTCAGTACAGGTGTTCTCAATAGTGTACCCTCCTTAATTAACGCTTATTAACATGATTTTAATTATTCCATATTATTAAGTAATTACCAAGCCCTAAACTTATCTAAAACAGTAGATATGACGGAGAAGGATATAAACTATTATTAGAGAATTACTATACCGGAGGTGGATTGGTTTGGAAGATAAAAAGAAAATAGTTAAAAAGCTATCGCTGCAGCCCAGGTGTAAAATCTGGATTGAATACAACAAACAGGTTATTTTCGGAGGAGGACGACTGGCCTTATTTCAGGCAATCGAAGAATGCGGATCGATTAATAAGGCTGCTGCAAAACTTGGCATGTCTTACCGGGCAGCATGGGGGAAAATAACTGCTACTGAAAAAACCTTGGGATTTAAATTAATTGATAAACATATCGGAGGATCGCAAAGTGGTTCAGAGCTAACAGATACCGCAAGAAAACTGGTGAGAGCATACATAGCTTTTAAGGAAGAATCTATTAATGCCGTAGACCAACTATACGAGAAGCATTTTAATGATATACCGATTAAGTAACGCAAATACTGCTACTAATGCTAACCCTTTGTTCTCTGAGGATTAGCATTATTTCTTCAGGGTTTTGATTAGAAAAATTACTGTTTGAGTTATTTCAAATTGAATTAAGCTCTACACAGAAAACCTTAATATTTCAACCGAATCGCCAGTAGAAAGGTTAACCTTTCCGGCCGGCACATCTATCAGGCAATTACTGGAAGCAAAGCTTCTTACAGCTCCACAGAACTGGTTATTATTAGCTTCCACCTGATAGATATCCTTGTCGTAACAACAGTTACCCCAAAGAAATGCCCGTAAACCACCATGCCTAAATATTGAGCCTTTTAATATTGCCCTGACTCGATCCAATTCTTTAATCCTACCAGCCATCTTAGAAATAAACGGCATCAACAGGGTCAATGCTCCCACAGTCGAACCTGAGGGATTTCCAGAAAGCCCTATCAATAATCGCTCTTCCATTTCAGAGGCAACAACCGGAGCTCCAGGCCTGATGGCTACTTTATTAAATAATCGGGATGAGCCTAGTTTAATCATTGCTTCTTTGATCAAATCCTTATCACCCGAAGCTGTCCCTCCTGTTGAAATTATTACAGGCAGATCGAGTTTTAGCGCAGTGCAATATACACTTAATATATCATCAATTGAATCTTTAATTACGCCCAGGTTGACTGGTTCGCAACCTGATAACCTTATAATTTCTGAAAGAGTATATATATTTGATGCTCTTAATTGACCATGTTTTAACTGGTTTTCTACGTTGACAAGCTCATCTCCCGTAGAAAAGATTCCTATCAAAGGTTTTTTAAAAACAGGAACCGTGCTTACACCTAAAGTCGCCAGTATTCCTATACAGGCAGGATTAATTATTGACCCTTTTAAAAGCATGGTCTCTCCGCATTGAATATCCTCCCCTTTAAAAGCAATTACCTCTCCACTGGCAACAGGGTGCGTTAGCTTGATAAACTCCTTTTCATCAACAAAAAAACTTTCAAAAACATCTTCTGTCTTAACTATACAGTTTGCATACTCTGGCAAAGGCGCACCGGTAAATATTTTTATTGCCGTCCCTGGGCTGAGTCTGTATTCGGAAGTTGTGCCTGCTGCAATTGAGCCAGTTACTTCAAGAATAACAGGATCTTCTTCAGCAGCGGCAACCGTATCAGAAGCAATAACAGCATAACCGTCAACCGGCGAACGGTCGAAGGGAGGAACATCTTCACCCGCGATTATGTCCTCGGCAAGGATCCTTCCTCCTGCTTCCCAAAGATGTAGCGATTCTACTGCATTTCTATGATTTTCAATTACTCTGCTGTTCATTAATAATTCTTTAGCTTTTTCATAAGGTATCAAAGTTATCCCTCATTTTTGCCGAACGATATTTTTAAAAAGGGGCGGGGTTATCACCCCGCCAATTGAGATGGATTAACTGATGCAGTTAATCAAATAAAAGTTGAACGGTGCAGCAACCGATCAACTAATATTTCTTCATAAACAGAAAATATTAGTTGCATAACATATTATTGAACAAAACCCCGGGGCTATTGCCCACACTAAGGTTTTCTAAGCGCTCTTTTCTGTTTGTTCCTTTTTCGATTCACTCCGGTTAATCCATAAAGCAAAACCAAGTGCAGCAACCAGGATGATCCGAACAGGTTTGAAGATGTAATTCCAAACTTCAGTTGAAAGCGGCACTCTCGGGTTCTCCGGAAGAGCATATTTTGCCATTGCACTACTTTTACCTTCAGGCAAAATGTACATCATGCCCAAACCGTCCAGTTCTTTAAGCCCATAAATTTCAGCCCGGGGGAAAGCACCTCTTTTCAGTTCAGCTAAACGCTCCTGTGCTAAACTGATCATATCACTACGATCACCGTACATGATTGCCCCGGTTGGACAAGTCTTGGCACAGGCCGGTATTTCACCGGCAGAGATTCGATCATAACAAAAGGTGCATTTTTTAGCCAGATTTGCTGCCTGATCAAATCCAACTACATTAAATGTACAGTTGGCTATGCAGTAGTTACACCCGATACACCTCTTTTCATCAATTCTAACCGTGCCAAATTCAGTATGACTTATTGCACCTGCCGGGCAGGCTTTTATGCAAGCTGCATCACTGCAATGCATACATCCCAGTTTGGTAAAAATCCAGGTGTCCATTCCTTCTTCAGTTGTATATTCCTGGAAACCAATTTTAGTCCATGTATGAGCAGAAAAACGAGGTGGGTTTTCATAAGTCCCTGTATTACGGGTATTTTCAGCTGGCAGTTGGTTCCACTGCTTGCAGGCTACCTGGCAGCCGCGACAACCCATACACTTGGAAATGTCTATTAACATTGATTTTGTCATGGTTTACCCCCCCTACGTTCCCATAACAGTTTCAGTAGCAGATTTTTTAATCTCGCCAAACTTTAGCCGCTTAGTATAACGGTCAATTAATGGGACAAATGCGTTCATTATTAGAATAGAAAATGCCATCCCTTCAGTTGGCGCAAGAAAGAGGCGGAAAACCATTAAGAGGATCCCAATAGATGCCCCAAAAATAATTTTGCCTGTAGGAGTAATAGGGCTGGTTACCCAGTCGGTTGCCATGAAGAAAGCCCCCAATAATACTCCTCCGCCTAATAGGTGATAAAGCGGTGCCCCGGCGCCAAGTAAGTTTGTTCCAAAAAGCAGGGCCATTACCACCACTGCGGCAATAACCGATAAAGGCGTATGCCAGGTTATATGTTTCTTGTAAAGCAAGTAGAGGCCACCGATTAAGAGCGCCAGCGCAGATGTCTCACCGAGCGAACCGCCCTGGTGGGCTAAAAACATCTGGAGCAAGCTAGGATAACCTGAACCCTGGATCATCAGGGCCAATGGAGTAGCTTGTGTTAAAACATCAACACTGCCGAAATCCTGCTTAAGAGGAGAAAAAACATATGTAACCTGGTGGAATATCGGTATCAGCAGAATAACTGAAAGGCGTCCGAATAATGCAGGGTTATAACGATTCCATCCCAAGCCACCCATCAACTCCTTGGCCAGGCCAATACCGATGAACACTGCGAGTGCTGCCGTCCACCAGGCTGTACCAGGTGAAAAACATAGCGCGACCAACAGACCGGTAACCATGGCGCTTCCGTCGTTTAGCGTAGCTCGTTGTCTCCTGATTTTACGGAAAAGCAATTCCGTCAATGCCGCCATGGCCAGGCAAACACCGATCAACAGGAGAGCATATGACTTGTATATATAGACAGATACAAGAGTGATCGGAATTAATGCAATAAATACATCGCGCATTGCATTCGATACTGATTCTTTTGAATGCAGGTGCGGAGATGGTGTTACCGTTAACCTGAGCTGATTATTCACCTTAGAAAATCCCTCCTTTGTATTCTTTTATCTTAGCTGCGCTTAAAAGTTCTCAAGTATTAATCCGCTTTTCGCGCCGCAAACTGTTTCACTTCCCTGACAAACCTGACGATGGGCCTGTTCGATGGGCAAACATACACACAGACACCACACTCAAAGCAATCTAAAGCTCCCCAATCGATTGAATGGTTGTAGCGTCCTGTTTCGGCATATGTCCCTATATAGTTTGGATAAAGCCCCATCGGGCAGTGCTGAACACAGTTGGAACAGCGAACACAGGCCAGGTATTCACTGGCATTAATCATCTCCGGAGTGAAGATCAGGATGCCTCCCGTCCCTTTCACTATAGGGACATCAAGGCTCTGCTGGGCAAAACCGGTCATGGGTCCACCCATAATAACCTTGGCCTTGGCTTCCGGCGGAGCATATACAGGATAACGGACATCGCTGGTATCAATTTTCACTTCACCACTGACAATACCTTTAAACCCTCCACACTCATGGATAATATGTCCAATTGGTGTGCCAATCAGGGCTTTAACATTTGCAGATTTGGCAATTCCGTCGCCAGTAACAGTTAAAACTCTCTCATAAAGAGGCTTTTCATACCGGACTGCTTCATAGATGGCAATACAGGTAGCTACATTGTGAACAACAACCCCTACCTCAAAAGGTAGCTTCCCGGGTGGAACTTCACGATTAACCGTTGCTTTTATTAACTGTTTCTCGGCGCCCTGCGGGTACTTAACATCGAGCATAGCAACGGAAATATCATCATCCTTAAAAATAGTGCTGCTAATTTTTTCTGCCGCATCAGGCTTGTTGGTTTCAATGCCAAATATTATCTGACGAGCCCCGACAACTTTTGCAATTATTTTAGCTCCTTCTACACACTTTTCAGTCATCTCGACAAGCATCCTATGATCGCATGTTAAGTAAGGTTCACATTCACAGGCGTTAATAATAACCCGGTCAATCTCTTTTGGCGGGTTCAGCTTAACATGGGTAGGGAAGGCAGCTCCTCCCATACCTACAATTCCCGCTTCTTTGATCATCTCTACAATTTTTTCCCGATCCAACTTACCGATATCATTTTCCTTTTTATTAAAATCACTTTGATTTTCATCAGGCTTGATAACAACACTGTTAACCTTACTTCCGGTAAAATATGGTCGCAGTTCGATAGATGTTACAACACCATCCACACTTGAATGAATTGGCGCGCTAATCATGGTAAGGCTTTCTCCGATTTTCTGCCCAATATTCACTTGATCGCCAACGCTGACGGTAGGGTTACATGGTGCCCCGACATGCTGACTCATTGGCATTACAATCTCTTCCGGCATAGAAATTGATTCTATAGGCTCATTTTCAGTTGATTCCTTATAATGGGGCAGAAATACCCCTCTATCAAATGTTAATGTCACTAATTATCACCACCATTTACTTTACTTGGTTTATACCAGCATATGGCAATACTAAGACTAGCAGATCTGTAAAATCACCACCTGACAAGATACAATATCTCCGCAAAGCCCTGTTCCCCGGTTCAAAACCCCAAATTAATTAGCCGGGGCTTCATTGAAAAGATTCCAGCCGACTCTGCTTAAAGCCATATTCTTAATCGCCTGCACAACCGTATCCAGGTCTTCCTGCTTAGTAAAATACCCGGGACTGATTCTGACTGAACCATTGGGCATTGTACCCAGGGTATTATGGGCCAGCGGCGCACAGTGCAGCCCGGAACGAACCTGAACCTTATAGTTATGCTGCAATATTTCTGCAACATCGTCAGGTTCCCAGTCTGTTATATTTAATGAGAGAACCGCTACCCTGGGCTTTTCCGGATTAGGTCCGTATAACTTTATTCCTTCAATTTCCGATAAGGTATCCCACAGGTATTTTAGATGAGCCATCTTCTGGCTTGCAATTGCTTCCAGGCCTTGTTCCTCAATATATTCTATCCCTTTACCAAGTGATATTATACCTGGCATATTCATTGTTCCGGCTTCAAATGCTTCCGGCCAATTAAGTGGCTGAGTCTCCGATTTTGAATTATAGCCGGTTCCTCCCTGTCGCCATGTATTTAGTTGATTGATCCGCTCACCAATAATCATACCGCCTACCCCAGGGAGGGCAAAAAGCCCCTTGTGCCCGGCAAAAACTATCATATCAGCATTCAGTTCACCAATTTTGATCGGAATATTTCCAGTTGACTGGGCTGCATCAAGCAGCAAATATGCTCCCCGACGACGGATTTCCGCCCCTATCTCAGCAACAGCCTGTATACTGCCTGTTACATTTGAAGCGTGGTTAATAACTATTAATTTTGTTTTTTCATGAAAGGCTTCCCAAATTAAATTTTCAACCAGATAGCCTTCTTCATTACAGGATATAACATCAATACTGATTAAACCTTCAGCTTCCAGATGGCGCAGAGGCCGTAGTACAGAATTATGCTCCATTCCAGAGATAATAACGTGATCGTCCTTTCGCAGGATTCCTTTAATCGCCATGTTCAATGCATCAGTTGCACCAAAGGTAAAAGCAACCCTGAACTCTTCATTAACCCCAAAAAAACGGGCTACCTGCCGGCGAATCTTTGACACCTGATCACCGGCCCGGCGAGACAGAAAATGATGACCGCGACCGGGAGAACCGCCTTCTTCGAGCATCCAGCAACTAACTGAATCGGTTACGATTGCAGGCCTAGGAAAGCCAGTAGCAGCATTATCCAAATATATATTTTGATTAAAGTTCATAGAAAAACTCATCAACCCTCTGAAATCCTTTATTTTTTCCGATAAGATCAAGGTGTAAGGTAGACCAATCTGCGAGGGCAACCTGTTCATTACCCTGATTTATGTATGTCTTTACATAAGCCTTGCACTCTTCACATGTATCCAGGCGCATTTCGGGCATTTCAACAAATTCAATCAGTTTCAGCGTATTGACATTTTCGTTTCCGCAGTAGGGACAGCCAATGCGCCGATAGGTCCATTTCATTTTGCAGCATCCGCAGATCAATTCCCGTTCCCGCCCTCTTTTTGTTCTTATTAGCTGGCCCATCGCCGGCAAATGCCCACACAAAGGACAGTAACCCTTCCTCCAGGGTTTCTCTTCCAGCAACTCACCAGTTACTTCTCTCAAAGGCTCAAGGATTGCAGATAAGGAGGACCAGGCCAGAAAATTAACAAACCCTTCGTTTACATCGTTAAAAACAGATTCAAGCTCTTCAGGTTTCGAATCACTACTGCCCTTAATAACCAGCCTTATTAACCTTCTTGGAAGATCAGGAACCTTTTCAATATAACCTCTAAGGGCTTTAACCTGTTCTAGCGTTTTAGAAGGTAAATCGGCCTCAAGCAGAGCATTAACTATTTTTTTAAACAGGCTGCCTGCTATTCCAGTAACCATATTGATCTCCGTTAAAGAGCTGAGCAAGGGTACACCCTTACTGTATCCCTGCTTTATTTCTTCTAAGTCAGATACCGGCAAATCTTTACTGAATTGCTCTTTATCAAAACCCTCAATAGCTTTTGACAAAACTCTGTGGAAGCTTCCTATTTCATTTAAATAAGGATGCTCTTTAAGCCATTTATCAAAGCTGCTCCATTCCTGGTTGCTCATTTTAAACCGCCTTTGAGTAGTTTTAGGTGTGCTTCACGTGAGCCTGCTGTCGGCAGGCTAACGGGTTTATATTCTTCAGCATCCAGAACCAGTGGTTCTTAATTTGCGCTACAATAATCGATTAAGCCTTATCCAGGTTTACCAGACAACACTTTGTTTCCTGGATCCAGGTATTCGGATCGCCTGCATCAATAGTCACATAGTTTGTGCTGGCAGCCTGACTAAGGCCCTTGTATCCCCAGTTATACGGCATCCAGACCACATCAACCTCCTTGCCGTTAATTTTAAGGGGATGGATACGGTGGGTTACCTGGGCCTTGGCCTCAACTTCGCCCCGGGCAGACCAGACTTTTACCCAGTCACCATTCTTGATGCCCTTTTCGGCAGCCAGGTTTTTCGGTATTTCAATAAATGTTTCTGGCTGCAGTTCGTTTAACCAGGGCATGTTACGGGTTTGAGTCCCGGCACACCAGTGCTCTGCCATGCTTGATGTACAGAGAACGTAGGGGTAATCCGCTGCCGTACCGATTGGCTGCTTATCCGGAATTCGGGGATACTTAACACAGGGGTTGACTGGGACGTTGGGATGCAAAACGTTTTCTGTAGGGCTCTCAAAGGGTTCATAGTGCTCCGGAAGCGGGCCGTCGGCAGGGACGCTTGATGAATCCCTGGGCAGAAGCTGATTGGCAAAGGGATCCTGGTAGGGCCCGGCAAGAATACGGGCGAGACCTTCCCCGGCCATCCGGAAGGGTCTTTTGCCGTTGGGTGTATCGGGTCCGTCGTTCCTGTTCGGCACGTCGGGAGTGTCATACCCGGTCCACATACCCTTTTCCTCATCCCACCAGATACACTTATTGGCTTCATCATAAGGCTTACCTTCAGCATCACAAGACGCACGATTATATAAGACGTGACAGTTTCCGGGCCAGGTCCAGGCAAAGCCGGGATAGATGCCAAGGCCGCCGGGATCGTTAATGTTATCCTTGCGCTTGGAATGGTTCTGGTTGTTGGCGAAGATTCCGGCATACAGCCAGTTCCCCGCGGCAGTGGTTCCGTCAGGCTTAAGTTCGCCAATCCCTTTTAAGAGTTCACCGGTGGCCAGATTGTAACCGTTGATTTCCTTCAATACTTCCTCTGAGAAAGAGGGAGAATCTTCTGCTTCGTAGTTCCAGTTGGCCTTTAAAATGGGCTCATCCTTGCTGTCGCTTGAACCCTGGTAAAGCTCGCGGATGCGGTTAAAAAGCAAATCAATGATCTCCAGGTCGGTTTTTGAATTGCCGACCGGTTTAATCCCGGTATAGCGCCACTGAACCATCCGCCCTGAATTAACCAGGGTTCCTTCTTTTTCGAGGAAAGAGGCCGCAGGGAGGAAAATTACCTCCGTATCAAGCGTACTCGGATCCACACCCGGTTTTTCCCAGAAAGCGGCGGTTTCGGTCATAAAGAGGTCAACAGAAACCAGCATATCCAGGTTGCCCAGTGATTCGTGCACCAGGTTCAGGTTAGGGTTGGTAACCATGGGGTTCTGACCCATGATATAGAGAAACTTCATCTTTTTATCAAGGGCTGTCTCAAAGATCCTGAAGAGTGAGTAGTTTTCACGCCCGTTCTTTTTCGGTAACCAATTAAAACAAAAATCATTTTCCGGTTGGGCGTGGTCACCAAACCACGCTTTGAGAATACTGGTCATAAAAGTCCGGCGAAAAGTACCGGTCCGCGAAGTCCAAGTATCAAGATCCACGACATCGTGGTTGGGAACAGCCAGGTACCCGGGAATGATATGGAACAACATGGCCATATCGGTTGCTCCCTGCACATTGGGCTCACCACGCATGGCGTTAACACCGCTGCCCGGCTTGCCCAGGTTCCCTAAGAGCATTTGGAGAATACCGAAAGAACGAATCCCCTGAACGCCGGTAGTATGCTGGGTCATCCCCAGGGCGTAGCAGATTGTTCCAGGCTTATTGTTAACCAGGGTATCGGCAATTAGCTTGATCTTTTCCTCGGGAACCCCGCAGATATCGGAAGCCACCTTAAAATCATAGCGCTTGAAGAATTCCTTGGCTTTGCTGAAGACAGAGCGAGGATCATCGAGACTTTCCGCCTTAATAGGCTTGCTTTCTTCATCAAGGGTATAACCCCAGGAAAGGTTGGTGTAACTGAATTTACCGTCATTATAGCCCGAAAAAAGGCCGTCCTGGTAATCGAATTCTTCGTTGGCAATCAATAGCGCATTGGTATGGTTAATAACAAAGTCTTCATCATAAAGGTTATTGGTAATAATGTAGTTAATAATTGAATTTAGAAATGCGATATCCGCACCCGGACGAATCTGGGCATGAATATCGGCAATGGATGAGGTCCTGGTGTAACGGGGGTCGACATGAATAATGATTGCCCCTTTTTTCTTTGCTTCCAGCATCCATTTTACTGCCATGGGGTGATTCTCGGCAGCATTGCTACCCTGGATCAGGAAGACCTTGGCATTTTTTAAATCAACCCAGTGATTGGTCATAGCTCCACGTCCTAATGAGGCGCCTAAACTGGCGACCGTGGGACTGTGTCAGACCCTGGCCTGGTGCTCTACATACACGGCGCCCAGAATTCTCGACATCTTAGAAAGGAGATATGATTCCTCTGTATTGTTTTGAGCTCCGCCCATGAAGCTAACTGCGTCGCAGCGGTTAACCTTATAAGTGGTACCGTCAATAGTCTCATCGCTGATCCAGTAATCGTCCCTGGTTTCAACAAATTTCCTGGCAACCTTGTCGATAGCTTCTTCCCAGCTGATTTCTTCCCACTTGTTGCTGCGCGGCGCCCTGTAGAGAGGGTTCCTGATCCGTTGATCAGAGTTGGGCATTACCGCCATAGCTGCCCCCTTACTGCAGAGGGCCCCCTCACTGACGATATGATCAGGGTCACCTTCAAGGTTAATCATTTTCCCATCTTTAACGCTACAAATCATCCCGCAGCCGCAAGAACAAAAAGTACAAACAGAATAAAATTCTTCTGAATTGTGAATTCTGATCGTTTGAGATGCGGCTTCAACCGGCGCTGCGTTAAACCCAAGGTCGGTAAGGAGCAAGCCTGCGCCAGTTACTCCGGTAAGTTTAAGAAAATCCCTTCGTTTCAATACCGTTCCTCCTTTGTTGTTAAATATAGGCTGGAATTATAACCTCGCCTTCAATAAAAATGTGAGGCAAAAACCGCATACTGCTAAGTTAAGTAAAAAAAAATTTAAAGTCTTATTTCTTTGAATAAAAATATCTATGGTAATTGTTTCTTAAATACAGTTATGCTACCACGCTCTTATAAGCACTATGCAGTTTATGACATAATGGCAATAAAAAAAAGCAATAAACAACCTTTTGAAATATAACACAATGCCATCATTATGTCAATAATGTCATAAGGAAATGCTACAAAACTCACCTATAATTTAATTAGTATTAACAAATTTTCTTTTCCTGTAAACCGGTGCTTCATTTAAGGTAATTATTTCACAATCAATGTAGATATCTATGCCATCATAAGATAAGTGCTCGGGTATATTAAAAATGTTATCGGCTACCAAAAGATTCACCTTGATCCACTCTTTGCCTTTATTGTTTTTCACCTCGGCCTGGTAATCTATAACTCCATCCAATGCAAACAAAAGTTCATCAAGATTAGCCAGGTTAACAGTTTGCCCCCCCATAGTTACATCTTCAGAATAACGGCCTTTAACTTTATCAAGCCTGGGCAGAACAGAACCGCAGGGACAGGGTTTTGCCAGAAAACGCCCCTTGTCGCCGGTTCTATAACGAATGAAAGGCATTCCCTGACGGGTAAGGGTAGTAACCACGATTTCTCCGGTTTCTCCTGTTTCAAGAAGCTCCCCGCTATTTGGATCGATTATTTCAAAAACCAGGTCAGCGGCCCGGGGGTGATACCCCTGGAACGCCCGGCAGGAAACCGCACCGCCAAGCCCGGTTTCGGTCATCCCATAATGTTCAAAAACCGGGCAACCAAACCGGAGTCCGATCTTACCGGCCAAGCTGCCAGCCACATAATCGGTACTCAACAGCACAGCGGCCAGGTTAACTTTTTCTGCACCGGGAGCATAAACCAAGGACAAAATCTGCACCGGTACACCAACCAGGCTGGTTATTCCTCTTGCAATAATTGTGTTTACAACGCTTTCAGGGCTATCCACCAATCCGTAACAGGTAACCTCGGCGCCAATACGCCTGACACCTTTTTGCAACAGGTCACCTACACTTCCCGGTCTTTCCCAGGGCAGTAAAATCAGCAAGTGGTCTGAAGGGCCAATCAGGTTAAGCATGCCCCGGTGAAAAAAATCTATAGTCAATTCCTGATCTTCGTTAGTAAAATAGACTCTTTTAGGCGAACCGGTAGTTCCTGTTGTCTCCAGGGTAACGATTCTGCTGATTTCCTTCTGTGACACACAAACCATCCGGCTGCTATGTTCAACAAGATCTCCCGCATCTACCATGGGTAACCTGGATAGATCATCAAGGCCTGAAATAACTGAAGTATCAACATTACGATAGAGCTCCCTGTAAAAAGGGCTTTTAACACTGACATAGGCTAACAGTTTCTTAAGCATCACATCCTGGTAAGCCAAGATTTTCCGGGGGGTCAGGCTATCCTCATCCTGAAGACCAATCTTTTCTGCAACCCATCGATCAAGCGATGTTTTTTCAAGCACTATTAAAGTAACCTCCTCATATCAATGAAGCTGTAACCCCAGTGCCAAACAAAATGTTTGCACTCAGGAAATAGTCGGATTTATTGAAATATCAATCACCCATTCGTTATTTCCACCCAGGAAAGATTATAACGTTCTGCTACTTCGAGGACTTCGGCAAAGGTTCGCTGAATGATTTCCGGACAGAGGCTCAAGCTTGCTCCAACAGGGTCATCGCCCAGCAATTCGGGACAATCGATTACTCCGAACTCTTTTTCGAACCAACCAGTCAGTTCCGTGCTCATATCTTGCCCCATGCTCACTGAGAGGAGAAAGAGCAGGCAGGAAGCGGCAGAAAGAGTACCGCAGACAGTCCCGGCATACATACCCTGGGACAACCCTTTCATCGCGATTACCAGATCTTCATTTTCTTTTTGCATTTTGTCTAATCCCATTTTCATGATGATCTGGCTGCAGCAGTGACCTTGTAAAAGTAATTCATTTACCCGTTTTGTAATATTCATGACCGATACCTCCATCCATAATTACAGCACATTTTTATTAATATGATTAAACCAATCAAACTGACCGGTTACAACTATACCTCCCGGACTGATGGTTTTCAAAGGCAACTAAATAAATAAAACCATTTTCATATATAACCTGGTTTTCCTGCGTCGTGGGATTTCATTTTTAGCATGCATTCAACTTTTGCTCTTTTTTTTCTCAGTACTATGATGCGTAGGTGCATCCGGCCCCATCCCGATCAAGTCACTGTATTTAGCAAGAGCTTGGTCGGACAGCAACGCGAGAACCGCACTTTTCCCTTCAAGATTTTCGCCCTTTAGTATGATTCCGTTGCTATTTTCGTGATAACACAGGGGAACCTGTCGGCGATAAAGGCAGCCTGTTGTCTTGTCAACTACTTCAATAGTGACAGTGTCAGCCTCGATTACTTCAGCGCGCTCTTCCTCCGGATCAGGCCCGGTTTTTCTATTAACCATTTTCTTTTAACCTCCTAAAACATACCGCTGGTTTACTTGTCTTCCAGTGTTTTCTCTACCTGCGCCATCTTGCCCAGAGCCAAATCCTCGGGGATGTAGACCAGGCCGCATTTAGCGCACTTGTAAAGTTCAGCCGGGAAACTGGCCTCCAGGTAGGTAAGGGTAACCGTGCCCATGGTCAAGTAAATACCGCAGCGGCTGCATAATATTTTACTGGTTTCACTCATTTGGTTCTCCTTTACCCCTTAATTACTAGGCGGTGGCTGTACGCTTTTTGAATGTGATAGATACTTTCGTTTTCCACGGTGAATTCAACCCAGTAGGTAACGTTGCGGTGTTTATAGTAAGCGACCATGGTCCCTGTTTCAGTATTTTCCATTACATTTCCACTGCTGCGGGCATGACTGATCACTTCGATTATATCACCGGTAAGAATCATCCTCTCCTCCATGCTGCTGCGCACGGCGGCGCTGATGGCCAGTTCAAAGCCAGGCTCCCTGGTTTGAATCTCTTCACCCCAGACTTTTTTTAAGAGGCTCTTCTTGCAGCGGTAGCGGTTTTCCTGGCGTTTTGAAAAACCAGGGCCTTGATCGCCTGCAAGGTCGTGGTCAGAACTGCCAAAAATGAGATCAAGAAGGTGGTAAGTTCTTTTGCCCCGGGCCGCAAAATGGTCGCGGCAGATGGCACAGTATGCCAGGTAATCTTCAGGGTTTTCGGCGATACGCTTTTCAACCACTTTACGGGCAACCTCACGGTTAACATAACTCATCAAACCGCCATAACCACAACAGGTTGTTGTCTCCCGGCTGTTTTCAAGCTCTTGTACCTGGTGCCCAAGAGCAAGTAAAATGTTACGAATACTATTTTGCAGAGGTTTGTCGTACCTTGTGGTGCAGGCATCGTGAACAGCCAGTTTTTTCATCTTAACCCCGGCACCGCTGTTTTCTGGCAGGCCAACCCGGTCAAGAACTGTCCAGATTGTCTCACAATCCAGATCGGGCAACACCTTTCTGAAAACACTGAAGCAGGTCGGGCAGCCGGTAATAATGGCCGGGTTGCCTAATGCGGTCCAGTTTTTTTTCAGTAAATCAATATTTTCATTAAAAAGGTCTTCCCTGCCCGCCCATTGGGCAGGCGCGCCGCAGCAACTGAGACTCAAACCAACTCCACCATCAATTTTTTCCCTCAGGTAAGTATAAAGCCTTCCTACATAATGTGGAGATGAAGCACTTAACTGGCAACCGGGAAAAAACAGGGCCCTGCTCTTGCTAAAACCCGGTTGGTGCCTATGCAGGGCAACCAGCTCACTTGTGCTGAATGCCATATCCTGCAAGGCAAAATCGTGCGCTGAAGGGGGCATTTTGCCAGTCTCGACCATCTTCTTCCGGGCTTTGAAACAAAACTCGCCCATGTCTAAATTGCCAGGACAAACTTCGGCACATAAACCGCAGAGACTGCAGCTATTGATCTTTTCATTTGCGCCACGCCCACCTTTAATGATAATCAGGTTATTGTGAATCTCCCTGACATACTTTTTCGGGTATGACCCATAATGCTCCAGGTAGGGGCAGGCCTTTACACATTCAAGGCAGGTACATAAAAGGCAGCGATTTGCCTCCTGTAAAGTTTGTTCCGAATTTGGTAATTCTCCCGGTCGATCTTCAATATATACAGGTTCAGGGGAAATGCCTTTAAGTGATGTATAGAGTAGGGTTTCATAAGCCCCTTCTCGTGAGCGCCCTGCAGTCAGTGATACGCCCTGCAGGAAACGGTCAATAGAAAGAGCAGCTATTTTACCATGGCTAACTGATTCAATGGGTGATCTTTTCTCGCTCTCCAGGATTAGGCTGCCGCCGATGAAGACCTTGTCAATTGCCGTTGCCAGGGTTTTTGGATCATGACTGGGGAACCCCTGCTCATCAAAGGTGAGATCCACCCCTGCAGGAAGCGCGTAGTTTGAACCTGTACCTAGGTAAATGGCATCATAACGGGCAAGGAGATCGGCAAAGTTAACCATCCCGCCGCTGACACCAACCCCGGAGCCCCAACAGGTTTCAAGCATGGAGTTGTTGATTAGCGGGGCAAAATCTTTTTCAATAATATGACGCGGCATTCGTTCTTCAGATTCTTTTAAAATTTTTCCTCCAGGCTGTTCTGAAAGCTCGAAGATGGTTACAGGGTAACCCTTTTTTACCAACTCCCATGCAACAGTAAGGCCGCTTAAACCGGCTCCGATAACAGCTGCTTTTTTGTTGCGTTCTTTCACCGGCAGGGCGCCCGACCTTTCCGACAAACTGCCATCCCCAGTCAGCACACAAACCCGCTCCATGATATTAATTGCAACAGGATGATCTATCTCAGACCTTTTGCACGATAGTTGACAGGGCTGGTTGCAAATATGGCTGATGATCCCGGGAAATGGTACATGTTTTCTAAATACGGCAAAACCTTTCGAGTAATCGCCTTTTTTTTACAGCTGCAATCAATGCTGGAATGTCAACATGGACAGGACAACCTGCCACACATCCTGGCTGCTGATCCTGTGTGCATTTAGCCTCTACCTCGTGCAAATAATTATGATCCATCCTGAGCTCTCCCTTTGAATCGGTCTATGTTGCATGATGATAGCGGTTGAAGCGAACTGTCGCCACAAGATACGACAGTTCTCCTCAAGGTGAACCCACAAAACCGACCTTTTATTTAAGCTTGGCTTTAATCTTTTCCGGGAGTGCTGGAATATCATAAATCCTGACACCGCAGGCATTATAGATTGCGTTAAGTATAGCCGGGTGAGGTGCGGTCAACGGGCCTTCACCGACTCCGGAAGCGCCATAAGGCCCATGGGGGCGCGGCTCAACATTGTAAATGATCTCCATGTCATCGGGAACATCCTTAATATAGGGAAGTCCGCATTTCAGGAGGTTAGTGTGAACTTCCAAATCGTCAAAGTCCTCGGAAAGAGCCAGACCTATGCCCTGGGCCAACCCTCCGTAGATTTGGCCGTCTACTGCACTCTTGTTCGAAATGGTGCCGCAGTCTACAACCGTGGTAAACTTAACCACTTTTGCCTTGCCCGATTCAAGGTCAACTTCCACCTCGGGCATAAAGAGTTCGTAAACATATCCGGCAAAAGGATCCCCCTGCCCTTTTTCAGCATCACACATGGTGCACATGCTTGCAGTCCACTTACCCTCATAACGTAGCGGTATATTTTCTGCAACCATCTCGTCATAGGTGCGGAATGTTCCGTCCTCCTTACGCATCGCTTCAATGAGTCTTTCACTGCCAACCCTGAGTGCATTACCGGTCACCAGGTTTTGCCGGCTCCCGCCTGAGGGGCCGCTATCGGGTGAAAGGGCCATATCGTTCATGACCAGTCTGATCTGCTCCGGCTTGATTCCTGCCTGACGCAAGGTTTCGTGGGCATGGGTCAAGGTGCCGATATCTGCCCCTTGCCCATGATCTTCCCAGGTGCTGCCAACGGTAACCCCTTCTTTTGTCAGTTCCACAAATATTTCCGAGGTATCGGGGCCGTCGGTGCCGCAACCGTAAATGCCAAGGGAAAGCCCAACACCACGTTTTTTTCCGAGTTTGTTAAAGTCGCTGCAGCGTTTTTTCGCTTCTTCCCAGTGAGGCCTAAGCTTGTTAAACATATCCTCAAAACAGTAAACATCCGGCACCTGCTGTGACGGTGTGGTCGCTCCGGGACGATAGATGTTTTTAAAGCGCAGGTCGAAGGGGTCCATGCCCAGTTTTTCCGCCAACTCATCCATTGCCGTTTCAGAAGCCAGGAAAGACTGCGGTGAGCCGTAGGCTCTGAAGGGGGCTCCCCAGGCGTGATTAGTACAAACTGTGCGTCCTTTACCCTTAATATTGGGGATATCATAACCGGCCCCTATAAACTGAGCGAGGCGCAAGGTCAGTAGATCTCCAAATTCTGAGTACGGGCCATGATCAATGGTCCAATCTGACTCCATCGCCAACAGTTTACCTTCCTTATCTGCAGCCAATTTGCAAGTTACAAAGCCGGGAGAGCGTTTTCCGGTATAGGTAATGGTCTGGTGCATGTCAAATACAAGAGAGACTGGTTTTCCGGTAGCCATGCATGCCACACCGAGTAAAGCTTCGTTGGTGGGGCAGAATTTATACCCAAAGGTGCCGCCGGTGGGATTGGCCACAATACGTAGATTTTCTGGCTCAATGCCCAGCCCTTCGTAAATCATATCGCGGTGCAGGTAAATACCGATACTCTTGGAGTGGATGGTTAACCGTCCTTCTTCATCAAAATAGGCAGAACCACAGTCTGGTTCCAACATTAGATGAGGCTGACGGCTGCAGATCGTGCTAACCTCTACAGTTACAAGATCGCTGTTCTCCATGAAGGGTTTCGGGTCTTCTCCCTTTTCAACACCCTGCTCAAAATAAACATTTGGAGTTCCAGGGTGAATCTCTATAGCATCGGACTCCATGGCCGCCGGTGCGCTCATATAGGCAGGTAAAACTTCCAGATCCACTTTAACTTCTTTGGCTGCCGCCCTGGCATGCTCAACCGTATCGGCGGCAACTATGGCAATGGTGTCACCGTATTGAAAAACTTTTTCATCACAAAGGATGGGGCGATCCCAACCATCTCCCTTGTTTGAGGGGAAAGTAACCATACCATTAATCCGGTTATTACCTTTTACATCCTTGTGGGTGATAACCTGATAAACACCGGGCATCTTTTCCGCTTCAGATGTATCAATACCCTTGATGTTTGCATGTGAAACTTCGGCCTGCACCAGGGCCAGACGCAGGGTGTCAGAGGGCATCTGCAAGGCTACATCGGCGCCGTAGTCCCAGGTTCCGGTAACTTTTTGCATCGCCGAAGGACGGTGGTAATTAGTGCCGTAAATTTTGTTGCCCACCGGTTTGTAGAGCAGCTCTTCCTTGTGCATTTCGCCCCGCAGAACCTTGGCCGCCGCCATCACTGCATCAACAAGCGGCTTGTAACCGGTACAACGGCAGGCATTGCGGTTTTTCTGGAACCAGTCTCTAACTTCCTCCCTGGTCGGATCGGGGTTCTTCTCCAGTAAAACCTTGGCCGACATGATAAAGCCCGGACTGCAAAAACCACACTGGGCACAACCATAGGCCATCCAGGCCACCTGCAAGGGATGCAGGTTTTGGGCGGTTCCGATCCCCTCAATGGTCCAAATTTCAGCATAATCAGGTACCCGCTTCATCTTCGTTACGCAGGAACGGACAACCTCGCCATCAAGAACCACTGAACAGCACCCGCACTGACCCTGGTTGCAACCGACTTTACAGCCTGTCAGTAAAAGCTGTTCCCTGAGAACACTTGCCAAACTTCTTTCCGGCTCAACAATTAGGGTTCTTTCCAATCCATTTACCGTTATAACTTTTTTTAGCACTTTTTCATCTCCTCGCCTAAATTAGTGACTGCATCGCCTTTATAACTTGTTCAATCTCCTCCTCTCCAAGAAAAAGAACCGGACTAAACCAAACAGCTTTACTGTAATCAAAATCAAAAATACCGGCTGCTCCTCCAAACAACCAGCCCTTAGTCAGATACGTAACAGCTGAACATCATGCTCACAGAGTAAAGGCAACTGAAATTTTCTGACCAGATTCTGTCAGCAAAATTAGCCATCTCACCAACTTTTATCCTGGCCGGCTTTATTACTCACTTCCATATCAGCAAGATGAAGGCTGTTACCCTGGAGAGCAATTAAGCACAGTTTGTAGCATACAATCACCTGATGTATATTTCCAACAACTGTGAAATATGTTTTCAGAGGATCTAATCTCCCTGTTAAGATTTAGCAAAATACCTTATAAAAACAAGAACTCCTGCGAAAGGTAAAAACCTTCAACAGGAGTATCATGTGAATAATTTCGCAAGTTGAAACGAAACAATATTAGGCCACAAACTAAACACCCTTTCCGAAACGGGAGAATTAGATGTTTCATCCCACACCACAAAATCTCCGGTTCATAGCTAACAGCTTAAGCAACTGAAGTTCGAATGTTTCACAGTTTAGCAGTGACCGTTCTTTTATTTAGTTACTCGCAGCTTATTGCATTGCTTCTTTATGCTTTAATTAATACCAGGCAGGCCAACAAGCAACAGTTCACCCTACAAGGTGTTTAATAAACATCTATAATCGTAACAATTAAAACATATAATAGCTGCTATGTCAATATTGACATAGCAGAGACCTTTCATTGTTTATGCGGTCAGATATAATTATTCATTATGCAGGATTAGAAAAGCTAATAAAGCAAGCAGATTTTACAGGTTTAATAACGATCATCCTTATCTATCAAAACGCAGATCCTTAAAGTGTTTTTTAAAGGCGCTTTCGGTGGTTTCATCAACCTCTTTCAAGGCACTTTTATATGCATCAAGCAACAGCTTGGCTTGCGGGCTTAAAGTTGATCCCCTGTGCCCGTCTCGCTTGAGCAGATTAATACCAAATTCCTTCTCAACCTCTGTCAACATCTTCCAAGCTTTTGAATAAGCCATTCCCATGGTCCGGGCAGCTTTTTTAATAGATCCTGTATTCTCTATATTATCCAGGAGCATGACTATTCCGCGCCCGAAACCCCTTGCTGCCGGCTTGTAATCATTATAGATGGTTAACCTGGTTTTTGGGTGCATTTTATTCAACATTTTCCAACCTCTACAGATAATTTTAGCTAAAATACATGCAATATCCTAACTGGATCATAACAATGAATAATAATTTTTTCAAATTAATTATTGCCAGCCAGGAATTTTTAATATATACTCTCATTTGAGAATATATTTTCGAACAAGAATATATATTGCAGGAGGTTCGGTAATGAACTATAAAAAAATCTTTTATGTTTTGCTGGCACTGTTTCTGCTGTTCAGCATTGCCGGCTGTAGCACAAATGAAGTGGTAATCCGGGACAGCAAGCTTGCAGAAGATGCCGATCCCGAAGTAACTACTCCCGAAGCGCAGGATGTTGAACTAATTGTTTTCGCCGCTGCTTCCATGACTGAAGTAATTGAAGAAATAAACAGGGCCTACATGGAGGCAAACCCGCATGTTACGATTATTACAAACCTCGATTCCTCAGGAACCCTTAAAACCCAGATTGAAGAGGGCGCCAATTGCGACGTATATATTTCCGCCGCCCAAAAAGCAATGAATGAACTTGACATCAGCGCAGACCCGGCAGTCAATGTAGGTCAATTGGATTTTGTCCTTGAAGAAACCCGTAAAAACATCCTTGAAAACAAGGTAGTTTTGGCAGTGCCCGGCGGCAATCCCGGCAATATTGGCAGTTTTGATGAACTGGCCACGCGCCTTATTGAAGGCGATATTTTAATGGCCATGGGCAATATTGATGTTCCCGTGGGTCAATATACTTCAAAAATATTATTATACTACAGCCTTGATGAAGTGGCCCTGGCCGCCTCCGGGGTGATCACGTATGCCTCAACGGTAAAGGAGGTTACAACCCAGGTAGCAGAGGGACTTGTTGATTGCGGAGTGATCTACTCCACCGATGCCAAGGCCGCCAATCTTGAGGTAGTCGATCAGGCAACCAAGGAGATGACCGACGGACAGGTTATTTATCCCGCCGCAGTTATGAAGAGCAGTAAGGCAGTTGATGAAGCTAAAGCCTACCTGGACTTTTTAACAGGTCCTGAAGGGGCTGCTTTATTAGAAGCTTTCGGCTTTACCCCGATCCGTTAGCCTTAGGCACCATGTTGTTCCGGCTGTGCCTGTGGGATAAGCAGATCTATAATTCTGACAGGCACGGCTGAATATATACAGAAATGACTGAATCAGCGATATAAGGAGTATCATATGGATTTTTTCCCACTTCTTAATTCAATCAGGATCGCCCTTATCTCAACCATAGCCGTATTCTTCCTCGGTATTTTTTTCGCCTACCACATTTCCAGAGCCAACAAGGTGATCAAGGGTTTCCTGGATGTATTTTTAACCCTGCCTCTGGTCCTGCCGCCCACGGTTGTCGGCTACCTGATCATCAGAATTCTTGGTCCTAACCACCCGATCGGCATATTCTTTCAGGATCTATTCGGCATCAAGCTGGTCATGGTCTGGTGGAGCGCCATCTTTGCCACTGTTATCATTTCCTTTCCCTTAATGTATCGTACAGTCCGGGGGGCTTTCGAGGCCTTTGATGAAACCCTGGCCTACTCTGGACAGACCTTAGGTCTTTCAAATACTTTTATTTTCTGGCGGATCCGCATGCCTTACTGTCGGCAGGGCATCCTGGCCGGCACGGTTTTAGCTTTCGCCAGGGCGCTTGGTGAATTCGGGGCAACGATCATGATTGCCGGCTACATTCCGGGTAATACCGCTACGATAGCGACCACCGTCTATCAATACTGGCGGATTAATAATGATGAAATGGCCCTTCGCTGGGTCATAATCAACATTGCTATTTCTGCAGTAGTTTTACTGGCGGTTAACATGCTTGAAAAAAGAAACCTGACCATCAGGACAAAAAATGCTGTTTAAACGAAAGGGGGGTTTCAGTTTATGGCGTTGGTGGTAGATATTAAGAAGACCTTGCCTAACTTTAACCTTGAAGTGGCTTTCGAAGCCACCCGTGAAAAGATGGCCCTTCTTGGCACCTCCGGCAGCGGCAAGAGCATGACCTTGAAATGCATCGCGGGCATTGAAAAACCGGCAGCGGGAAAAATTGTACTTGACGGGCAGATTTTATTCGATTCAAATAAGGGAATCGACCTGCCACCCCAGAAGCGCCAGGTCGGCTACCTGTTTCAGCAGTATGCCTTGTTTCCAAACATGACTGTGGAAGAGAATATCGCCTGCGGTACAAGGCAAATGGGCTGGATCAAGAGGCAAAAAGCGGTCGCAGCCATGGTTGAGCGGATGAAGCTTGGCGGCCAGGAGAAAAAACGTCCCGCCGAGCTATCCGGCGGACAACAGCAGCGGGTTGCCCTGGCGCGGATCCTGATCAACAATCCGAAACTGCTAATGCTGGATGAACCGTTCTCAGCCCTTGATTCACACCTCAGATGGCAGCTTGAGCTTGAACTAATTGAAGTTTTAGAATCTTACGGGGGAACTTCCTTGCTTGTCTCACACAAGCAGGATGAAGTTTACCGCTTAAGCGACAGCGTTTGTGTTCTAAACGATGGTTACGCGGAGCGAAAAAAGCCAGTAAGAGATCTTTTTGAAGCTCCTTCCACCCTTTCAGAATGCCTAATCCTTGGTCTAAAAAATATCTCCCGCGCCAGGGCCATCGACGATTACACCGTTGATGCAATTGACTGGGGAGCAAGGTTAAGCACAAACAATGTGGTACCAACCTGCATTTCACATGTCGTGGTAAAAGAAGATGACCTGGTCTTTGCCAACGGAGTAGTTAGCAACAACATTACTTGCATGATTAACCAGGTTATTGATGACGTTACTTCGACCGTGGTCATGCTTACGACTCCCGGAGGTGGCAACGGGGACTCCCGCCTGCAGATCAGAGTGCCAAAAACATATGGAGCATCTCTTAACAGATCAGAAAGATTACGCCTTCACATAGCGCCATCGAAAGTAATGCTGGTCAGCCAAGCAAAGTAATATCAGGACAGTCGGCAAACCGTTGTGTAAAATTGTTTATAATGCAAATCAAATATTCGCTGTAATTAAAGCCTGGATAGATCATCCAAAACAGCCAGATGATATTAGCATTTTTATTATCGACACAGTATACAAGGCTAGAAGACCTTTCTAAATAAAAGGTATTTGCCAACCCGTGTAAATAAATGCACCTTTGGTAAAGTGCAAGTTAAAAGATTTTATCGACCTTACCGGGTAATTAAGTTAAAAGAGGGTCAAGCAGGCACTGTCGTCGAGGTTATAATAGTTGCTTTAAAATATTACGTCAAGTATTTAGCCTATACAATAACATAGTATCGCTATAAAATAAAACATAATTGGCAGATCAATCCAAAGCCGGCAGCAGACATGCTTTTATGCAAAAGTTTAATCATGGTCGACAAAACAATACAGAATAACCATAAGTTTAATAAAGTATCAATTTGTTAATTAATGTTATACTCCCTGTTTTTATATTGCACACTGACCCATTGTTCGGTTGTAAACTTGTCAACTACCCATTGCGCATTGAACCTGCCCAGACCAGAAGCCTTTTCTCCGCCAAACATAACCTGGGGTTCATCATTTATCGACTGATCGTTAACATGAACCATACCTGTTTTGAAACACCGCGCCTTCTGTATGCCATAAAAGATATCGCCTGTAAAAATAGAACCGCTTAATCCATATTCAGAATTGTTGGCGATCTGCAAAGCTTCTTCATCGTTAGCTGCCCTGATAAGACAGCATACAGGGCCAAATACTTCATTATTAGCTGCAGGCATTCCGTTAGTGACATCAGTAAAAATCCAGGGATGGATCACGTTACCTTCGGTCTTTCCTTGAAGTGCAACCTTTGCTCCTGCCTGAATGGTCGCATTAATCAGTTCTTCAATTATTTTTACCTGTGCGCTATTGATGACAGGGCCGATAAACGTATTCGGGTCGGCAGGATCTCCGACTTTAAAATTCCTCACAATATCAACTAATGTGTTTACGAACTTATCATAAACAGCTTCTATCACAATAATCCTGTTAAGAGCCATGCAAACCTGCCCCTGATGGAAAAATGCTCCAAATGCTGCTGCCCTGGCAGCCTGTTCAATGTCGGCATCATTGAATACAACCATTGCATTGTTACCTCCCAGCTCCAGGGAAACATCTTTAAAAAATCTCCCGGCGACCTCGCCTACATGTCGTCCGACAGATGTTGAGCCGGTGAAGGAGATTAAATCCGGAACAGGGTGTGACAAAAATTTATCACCAATTTCATTGCCACTTCCGGCTATAACGTTTATAATACCTTTTGGAAATCCTGCATTTTCAAACATATCGGCAATCAGAAAGGCCACTGCAGGTGTATCGGAAGAAGGCTTGACAACCAATGTATTACCTGTTGCAACAGCAGGTATAATAGAACGTATCGCAAGTAACAAGGGAAAGTTCCATGGTGTAATAATACCTATCACTCCCTTTGGTTTGCGGTACACATAATTCTCTTTGCCCGGAAAATTTGAAGGTATGATTTTCCCATCCATCATCAGGGGGAATGCCATAGCTTCCTTTATATGCATAATACTTTCCATGTATTCAACAGTACATTTCCTGACTGTAGAGCCGCCTTCCTCTCTCAACCAGTAAAAAATTTCATTCTTTTTTTCCATTACTACCTGAATAAGCTTTTCGAGATATTCCTGTTTCATTATCGGTGTTGTCTTTTCCCACTTAACCTGTGCTGTTTTAGCAGAATCAAATGCATACTCTAAATTCTTGTCACCGGCCGATTGATAAGAAAATAATTCTTTACCGGTAAAGGGGTTGGTATTTATCAGTTTCTTACTACCGGATCCCTGTATCCACTCACCATTGATGTAATGTTTTTGATAACCTTTCATGGACGAACTCCTTTTCGAACAGATATTTTTGCTGTTTTTCCCCTGGCGTCTTAATCCTGTCCCTATGTAAAACTACCTGCGGCTTATACCCTTAAGGCGGAATGACCGCCCGTAAATTCATTGAGTCTCTTGTGACATAAGGAATGCAAAAATTATAACATTACAGTAATATCATGTAAAGTTATCAACCCTATTCATTCTATAGTTCTATTTAGTTAATAACTGCTTCATGTTGCTTCATCTGTA
>CAZBKZ010000001.1:113785-173468 GCA_964492615.1 uncultured Syntrophomonadaceae bacterium | reverse complement strand
TCTTTTTGGGTCAAGTGATAGGTTTCCTCTCTCATAGTGACATTTTCCCTGAACAAACATATATTTATGCAATAGTATTTGACGGGTATTATAACAAGTGATAGGATAATGAATGAATATAAAAATATATTCATTCATTATAACTGGGAGGCAGGTCCTTTTGCTGGATAAAAAACAGGATATATTTAATAGCGCAAGGGAAATATTTTACAAAAAAGGTTTTAAGGAAACTAATATCGCTGAGATTGCTAAGCAAGCTGGAGTAGCAGTAGGTACATTTTATAATTACTACGACTCAAAAGAGCATATTTTTTTCGAAGTTCTGATGAAAGAAAACGAGAAACAAAAAAAGAGCATATTAGAGTCTGTTGAATTGAACAGTGATGATCCGGTAACCCTGGTTACTGACCTTGTGGCCCAAAATATTGATGCAATGCAAGAAAACCCTATTTTGAAAGAATGGAATAACGTAGAGCTAGTAAATAAGCTAGAACGCCTGTTTTATGAAAATAAAGGTATCGAGAACATTGGGAAATTCTATGAAGATGTTGCATTAAATCTGATTAAAAAATGGAAAAATGAAGGCACAATAAGAAGCGATATGGACGATGAATTTATACTTGCCATACTTAATTCTGTGCATTACGCAGATGTTCATAAAGCAGACATAGGAGCTCAGCACTTTCCGCAACTTATTCAATACCTAATAGACTTTATCATGAAAGGTTTAACAGCCCCGGTAATGGAGAAATAGCGTCGGCAAGTTGTTTTTTATGTAACGGTGAATGAACACTCAATTATATTCATTCACTGGTTAACTGTCTTCGGGAAAGGGTGATTAATTGAATGCTAAGATTTAAAAAGAGCTTAATAATTCTTTTCGCTGCCTTGATAGTCTTATTGGTAACAGGAGGTGCGATATTCATGTTTGGAATAAAGACAGAGGAATTTAAGAAAAGCTGTTATGTTGAACCAGGCACTCAGCTGCAAATTAATAATGGAAGGGGAAATATATCAATCAAGGGCTGGGAAGAGGACACTATAGAGTTAATAGCCGTTAAACAGGGCGCTCTGGGGTTATTTATGAATCAGGTAATGATTGAAGTAAATAACGAAGACAGATTTGTTATTAATACAAAATATTGTACCAGCTTGTCTCAAGGGGTTAGTGTAGATTACATTATTCGAGTGCCCGAAGGAATTTTAGTATCTCAGGTTGAAACTCTGGCAGGGAATATTAATATTGAGCATGTAGCAGGAGGCGGCATCGTCCAAACAGTTAATGGGCGTATTGATATAAGTAATATATCTGGAGATGTTACAGCTAAGACCACAAGAGGTGCGGTTGAAATCAATGGTGTTTCTGGATCTGTGAGTGCGATTACGGTCAACGGCAAAGTTACTGTAGCTGAAGCCGATTGTATAAAGGAGATCCGTACCAGCCGTGGCACTATATTTGCTGAAGTTTCAGCCATTCAGGAAGACCTGGATATTAGTTCTAAATCCGGTGGGATTACAGTCTTTATTAACCCGGGGATTAATGCAGATATCACAGTCGGTACATCCAGCGGTAGTATTTCGCATGAAGAGTTGCCCCTATCTGTTATTGAATCTACCAATAACAGGCTTATCGCGACAATGGGAGAAGGCGGCAAGGCAATAAACATTACAACATCTTCAGGCCCGATTAGCTTGAAATTGCTGCCCTGAAATAATCGCATGTTCTTGCAAAAAGACGCGTTGTTTAACTTGCTGATATACTTTTGTAAAGTTAATTGCTTGAGGTGTTTCCTGGTAATAGTAAAATAGAGATTACTTTAATAAAACCACTGATTTAAACCTGACAAAGCCGCCTCTTGATATCATATAACAGAGGAGAGAAATTTCATAAACGCTGATCTGTTAATCCAAAAATTTAACTGGATATTAGGTATTATACCCTAAAAGAATGTTGTAGCAGTTGTAAAAAATAACAATAAGCCAGGGTTATGGACATGCATTTCGGTTTAGTTCGGCTCTTTTTGTAGACAGTACTGCTGTAGCATGTTAAAATGATAAAAATATATATCACATTCAGGTGCCCTTTAGGGTGAATAGGGAAACCGGTGCAAATCCGGTGCGATCCCGTCACTGTAAGCAGGAGCCAACCTCAATAAGCCACTGGTCAAAGACCGGGAAGGAGAGGAAGGCGATGATTGTAAGCCAGGAGACCTGCCTGAGTGTCGCTACGTTCCCCTTCGAGTGAAAGGGCTGGTCGCGAAACAAGCGCTGCACAGTACTCACTTAAGCGCTTTTTTATTCAGACTAATCCGGCCTTATTTCTGAGGGGCCGGTTTTTTTATTAAAAATTGTAGAAAGGATGACATAACTTGTCAACAAAAAAGCAGGGCATTGATTTGAAGATGCTGCACTCCTCTTTTTACTGGGATCAGGTTTGGGAGCATTCTAAGGAGCAATTCACTCCGAACGGTAAAAAAACGGTAACCCAGAGTGTTGACTTCTGGAATAAGAGGGCAGAAAAATATATAGCAAAAACCGGGGGTGCTGGTGGAAATAAGCGAGTTGATAAAGTAACAAAGTGGCTGGCAAAACAGGGAGTGCTTGTTGCGGGGTTTTCAGTTTTGGATATCGGGGCCGGCCCAGGTGCATTTGCTATCAAATTTGCCGGGGAGGCAAAAGAGGTTGTATCGCTGGAACCAACAGAGATAATGTCACATTACTTAATAAAAGAAGTGGAAAAGCGTAAGCTGGATAATATAAAGGTTCTGCAGATTTCCTGGGAGGATATTGATATAGAAAAGATGGGCTACCGGGATCAGTTCGACCTGGTCTTTGCTTCTATGAGTCCTGGGTTAAACAATCTTATTACAATAGAAAAGGCCCTGGCCTGCTCTCGCCGTTATCTTTTTATCAGTAAACATGCCGGAAAAAGATACAGTGATTTAATGGTCGGCCTTTGGCCCCTGTTATTTAATGAACCCCTGCCTCCCGGGCACAACGAAGCGTTATATATTGCCAATATACTGTATAACAATAACTATGAATTTGATTTCAAGGTTTGGGATGAGCCTTATGAACAAGAAACAGGTATTGATGAAGCTGTAGATAATATGCTGGAAGAATTAAAGATATTTGGTAAGGATTCACCTGTTAACCATGACCAGGTTAAGCTATATGTCCAATCAATGGCAGATAAGGGCCTGGTTAAAAACAAGGGAGTGAACCGTTACGCTAAAATCCTGGTAAAAAAATCTATTAACCCAGTATAGTTCTTGAAAGGAGCCAGATAATTAATGTTTAATTACAAAACAAACTATTGTTCCCCTGTTTTTGCTGTTCTACTAATCATTGGCTTTTTATTGTTGTTTTCACTCACAGCCTGTAATGAAGCTGATTATAGTGATGAACAGGCTCAGGATGCAGAACAGGAACAGCAAGATTCGATCCAGGAAGAAGAGAAGCCGGTGGTACGCCTGGCCGGAGGTGATGACTGGGGCTTGCCAAACCCTTACACCCGTAATCCCCGTGGCCCTGCAGAAAGGAAGGTGGGTTTAGTATTTGACACTCTGATCGAAAGAGCTGCTGAAGATATGGTTCCCTGGTTGGCTGAAGATTGGCAGATCAGTGATGATGGGAAAGTTTACACTTTCCACCTGCGACGTGATGTTAAATGGCATGACGGACAGGACTTTACGGCTGATGATGTAGTGTTTTCGATTAACTACCAGCACGAGCATCCGCCCCTTTCTACCATGGACTACAGTATTTTTGATCGGGTCGAGAAAGTAGATGATTATACCGTCAAACTCTACACTACCGAACCAAGTGCTCCATTTCTCTATGAAATGACGTCTATTTATATACTACCTGAACATATTTGGTACGAAGTTGACGACCCGCAGCAGTTTACTGACGATGAATCACTAATTGGCACAGGTCCCTTCACCCTGGAAACCTACAACCGGGAGCAGGGAGCCTATCATTTTCTAGCCAACCAGGACTTCTGGGGCCCGCAGCAAAAGGTCAGCGCGGTAGTATTTGTGCCCGTTGGCGATGATATTCTAGCTTTGCGTCAGGGTGACATCCATATTGGTAGTGTCCCTGCAGACCTGGTTGAACAATTTGAGGCAGATCCTGAGTTCTCTATTATTGAACAACCCGGTCTGTGGTCGATGCGTCTCCATTTTAATCTGCGAGATTTTCCCTGGTTGCAGCAAAAAGAGGTGAGACAGGCCCTTGCCCATGCTATCAACCGGGAAGATATTATTGAAAAAGTTTTAAGAGGAGCAGGTATCCCTGGTAATCCGGGAATGCTTCCACCCGATCATATTTGGTACAATCCTGATGTGCCGCAGTATGAATATGACCCTGCTCAGGCTTTGCGGCTGCTGGAGGATGCGGGATATGAAAAGGTCGATGGTACTTTGCTTGATCAAAATGGTCAATCTGTTAAATTTGACTTATTAACCCAAGGCGAAGGAGATTATGCAAGGACAGCCGAGCTGGTTAAAGGATACCTTAAAGAGATTGGAATAGAAATTAGCATTAACAGTGGCGATCGTTTAACGGTTGATGAAAGTTGGACAGAAGGCAACTTTGAGCTGAATATTAATGGGCATGGCGGCTGGGGTCGTGATGCCGATTTGCTCAGGCAGAATTTTGCAGATGGTGGAACCCCGGGCTATAATACCGGTTATACCAACCAGGAATTTGACCGGCTGGCCATGGAGCAATTCTCCGAATTCAACGAAGGTGCACGCCGCGCTCTAATTGACGAAATGCAAGAAATTCTGGCTGAAGAGCTGCCCTTGCTGATGCTTTATTATACTACCGGTTACTATGCTTACCGACATGAAATTTATAATGGTTGGGTTTTGCCCTATGACCACCATACCATCGATAATAAGGTGTCTTTCCTTTCGGAGGAATACTAAAGCATGCAAACAAGCCGCAGGTTTCGTCTGATAGATTACCTGGTAACGATTGCGGTTATCCTCACCCTTAATTTCATGGTTCCCCGGCTTATGCCGGGGGACCCTTTCCTGCTTGTTTCTGCCGGAACTGGCGAAGAATTTACGGTGCTCTCCGAGCGACAGCGAGAGTATTTTATGAGCTATTACGGGCTGGATAAGCCTTTGTATGAGCAGTTTCTGATCTACCTGCAGGGCTTGGTCAGGGGTGATTTGGGTTACAGTATTCAGTACCGGGAAGAAGTTACAGTCATAATAGCCCGCTCTCTACCCTGGACTATCTATTTGGTTTTAAGTGCGACCCTGCTGAGCACTATCTTTGGGATAATCTTTGCCGTAATTTCAGCCTGGCACAGGGGGGAGCCCCGAGACAACCTTCTTCTTATCGGATTAGTCAGTATATCTGAAATTCCCGGTTTTCTGCTTGGTCTTTCCTTCCTGCTGCTATTTTCGGTCTATTTTGGCTGGTTTCCTCTGGCCGGGGCGAGCACACCGTTCATACAATTTGATTCACTGCTGGAAAAAATAGTTGATATCATTCATTATTCATTTTTACCGATTATAGTATTAGCCCTGTCCAGGGTATCGGGTAGCTATCTTTTAATGCGCAATACCCTGATCATGGTACTATCTAAAGACTATATGAAAACAGCCCGAGCCAAGGGACTGCCAGAAAGAGTAATTCGTTATCGGCATGCCCTGCGCAATGCTCTTTTACCCCTGGTTAATCGCATAGCACTGCAGCTTGGTGGGTTGGTTGGTGGTGCAGTGTTAATTGAAAATGTATTTGCCTATCCCGGTTTGGGCACCCTGATGGCAGATGCCGCCCTGGCCCGCGATTATAACCTGCTGCAGGGCATCCTGCTGGTCTTCGCGGTGGGAGTTCTGATTGCAAATTTTATCGCGGACCTGGTCAGCCGCAGGCTTGATCCCAGAATTCGTTAATAAAGTTGAGATGAAGGAGTTATAGAGTATTGGCGATCTATGCTAAAAATTGGAAAAAGATTCCGACAGCAGCCTGTTCATTCTGGGTTTCCTTAACAATGACCGGAAAAATTGGTTTGGCTATTCTGGTTCTAACTGCCGTTATGGCCTTGTTAGCCCCATACCTTGCTGTTCATTCGCCATTTACAGCTTCAGGTGAAACGTTGCAGCCACCCGGTAACGGTCATCTTCTGGGTACCGACAATATGGGCGTTGATATCTGGGCCCAGCTTTGTTACGGAGCCCGGATCAGTCTTTATCTTGGTTTTGCCACGGCTCTTTTGGCCGGTTTTGGCGGTAGTATAATAGGTATTGCCGCTGGGTATTGGGGTGGAAAGGTTGATAGGGTTATATTAAGTTTTATCGATATAATGTTGGTTCTGCCACGTTTGCCCATGATCATTTTTACCGCCGCATTCTTTGGGTCAAGCTTGGAGAATATTATTATTGTTCTGGTTGCTTTTAACTGGATGGGACCTGCAAGACTGGTCAGGAGTCAGGTGCTTTCACTGCGTGAGCAGGATTATATTCTTGCTGCCAAAAGTTATGGGGCCAAGTTCTGGTATATGCTTCGGAAGCACTTAATCCCTGAGCTTGCACCGATTATAATGGTTAGTATGGTCAGGCTGGCTTCACGCGGTATTGTCGCTGAAGCCGGGCTGGCCTTTCTCGGTCTGGGGGATCCTAGTTCTAAGAGCTGGGGAATGATGATCTACTATGCTACCAATTTTCGCGGGATATATTTTACACCGTTCTGGCAGTGGTGGCTGCTATATCCCTGGTTGGCCATAACTATTTTGGTTGTAGGTTTTGCATTAGTGGGGCGAGACATGGAAAGATCTACAGACCCTCGTCTTAGATATTTGGTGAGTAAATAGCCGTGATGGGGTGTGGAAGAAAATGAAGACTATGCTAAAAGTTAAAAACCTCAGTGTAGAGTATGCTGGATTTGGCCGGACCATTAAAGCTGTCAGTTCAGTATCTTTCGATCTGGAACAGGGAGAAAGCCTGGGTCTGGTCGGTGAGTCGGGCAGTGGTAAAACCACCCTGGCATCTAGCCTGCTGGGACTTACTGCTAACAACGCAAAAGTTTCAGGTCAGGTCTTTTTTAAAGATAAGGAACTGACCGATCTCTCAGAAAAAGAATACAAAAAGCTGCGCTGGCGCCAGCTTGCGATGGTACCCCAAAACACTCTTGAAGCTCTAAACCCTGTTCTAACCGTTGGTGCCCAGGTTGAGGAACCACTGAAGTTCCATTCTAAGGTGGACAGACGCGAACTTAAAGCCAGGGTCAGTGAGCTTTTTGCCATGGTTGGCTTGGAGGAATCGTGGTGTAACTGCTATCCTCACCAGTTATCGGGCGGTATGCGGCAGAGGGTTCTAATTGCCATGGCAGTTTCCTGTGATCCTAAGCTGCTGATTGCTGATGAGCCAACTATTTCTCTCGATGCTATAGCTCGGCAAGAAATACTTGACCTGCTTTGCAGCCTGCAGAGGAAAATCGGTTTTTCCCTGATTACCATATCGCATGAAATGCCGGTAATAGAATTATTAGCGGATAAGATTTTTGTTATCTATAACGGAAGGGTTGTTGAGGCCGGAGCGGCAAGAGATATCTTAGATGAACCGGCTCATCCTTACACCAGGGGGCTATTCAATTCTTCCCCCGATATTAATGCCTATAAGGATTTGTGGGGTATACCAGGCGAAGCCCTTGAGGGCAGGGATGTGGCAGGCTGTTCATTTTATCCACGTTGTAACCAGTCCCAGGTAGCCTGTGCATATAAAAAGCCCATTTTAAAGGAGAACCACAGGGGCAGAAAAGTCGCCTGTCACCGCGGTGGACAGGTAATCCTCCTGCGGACGGAAGGTTTATCGAAAACCTTCAGAGCAGGGAAAAAAGTAATTGAAGCGGTAAAAGCAGTTACCACTGATGTTTACGAGGGTGAAGTGGCTGCACTGGTAGGGGAAAGTGGATCGGGCAAGTCGACCCTGGCCCAACTATTGGCTGGGGTGATCAGGCCTGACAGGGGGCAGGCTTATTTTAAAAATGAACCGATCGAAGGCACTGTATTGACCAGACAGCTTGAGGGAATTCAAATTGTTTTCCAGGACCCTTTCAGCTCAACCAGTCACCGCCTGACCGTAGCCGAAGCGGTGCGAGAACCTCTGGAGATAACGGGTTGCGAAAAGAGGGAAAATGTGGTGCTTAGGGTAGAGGAAGCGCTGCAAATGGTGCAGTTGCCCGCGGAAGAGCACTTTCTTAATCGGTTTTGCTGTGAACTGTCCGGCGGCCAGAGACAGAGAGTAGCCCTGGCCCGGGCCCTGGTGATGAAGCCTAAATTGCTTATTGCCGATGAAATTACATCTATGCTCGACCCTTCAACCAGGGCTAACCTGCTCAGGCTCCTCAAGGGCCTGCAGAACTCCTGTGGTTTTACAATGCTTTTTATAACCCATGACTTATCACTGGCTCGTAAAATAGCCGACCGGATTATGGTCATGCTAGAGGGCAGTATTATCGAAGAAGGTGCCACCGGAAAAACCCTCAAAGAACCTTGTCACTGTTATACAAAAAAGCTGCTTCAACCGATCAGCGAAGCTAAAATCAAAAGTACCGTCTGACAAGAGATGTGCCGGGAGAATGTTTTGTTTAACTTACAGCCATGGCAGACAGTTGAATCAAGGCAAATAAGGACGCACATATCCCTAATCCCCTTGATTTCGGGACTGCTGGATATTATATATTTATTTCATTACTCCTTTTCAAGAGATCGCAATATCTCTAAAGATTTACATTGGAGAATGAAATAGTGTATCATCCGAGGTTTAATGGAACACATTATATTGTTCTTCATGTATTGTTTTGAATTTGATAACAGGGTATCTGTTTCGCCTTTAGCATTGATATAAAAATATCTTTAACAGAAACAGAGATTTCCTTGTAAGCCAGGAGAAGTAATATATGAACTGCATTTATAATCTTGATGGAAGTTATGCATTTAATGGCAATACTACCGCTTATGCAGAAATGGAGGATGGAGTAAACGAGCATGGCTGAGCTTCCGGTCTTACATTTGTATTCCCGAGGTTAAGAAACCCGGTTTTAATTCCGGTATGCTGCAAAGATATATCCTGAAAAAATGAAATACAACTAACGAAGCGATTGATCTATTTCACCTTCTATCCGTTATAATAGTATTGGGAGCGGGTTTCCCATGCCCTGCTCTAAGGTGGGTAGAGGATGGACCAGGCGATAATTACTGTTTTAGTTATATTGGCTATAACCGTTATTTTACTGGTTTTTGAAATCGTGCGTATCGATATTGTTGCGCTTCTCTGCTTGTTAGCTCTAACCTGGACAGATGTTATAACTCCCCAGGAAGCTTTTGCTGGTTTCTCCAGCAATGCTGTAATTTCCATGATGGCCGTAATGATTTTAGGGCATGGCTTAGCCAAAACCGGAATAATGGACAGCTATTCCCGCATTGTTATAAATAAGGTTGGCGCAAGCAGGTCAAAACTTGTTGGAGTGACTTCCCTTCTTTCCGGTGTTCTCTCAGCTTTTATCCAGAATATCGGTGCTGCAGCGTTATTTCTTCCAGGTATAATGAATATCTCCCGGCGAAGTAAAATACCCGCTTCTGCCCTGATCATGCCGATCGGTTTTGCCACTATTATCGGCGGAGCTATCAGTATGGTTGGCTCTGGTTCGCTGATTGTAGTTAACGATTTGCTTCGTAGCGCCGGAATGGAAACGTACAGCCTTTTTAGTGTTGCACCCGTTGGTATTGCTCTGCTAATCTTTGGTGTTACCTATTTTTATTTCTTCGGTTCCAAAGTTTTGCCCAGTGAATCAGATCAAAAGCTGCTCGTTTCAGATCAGGAGAAACTAATTCAAGCTTTGAACCTGCCCAATCAAATCTGGCCTTTTGTAATACCTCCGAAAAGCACCCTGGTTGGTTTAACAACGGAACAGTCGGGGGTTTGGGATAACTACAATTTACACATTCTGGGCCTCTCCCGTGATCGGGAACTTGAATATGCGCCCTGGCGCGAAAGCAGTTTTCAAGCCGGGCAAGAGGTGGCCATACTAGGAGAAAAAACAGCTGTGGAGCAGTTTGCTGGTGCTTACGACCTAATTCCCCGGAACAGCGATGATCATTTTACAGCTCTCAATGATCCCACCCGGGCCGGTTTTGCTGAAGTAATAATTCCGCCCAGGTCGGAGCTGGTTGGCAAAACAATACGCCAGTATACATTACGTAAACGTTATGCCGTGGAACCGGTAACACTTTTCAGCAGAGGAGAGCAAATTCGGGGTGATTTTTCTGATCATCAGATTAACTCCGGCGATACTATGATTGTGCATGGCTTGTGGGAAAATATTGAAAGCATGAGAACAGGAGCTAATTTTGTAGTGATCACATCATTCAGCCATAATAAAAAGGACAGTTCTAAATCATGGCTTGCCTTATTATGCTTCCTGGTTGGGATTATTCTGGCTCTGGCCGGAACATCTATAGCACTGGCTTTTCTAACTGGAGCTGTCGCTGCAGTATTGCTAAAAGTATTATCCATTGAAGAAGCTTACAAAGCCATTGAATGGAAGGTGATTTTTCTTATTGCCGGCTTAATTCCCCTTGGCACAGCCATGCAAAATACCGGAGCTGCCGCCTTCCTGGCCGGAATACTTATGCAGCAGATTCAGGATGGTCACCCCCTGCTTCTGCTTCTCGCTATTGCTTTTCTCGGTACCCTGCTTTCACTATTTATTTCCAACGTGGGTGCGGTGGTGGTGCTTACCCCTCTAGTTATCAATATTGCTTTGATCGGTGAGTTAGACCCACGCCCACTGGTGTTGTTGGCTGCTGTGTCAGCTTTAAATTCATTTATTCTGCCTACCCACCAGGTTAATGCTCTGCTGATGTCTTCGGGAGGTTATCGCAACGCAGATTATCTCAAAGCGGGCAGCGGTATGACCCTGGTTTTCATAATAGTTGTTGTTTTTATGTTCTATTTGTTTTATATTTAAGCAACTATATTATACAAGGAGGAAAGACTATGTTACTGAAACATTTTTTTTTGGGAAAGATTGCTCACAGTTCATACATGCTAGCCGGCAAAAATAGCTGTGCCATAATAGATCCCCAACGTGATGTCGACATTTATATAAACGAAGCAAGGGCACAGGGAGTAGAAATTACTCATATTTTGCAGACCCACCTTCATGCTGATTTTATTTCCGGCCACATGGATTTAGCTAAAAAAACCGGAGCTAAAATATATATAGCTAAATCGGCCCAGTGTACTTTCGAACATGTTGCTCTCGAGGAGGGAGACACACTGGAAATTGAAGATATGGTGCTGCAGGTTCTTGAAACACCAGGCCATACTCCAGAGCATTTAAGCTATGTAGTAATCGATAAATCACGTTCGGAGGCTCCTGTTGGTGTTTTTGTCGGCGATACCCTATTTGTCGGTGATGTAGGGCGCCCTGATCTTTTTCCCGGTAAAGCCGAAGACCTGGCCGGTAAACTATATCACAGTCTGCATGATAAGTTAATGAAACTGCCTGATTATGTTGAAGTATTTCCTGCTCATGGGGCCGGTTCGCTCTGTGGCAGGGCTATGGGCGCCAAGTGGCGTACAACCATTGGTTACGAGCGTAATTTCAATGACACATTGCAGATCAAGGACAAGGCTGCATTCATAAAATCGCTTACCGAAGATATGCCGCCAGCGCCTGATCACTTCAGTCGCTGCAGCGATATTAACCGGAAGGGGCCGGTTATAATTGCTGATCTGCCTGCCCTGGAAGAGTACAGTCCGGCTGAATTTAAAGCAAAAATGAATGAACCGGACAAAGTAATACTTGATGTTCGCTGTTATCATGGCTTTGCCAGTCAACATCTTGATGGAGCCTGGCATCTGGATTTAAACGGAAATTTTCCAACTTTTGCAGGTTGGGTTATTCCTACTGATAAAGATATTTTGCTTGTAGCTGAAGATTACAAAAAAGCACTGGAAGCCAACACTTGGGCCCGTCGTGTCGGGACAGACAGAATTGTTGGTTACCTGGATGGGGGAATGGTAGCCTGGGCTGCTGAAGGCCTGGTAACCAGCCATGTTGGATTAATTTCGGCTGAAGAGCTGCATAACAAGCTGGTGGATCAGGAAAACTTTGTTTTACTTGATGTGCGGGCTCCGCTGGAGTTTGAAGAAATTCATATTGAGGGTGCTGTAAATATACCTGTTGCCGATCTGCGCAGCCGCTATAAAGAGCTCGACCCTGAAAAGACAACGGTTATAATCTGTAGTTCGGGTAATCGTTCCAGTCTTGGGGCCAGCATACTCAAGCAGTACCATTTTCAAGATGTTATCAATGTGGCAGGCGGTATGACCGGTTACAGCGCTGCCGGTTACACCCGGACATGTCATGCTTGCATGAACCCGCATGGATCAAGGTTTTTTACCGCCTATAGCGAAATCAATAAACATTTTGTTAAACCTTAAAATAACGGAGGCTGTGCTATGGATTTTCTGAAAGAAGTAAGCTGGTCGCCTTACGTAGTTGGTGCTTGTATCGGTATTTTGAGCTGGTTTGCTTTTCTGATTTCTCAAAAACCGCTTGCCTGTTCTACAACTTTTGCTAAAGTAGGCGGGATGCTTGAAAGAGCGATCAGAGGAAAAAAAACAGCAGAAAAAGCTTATTACAAAGAAATAAATTTAAAAGTCGACTGGCAGTTTATGCTGGTTATTGGTATAGTTATCGGGTCTTTTATTTCGGCGCTGCTTTCTGGTGATTTCCAACTGCAGTGGGTGCCCTCTCTCTGGATGGGTACTTTCGGCAGCTCAATTATACTGCGTTTATTTGCTGCCTTGGTTGGTGGTATTTGCCTTGGTTTTGGGGCTCGCTGGGCTGACGGCTGTACCAGTGGACATGGTATCAGCGGTACCATGCAGCTTGCGCTTTCCAGCTGGATTTCAGCCATATTCTTTTTCATTGGCGGCATTATTGCAGCGCAGATTATTTATTAGGTTTAGTAATAAAGCTAGGGAAAGGAGAAGATTCAATTGAAAGCGCAAATTAGAACTAAGAAAAAATTCGGCCAGTTAATATGGGGTCTGGCTTTTGGGATAATCTTCGGTTTCCTGCTGCAAAAGGGAGGCGTAACAAAATTTGATGTAATAGTTGGGCAGTTGTTGCTCAAAGATAATACAGTTTTAATAATAATGCTGACTGCAGTACTAACCGGTATGATCGGACTTTATACACTTAAAGCGATGGGGCTGGTTAAGCTGGCACCCAAAAAAGGTTCAATTGGCAAGAATATAATTGGCGGGCTGATCTTTGGTATTGGCTTCGCTTTATTGGGTTATTGCCCGGGTACCATTGCCGGTGCAATTGGCAACGGCTACCTGGATGCTATTATCGGAGGTACAATTGGCATCATTATCGGATCGGTTCTTTTTGCTGCTGCTTATCCCCGTTTGAGGCGCAGTGTACTTAAAATGGGTAATTTCGGTGACGTCACCCTGCCACGTCTCTTGAAAGTAAACGACTGGGTTGTTGTAATTCCAGTGGCACTGTTAATCGTTTTGCTTTTAATATGGCTTCGGTAGCGGCTGCCTCAGCAGATTATACAGAGATAACCCTTATTCTCCTGTTAATTTATTTCATGCAATCGCATTATCTTAAAGTACTTACATGAGAGAGTTAAATAATTGGGTTGCATATTAAACTTAGTCCTGATTTTGTCATTAACCGATAGGCTATTTCAAAAGAAAACCGCGTTATTCTACAACGCGGTTTTTGGAAAACCCGTAGCAATTTAATTACAATTGATTTTGGACGCGAAGAATCACATCGCTCATCGGATATGCTGAACAGACATGAATAAAACCATCATCAATATCGCCTGCTCTTACACCCAGACCTTCCGGTCGGTACCATATGTCTCCACTCTCAAGAAGGCTGGGGCACCAGCCGCATTCACCGCTGCGGCAATGGGAATCGACAGCATACCCTGCACGTTCCAAAGCAATAAGCAAGGTTTCATCGGAGCGGCATTCAAGCTCAATTTCTGTTATTCCATATCTCAACAGCAGCCTGAAAATTTTTCCCGCTTTGCCTGGCGGGAATTCCTGATGGGCGGTTATATCATCGCTTTCTCCATAAGCTTCTTCCCGCCGAAAGCGCCGGATTATACCAAGATCGTCAAGCGCTTTATTTGCAAAGCTATACATTGCCTGTGGACCGCAAATGAAGAAGCTCTTTTCATTAATTTCTCCTATTACTTTTTTGATTAAATCTGTGTTTATAAAACCTCTTTCACCTTCCCAGTCGGAAATTGGTTCTGAAAGCACATGGATAATCCTGATTCTGCCGTTGCTTAGTTGAGCCATTTTAGCTTTTACTTAATGTTGGCTGTTTCTGAGGCGGCTCTTTCACATGTTTTCCTGGTGGGATCCTTATAGCCAGGTCTGACAGGGGATATGTGGAACAGGGATGTATATAACCAAGTTCCTTATCAACAGCCCTTCTGCCGTCATGGTCAGGCAGAATATATACTTCGCCTGATATAAGTTTGCTGCGGCAGATTCCACATTCTCCTGAGCGGCAGCATGAATCGAGAACTAAACCGTTCTTTTCAACAGCTACCAGTATGCTTTCAGTTGTTTTTGCAGAAATTACAGTGCGGCTTTCTCCAATGTGTACCTCTATATTAATGGTTTTTCCTGCGTTCTCTGATGGGTAGCCTGCCATTAGAGTTACGTTATCGGGAGTGCCGCCTACCTCAAAGCGCATCTGTTTGCGTTCCAGTGACCCCAGTTTTTGCAGTTCTTTTTCCATGAAGCTGTACATAATTGAGGGGCCGCAGATAAAAAATGTTTTTTCAGACGGCTCTGGTAAATGATCGCGGATAAATCCTGCATCTATGTAACCCTGCCGCAGGTCTGAACTATCGGTTTCTTCGAAAGTATCAAAACGCTGTAACCTATCGGGGAAGCGTTGGCAAAGATCACCAAGCTCTTTTTCAAACAAAAGATCACAATCATTTTTGCATCCATACATAATGGTCATTTTCATATCTGTTTCCCTGAAGGCAAACTGTTTCATCATTGAACGGAATGGCGTGATGCCTGTCCCACCAGCCAGGGCAACGATTTCTTTTGTATCACGCAAGGGAGAATAGAAGAAGTCTCCATGCGGTCCGGATGCTGATATAACCAACCCTTTTTCCCAGTTATCCCAAATGAAACTGCTCGCAAATCCACCCGGTTTTTTGCGTATACTGATTTCATAGTAACCATTTGTCCCCTCTGCTTCGTAGGGAGCGGAAGAAATTGTGTAAGCTCTGGTGGTGTAACAGCCTTCGATGGTAAGATCCACACTGATATACTGACCTGCGAGGAATACCGGTAAACCGGATGACACTTTTGCCGGCTGTAGGCGATAGGTTTTTACAGAATCATTTTCCGCAATAATGTTTGTAATGGTTAGTTTCAGTTCATCGGGATGCATCGCTTTTGCCAGTGCGGATATTGGATCGGGCAGCTTTTCTGCAGGCGCTGAAGCAATACGAGCCTGCCGTTCTTTTTTCATTCGTAAAAGGGCAAAAAGCCCGGGGATGAATTTTACTTTACTCATATCTTAACCTCCTTAGCTGTGAGATGCGATTTGTTCTATGGTGGCTAACCTGCCCGATAGAATTGAGCTGGGGAACCCCGCAATTAAAAGCCCGGCATTGCCCACAAACGAAAGCCCTTCGATCAGGCGCTCTTTATCCTGTGTCAGGGCCTTGATAACAACCGAGTCAAATACCCTGTGATCATATGCATAAACGTTTCCCATAAATGCTCCAAGGTAACGGGCAAATGTGTGAGGAGTACAAACTTCAATCTCTTCTATATGCTCGCGAATTGGAATGTCAAGGATGTCTGAAGCCTGATCTATTAGAGCACCTGCGAGTTCATATTTATGTTTGTGATAATCAGCCTGGGTTACTGATTTCCAAGGTTCAGACCTGGCCAGAGTTTCAAGGTGCAGAATACACGTGCCTTCAGGGGAAGCATCAGGGATCAGCGTATTAGGACATGCCCCTGCGAAATATTTACTGGGCGCCAGAATATCCAGGTTGTCATAGGCGCGGTTAATGTTCCCATCAGGGGCAAAGTAATACATATAGTGGTTTAAACCCAGTTCATCTGCGCTCCGGTTGAGTCCCATGTAGAGACTTAAGAAGCTGGTGCCTCTTGAACGCATATTTAATGTTTTTAAGGCTTTCGCAGGGAGTTCTTCCCCGGGATAAATCATGTTTCCAAAAACATTGTGAGGTAGAGCGTTTGAATAGACATGGTTTGTTTTGATAACTTCACCCCGATGGGTTACTATACCGGTTACCCGGCCCTTTTCAACCAGAATTTTATCAACGCGCGTATTATATTCAATCTGCCCCCCGAGCTCCTGGATCTTCTCCGCCATTTTTGTCGATATTTCAAAAGTGGTTTTTAGCGGTGCATGAATGGGTGTTGTAGACATGCAGGAGAGGACCAGGCCATATATGGGGTAAGACATGGCGTCCATGGGCAGACCGGTGAAAGTCCAGTAGATATCCAGTATCTCCAGTGCCTTTTCGGGCATTTTGAATTTATCAGTTACTTCTTTTACAGTCAGGCCTGCTGCTGCTATTAAACCACTGTGTTTTCTGATCAGGGCCAGTGGGTTAATGTTGCCATCCTGTTCATTGATATAATTGACTGCGTCAAGCATCTTATCGCAAAAATTAAGATATTCAGTTACAGGCTGCCTGCTGCCTGGAACTTTAGCCTCGATATATTCTATAAGGTTTGCTTTTTCAAGTGGCAGTACTTCCTTGATGTTATTGTTGGTCATGGCGTAGAAACGGCCTTCTGTCATCCGGGGGAAGTCAAGATCGAGCTTGAGATCGTCTTTGAAAAACTTGTAAAGAGGGCCTTTATGTTCTGGAGTGCCGTATTCTGTGATGCACTGAACTGACAGCTCAAACTCGAAGCGTCCCCGAACAAAACTTGTTGTAACACCGCCTGGCAAATTATGCTGTTCAAGCACCAGCACATTCAGGTCATTAAAGGCCAGGTTACATCCAGCAGCTAATCCTCCCATACCGCTACCGATTACGACAGCATCATATTGTTCTTTAAATAACTGTTCCAAATTACTCCTCCTCTCAGAATTTTAATGCCAAGCGATTAATATGGTTCAGTTAAATCAGTCTTCCTTAGTTTCGAACAGTTGCTCGAGAATCGCGATTCCCTCATGCATAATAGCCATAGTTGCCTGTTCGGATCGGTCGGCATTGCGTGACCGTAGTGCATCTAACAGTATTTCGTGTTGTTTAATTGAGGTGGCACAGCGCTCTTCGTTATTAAAAATTTTTGGTAAATAATAGAGAAGTGATTGTTCGAAAGACTTAAAGATCATGGCATAAATAATGTTCCCTGATGCATTACAAACTTCATAATGAAATCGGAAATTGGCATGCATAAATTTGTTCCTGTCACCATGTAAAGAGGATTTCATCTGTTCAATAGTTGTCTCAAGTTCTGCCAGATTATCATCAGTAGCATTTACCGCAGCCAGTTTTGCACATTCACTTTCCAGCAATATGCGCATTTCCGACAAATTCTTAAAGAAATTATGATCCGTTATTTCCGAGCTATGGTTAATCAGGGATAAGAGCATCTGCGGGGTACTTTCCTTTTTATAATCTGTTACAAATGTTCCTTTTCTCGGGATAACACGCAGAAAACCTTTTGCTTCCAAATCAAGAATGGCAAGGTTAACAAGGCTGCGGCTAACTCCCATTGCTGTAGCTAAATCGCGCTCGGGGGGCAGCCGGTCACCGGGTTTTAATTCACCGGAAAAAATCTTGCTTTCAATTTCATATACAACCTGTGAACGCATGCTTATGTTTCGAAGTTTGGGAAAGGATACACTCAATTTCATCTCCCCTTTCTGTAGGGTTTGATTGAGAAATATTCGATTAAATAAGCAGTGGACTGGCCACACACCATATAATATCACAATATTTCTAAATGATCAAAATAATTTATAACAAGTTAGTCTATTGTTTTTAATAAAGGTGATAGGTAACAGCAGGGTTAGATTTTTGTAAAAGGTGAATTATATATACTAAAAAAAACAAGAAGAAATAAAATTTGTCTGGGAGGCCGATAAAAAGTCAGCTGACTGACCGTATATAGTTAGGATTTGTAGGAAGCTATTCCTTCGTGCAGTAGTTCCAGTAAGCCCCTGATTTTAAGGGTAATTTCTTCACTACTGCTGCCGATAATTTCATAAAAGGCTTCTTCAGTAAGATTACTCGCATCATCCAAAGTTTTTCCTTTTAAAAGTTCGCAAAGGATTTCTACTGCAACGTTAGCAATAGGTTCACAGGAACAGCGGTATTTAATCTTTTGTATAAGGTCATTTTCAATTTTAAGGTATAGTTGCATATAGTTTCCAGTTTCGCCGCAGTTGATCATATGCTGGCCTATAGCTTCGGAAAATATCGAAGCATTTTCAATTTCACCGGCGTTTGGAAAATCTTCTTTTATATATTTACGATATAGTTCTATAATTGCCTGATCCATTTTTCATTCCTCGCGAACTGATCATTTTATTAAAGATAACTGCGTTCTGTAAAAACCTGATCCAGCGTTTCCAGAAACAGATCGCATTCATCAATGGTATTATACAGATAGAAAGATACTCTATAAATCATACGGTGATCCCTGTGTGATTTTGGATGCAACCAGTTTTCTCCGAACTCTTCGTTAAAATACGAATGCACACAGAAAACTCCATCCCGGATCATAATGTTTTTTTTAGCGCTTAGTTCTTTAGCGATGCCAATGGCATTTGGCCTCCTGACAACAAAAGAAAGTACTCCACCCCTGAGGCTAGCCTCTTGTGGGCCTAAAATCATAAACCATCCTGTATCACCGTACCGATTCAGCAATTTTTCAGTCAGGTAATGATTAAGTTGCTTTTCATGTGCAGCTATATTGTCCATGCCAATTTTCTGCAAATACTGAACAGCGGCACCGGAAGCGATGATGCTGCAATAATTCTGAATTCCGGCTTCAAATCCCTCCGGTCCCAGTTTTTGTTGATATGATTTATAGGTTGTATTTCTTACGGTTCCGCCACCTAATATCGACGGTTCAAGATAATCATCGCTTTTATTCCATACTTCTCCTTCTTTGCCGATTAACTCGCTCTTGGCATATAGTATCCCTACTCCACGCGGACCGCACATTTTATGGATGGAAAAAGTAAGAAAATCGAGATCTATTTCCCGAACATCAACAGACTGGTGTGGTACAGCCTGTGCACCGTCAAGATGAACCCTGGCACCATTTTGATGAGCGATGGATACAATCTCCCGGATCGGCAGGGTTACACCGGTAACATTAGATGTAAAAGCCATGCTCACAAGGCGTACCCGTTTAGTTTGCAGGATGTTTTCATAAGCTTCCAGGTCAAAAGAATCATTTAAATCGGCACTTGTATGTTCTACGCTGATTAAGCCTGTTTTGGCAAGGCGCAGCCATGGAACGAGATTTGAATTATGTTCCCGTCCTGTTACCAGCACAATGTCGTCTGGTTTAAAACTGAAGCCCGAGGCTATTATATTGATGGCATATGTTGTGTTGAGAGTAAAAATTATTTCTTGTTCCGAACCGGCATTTATGAAATCAGCAATAGCTCGCCTTGAACCTTTAAGCCCGGTTTCAGCATTTCCGTCAATGAGACGAGTTGCTTCTTCTGCAAACCAGTGGTTGCTTCGCCTGCCGGCACAGGCAGGATAATCTGTGTAGTATTGATTGATAGCTTCAATAACTTGCCGTGGGACTAGGGTTGTGCAGGCGTTGTCAAAGTAAATCGGAGGGTTACCGTTTCTTTCCCTGGATAGAGGTGGAAAGTCGGTACGAATATTTTCAACACTGTTCGGGTAACTCATTTTCGTTCCAGTTTATTCCTCTCTGTAAATGTAGGTAACGGTAAGCCTGAGTTTATTATTAAGGCTTACCGTTACAATTTGTTAAAGAACCTTATTTATTTCCCATTGCAGCCAAAACCTTATCCGGTGTTGCAGGCAGGTTGTATACTCTTGCGCCACAAGCATCGTAAATAGCATTCAGTACCGCAGGGGCGGTGGAAATCATTGTCATTTCACCGATACCGGTAGCTCCCAGAGGACCGTTATGACGGGGAGTCTCCAGAGTAATGATTTCCATATCGAAACTATGACGGATGGTGGGGAATTTAAAATTAACATAGTTTGTTGTTTTACCAAGGATGTATTCTTCACGAAGGGCATAACCGACTCCCTGGTCTATACCGCCTTCTACCTGGCCTTCGAAAGCCTGTGGGTTGATGACTGTTCCAGAGTCTACCGAGCAGGTCATTTTTAAGACCTTGGTTTCACCAGTTTCGGTATTTACTTCAACCTCGGCCATCTGAATGTTGTGTACTTCTGTTACCTGGGCGTCACCTTGTCCAGTTTGTTTGTCCAAGCCTCCAGTGCCGGGGTTTTTATATGTGGCCTCGAAGCGTGTGGGTTTTCCGGCTTTTGTCAGGCCTTCATATGTGTTGGCTCCAGCCTCTTTCATTGCCTTTTTCATGTCAGCAATTGCTTTCAGAAGAGTATTGCCAGCCATAAAAGTCATTCGGCTGCCTGCAGCAGGTCCCATCAGAACAGTTTTATCAGTATCCCGGGTATATAGCCTGATTTTATTGATAGGCAACCCTAGTTCATGAGCAGCTATCTGGGTAAGCATGCTATCGTTTCCTTCCCCTGGGTCTGCAACGGCAGCATATACAGTGATCCCATCATCGGGATCGATTTCAACTGCCATGGTAGCCGAATCGCCAGGTCCGCCAATGCCGAAGGAAAATGCTGCAATTCCAACGCCACGCTTCATATTGCTGTTTTTTGCATTAATTTCAAGAGCCTCTTTTTTTGCTTTTTCATAAGCAGGTTTAATCGCATCGCAGACCACTGGAAAATCCCACTGCGCTACAGCCATACCTGTAGCTTTAGTTTGTCCTGGATGTAGTGTATTCATCAGTCGGAACTCCAGTGGATCCATGCCAATTTTTTCAGCCATCATATCTATAGTGCATTCCAGGGCAAAGGCAGTTTGTGGGGGTCCTGCTCCGCGGGCTGAACCGCCTGGTGCATTATTGGTGTAGATACTGCGGCCGCGTACATGTAAAGCTGGTATGTTATAAGAACCGGAGAGCATTAAAATTGAGCGCCCCAAGATAACTGCACCGTTTATTGTATAGGCTCCCTTATCCATAAGAAAATCGCAGTAATACGCTGTTATATTACCTTTCTTGTCAACGGCAAGTTTTGTTTTTATGCTTGGGTAAGCATGTCTCTTGGTAGTAATCAGCATTGATTCCGCCATGGTTGGAGCGTAACGGACAGCCCGCTGGAAATGCAACGCTGCTGCTGCGGCAATGGCTTCGGTAACTATCCAGACCTTGATGCCGAATTGCCCGCCTGAATAGGCTTCGATGTAGCGCATTTTTTCATGGCCCAGTGTTTCTTTCAGCTGGTTTAAATGGAAATGGATGTTGATACTGCGACCAACGACAACGAGTTTATCCTCTTCAAAATATGCTGAAGAAACTTCCGGTTCCAGGGGAGCCTGGTGGTTGGTTTGAGTACTGAACTCCCCTTCAACTACAGCATAGGCTTCTTTGAATGCTTTGTCGGCGTCACCTTTTACGATGGGCTGTTCTGCACAAACATTATCCGGTGCATGGGGGTGGATTGCATAGGCTTCCTGGGCTAAAGATTCCTCTACTGTCATTTGAACCGGCAGAGGTTCATATTCAATTTTAATCTCTTCTGCAGCGGCCCGGGCCTGATCCCTGGTTTCAGCAGCTACCGCTACAATCGGATCGCCCAGGAGACGAACTACATCGTCACATAAAACAGGCTGATCCGGGTGAATCAGGCGAAGCCGGTTAGTTCCCCTGATGTCCTTAGCGAGCAGAACCCCGGTAACACCCGGCATTTTTTCTGCAGCCGAAGTATCAATCGATTTGATTTTGGCATGGTACTCTGTGCTGCGTGCAACAGCTATTTCCAGAGCATCATCAGGAAGTGGGATGTCATCATTAAACTTGGCTAATCCGCATGCTTTAATCATGGCGGTGGGACGAACGTGTGACTGACCGAGCGCTTCCTTACCGATCTTGTTACGCACCTCATCAGGTGTGGTTTCTTTGCGTAAAAATTTGCCGGCTAGTGAAACAGCTTCAATGATCTTTTTGTACCCTGTACAACGGCACAGGTTTCCGGCCAGGGCTTTCTTAATTGCCGGCACATCGGGATCTGGATTGACGTCCAGTAATGCTTTAGCAGACATAATCATTCCTGGTATACAAAAACCACACTGAACGGCACCTGTCAGGCAAAAAGCCTCCTGGATCAGATGGGGATTCTCAGGTGTTCCCAATCCTTCTATAGTAATGACTTCAGCGTTTTCCAGCTTAGTCATTTTGGTAAGGCATGATAGAACTGCCTTATTATTAACAATCACCATGCAGGCTCCGCATTGTCCTTTACGGTCGCATGATTGTTTCGTCCCCGTTAATTTCAGGTCTTTCCGCAGGTAGTCCAGCAAAACCATATCCGGGGTTACTTCAACTTGTTTTTTAATACCGTTTACTGTTAATTTGATCGTTTGCAATTTTACATTTCCTCCTTCCAGTTATTGTATGTGATTTAAAAGTGTTAAATATTTACTCAACCTCCTCAATATATGTGCACAGTAGAGATAAAAAATTTGCACAGTTATAGATTAAAATTAATAGTAACAAATCGGAAACAAAAAAGCTGGACCTGCGTCAGGCAGAGTCCAGCACTTAATCGTTTTTATTAAAACAGCGCTTTAACTCTCCTTTCCGCAATGGGAGGCCAGCCCGTTTCCCGGCAAACCCTTTCGAGCTGTAAACCTTAACAATGTCTTAGGTTTACAGCTTCGGAGATAATATATGCTTATTTTGTCTGTTAATGTATGTTCCTGTAATATTTTACTTTATGTTAATTTAGACATAAAGAATGAAGTTATTTTAACATGTAAGCAAAGGGATGTAAAGCAACTACTGGTTGAATGAAGATTCACTTATTAATATTCGGGGATTAAAATTTTTAACCGGTCCCCTGTATGGTTCCCCCCGGTTTTGCCTGTGGGGCCGTCCCATGTAGGTTATTGCAGCTACGGGACAAAAGTTATAACAGCGCAGGCAGATTATACAGGTGCCCCTGGTTTTTATAACCGGGCCATCATAGTACAAGTTGCCAACAGGGCAGAGGCGGATACATTCACCACAATCAATACAATGAGCTTGATCGATACCGATATCATTTTGCAATTTGTGATAGAAGTGACGGTAAGGTTTGCGCTGCATAGAGCCTAAGGCGTTAGCAGCACAGTTGAAACCGCGTTTGCTGGGAACTCCCTTAATAATCCGGTCGGCAAATCGTTTTATTTTTTGATCTGCCCTGGTCAGTATCCTTTTAATGCGTTCAGGGTCGTTTGTGTAAGGTAAACGGATGACACTAACTGAAACATTGTTGGGCATCAGGAAGTGCTCTCCCCAGTTTACTTTGAAACCTTTTTTACCAAGCATTGCAGCGCCAATTGCCGCTCCGTCACCGGACCAGTACCACTGCGTGCAGAAGGAAAAGGCTTTTTTATCCGGAACTAGCGGCAGTCGCTCGATAAATTTTTTCATTGGCAGGGGCAGATCCGAACCGTGGATCGGGTAGCCAAACCCAACAATGCCAGCGTTTTGTATTAACTGGACAGCTTTTTCGTCAGTAATCTTTTCAATAGAATAAGCTTTTGCCTGCAGACCGCCTCTGGTTAAAGCTTTCACCATTTCTTCAGAAACCCACCAAGTGTTACCTGTTCCGGAAAAATAAAAGACTACAGCTTGATTATTGTTATTGTCTTCCAAGATATTTCACCTTCTGTTTAAACTGGTCCACGGGTTATGACAGATGCTTTCTCGACACAGTCAAATTGCCTCATGGTGATATCACTGAAAAACTCCAGGGATTTCATACGCTCCATGACTGGACTTTCCAGATAAGCTTTTAAGGAGGCGTTGTCTTCAAATAGATACATGCCGGTCGCTTCGCAGCGTTCTTCATCCAACCCAAAAATTTTCCATACCAGTCCCGGTACTTTGGCAATTGGAACTGCTGCTGATTCAAACTCACTGGCCAGTTTTTCTGCAGATATGCTGAATTTTAGAGTAATCTGTAAAAATTTTTTAGACACTTAATCACTCCCTATCATTAATTTTTTCATTGCCAGCATCCATATAAAGATAGTTTGCCCTGTTTTTTACTCTTACCTGTCATTATAGCACTTTTACCTGGCAGGTAACAGGCTGTCGAAAGGTTTGTGAGTGCATGAAAGCACAAGCCCCCCTGATTTCAGGGGGGCTTTGAAAAGAGTTTCCTAAGTAAAACGTTATAACTCAGGCCAAATCAAAGCGATCGGCATTCATCACTTTATTCCAGGCCCTGACAAAATCATTAACAAACATTTCTTTTGCATCATCAGCCGCATATACTTCTGCAATTGCTCTCAGCTCAGAGTTTGAGCCAAAAAGCAGATCAACGCGGGTACCTGTCCATTTAAGCTCACCAGTTTCGCGGTCGCGTCCTTCGAATACTTCTTTATCCTCATCTGCCGGGCTCCATACTGTACCCATGTCGAGCAGGTTGACAAAGAAATCATTGGTCAGGTTTTCTGGGGTTTTGGTAAAAACCCCGTGAGGTGATTTATTGTAATTGGCATTTAACATTCTCATTCCGCCAATCAACACGGTCATCTCGGGAGCGGTTAAACCCAGCAGCTGGGTGCGGTCTACGAGCATTTCCTCGGCTGTGACGGTATACTTTGCCTTGCAGTAGTTTCTGAACCCATCGGCTTTTGGCTCCAGTACTGAGAAGGCAGCTGTATCGGTTTGTTCCTGGGAGGCGTCAGTTCTCCCCGGAGTGAATGGTACGGTAATGTCGAAACCGGCATTTTTGGCGGCTTTCTCCACTCCGGCACAACCGGCCAGAACAATTAAGTCGGCGATAGATATTTTTTTCCCGCTTTCCTGCTCTTGATTAAATTCTACCTTGATTTCTTCAATTTTGTTCAGCACTTTTTCCAGCTGGTCTGGCTGATTTACCTGCCAGTATTTCTGGGGTGCCAGGCGGATACGGGCCCCGTTGGCTCCACCACGCTTGTCAGAACCCCGGAAAGTGGAAGCAGAAGCCCATGCTGTGGAAACCAGTTCAGGGATTGAGAGGCCGGAGGATAAAATTCTTTCTTTGAGGGCCGAAATATCTTTTTCGTCGACCAGCTCGTGATCTACAGACGGTACCGGATCCTGCCAGATTAATTCTTCGTCGGGTACTTCAGGTCCAAGATAACGAGCACGTGGGCCCATGTCACGGTGAGTTAATTTAAACCAGGCACGGGCAAAGGCATCGGCAAACTGGTCAGGATTCTCCAGGTAACGCTTGGCGATTGGCCTGTATACAGGATCCATTTTCAGGGCAAGATCGGCTGTTGTCATAATTGTTTTTACTTTCTTTGAAGGGTCATGCGCTTTCGGAGCAAGATCTTTTTCGTCTGGGTTGACCGGTTCCCATTGCCAGGCCCCTGCAGGACTTTTGACCAGGTTCCAATCGTACTTAAAAAGCATTTCCAGGTAACTCATGTCCCATTGGGTAGGCGTTGGGGTCCAGGCTCCGTGCACTCCGCTAGATATAGTGTCATCACCTTTACCGCTGCCCATGCTGTTTGTCCAGCCGAGCCCCTGTTCTTCAATACCGGCAGCTTCCGGTTCCGGCCCTACGTGTTCAGGACTGCCTGCACCGTGGCATCGACCGAATGTGTGTCCACCTGCAACCAGGGCAACTGTTTCTTCATCGTTCATTGCCATGCGAGCAAAGGTTTCGCGAACGTCTTTTCCCGAAGCCAGCACATTTGGTTCACCGTTGGGGCCTTCGGGATTAACATAAATCAAGCCCATCTGCACGGCAGCAAGGGGGTTTTCAAGGTCTCTTTCTCCAGAGTAACGCTTATCTCCGAGCCATTCATCCTCAGAGCCCCAGTAAATATCATCTTCAGGCTCCCAGACATCTTCACGTCCACCGGCAAAGCCAAAAGTTTTGAAACCCATTGATTCAAGAGCAACATTGCCGGCCAGGATCATCAGGTCGGCCCATGAAATCTTCCTGCCGTATTTCTTTTTGACCGGCCAAAGCAGCCGTCGCGCCTTGTCCAGGTTGATATTGTCAGGCCAGCTGTTCAGCGGGGCGAACCTCTGGGTGCCTGAGCCTGCTCCTCCTCGTCCGTCTCCCATCCGGTATGTTCCGGCGCTGTGCCAGGCCATGCGGATTATTAGCCCACCGTAGTGACCATAATCAGCAGGCCACCAATCCTGTGAGTCGGTCATCAGATTCTTTAGATCTTGTTTGACAGCCGCAAGATCCAGTTTTTTAAACTCCTCGGCGTAATTGAACTCTTCCCCCATCGGGTTTCTCGAAACGGGGTTTTGATGAAGCATTTTAAGATTCAGCTGATTTGGCCACCAGTCTTTATTCGTTGTGCCCCCACCGGCAATTCTTCTTTTTGTCATACCGGTTACCGGGCATTTTTTCCCTTCGCTCATGAAATTCACTCCCTTGGCAATTTGTTATTTATATTTAAAAGGCAATCCGGACAGAGGCCTTTAAAATATACATTTCGTTCGATTATTTTAAAGCCGTTCAGTTCACTGCAAGACCAGTCATCTAAATTTATATAGAAGTTGCTGATTGAGCCACATCCCTTACATAAAAAGTGGGAGTGGTTCTCAATGATTACATCGTAACGGGTTTCACTGTTACCAAAATCTAACTCCTTCACTATGCCGGCGCGGGCAAACAGTTTGAGGGTATTATATATGGTCGTTTTTGACAGTGTGATAATTTCCTTGTGCAGATCCTTATAAATTTGATCTGCGGTGGGATGGCATGGATCATTGATCAAGTAATCTAATATTTTTATTCGCTGAATGGTGGGGCGAATCAATCGCCCGGCCAGTTTTCTGGGAAGCGTTTTGCTTGCTATATTCATTTATCGCTGTGCCCCAATATTTAAATATTTTGTAATTGTATCGATTACTAAATTAAAATTACTACAATTCTTTTTCGCTGTCAAGAAAATATAGCAGGAAGTAAATTTATTAGATTGAATGAATATTATTGAATGAAATAGTATTTGCTCAATAGATTATCAGTATTGACAGTGATAAGGCAGAAAGATATTATCAGACAATGAAAACAATTATGCTTACAGCACCAGCAAGTGGCTGTGGTAAAACGACTGTTTCCTTGGCCATTATCAGAGCGCTAAAAAAAAGAGGTTATGAGCCATCTTGCTTCAAAACCGGTCCTGATTATATAGACACAGCTTTTCTATCAGCTGCTTCTGGAAAACCAGCAGGCAATATTGATATCTACCTACAGGGAGTAGTGGGCATTCGTCAGGCTCTCTCAATGGCCGATAGTGAATATTGCGTGATTGAAGGGGCCATGGGTTATTTTGACGGCATTGCCAATACTTGGCATGGTTCAAGTTATGATATTGGTAAAGAGCTTGGGGTATCATCCGTGATGGTTTATACTCCCAAAGGGGAAATGTTTTCTGCGATACCCAAGATTAAAGGTATGATTGACTTTGCCGGCACACAAATTAAAGCAGTCATATTAAACGGAGTTAATCGAAAAACATATTTAATGCTTAAGGAGCCGATTGAAAAACATACTTCAGTGCCGGTACTTGGTTTTATGCCTCGGGTTAATCAAGCGGAATTAAAGAGCAGGCATCTCGGTTTGGTTCAAAGCATGGAGATAACAAATTTAGATAAGCTAATTGGAATCCTGGCAGAACAAGCTGAAAAAAACATTAATTTTGAAGCATTGATAAATCTCTTTTCTGAAACAGACAGTAACCCTTTTCCTTCTTTTCGCCGAAGAAACCTTGTTGTTGCTATTGCAAAAGATAAGGCGTTTTCATTTTATTATAGGGAGAACCTCAAGCTTTTTGAAGAAAGCTGTATAGTAAAGTATTTTTCTCCACTTAACAATAGCGAAATACCTGAGTGTGACTTGCTGTATCTTGGAGGCGGGTATCCAGAGGTTTTTCGAAATGAGCTTAATGCAAATAAAACAATGCGAGAGTCCGTAAAGAAGTATGCTCTCGCCGGAGGGTGTACATACGCTGAGTGTGGAGGGATGATTTACCTTTTTGACGCTATTGAAGGAACAGAAATGGTTGGGGTTTTAAAAGGGGAAAGCAGGGTTACTTCTAAACTGCAGCGATTTGGCTACGTAGCTGTTACCCTTCTTGAGGATTGCATGCTGGGTAAGGTCGGGGATACTCTAAATGCCCATGAGTTCCACCGATCCGAGACCTCTACTTTGCTACAGAATGTTTTCAGGGTCACTAAAGCAATGAGTAGCAAGAGTTGGCAATGCGGTTATCGTTTTGGTAATGTGCTGGCTGGTTATCCTCACTTGAATTTTCTTGGCAACCTCGGTGCTTTTGAATGCATCTTGGATTACGTCACAAATTTAATTCATAAATGACAATACCAGGTATAGGCAGGATATTTAAATAAGATTTATATAATTGCTGTTGACTTATCTTAGGAAAAGGCATATGATAACAACATTACATAACAGTGTTATGTGAGGGAAAAGAGGTTATTACTTTGATTGCTGAGGCTAGTGTACAGGAAATGATCATTCATTCTGCCAAAGAGGAATTTTTACAACATGGTTACAAGGATGCATCACTCAGAAATATTGCAGCTGCATCCGGTATGACAACCGGCGCAATTTATACTTATTTTAAAGATAAGAATGCTTTATTTGAAGCAATTGTTGACCCGGTTTATAGTCATGTGGAAAGACTATTCTCTGAGTTAAGTGAATCTTACTATACTGCTGAAGCAATTGTCGGTGATATATCTCCAGAAAAAAGCATGGCCGATCTTAACCAGGTATACAGTTATATTTACGATAATTTTGATCTTTTCAGGTTGCTGGTCGTCGGGGCAGAAGGCTCATCAAGAGCTGATTTTATTCATAGTATTGTCGATTGTGAAGTTAATCATACGCTTGCTTATTTAGAAAAGTGGAAAGATACGAGAAATGTTACTTGTTCCAAGATAAGCCGTGCGATTATACATACTATTTCTGAGGGCTATATAAATGTTTTGCTTGAACCCGTTCGACATAACCAGACCCGAGAAGAAGCACTAAAAAACATTGAGGTTTTGGTTGTTTTTTATACAGGCGGATGGAAGTCTGTATTTAATGCTTATTGTGATACTGATAAATAAGCAAAGAAGAAATTTTTTTAATTAGTGAGTTAGCCAAGGCTAATATATTAAGGAGGCATCATTATGAATACTTTGAAAAAGCTACAAACCTTTATGATCGGAAGGAAAGCACTCCTTCCAACAGCATTATTATTTTCTGCTATCAGTGCTATAACCGGGATGATTCCGTATATAATGATCTGGTTTATCATTCGGGAGTTGTTTATTGAAGGATTTCGTTTTTCTTCTGAACATGTCGCATTTTATGCCTGGTGGGCGGTTGGAACGGCCATTGCCAGCATTATATTGTATTTTTTAGCCTTAACTTTTTCCCACCTGGCGGCGTTCCGGGTTGAAACCAATATGCGCAGATTAGCCATGCAAAAAATTATCAGGCAGCCACTTGGGTTTTTCAATAGTAATACCACTGGTCGTATCCGTAAAATTATTGATGATAATGCTGGCATTACTCACGGTTTTCTGGCGCACCAAATGCCCGATTTATCCGCATCAATCCTAATGCCTTTATCGGTTTTGGTGTTAATCTTCATATTCGACTGGCGTCTTGGGCTGACCTGCCTTATACCGGTTATAGTCTCCATGGTTCTCATGAAATCTATGATGACAAAGGAAGGACAGCGAAAATTAAAGTTTTACATGACTGCCCAGGAAGAAATGAATACTGAGGCGGTAGAATATGTGCGGGGGATTCCTGTAGTAAAGGTCTTTCAGCAAACAATCTATTCTTTTAAAAATTTTCACAGGAGTATTATGGAATATAAAGAGCTTGTATGCGGATATGCCACAATGTGGGAGAAGCCAATGTCTGCCTACATGGTTGTTATTAATAGTTTTGTCTTTTTCCTTGTACCGGTGGCTATCCTAATCATAAACCACAGCGGCAGTTATGCGTTAACTATTCTTAATCTGTTTTTGTACGTTCTGATAACTCCTGTTTTATCTCAAAGTATTATGAGAAGCATGTATCTGAACCAGGCTTTTACACAGGCCAGTGAAGCGGTTAATCGCATCGAAGATCTTACCGATGCTACTCAATTATTTGTCCCGGTTAACCCGAAACCAATTACCGGATATAACATTCGGTTTGAAAACGTATCTTTTACTTATCCGGGAACAAGTAACAAAGCAATTGATAGCATAAGCTTCGAGATTCCAGCGGGAAAAACTTTTGCCCTGGTAGGGCCTTCTGGTAGCGGGAAGACAACTATTGCCAGGTTGATACCTCGCTTTTGGGATGTTGATGAAGGTGAAATATTTATTGGAGAAGCAAATATAAAAGAGATTAATCAACAAGAGCTTATGAAACATATTTCTTTCGTATTCCAAAATACACGCTTGTTTAAAACTACACTCCTCGACAACATCCGGTATGGCAACCTTTCTGCAACACTTGAAGAAGTTGAGCATGCAGTTAATATGGCCCAGTGCCGTGAAATTATCGAAAGGCTTCCAGAGGGCTTAAATACCAGAATAGGATCTGAAGGCACTTATCTTTCCGGAGGCGAACAGCAAAGAATTGTCATTGCCCGGGCAATGATAAAAAATGCTCCCGTGGTTATTCTTGATGAGGCAACAGCATTTGCTGATCCGGAAAATGAGCACTTAATTCAGCAGGCATTTAAAAAACTGACTAAGGGAAAAACGGTAATAATGATTGCCCACCGTTTAACAAGTGTCACTTCCGCCGACAACATAATAGTTTTAAGTGATGGAAAAATTGTTGAGCAGGGTTACCATAATCAGTTACTGCAAAAACAGGGTGCATATGCAAATATGTGGGATGAGTTTCAACAATCAATTGATTGGAAAATCGGCAAGGAGGTCCACCATGCTTAAAGTAATTCAGAAGCGATTTGCTATGACAGCAAGCGGTGCACAGGATTTTGTAAAGGGGGTGTTTTTTTCAACACTTCTTCAAATAGCGTTAATGCTGACAGCGGTTTTTATGTTTTCTTTTCTAGATAATTACTTGCAAAAAGTTATAGACCCAGATGCCATTATTATCAAGGGGTTATGGTACTATCTTTTACTTGGCTTAGCATTCATGTTGATTATGTATGCTGTAGCAGTATTTCAATATAGAAATACTTATACCACCGTTTATAAAGAGAGTGCGAATCGTAGGATTGCCTTGGCTGAAAAGCTCCGAAAATTACCCTTGGCTTTCTTCGGCGAGAAAAACCTATCAGACCTTACATCAACCATTATGGAAGACAGCACTGATTTGGAACACACTTTCTCACATGCTGTTCCACAACTTTTTGCTTCTATTATCGGGATTTCTATAATTGGTGTAGGATTGTTTTTTTATAACTGGCAGTTATCACTGGCTTTGTTCTGGGTTGTTCCGGTAGCAGCAGCGGTGATTGCTTTTTCAAAGAATATCCAGCACAAAGAGTTTTATAAAGGCTACATGATCAAACGTAATGTTAGCGAGCAGATTCAAGAAGGGTTGGAAACCATCCAGGAAATCAAGTCATATTGTCAGGAAGAAACATATCTGCATGGTTTAGGTATGGCAATTGATCAATACGAAAAGCAACTAATCAAGGGAGAATTGTTGGTAGGGGGGCTGGTAAACACCGCTCAAAGTTTTCTGAAGTTAGGTCTAGTCACTGTAATAATTGTCGGGGCAGGCCAGCTGTCAAGCGGTAGCATTGAGCTGTTAACCTATCTTGTATTCTTAATGGTCGCCTCTCGCATATATGCTCCGGTTAGCGAGGTCTTTAACAATCTAGCCGCACTTTTCTATCTTGATGTTCGTATAAATCGTATGAATGAGATGGAAGCCTTACCAGTTCAGCAAGGAAAAGCAGATTTTAACCCAGCGAATTTTGATATTGTTTTCGATAATGTTTCCTTTTCTTACGAAGAAGGCAAGCAGGTTATCCAAAATGTTTCATTCACAGCAAAACAGGGTGAAATAACAGCCTTGGTAGGCCCTTCAGGGGGAGGTAAAAGTACCTCTGCAAAGCTGGCAGCCCGCTTCTGGGATGTTGACCAGGGCAGGGTTCTATTAGGCGGTTATGATATCAGAGGAATTGATCCTGAAAGCCTGCTGAGACATTATTCTGTAGTCTTCCAGGATGTAGTCCTATTCAATACTTCAATCCTGGATAATATCCGGATTGGAAAGCGCGATGCATCTGATGAGGAAGTGTTGCGAGCCGCTAAACTGGCGCAGTGTGATGAATTTGCCGGTAAAATGCCTGAAGGGTACAAAACGATTATAGGTGAAAACGGAGAAACACTCTCTGGTGGTGAACGCCAGCGTATCTCAATCGCCCGGGCCTTGCTGAAGGATGCTCCTATTATTCTCCTTGATGAAGCTACCGCATCACTTGATGTGAAAAATGAAACCAAAATTCAATCAGCTATATCCGAGCTCGTTCGGGATAAAACTGTTCTGATTATTGCCCACCGCATGCGTACTGTAGTCAATGCAGACAAAATTGTTGTTCTGGAAGAGGGAACCCTTGCCGAAGAAGGAACCCATGACCAATTGCTTGCCGCAAAGGGACCATACGCAAAAATGTGGCATATTCAGCAAGAAAGCTTAGGCTGGAGTTTATAAAGACCGAAAAAAACCTGGAAAAATGGAGGCCTGATCATGGAAAAGAAAAAAATACAAACAAAAGATCTCATCAGCGTTGGAGTTTTTACCGCTATCTATTTCGTGCTGTTTTTTGCTGTTGGCATGCTTGGTTATGTGCCAATATTTTATGTTTTGCTGCCTTTTTTACTGCCGATAGTATGCGGAATACCATTTATGCTATTTCTTACAAGAGTTAATACCTTCGGTATGGTTACCATCATGGGAACTATTCTCGGTGGCCTTATGCTTTTAACGGGGCATACTTATATGCCTCTTATTGCTGGATTCACTTTCAGCTTTATCGCTGATTTAGTATTAGCGTCAGGAAAATATAAAAGTATTAAGCTTTCTGTTGCAGGGTATGCGGTTTTTAGTTTGTGGTTAATGGGGATGTTGGTTCCCTTTTGGATTATGAGGGATTCCTTTGAAAAAATGATGTTTGACAGTATGGGTGCAGACTATACAAATGCCGCCTTAGACCTTTTTGACAAGTTTGGCTGGGCATTCCCCATCCTTGCAATTACCGGGGGTGTCATTGGTGGTTTTCTTGGATTTAAAATGCTAAAAAAACACTTTAAAAAAGCTGGTATCGCTTAACAGCAGTGGAGGCAAATTATGAAAAAGGATAATTTACAGACAAAAGATTTCATAACAGTTGGTATATTTACTGCTTTTTATTTTGTGATGTTTTTTGCTGTTGGTATGCTGGGTCATATCCCTTTGATTTATCTGTTTTTACCCTTTTTGTTGCCTATGATATGCGGTATACCGTTTATGCTCTTCTTAACAAAGGTTAAAAAGTTTGGCTTGGTCACTATTATGGGTTCCATATGCGGTTTACTTATGCTGCTAACAGGGCACACTTTTTTACCGCTTCTATCTGGATTTCTTTTTGGGCTGGTTGCTGATCTAATCTTAAAAACCGGGAGATACCAAAATAAGTCTAATTCCATAATTAGTTATGGGGTATTCAGTTTATGGTTGATAGGGATGCTTATTCCACTATGGATCATGAAAGATACTTTCGAGAATATGGGTTTAGAGGTTTTAAATACGCTAGATACTTCATTTGGCGTAATTTCAATAGTTGTAGGTATAAGTATCGTTGCATTTTTAGGCGGTATTTCTGGGGCTTTCCTGGGATATTATATGCTTAAAAAGCACTTCAAACGTGCCGGTATTGCTTAGATTACAAGGAGAATGAAAAATGAAAGAAAGCTACATGCAAGTAATCGCAGATAAATATTTTTTTAAACTTGATCCGCGATCAAAGATTATTATTTTAATAATAATTAACATCGCGGCATTTTCGGTAAGAGAATGGTATGTTATGGCTTTAGCGGCTTTTATACCGTTGTCACTGTTTGTTTTAAGCAAAAAATATACAATTGCTGTTTATTTCACCTTGTTCTATACTGCTTCGCTGCTTTTGTATATTTACTTTATTGATACAACTTTTAGTGCTGTAAGCATCTTAGTCGCTATGTTAGCTGGTGTAATTAACCGGATGGGCCCAGGCCTTTTAATGGGCTATTTTTTACTTACTACAACTACCGTAAGTGAATTTATCGCAGTAATGGAGAAGGTACATCTTCCAAGACAGATTATTATTCCGCTTTCAGTAATGTTTCGGTTTTTCCCAACAATCAAAGAAGAATCATTATCTATTAATAATGCTATGAGAATGCGCGGTATAAGTTTCGGAAAATCAAAAGGCAGTTTACTTTCTTTAATGGAATATCGATTTGTTCCGCTGTTTATTTCCTGTGTGAAAATAGGTGAAGAACTTTCTTGTTCCGCTTTAACTAGAGGGCTTGGAAGCCCTGTAAAAAGAACGAATATCTGCAAAATCGGGTTTGGAGTAAGCGATTTACTCTATGGAATCCTTACCGGTATAACATTGCTGCTTATAGTTGTTAGTAAAGGGGTTTAACCTATGCTCAAATTAAACAATGTGTCATTTAAGTATGACACTGTATTGCAAAACAACAGCCTCTCGGAGATTAATCTTTTTATAGAAAAAGGGGAAGTAGTTATATTGTGCGGGGAATCAGGCTGTGGCAAAACTACCCTGACACGCTTGATCAATGGACTTATCCCACATTATTATAACGGCAGGCTTTCAGGAGAAATAATTGTTAACGGTAAAAACCTTCTTGCGATGCCATTATACGAAACGGCTAAAATGGTTGGCAGTGTTTTCCAAAACCCGCGCTCGCAATTTTACTGCATGGATACGAACTCAGAACTGGCCTTTGGATGTGAAAATCAAGGGTTGCCACCAGATGATATTGACAAACGGATTAAACTAACTGTTTCTCACTTAGAAATTCATAGTTTAATGAACAGGAATATATTTCATTTGTCTGGCGGAGAGAAACAGAAAATTGCTTGCGGTTGCGTACATACCGCATCACCGGATGTTATAGTTCTAGATGAGCCTTCGTCAAACTTAGACCCACAAGCAACAAAAACCCTGGCTCAAATTATAGCGCATTGGAAAAGTGAAGGAAAAACAATTGTGATTGCTGAACACCGCCTTCACTATTTGCGGGATATTGCTGATCGCATAGTTTTTCTAAGCAATGGTACTGTAGAAAAAGTGTTGTCAATTACAGAGGCACGAAAACTTAAAACAGATGAGCTATTTGCAATGGGTCTTAGGCCTTTATCACTTGAAAGCTTAACACCTGAAAAACAGCCAGGCTTTTTTAACTCTGAAAGAATTGAGTTACTTGCTTTTAATTATTCCTACAACAGAAGAGGATTAAAGGCTTTGGATATCGGCTCACTTAACCTACCCAAAGGTCAAATTATTGGGATTATCGGAAATAATGGGGCAGGAAAAACTACTTTTGCCAAGTGTCTTTGCGGGCTAAACAAACAATTTAAAGGCAAATTGCGAGTAGGTAACAGTATATATAGAAATAAAGAGTGCCTGGAAAATGCCTATATGGTTATGCAGGATGTTAACCACCAGCTATTCACAGAGACAGTTTTTGATGAAGTTTTATTAAGTATGAAAGAAGATGACCCGGTAAAAGCAGAAGATATCCTTGATAGTTTAAACCTAAATCACTTACGGGAGTCGCACCCGATGGCGCTTTCGGGAGGGCAAAAGCAGCGTGTTGCTATAGCAGGTGCGGTGGCATCAGAAAGGGAGATTATTATTTTTGATGAACCGACAAGCGGGCTCGACCTGTATCATATGATACAGGTTTCGAATAATCTGAAGCAGCTCAAGGATTTAGGCAAAACAGTCATTGTGATTACTCATGATTTGGAACTGATTATGAGCGCCTGTGATTATGTTCTTTACTTTAAAAAAGGCAATGTATATCAGGCCTTTACTCTGAATAGCAAAAAGATAAATCAATTAATAAATTTTTTTCAGGTAAATAGAATCTAATTCCTGAATAGAAAGGGATAGCCTCTATCTGTTGTATGCAACAAAATAAGCAGTCGAGAGCTATCCCTTAACTCAATTCCATTAAAGTGATTTTACATTGTGCCTTCTGTTGTTAACTTCTCTATTTCTTCCTGGCTCAATCCCAGGAGTTCTTCGTAGATTTCCCGGTTGTGCTCACCAACAAGCGGTATAGGTAGCCTACGGTTTCCCGGTGTTTTTGACATCTTATACACAGAACCGGCCAGTTTGACTTTTCCGGAAAGGGGTTGTTCCACCTCGATGATCATTTCACGGTGGTGAATTTGAGGGTCATTGGCCACCTGGTCAAAAGTGGGGACAGGTGAGCTGGGAACCTTTAATTCTTTGAATATAGCCACAGCTTCCTCAACTGTTTTTTCTTTGAGCCACTGGTCCAGCACACCTTCAACTGCAGCCATGTTTTCAGTTCGCTTAACCCTTGTTATAAATCGCTCATCATCCTTCAGGTCTTCGCGATCTATTGCTTTCAGTACGTTATGCCACTGTTCGTCAGTGATAGTGCAGATTACAACATAACCGTCTTTTGCTTTATAAGAACCGAAGGGAGATGAACTACCGAGCCTGTTGCCTATCCTTTTAGGCGTAACATGTGTATCAAAATAATCGGCACGATCGGGGAAGACCATAGCCCATATGCCGTCCTGCATGGAAATATCAATATGCTGCCCTTCTCCTGTTACAGTTTTATAATGAAGCGCGGCCAGGATGGCTATGGTAGCGTTGTATCCTCCCATGTAATCAGCAAGGGATATTCCTGCCTTGAGCGGTTCGCCATCCGGTTCTCCTGTAACGCTCATCAGTCCGCCCATTGCCTGACCGACTACATCAAAGGTAATCTGGTCTCGCCGTGGACCTGACTGACCGAAGCCTGAGATAGAAGCGAAAATTATCCCGGGGTTTATCTTTTTGACTTCATCATAACTAAGACCAAGTCGTTCCATAACTCCGGGAGCAAAATTTTCAACGAGTATGTCGCATTTGGCAGTCATTTTTTTGGCTATTGCCAGCCCATCCGGGTGTTTCATGTTTAACGTAACACTTTTTTTGCCCCTGTTATAGGCTATAAACTGGTAAGATTCACCCTTGGGAGACATGGGAGCCGCTTTACGCTCAGGTTCTCCCGTGCCGGGCCTTTCTACTTTAATTACCTCTGCTCCCAGTTCGCTGAGAACCGAAGTGCAGTGAGGCCCTGATAAATATTGCGTAAAATCCAGTACTCTTAAATTCTTTAAAGCTTGTGTCATTCTTCATATCTCCTTAAGTGTTATAGTTGTAAAAATAATTTAAAGCTTCAAGTGCTGCTATTAACTAAATACGATTACTGAAATACGAAGGGCAAATTGGTATTACCAACAAGAAGTTATGCTCATTCTCAGAAGGTAACTATAATACAGTAATAATTAATGATATTAAAGGAAACCTAGATCAAAAAATAGTTATTGTCAGTCTTTAGTTATATTAATCAGTGCGTTTCTGTAGTTATTATAATCCATATTTACAGTATCCGGCAAACCGGCTACAATATATTGCCAAAACAGGGCTCTATTCTGCTTGTGCCTGTAATTAAAACTCTTAGTATTTACAGGCGTAACTATGCATATTTAAAAATAAAGGTTAATGATAAGCCTTAGATAAAATGGTATAAATAATATTTAACAAAGGAATATGTCTTCCTATACAGAGTCTTGTTTAACAGGCTTAAGTTAAGACATTGCCAGCTTTATTGTGAAAAATATATTTAAAGTGCTTGACATGAAGGAGCAAGAATAATATATTATATGTTAAACACGGCTAACAAAGATACGATAACTTTATGCTAAATAATGCGGAGTTATTTTTTTTAATAAATTAGTTAGCCTAAGCTAATTATAATAGCTAATGTGTGAAAGGAATTGCTATGAAATTAAAACAAATTCTGCTATGGATTATTGGTTTGGCAACCCTTACCTTTGCGATAATTTGGTTGGGTTTCGATGAAATAGCCAATTCAATCAGGCAGGTTAACCCCAGAATACTGGCTCTTTTATTTATAATCCAAATTTTAACTCTAATAATACCGGTATTGCAATGGCAGTATCTTTTAAAAAAATCTAATCAGTATCTTTCACCGGGGCTTATCATGGCTATTACGCTTGCAGGAAACTATGTTGAAAGTGTTACACCGGCAGTAAAATTGGGTGGTGAAGCGGCCAAAGTATATCTGTTCAATCAATATAGTAACCTCGGTTATGATTGTCTTACAGGTATTCTTCTTACCTTAAAGTTATACTCAATATTACCTTTTGTATTGCTTTCCGGTATATTCGCAGGTTCAGCATTTATAAATTTCGATATGCCTAAATTTGTTTTTATTGCTTTCATTATTTTACTGCTTTTCTTTATGGGTATTTGCTTGATTTATCTGAGAGCAGGTAAATCAAGCATGATTTCAATTCCTTCTGTCGATTATTATAAAAACAGAATTTTTAAAAGTAATTGTATCATGGGTTATTTCTGTAAAATATTTTATCTGCTCGAAAAATACTTGGCAAAGGCATTGGCTTTTATCAACCGTTCTGCAATATTTGCCCGCAGTATGACAAATCGTTCAGAAAGGGTTTTGCTGATTATCCTTTCTACGCTGGTATGGGTGACATATCCCCTTAAAGTTTACCTGGTTGTCGATATGCTGAGTTTAGAGGTAGGGCTTTTCTCTGTTGCAGTTATTACCTATACGGCTTATTTAATCAGTATGGTCCCATTATTACCGGGAGGGCTTGGTTCATTTGAAGCAACGATGGTTATGATGTTTTCTTTGTATGGTCTCAATCCGGCTGAGGGACTGGCTGTTGCATTAATATCCCGCCTGGTTACATACTGGTTCCCCCTGGGTTTATCTGCTTTTGCAGCTGTTTTTCTAACTCTTGGTAAAGCTGTTAAATCTAAAAGAAATTTAGGAGAGAAATCTGATCAGGATTGTAGTGTTGAAGTAAATCCGAAATATAGTTAATCAAATTCGGGAAACAAATGGAATGGAAGGTGCTGGTGATGAGTAATAAAGATATAAGCGAAATTGGAGCTTCATATGTTAATCCATTGTTAAAAAGAGAAAAAGATATGTTTACCTGTAAATCGCCATTTTTTAGTTTGTCACAAATTGCTGAGAGATTTGCTGCACACCTGAATCTTTTTGCACGGCTTTATTCTTATTTATTCTATAAAAAAATGCTATGCAGAGAAGTTGCACTCGCCGGCTTGGAACCCGGTTCTTCTGTTTTACACATAGGTGGCGGAGCTTACCCTTATACCGCTGTATTTCTGGCCCGAAAGGGTTACAGGGTTAACGCTTGCGATTGTAATATTATGGCAATTAATATTGCAAAAGGCATTGTACAAAGAAGTGGTTATGCTGATAAAATCACTATTACCCATGAAAATGGCTGTTTTGTAGACTGTTCAGGGTATGATGCTATTTGGGTTTCATTAAATATATGTCCTAAAAAAAGAATTATAGAGCATTCATGGGTATCACTTAAAAAAGGCGGTATTCTAGTCTATCGTAAACTTCCCGGCTGGTTTAGATATTTCGGGATAAACGATATTAATATCACAGAGTTTGAGAATGGTTTTATTGAGAAATCCAAATCTGGCATTGGTGCAGAAAGCTTGGTTATCATAAAAGGTTGATACTAATAAAATTTTTTAGGGAATATATTAGCTGCAGCAAACATAAGTGTTGAAGTAGAATATATCGCTGTAATTAAAACGGCAGAAGGAGGTATATTGAATGAAAATTATTCCACAGGTTGTTGCTTTTATAGAAAAAAAAGTAGCCTGTAACAAGAATCTAGTGTCGATGTATTCAAATTTCTATCAGCAGGTTATAGAAAATGAAATCAATCTGGCAGCAATTTCTGAGAATGATCAGGTTTTAAATGTTGGTTGTGGAGCAATACCATTCACAGCGATTTTAATTGCCCAAAAAACCGGTGCCAAGGTTATAGCTATCGATTGTGATCAAATTGCAGTTAAGGTCGCTCGTCAGTGCTTGGCTACCCAGCAGCTGGATGACCTGGTAACGGTAATGCACCTTGATGGAGCGGGTGAGATACCTTTTACCTTTGATGTTGCTATTGTTGCTTTACAGGCTAAGCCTAAAAAAGCAATCCTGGAAAATCTTATGAAAAATGGTAATGGGCAAGTGCGCCTGGTTTTCCGCAAGCCCCGTCGTAAACTTGCTCATCAGTATGATCTTCTGCCTGACAAACCGCAGGTTTCAGCTTACATAAACCAGGACAAAGCTACATTTGATATTTCGGTCCTTTATGCGCATTAAGAGATGAAATTTCTCTTGTTTAACTTGCGAAGGAATCAAATCCTATATACATCGGAGGATAAAATGTTCAGTAATTACTTAAAAAATAATAATCAAATAGAGAATAAATCACACCCGGAAAAGGTCTGTAGGCCGGACCATAAATATTCTGAACCATAATACCGGGAGGGTATATTTAATGCAAACTTATAATAACACAAAAATAATGTCAAGTATTGTCCTGGCAGTTTTAATTCTCTTTTTCATTGCTCCTGTTGTCAGTGCTCATGATGATATCACAGGAGATGGAATGTTTATCGATATCATGGAAGAAATTGGACATGACTTGGAGCATATTCATGAGGATATGCATACAGTTGCTTTTGCCATGAAAGTTATTGCTGTCAGCATTGCGGCTATCGCTGTATTCATGTTTCTATCAGTGATTATTTTATTTATGCTTTACCGCAAGAAGGTCTAACTAATTATAACATTCAGTTGAGATCAAGGTCCGGCCTGCAATAATAATTCGTGGAGGAGCAGATGATGACGGCAATGGTTATAGGTGGAGACCATCTTGGCAGTATAGATAAACAGTTAAAAAAGCAGGGATTTGTTATGGTTAAGCATTTAACAGGACGCAAAAACAGTCAGGTTGCCGAAGTAATATCGAATAGGCTTGATTTAGTTTTAGTCCTTACTGATTATGTGGGGACTAAATTGTCCAGGGTAGTTAAAAATGAAGCAAAAAAGAATGATGTGCCGGTTATTTTTGCCCGGAGATCATGGTCGGCTATATCCAAAGAAATGGAAAGAGTAAGTTGCATGAATTGCCAAAAGCAGCGAAAGAAAACATGTGATTCAAATGAGGAGTTGGAAAGTTTTCATTATTGTTGTGGGAGTGATTAGAAATGTTAAAGGGGCAGGAGAAAAAAAATAGTGTTTCGATGAAAAACATTACTCTTACCCGACTTGATATGGGAGGCAACGCTATAGTTGTTGATGTCCCGGAATATCCTTTGCTTAACTCACTAGGCCTAAGACCGGGTAAAGCTATACAGGCGTGTGGCCGCCAGTTTTTCGGTGGGCCGATTATGATTAAAGCTGGAGAACGGCAGGTGGCAGTTGGGAAAAACATTGCTGAAAAGATTATAGTTAAGGTTGTATAGGGAGGAAATATGAAACGCAAGGTTTTATTGATGGGAACACCAAATGTAGGCAAAAGTGCACTTTTTAATCGATTAACAGGTCTAAGCGTTAAAGTTGCCAATTATAGCGGAACAACTGTGGATTATGCCGGTGGTGTTATGCAGCAGGGAGAAAAAGCAGTTTATCTAACCGATGTTCCCGGCACATATTCACTTTGCCCTACCTGCGAAGCTGAAGAGGTTGCAGTGAAAATGGTTTGTGGTGAAGATATTGTAATAAGCTTTCACAAAGGTGCTTCTGTATGTTGTGAGAGAAAAACAGATCCATTGTTGAAAAATGATGAGGTGCCTTCATTGCTGGTGTATGTTTTAGATGCGGGAAATATTGAAGGCGGTTTGTACTTGCTCCTGCAGCTGCTTGAGTTGGAAATTCCACTGGTGGTAGCGCTAAACAGGGGAGATCTGGCGCTTGAAAAAGGTTACATTATTGATATAAAGGCTATTTCTAAAATGCTGGGTATCCCAGTTATTCCAACAGTTGCTCTTAGCGGTAAGGGGGTAGATGAACTTAAAAAGAAAATATTTTCAATGCTCGAACCAGGAGGAACTGTTTTAAAACGATCCAGTAAAAATGTTGCTCCTACCTGGGATAATGTTGAAATGCTAACAAGTATGAGTTTGCGAAAAAAAAGTGGAAAAAGAGAAATAGTTCGTGATCAGTGGGATCGTCGGTTGACTAATCCCTGGCCTGGTCTGGTGTTTGCTGTGGTAATTTTAGTATTCGTCTTTGCCGGCATTGTCGGAATCGGGATGGGCTTACGCCGCTTTATCCTTTTGCCCCTTTTTCGAGATTTGATTATACCTCCCCTCATTAGTGTTACTTCTATGTTAATCCCGCCTGGAGTTTTACAGGATATTTTTATCGGCGAATACGGGTTTCTTGTCAAAGGCCTGGAGTGGCCTTTTGCTCTTGTGCTACCATACGTGTTGTCATTTTATTTTGTTTTAAGTATTGTTGAAGATAGTGGCTATATGCCCCGCCTTGGTATACTGCTGGATGGTATTTTCAAAAGATTGGGTCTTCCGGGTACTGGTATTATTCCGTTTATAATAGGTTATGGCTGTGGTATTCCAGCAATAATGGCTACCAGAGCCCTCAACTCACAAAAAGAAAGGTTGATGGTTACTGTATTAATCTGTCTGGCTGTTCCATGCATATCTCAAACAGGTGCGTTTATATCACTTCTGGCAGATCGCTCAGTATTTGTGATGGTTTCACTCTTTATTTTAAGTTGGCTGGTTATGATAGCATCAGGAATATTTATGAACCGTTTTATTAAAGGAACAAGACCGGAAACCCTTTTAGAAATACCTGATCTACTTTTACCGCGTATTGAGATTGTAGCCAAAAAAATATGGTTGCGGTTAAAGCTTTATATAACAGATGGTGCTTTGCCAATGATCGCAGCAGTAGCAGGAGCAGCAGTGCTTTATGAAACAGGGTTAATGGCTGCTTTCGGCAGGGCTCTAAGCCCGCTTGTTAAACTTTGGCTACGGTTGCCTGAAGAAGCGGCGGCTCCGTTAATTCTTGGAATATTACGTCGTGAGTTGGCAGTGCTGCCCTTACTGGATTTGGAACTGAGCACCTTACAGCTTTTTACTGGCGCTGTGGTAGGACTTTTTTATGTGCCTTGTGTTGCGATTGTAGTAACAGTGGCCCGTGAGTTCAGAATCTCATTTGCCCTGGTTATCCTAGTAATAACCACATCCATAGCGTTCATTTTTGGTGGTTTGATTGCCCGCCTTGATTTTTTATTCTGATCTAAAAAGAATTTATTAACCTCTTTTAAATCCGGCAAGTTTAATCTTGTTATTTAACTACACTCCCGTTATAATTTTAAAAATGTCCCTGAATCAAAAACCAATTATATAGGGCTGGCCAAAGGGAGGAAATATAATGCAAGCAATGCTGGTGCTCGAAGACGGGTTTAGCCTGAAAGGTGAAACATTTTCAAGCAGGGGAGAGGTTTTCGGAGAGGTAGTTTTTAACACTTCGATGACTGGTTACCAGGAAATGCTCACTGATCCTTCTTATCGTGGGCAGATTTTGGTATTAACCTGCCCCATGATCGGTAATTATGGAGTAAATAAAAATGATTCTGAGTCAGTTGGCCCCCAGGTTGAAGGGCTGTTGGTAAAAGAATGTTGCTGCAGCCCGAGCAGCAGGTGTGCTGAGCAATCGTTGGATACATATCTCGATAAAAATGATGTTATTGGAGTTGAAGGAATAGATACCCGCTCATTAACTCTTCACCTGCGTTCTGCAGGAACAATGTTTGGGGTAATATCTACTGAAGAATGTGATACTGAAATATTACAACAAAGGGTTTTAGCCTATAAAAATCAATACAAGCGTAATTTGGTTGCCGAGGTGTCTGCTCCGGAATTATACAGTATGTCGCAGTTCTCACGGGAATTGTTGCCTGGAATTGATGCTCCGCCTGGTGACCCACCCCTCTATCATGTGGTCATATATGATTTTGGAATTAAGTATAGTATTCTACGTTCTTTATCTTCTCGAAACTGCCGTATCACTGTTGTTCCATACTCAACTGATGCTGATAAAATTTTTAAGCTTCAACCAGACGGAGTCCTTCTTTCGAACGGCCCGGGAGATCCAATAGATCAAAAGATAATATTACCTCAAATACAATCCCTTCTTGGCCGTGTACCTCTTTTTGGCATTTGTCTGGGGCATCAGCTATTGGCGATGGCTCTTGGATATTCTACCTACAAGCTTAAATTCGGACACAGGGGGGCGAATCATCCCGTTAAAGAGCTATCTTCAGGTAAAGTACTTATCACATCGCAGAATCATGGTTACTGCGTTAAGCTGAAAGAAAATAGAAAGGGGTTGGAGGTAACCCATCTTAATTTAAATGATGGAACAATAGAAGGAATTGAAGATCAGGATTTAATCTGTTTTTCTGTACAGTTTCACCCGGAAGCATCACCTGGCCCCCATGATAGCAATGATATCTTTGATAAATTTATAGAAATAATGAATAAAAATCGGATAAAGGGGGGGGATAGAAGTGCCTAAAAGGGAAGATTTGAAAAAAATCTTGCTGATCGGTTCCGGTCCGATTGTAATAGGCCAGGCCTGCGAATTTGATTATTCAGGCACCCAGGCTTGCCGGACTCTCAGAGAAGAAGGTTATGAAGTTGTGCTTGTCAACAGTAACCCGGCAACTATAATGACAGATCCGGCGATGGCTGATCGAACCTATATTGAACCACTTACTGTAGAAACTGTTAAAAAAATAATAATTAAAGAAAAACCGCAGGCTTTGCTGCCAACCCTGGGTGGCCAGACAGCGCTTAATATCGCTGTAGCTCTTGCAGATTGCGGTTTCCTCGAAAGTGAGAATGTTGAGCTGATCGGGGCTAATGCTGAAGTTATTAAACGTGCTGAAAACCGTGAACTTTTCAAGGAGAGCATGATCCGAATAGGACTTGATACAGCAGAAAGCTCTCATTTGAGTAGTCTTGATGAAGCATTAAGCTTTGCCGATGAACACGGTTACCCCCTGGTAATCAGACCCTCTTTTACTATGGGAGGGGCAGGAGGCGGGATTGTATACAACCGGGACCAGCTTGAGTTCATGGTTACTGCTGGTTTGCAGAATAGTCCAATTGAACAAGTGCTTGTGGAAGAGGCCTTAATCGGTTGGAAAGAATTTGAGCTGGAGCTAATGCGTGATCGTAATGATAATGTTGTGGTTATCTGTTCCATTGAAAACATCGATCCTATGGGTGTCCATACCGGGGAAAGTATTACCGTTGCTCCGGCACAAACTCTAAGCGATAAAGAATATCAGGCGATGAGAAATGCTTCACTGAAAGCTTTGCGCGAGATAGGAGTTGAAACGGGTGGATGCAATATACAGTTTGCGGTTGATCCAGATACTGGGAGAATGATTGTTATAGAGATGAATCCCCGGGTTTCGCGGTCATCAGCCCTTGCTTCCAAGGCTACCGGCTTTCCTATTGCCAAAATAGCAACTAAGCTGGCAGTAGGCTACAGCCTTGATGAATTAAGCAATGATATAACAAAGGTAACCCCGGCATCATTTGAACCGGCCCTTGATTATTGTGTGGTGAAGATCCCCCGCTGGGATTTTGCTAAATTCCCCGGTGTGAATCAAGTGTTAACTACCCACATGAAATCAGTCGGTGAGGTAATGAGCATGGGTAGAACTTTCAGAGAAGCCCTGCAGAAAGCCCTTCGCTCGCTGGAGCAAGGATACGATGGATTATCTGGCTACCCTTTAATGTCAGGGGACTCATACAGCCTTCAATCACTTAAAACACTACTTAAAGAGCCTTTACCTGAACGATTATTCACTATTGCCGAAGCCCTCCGTTTCGGATTACGGAGTGATGAAGCAAGCTACTTAACCGGTATTGACCCTTGGTTTATCGATCAAATTAAAACGCTTATTGATTTTGAAATTATTTTTAAAAATATTGAGAAGGTAAGTGAAGAAATATTGTGGGAGGCAAAAGGACTTGGTTTCTCCGACCGTTACCTGGCTGGGTTACGGGGAACATCAGATAAAGAAATTCGCCAGTTGCGGCATAATCTGAATGTCAAGCCGGTTTTCAGGCTTGTAGATACCTGTGCCGGTGAGTTCAAAGCAAGTACGCCTTACTACTATTCAACGTATGAGCGTGATGCTTTTGAACTGCCGCATGATTGTTTTAAAGATTCAATGTCAGATCAGAAAAAAGTTATTATTCTGGGTAGCGGTCCAAACCGCATCGGACAGGGACTGGAGTTTGATTATTGCTGTGTTCAGGCGGCTATTGCCCTCCGTGAGAACGGTTACAGGGTGATCATGGTTAACTGTAACCCGGAAACGGTTAGTACAGATTATGATATTTCTGATTCTCTCTATTTCGAACCGCTAACCCTTGAAGATGTGCTTGAAATTTGTGAAAATGAAAAACCAGCTGGTTTAATATTACAGTTTGGCGGTCAAACTCCGCTCAAACTGGCCGGGCTTTTAATGGAAGAAGGAGAGTTGATTCTGGGCACTTCACCCTTGGACATAGATCGGGCTGAGAACCGGCGTGATTTTTCTGATGTTGTTGATAAGCTGGGACTTTGGGAGCCGGCAAACGGATCAGCCGAAGATGAGGTTCAGGCTTTTTCTGTTGCCCGTCGATTAGGTTTTCCCCTGTTAGTCAGACCTTCTTATGTTCTTGGCGGTTTTTCAATGCGGGTGGTTGATAATGAAGATGATCTTGAACGTTACCTTGCCGGCAATCCCGATGTAGGACCTGCTAATCCACTCTTGCTGGACAAATTTTTGGATGAAGCTGTTGAAATTGATGTTGATGCTGTAAGTGATGGAAATAAAGTTATTATTGCCGGTATAATGGAGCATGTAGAGCAGGCAGGAATTCATTCCGGTGATAGCTGTTCTGTTTTGCCCCCTTATAGTATAGGTAATCATCAACTGAAAGAAATCAAAAGACAGACTGAATTAATCGCCCGGGAATTGAATATTATTGGCTTGTTAAACATTCAGTTTGCTGTTCGCGGGCGGGAAGTATATATTCTGGAAGCTAATCCCCGGGGTTCCAGGACAGTTCCTTTCGTAGGTAAGGCAACAGGAGTACCGCTTGCAGGAATAGCTGCCCGGGTGATTGTTGGAGCGTCTTTTGAAGAAGTGGGATTAAATGATATTGAAGAACCTTGCTACTATTCAGTAAAAGAGGCCGTTTTTCCTTTTAACCGGTTTGAAGATGTTGATATTGTTCTTGGTCCTGAAATGCGTTCAACAGGCGAAGTTATGGGCTTGGACCATGATCTTGGCATGGCAATGGCCAAGGCTCAGCTTGCTGCCGGTACTCCCTTGCCCTGTGAGGGAAGAATTTTATTAACTGTTGCAGATCGAGATAAACCGTACCTGGTGGATCTGGCCCGGAATCTATTCAGGATGGGATTTCAGTTAGCTGCTACGGCTGGAACAGCTGAGTTTTTAAAACAATCAGGGATAAAAGTAGAAAGTATTAAAAAAATCTGTGAGCCTGGACCGAACATAACTGATTATATCAGGAACGGTAAAATTGCTCTTATCATTAACACCCCTGCCGGTTCGGGAGCTAGGTCTGATGGGGAGTTTATTCGACGCCAGGCAGTTAAACAGGGGATTTCAATTATTACTACTATACAGGGAGCGATGGCCGCTCTTGATGGAATTCGTGCTTTACAAGGCCGGGAAAGACAGATTTGCTGCCTGCAGGATTACTATAATCAATAAATTCAGGTTTAAACCGGTCAAACTATTTCTGTAAGAATGGTTATTTCAGGTCGGGGTAAATGCCTGTGAAACAGGAACTGCATAACTGAGACGGTTTTAAACCGGCAGCCTGGAACAGATCTTGAGATTCGGCAAATACCAGAGAATTTGCTCCGAAAGCGGAATTGGAGCTGCTACTGTCCCGGCATGCATTCAGTTCAACGGTTGCAGGAATATCAACACCGAAATAGCAGGGATGCTTAAAAGGTGGTGAAGCAATACAGAGATGAACCTCTGATGCGCCAGCTGCAAAAAGCAGCTTGATCAGTATGCGGCAGGTAGTACCCCTGACCAGGGAATCATCGACCACGATAATTCTTTTGCCTTTTACTATATCTCTGATCGGGCTTAATTTAAGGCGCACTGCCATTTCCCTTTCATTCTGTCCAGGTTTAATAAAAGTGCGGCCGAGGTAAGGGTTTCGGTGTATTGCCCATTCTAGAGGTAATCCCAGTGCTTCAGCCAGTCCCATAGCGGCAGAAATCCCCGAGTCAGGCACAGGAATAACCATATCCAACCCCGGGGAGTAGTGACGGGCCAGTAATGCGCCAATTCTTTTGCGGGTATTGTGCACGTTTATCCCATTGAAGACACTGTCCGGGCGGGCAAAATATATGTACTCAAAAATACAGAATGATGAGTTGGATGATCTGGCAGTTTTTACTGAAACCATCCCTCCCGGCTCCACGGTTATAATTTCACCCGGCGCTACTTCCCTGATAAGATGCGCATTAACCGTATCTAGGGCCGCAGTTTCGGAAGCTATGATAAAAGCACTACCAAGGGCTCCAATCACCAGGGGTCGAAATCCATTGGGATCCCGAAAGGCAATTAACTTTTTGCCGTCAGTGACAACAGCAGCATAAGCCCCTTTGACAATCTCCATGGTTTTTAAGACAGCTTCAGCCAGCCCGGCCCGTCGAAAAAGGTGGATATAGAAAAGCATTACTTCAGTGTCCGAGGTAGTGTGGAAAATATGCCCTTCTTCCAGCAGTCTGCCATGCAAGCTCCTGTAATTGACCAGGTTTCCATTATGGGCCAGGGCTATTCCCCGGTGATCAGCTGTTCTTGCTATAAGCGGTTGGGCATTGGCAATAAGGCTGGGGCCGGTTGTGGAATAACGGACATGCCCGATAACAGTGGGAGCAGCTATTTCCTCCAGTATTTTGTTGCTAAATGCCTGTTCAACCAACCCCATCCCTTTTAACGCGGAGATGTTCCCCTCTTCAAGATAGGCCATACCTGCGCTTTCCTGACCCCGATGCTGCAGTGATAGAAGGCCCATGTAGGTAATGTAAGCAGCAGAGAGAGGGCCATGATAACCGCAGACAGCAAAAATACCGCACTTCTCATGCGGTTTCTGATCGGCAGTCATGCAGATGTTTTCCCTGTCATACTTCATGTAGAATTATTCTACATGAAGTTTATTGTTCCTCTGGCAGCAGGGCAGTAAAATTAAATTATGATGTAATACCAATAGTAACTGTTGCAGGGATTCCTTTCGCTTGAATTACTAATAAGCTTAATCGGACTATGATAAAATAGTTTAAATAGTTGGAGTTGGTTGTGGATGGAATGAAATAAATTTCGTTATAAGGTGAGTGATTATCTGTTGGCGGAAAAAATCAAACGCATTTATGTAGAAAAGAAAAAGGGCTTTGATCTGGAGAGCGAATCTTTAACCCGTGAACTAATTGATTATTTGGGTATTGACAGTTTGCAGCAGGTAAGAATTCTTAACTGTTATGACACGGCAGGTTTATCCGATCACGAATTTGCCCTGGTAAGAAAGGGTATTTTTTATGAACCTCCTCTTGATTTGGCATATGATGAACTACCGGAATGTGATCAAAATGATCGTATCTTTGCCGTTGAGTATTTGCCCGGTCAGTACGATATGAGAGCTGATTTTGCTGCCCAGTGTGCCCAGATTATTACTGCCGGAGAACGACCGGTTGTGCATTGGAGAAAGGTTTTTATTGTTAAAGGCGATATAACGGAAGATGAGTTTGTCAAGATAAAAGAATACTGTATAAACAGTGTTGAGTGCCGGGAAGCTTCCCTTGAGTTGCCGGAAAGCCTGGCAATGGAGTTTGAGTGTCCGGGGAAAATAGAAACTCTCGAAGGTTTTCGCCTGAGTGATAATAGCAACCTGGTTTGTTGGCATGAAAATCTTAACCTGGCAATGGATATCCAGGATCTTATCTATTGCCGGGATTACTTTCGGGATATAGAAAAAAGAGACCCTACTATCACTGAAATAAAGGTTCTAGATACATACTGGTCTGATCATTGCCGCCATAGTACTTTTAACACAGTAATCGACAGTGTTACGATTGAAGAAGGCAAATTAAACAATCCTGTCAGACAGGCTTACCATGATTACCTGGAAGATCGCGAATATCTAAATGTTAGCAAAGATCGTCCGGCAGAAGTGTGCCTGATGGACCTTGCTACAATCTGTATGAAGAGTATGAGGAAAAAAGGCTTGCTTGAGGACCTGGAGGAATCAGAGGAGGTTAATGCGGCAAGCATAATCACTGAGCTTTCTGTTGATGGTAAAAAAGAAGAATGGCTGATCATGTTTAAAAATGAGACGCATAACCACCCTACTGAGATTGAACCGTATGGCGGAGCCGCCACCTGTTTAGGCGGCTGTATCAGAGATCCTCTCTCCGGGCGATCTTATGCCTACCAGGCGATGCGGATCACGGGAAGCGGTGATCCTCGGACAAGCTTGAAAGATACTCTGCCGGGCAAACTGCCACAACGAAAGATTACTACAGAAGCAGCCAGGGGGTTTAGCTCTTACGGCAACCAGATTGGTTTGGCGACAGGGCAGGTTGAGGAACTCTACCATGAAAAGTATGTGGCTAAGAGGATGGAGATAGGCTTCGTGATTGGAGCTGCGCCAAGAGAGAATGTTCACCGGGAAAGTCCTGCAGAGGGCGATATAATTTTGCTTGTTGGCGGCAGGACCGGACGCGATGGTTGTGGTGGAGCTACCGGCTCCTCCAGGCCGCACACTGAAGAGGCGATAGAAAAACATGGAACAGAAGTGCAAAAAGGTAATGCTCCCGAGGAAAGAAAGCTTCAACGGCTCTTTAGAAACCCTTCTGCGGCAAAACTGATTAAGAAAGCAAATGATTTTGGCGCCGGGGGAGTATCCGTTGCAGTGGGGGAATTGGCTTCGGGGTTGGAGATAGAGCTGGATGTCATACCTCAAAAATATGCCGGCCTTGACGGAACGGAGCTTGCCATATCTGAATCCCAGGAAAGAATGGCAGTGGTTGTAAGTCCAGAGAATGAGCAAAAATTTACCGCCCTGGCAGAAGCTGAAAACCTTGAATGTACATCGATAGCCAGGGTAAATGCAGGTAAGCGGCTAAAAATGCGCTGGCAGAATGAGACCATAGTCGATTTAGCCCGTGACTTTTTAGATAGCGGGGGAGTAAGAAAACACACTGTTGTCAAGATAGATAATCCTTGTGAAAAGGATAATTACTTTAAAAATGCATCAGCGGCTATAACGGATAAACTGCCTGATCTAAAGGCAGCATGGCTAGCGAACCTGCAGGATTTAAATGTCTGCAGCCAGAGAGGGCTGATCGAGTTGTTCGACAGCACGGTTGGGGCCGGATCAATTTTGATGCCGCTCGGAGGGAAATACCAGGATACTGAAACTGAAGGCATGGTTGCCAGGCTTCCGCTTCTCAGGAATGAATCAGAGCTATCGACCCTGGTTACGTATGGTTTTGATCCCGCCCTGGCGGAATGGAATCCTTACCTGGGAGCGCTTTACGCGGTAATTGAAGCAGTGACCAAAAATGTAGCAATGGGTGGAGATTACCGCCGGATCAGGCTCACCCTACAGGAGTATTTTGCCGGGCCCGGTGAGAACCCCTCTCGATGGGGAAAACCTTTTGCCGCCTTGCTTGGTGCTTATACCGCCCAGGAAAAACTGGGTATACCTGCAGTTAGCGGCAAAGACAGCATGTCCGGCTCTTTTAATGATCTGGATATCCCACCGACAGTGGTTTCTTTTGCAGTTAACGTGGTTACACATAGAGAAATTGTTTCGGCTGAGTTTAAAGAATGCGGCAGCAAAGTAATAATGCTTGAAACGCCGGTTATGTGCGACGGAATGCCCGATTTTGATATTCTTCAGAAAAACTTAACTCTGGCAAATAAATTAATACGTTCCGGGGAAGTTTTAGCCGCGCATACTGTTACTAATGGAGGTGCGGCGGCGGCAATTAGTAAAATGTGCTTTGGAAACAGGATTGGCTTTAAATTTACCGCATTTCATAAGAGCGTGGAGGAACTGTTTGCCCCACATTATGGATCGATGATTCTGGAACTGAAAAGAGCGGCTAACCTGAAGCAACTTGGCAATGAGGTTTCTTACCACCTGCTGGGAGAGACAATTGATAACAAGGCAATACATATTAACGATGTATCAATAACCCTTGAAGAAGCTGTAGATTACTGGAAGAAACCACTGGAAGCTGTATTCCCAGTTATAGCGAAAACTGCTGTTGAAGGGCATCCTCTACTTCAAAGCTATAGCATTAACCCTGAGAGACTCACTAAACCTACTATTAAAGTAGCCCGTCCGACAGTTTTTATCCCGGTATTTCCCGGCACAAACTGTGAGTATGAGACAGAAAGCGCTTTTGAAAAAGCAGGCGCAGCAGTTGACATGCTTGTTTTTAAAAACCTCACACCGGCCATGATTTCTGAATCGATAACAGAGATGGTCCGCAGAATTAATGAAGCGCAGATGGTAGTAATTCCGGGTGGTTTCAGCGCCGGGGATGAGCCGGACGGTACTGCAAAATTTATAACTGCAGTTTTCAGCAATCCTTACCTTCGGGAGGCGGTAAACCTTTTATTGAGAAAACGGGATGGATTGATGCTCGGTATCTGTAACGGTTTTCAGGCTTTAATCAAAACGGGCCTGATTCCATATGGAGAATTCAGAAGCCAGGGCAGTAATTCACCAACCCTTAGTTTTAACCGTCTTGAGCGGCACATTTCACGCATAGTTAACACCAGGATTAATTCGGTCCTTACTCCCTGGCTGGCTTATTTGAAACCGGGGGATGTGCACTCAGTTATTATTTCTCATGGCGAGGGGCGCTTCACAGCAGATGATAATGAGCTGAAAACTCTTTTCCAAAAAGGGCAGGTAGCCAGCCAGTATATTGATTTTAATGGTAATCCCACTTACGACTCTGACTATAACCCTAACGGATCGCTTGGAGCAGTGGAAGGGTTGACCAGTCCCTGCGGGCGGGTTTTTGGTAAAATGGGCCATCCTGAACGAGGAGTAAACGGGCTCACAGTAAATATACCCGGTATTAAAGAACAGCGTATTTTTGAAGCAGGCGTGGCTTACTATCGTTAGATCCGTTTTTGAGGAAAAATGATTTCTTATAAAAGCCTGACAATCTTCGCATTTCTTTAAAATTTACCATTTGTACAAAGCTAAGGGCGAAAAAGATGTTTAAAAAGGAGAAAGTGCTATGAAACCTGAATATCAAAGGAATGAGATGCCGCCTTCGGTCGATCAGTGGTTGAAAGAGGCCAAATCTGATCCGGCGGCAGCAAAAGTGGGTATGTTTTTAATACACAACGGAACGGTGCGTCAAACCCCAAAAGCACAGGTTAGGCAGGGCTTGGATGACGGTACGGAAGTAAGAGTTATGGAGTTTTCATATGATGCGGATATGGTCGATCAGGCAATTGCCGAAACGTATAAACTGGAAGGCATATATTATATCAGGGCATGGCTTAACCGGGGGCATCTCAAGGTGGGCGATGATATTATGTACTTGCTGGTAGGCGGAGATATCAGACCTAATGTTATTAAAGCCCTGCAGTTTTTGGTGGAGAAAATTAAAACAGAATGTGTTACTGAAGTAGAACAGAAGGGTTAATAAGCTAACGGGATTTTACAGTTGCCAGGAACAGTGAAGTCTGAAGCAGAATAGCATTTGCATACAAAATATTGATAATTTTGCTTGACTAAACACAATATATAGTGTTATCATCACTTCAGCTAATTAATAAAGTCAGGGAAAGCAGGTGACAATCCTGCACAGAGCCGCTGCGGTGTAAAGCATATGCTTTGAGTCCGGACACCTGCTTTATTGAAACACAGAGTTGCTTTCCCGAGCCTGGAAAGAAGTGTTGCTGAAGATATTTTCTCTGCACTCTCTGAAAGGGTGCAGTTTTCATTTATCTTGATTATTATGCAAAATGAAGGAGAATGATTGCTTGTATATTGCCGGATATCATAATGTAACCCTGCTTGATTTTCCGGGTAAAGTTGCAGCCCTCTGCTTCTTCCAGGGATGCCAGCTACGCTGCCCATACTGCCATAACCCGGGCATGGTTTTGCCTGGTTTTTTCAAGAAAGAAGCGGAAATAAACAAAACAACCGAAGGATTCTTTAATTATTTGGACAGGAGAAAGGGTTTGCTGGACGGGGTAGTGGTAAGTGGAGGCGAACCGCTTATGCAGGATGGACTTATGCAATTTCTCCGCAAACTGAAAGAAAATGGCTTTTTGGTAAAGCTTGACACAAACGGGCTGCTTCCGCAGCGTCTTGCAGAGGTAATTCAGAACGAGCTGGTGGACCATGTTGCCCTCGATTATAAAAACTGTCTTGACGGTTGGGCAGAAACCACCGGCGTGAAGAATTTGCAGGCAGCGGAGAATAATTACCTGGCCTGGCAGCAGAGTCTGGATATATTAAATTGTTTCGGTGTGGATTATGAACTACGTACTACTGTGGTTAAAGAATTGCACCCCCGTCATTACCTGTATCAGATGGCCAATGATCTGAGAAGGCTGAATCTTAAGCCTGCAACAACCTGGTTTTTGCAAAGGTTTCAAAATAAACCAGCTGTGCTGGCTGATTATGAACCGTTTTACAATAATAAAAAATCTCTTACTGCATATTCCCCAGGTGAGATGATTTTACTAGCTGATTATATAAAATCTTCAACTGCGGAAGTCCGGTTAAGGAATGTAAGCTAAAGGCTTGATTAAAAGGAGGTAAGGGAGTGCAATATTTTGTTGAGAAGAGGGATGGTCACTCTGTTTCTTTTGATCTGCAGAAAATTCGTAACGCCATGCAGAAAGCTTTTGATGCCCAGCATACCAGCATTGACGATTCATCAATGGAGTTGCTGACCCTGCGGGTTGTGGCAGAATTTGAACCTGATGTAAAAGAAGGAATAATTTCTGTTGAGAGAATTCAGGATGCTGTTGAGGTGGTATTAATCCAGGCCGGGTATACCAGGGTGGCCAGGGCTTATATTTTATACCGGAAACAGCATGAAAAAGCGCGTAATGCGGTTAATACGCTGCTGGATTACAGTAAAGTTGTAAATGATTATGTTAAAGTTGAAGACTGGCGCGTCAAGGAAAACTCTACTGTTACTTATTCAGTGGGAGGGCTTATCCTTTCCAACAGTGGGGCTATCACAGCTAATTACTGGCTTTCTGAGATTTATGACGAAGAGGTAGCCGGTGCTCACCGAAACGGTGATTTGCATATCCACGACCTTTCTATGCTTACCGGATATTGCGCCGGATGGTCTTTACGCCAGCTAATATATGAAGGTTTGGGGGGTGTAGCCGGCAAAATTACTTCTGCGCCGGCAAAACACCTGGCTACACTCTGTAACCAGATGGTCAACTTCCTGGGGATTATGCAAAATGAATGGGCAGGCGCCCAGGCTTTCAGCTCTTTTGACACTTACCTTGCTCCCTTTGTCCGCTCGGACCGGCTTGAATTTGATCAGGTAAAAAAGTGTATTGAATCATTTATTTACGGGGTTAACACGCCGAGCCGCTGGGGTACGCAGGCGCCATTTTCCAACATAACCCTGGATTGGACAGTTCCACCCGATTTGAAAGATGAACCGGCTATCGTCGGCGGCAAAATGATGGAATTTACCTATGGTGATTGCCAGGCGGAAATGGATATTATAAACAAGGCTTTTCTTGAATTGATGATTGAAGGCGATGCCGAGGGCAGGGGATTCCAGTATCCTATTCCTACTTATTCAATTACCGGTGAATTTGATTGGACTGAAACTGAAAATAACCGTTTGCTTTTTGAAATGACGGCAAAGTATGGGACCCCTTATTTTTCAAACTATGTAAATAGTGACATGTCGCCTTCCGATGTGCGCAGCATGTGTTGCCGCCTGCGCCTCGACCTGAGGGAGTTACGGAAAAAAAGTGGTGGATATTTCGGCAGTGGCGAAAGTACCGGTTCAATTGGTGTAGTAACCGTGAACCTGCCTAGAATTGCCTACTTGTCTGATTCGGAAGAAGAATTCTACAGCCGTCTTGACAAAATGATGGATGTTGCCGCCCGGTCGCTGAAAACAAAGCGGCAGGTAGTGACCCGCTTCTTGGATGCCGGTTTATATTTATATACTAAGCGTTACCTCGGGACTTTTAAAAACCATTTTTCAACTATTGGTTTGATCGGGATGAACGAAGCATGCCTGAATGCAAAATGGTTGCGCTCTGATCTGTCCCAATCCGAATCACAACAGTTTGCCGGAGAGGTGCTTTTGCATATGCGAGAAAGGCTGGTCGTTTTTCAGGAACAATATGGTGATTTATATAACCTGGAAGCAACCCCGGCTGAATCGACATCTTTTCGTTTGGCTAAACATGATTTAAATCGTTACCCGGATATTGTTACTGCCGGGTCAGATGGAGAAGCCCCTTATTACACCAACAGTTCACACCTGCCTGTTGATTTTTCAGAAGACCTTTTCGATGCCCTGGAGATTCAGGAGCCGTTGCAAAAATTGTATACAAGCGGAACAGTCTTTCATGTATTTCTCGGCGAACGGATGCCCGACTGGAAATCGACGGCAAGTCTTGTTCGGAAAATTGCCGAAAACTATGAAATACCATACTATACCCTTAGCCCAACCTACTCGATCTGTCGGAACCACGGGTATCTGAGCGGTGAACAGGTTAACTGCCCGTACTGTGATCAACCCGTGGAAACATACAGCCGGATAACCGGTTATTACCGTCCGGTTGGAAACTGGAATGAAGGCAAAGTGCAGGAATTCTCTGAACGAAAAGAATACCGGGTGGAAACGGTTGCATCCGGAAGCTGATAACTGGAAGGATCCTAAAGCTTGTTATTAGTCTGTCAGAAAGGTTATATTAGCTGCCGAGAAATTTATAACGCGTACTACGAGCGAAAATAATATTATTAGATTTACACAAAGAAGCAGGACTTATTCGGTTAGCGTTGAATAAGGTTTACTTGTAAGGTTTTACATAATACAGTTGGTTAATATAAAATATATGAATCACCTTCGATCTGTTTAATCTAAAGCTTTTTATGGCTACGATAAGCAGACGTTAGGGTACATCTGGAAACGGTTGTGCCTCCCATTGTGGAAAGAAGGTAGCATAGTCTAATTCTGTTAACTATCGCGTTTTTCCAATGGGAAAACGCGATTATTTTTTTGTGAAAAGGAGCTGAGATTATATGCATGCTTACAACAAAAGCGTCATGAGTATTGAGAGAGGAGGTTTAAGCATATGAACGATTCAACAGTTAAAACTCCCCTGATTAATTGGTCGGAGTTGCTTAAACTGAGCCAGCCCCAACCTCCAAAAAGAGATCCGGATGATGGCAATATGTGGGATGATGCTGCTTATATGTATTTCAAAATGGCAGCTATGGAGCGTGAATATACTGGAGCCCAGTTGGACTCTTTCGAAGTGACGTCTGAGGATACAGTCCTTGATGTCGGCTGCGGTCCAGGCCGGATTGCAGTGCCCATGGCCCGGAAAAGTAAAAGCGTAACAGCGGTTGATAGTTCTGAAAAAATGCTGCTTTATTGTGATATAAATGCCCAGGAAGCAGGACTTACCAACTTAAAGACCAGGCTTCTCGATTGGCGGACAGCAGAACCGGATGTGACCTTGGAAAAGCATGATATTGTCATCGCTTCACGTTCAGTGGGTATGCAGGACATTGAAAAATTAACGTCTTTTGCCCGCAAGTACGCGGTTATGATCGCCTGGGCTAATTCACCCTGTATCCCTAATATCCTCGGTGACCTTTTCAGGGGAACATCGGCCTTTAATGAAATGCATCATCCCCGCCCTTTGGATCGCCGTTTGGGTTATAACGTTTTTTACAACATGGTTTATGATTTGGGTTATGACCCAAATATAAAAATAGTTACAGATGGTTTTACCAAAGACTATGTTGATTGTGAAGAAGCATATGCCGATTTAGCTTTGCTTGGCAAAATTGAAATAAATGAAATGGATATTTTCTGCAGTAACTGTGACAAGTGGCTAAGCAAAAATGATAAAGGAGGTATTACTTTCAGAAGAGAAACGAAATCATTCGTCCTCTGGTGGTCTCCTAATAAAAGATTTTAGTTGAATGAGGTCTGCATAAGATTGGTTAATATCACAACATTATGGAGGAATAAAAATGAAAAAGATAGTAATTACGCTCTTTACTGTTCTTATGGCAATTATTTTACTGTCCGGCTGTGCCGGTCAGCAGGCTGTGGAAACCGAAAATGAAACGATTGAGTTAGTTGAGTCAGAAGAGAGGGAAGCGGATACAAAAATTATTACCGATATAGCGGGTAATGAAGTGGAGATAACAAACAATGTAGAGGCTGTTGTGAATTTATGGCCTGCTTCAAACGCAGCAATGTTATGTATGGGTGCAGGTGATTTGCTGGTTGCTACAACTGATTTTACCAAGAGCCTGCCATGGAGTCAGTTTGTATATCCCGACATTGTTGATATTCCTACTGCAACTGACAATGTTGAAGAGCTCATGGAAGTTAAACCCGATTTAATTATAACCCCGCAAAACGATTTGGCGATCAGCCTGCGTGATGCAGGCTTGCCGGCTGTTAATTTGATGTTTGCTAATTACGAAGACATGAAGCGGGCATTTGCCATACTCGGAGATGCTCTAGGGGAAGAGTATGCGATAAAAGCTGCCAAATGGTCTGAAATGGTGGACAATAATATTGCAGAAGTTTCTGCTGCGCTAGGCGAGATTGCAGAAGAAGATAAACCGATTGTTTATTACATTCAGGGTCAATCAAACCAGGGATTGTATGCGACTTTTAGGGGAGATTCAATTATGAATGACTGGGTTACCTATGGTGGAGGGATCTTTGCATCCGCTCTTATGGAACTGGAGGGAACTGAAGCCACGGCAGAGGAAGTGCTTTCTCTGAATCCCGATGTAGTTATAATTGGCGGTCCTGCTCAGCACGAACTTTATGAGGAGCTTCTTGCTGATGATGCCTGGGTTGATATAAATGCGGTTAAAAACGGTAGGGTTTTTACTAATCCAAA
>CAZBKZ010000001.1:0-113685 GCA_964492615.1 uncultured Syntrophomonadaceae bacterium | reverse complement strand
AGTGCTGCTCCTGATCCGATACCGTCTCAATGTTATGTCGCTTGGCGAAAATGAAGCGAAATCATTAGGCCTTAATATCAAACAAACCAGGGGAGTTATTGTAATTTGTTCAACGCTTTTAACTGCGAGTTCTGTCTGTATGGCAGGTACAATCGGCTGGGTAGGGTTAGTGATCCCTCATTTGGGCAGGATGCTGGTAGGGCCTGATAACAGGAGAATGCTGCCGGCTGCCTTGGTTATGGGCGCGGCTTTTATGGTGATCATTGATACTATTGCCCGCACCCTGACCACAGCGGAGCTGCCAATCAGTATAATTACCGGTATTATAGGGGCACCATTTTATATATATCTACTGTTTAAACAAAGGAAACATATACAATGAGCAATAGCGGAGAGAGCAGAAAACCAATAGTTGAGGTTACAGATCTATCTTTTTCTTATTCTCATGAGGGAAGAGTTTTCAGAAATATTACATTTGCAGTTTATCCCGGTGAAATTATTTCAATACTAGGTCCCAACGGAGCCGGTAAAAGTACCTTGCTTAACTGTATTGCTAACCTGCTGGTTCCTGATAGCGGTGAAATTGCCATCAATGGCACATCGATGGAAAAAATGAATGTCAGACAGATATCCCGTTGTATTGGTTATGTGCCTCAAACCCACAACCCGGCATATCCTTATATGGTGAGAGATTTTGTAGTAATGGGAAGAACACCGCATATGAACATGTTTGCCCAGCCGAAAGAAGATGATTATGAAATGGTGCATGATATTCTGGATCAGCTAGGTATAGAACATCTGGCCTTTAAGCCTTACACAGAGATTAGCGGTGGAGAAAGACAGCAGGCAATGATAGCCAGGGCTATAGTTCAACAGCCGCAGGTAATACTATTTGACGAGCCCACTGCTCACTTGGACTTTGGTAATCAAATCCGCATCGTAAAAATGATTAAGTATCTTGCGTCGCAGGGATTTGCTATTTTAATGACTACCCATACACCTGATCACGTGATTATGCTAGGCGATCGAGTTGGAATTCTGGACAGGCAGGGTACTATGCAATTTGGTAGCACGGAAGAAATTATGAAAGAAGATATTTTATCTTCAGTATACAAAACTTCAATGAAATTGGTTTATATAAAAGAAATTAATCGCTTGACCTGCGTTGCTACGTGCTAGAAGAATTGCTCACTCACTACAAAAAAATAAAATGTAGAATATGTTTTGATTGAATTTATACCCGGGCAATCAAACCAGGTATTTCAAGATATTTGCCCGGGTGAATACTTTTTTTGCCAGTAATCCCGGATCCAATATAGAGTCAGCATTATTGCAAAAGAAATGGTTATACCGAAAAGAAGTGCCAGAAGTCCAGTTATCCCAGTAAAAAAGTAGTTTTCCGTTCTGATTGCGCTTCTGATCAGTTCGATTCCGGAAAAAAAGAGGAGAGCGCCAAGTGCGCCGTATGGAACCAAATGAACCAGGTTGGGCGCAGCAAAGAATAAGGCAACAATAAGAAGGATTGCCCCGGATATTAGATTAGAACCTCCGGTGCGGGCGCCAAAGCGGTACTGGGCTGCCAGACCACCGGCTCCGTGGCACATTGGGAATCCGCCGAACGGCGTTGAAACCAGGCACATTATGCTCATACTGAAAACCAGCTTTCTCTCGGGGACATCTCTGTCCAGAAGGTCTTTAACCAGCAGTGATGTTGCCAAAACCGCATTGCCTAAAGTCAGGGGAAGCTGGGGTATGGTGCCGTAGATAAACCCTCGCCACAGTTCCAAACCGGAAGGGATTATTAAGGAAGGCAAGGAAAACAGGGTGATTTCCGGGAGGCCGTAATAATAGATACCCACACTGAGACCGAGAGCAAATACCACCAGGGCGGATATGTCTAGAAGAGGAGCAAAGGTAAAAAAGAGGACAATTATCAACGAAATAAGGCCGAGTTGCCAGTCGTCAATAATAAAAGCGAAAGCTTGTTTCATCAAAATTAAAGCCAGGCCAAGCTGGATGCCCCGGATAATACATGCAGGGATATATCTTTTAATTATCTCTATGCTGCCGGTAAGGCCCAGTAAAAGCAGGATGAGGCCCATTGTTATTCCGGCTCCGGCAACTTCAGCGCCGCTCAGCCCGCCCGCTATAGCCAAAACTCCCATTGCTTTCATCGGTTCAACAGGTACAGGCAGCCGATAATATATGCCGGTGGCGATATAAAAAACAGCAAAGAAAAATAGTATGTGCGAAAGATTTATGTCAGATACTATGGCAACGCCCAGTACGATAGGCAGAAGGGTCCCGTAATCTCCAAGCGCTCCGGCTGTTTCCTGCAAGTTAAAACGAAAATCTTTTTCCATTGGATAAACCTCGTAGTTAAGTTTTCCTTATAATAAAATATATGTCACTTAATTCTACTGTTTATGTTTCATGGCAAAGCGGTTTAAGTAAGATTAGATTGAAGTCTGTTCATTGAATATCTAATATGCATTTTAACTTCAGGGGCTTCAGCGGTCAAGGTTTTGAAGCGATCGGCAGGGTGAAGTTTTCTGTTTGCAGAGGCTAGCTGCTAGTGCTATCATGACTGTAAATATTTAAAGTGAAAAAAAGTATGATCTTAAACAGCGAAAGGAAGTGTTTATATGACCAGCCTGAGTTTAACTGGACGGGTTGCCGTAGTAACCGGAGCCGGGGGAGGTTTAGGCCGGGCTTATGCTGTACAGTTAGCCGCTCTTGGCGCAAAAGTTGTGGTTAATGACCGGGGTGTTACTTTTGAAGGCAGCGGTAATGATAAAAGCTCAGCTGAAAAGGTGGTTGAAGAGATCACCCGGGCCGGTGGTGAGGCTGTTGCTTCTGATGATAGTGTTGCCGATTGGCAGGGAGCGAACGGTATCATTCAAAAAGCGGTTGACCATTTTGGTAAAATTGACATCCTGGTTAACAATGCCGGTATATTAAGAGATAAAAGCTTGCCGAAAATGGACCCGGAAGATCATAACAATGTTATTTCTGTCCACCTTGATGGAACATTTTACTGCACAAAGGCAGCTTTTACTCATATGAAAGAACAAAAATATGGACGAATTGTTTCTACGGCATCAACAACCGGTTTGTACGGAAATTTTGGGCAGGTAAACTATGGTTCGGCAAAAATGGGTATCGTAGGGTTGATGAACTGCCTGAAGATCGAAGGAGCGCGCTACAATATTTTGGCTAATACAGTTGTGCCCAATGCCGGGACTCGCATGACTGCCACAGTAATGCCCCCGGAGCTGATGGAAAAGTTAAAACCGGAATATATTGCCCCGCTTGTTGCCTGGCTTAGTTCCGAACGCTGCAATGTAAGCGGTAAAATATTTACTGCGGGGGGCGGATATTTCAGCACAGCACGAATTGTGGAAGGGCCCGGTGTTCTGTGCAGCAGAGATGAAAACCTTAATGTGGAATTTATCGACAGGCATATCAATAGTATGCTGTCCGGTGAAAACGGACGGGAATTCGAGTCTGCTGTTGAACACACAAAATATTTGTTTGACCGGATCAGCTGATCAAGCCTCCAGGGGGGCAACATTATAAGCTTATTTACTGTTCCGTTGTCAATTACCGGGCGTGAGGATTATTGCCTGAATTAAAGGTTATATCGGGGCTTTGAAAGGAAAACCAGCTTTCCGGGAGGGAATGGAAATATGCAGGTCTGCGGTGTAGATTTCAGCGGGGCTTTAAACCCTGCCAAAGGCATTAATTACGCGGTGGGAAATCTTGAAAATAGCTGTTTAACCATAGTGGCCTGTGCTTCAATGGCACAGGCAATAGTGAGTTGTGGTCTGGATAGTGATTGGGATGTAAAGCATGGCTGGATCACTGATAATGAATGGGAAGCACGCTGTATAGAAGGCTTAATTATAAGATAATCCGGGCTTTTACCCCCGGCAATCGATAATAACCCCAGTTTAACAATAAATAAGTATAGAAATTTAGTGATTTCAGTATTGACGACAGGCAGAAATGTGTATATACTGTGTATAGTGTATATATACAGATTACTAAAGGAGGCGTTTAGTTGGATATTGTTATAAGTAACGCCAGCAGGCTGCCGATCTATGAGCAAATATATACTCAAATCAAGAATTGCATATTATCCGGAGAGTTGTCCGAAGGCGATCTGCTGCCTTCTATCCGGGCCCTGGCGAAAGATCTGCGCATAAGTGTAATAACTACCAGGCGTGCTTATGATGAACTTGAAAAAAACGGTTATATAAACACAGTTGCCGGTAAAGGTAGTTATGTAGCCGGGAAAAATAAGGAAATGATCAGGGAAGAACATTTAAAGCAAATCGAAAACCATATGCGGGCAATTTTCAATCTTGCTCCGGCCTGCGAACTATCTTTAAAGAACATTATGGATATGTTCCAGGTTGTTTACAAGGAGGAACAACATGATGAATGCAATTGAGGTTACTGATTTAACCAAATCCTATAGCGGTTTCACATTAGAGAATTTAAACTTTTCCCTTCCAACGGGAAGTATCATCGGCCTGGTGGGCGAAAACGGTGCAGGTAAAAGCACAACAATAAAACTATTGATGAATGCCATTTCGCGAGATAAGGGTTTGGTTAAAATTCTTGGTGTTGATAATCAGCAGAGCGAATTCATTTCTGTCAAAGAGGATGTCGGTGTGGTGCTCGATGAGGCTTATTTCCCCGAATTGCTTACCCCAAAGGTTGTCAGCCGGGTTATGAAATATACCTACCGGAATTGGGATGAATTGTGTTTCTCCAGTTATCTTGCCCAGTTCAGATTGCCTGAAACAAAAGAGTTTAAGGATTTTTCACGTGGCATGAAAATGAAACTGGCCATTGCAGTTGCCCTGTCTCACAACCCCAGGTTGTTAATTCTTGATGAAGCGACAAGTGGTCTTGATCCGATTGTGAGGGATGAGTTGCTGAATATATTCAATGATTTTACCCGGGAAGAATCCCATTCAATTCTGCTTTCCTCTCATATTGTCAGCGACTTGGAGAAGATTTGTGATTATATAGCGTTCATTCACAATGGAAGGCTACTATTTTGCGAAGAGAAAGATAAGCTGCTGGAAAATTATGCTATCGTAAGAATGTCACATAATGATTTTGAAGTAATACCTGAAGAGGCGGTTATCGGGAAAAAGAACAGCAATTATCACATTGAAGCCCTCGTTCAGAAGTCATCAATTTCAAGTGCTTTTAGAACTGAGCATACATCACTGGAAGATATTATTCTTTTTTTGGCCAGGGAGGGAAAATAAAGATGATCGGTTTATTGATTAAGGATTACTACACATTGATTAGGCAGATGAAAATAATGCTATTGATCATCATTGTTTTTACCCTAATTCCAGGTTTTTCAGCATCGGGTTTTGCGGTTGTCTATGCAGTGCTGCTACCGATTAGTGCGATTGCTTACGATGAGCGATCAAAATGGGATAGTCTCGCGGCTATGATGCCTTACTCGGCAAAAAACCTTGTTCTGAGCAAGTACTTACTTGGTTTGTTCTCTCTGGCCGCAGTTGTGTTTCTTTCGGTAATCGTGGAGAGTCTTTATGGTTTAATAAAAAACAGCTCAGTCGGTATTCCAGAAATAGCGTCCATTATTGTAACAATGTGTGTTGCTATGATCCTGCAGGGTATTGTTCTGCCGCTCATGTTTAAACTGGGGGTTGAAAAAGGGCGCCTTGCTTTTTTTGTTGTTATTGCTGTAGTTGTGTTTACCGGGGTTAGTTTTAGTGGGAATATACCTGAACCGGTTATCTATTTATTTGATAACCTGAACATCTTTCTTCCCGGAGCTATTCTGGCGGCACTGCTTATCAATGTGGTTTCTGTAATGCTGTCAACCAGATTTTATAAGGCAAAAGATTATTGAGGAGTTTGGGGGATATAGTGATAATGCAGCTTATTGTGTGGTCATCCGCCACCGAGGCGCTGCAGTATGAAAAAATCATCCTGATCATTAATAATAGTGTCAAAACCTTTGAGAAGTTTTATTGATTTGCCATTGAGCATGAAAACCAGTTCCGGCTTGAACTCAGAGGTTCTTTTATCTTTAACCAGGTCAGAAAATTGCCTGCCGTAAATTCTGCATAACTCTTCAAGAAATTCACCGGCAGTAACCGGTTGTTTCAATTCTATAGAAGTTTCACGACTGCCTATGACATCGGCCACATTCAGGACTGCTCTTAATTTAATTTGTATCATGAATGTTATCCTTCCTGCCCGTCATTATAGGGATACTAACCAGTATAGCACAAGGCAGAATTGACGGTGAAATAATAGTGATGCTATAATTCAAACGAAATAGGGCAGCTGGTGCCACGGATTATACTAAGATTTTCCACAGACAGAATACCTCATAAAACAGGAGGAACAAGATGTTAAAGGGTGGATATACAGGTAAGATACTCAGGATTAACCTGGCGGAGCAAAGCTATTCTGTAGAACTGGTCAGTGAAGAAATGGCTAAAAATTATCTGGGTGGCTTTGGGTTTGGAATTAAATATCTTTTTGAGGAACTAGAGCCACAAACAGATCCGCTGTCAGCTAAAAATAAATTAATTTTTTCTGTTGGCCCTTTTTGCGGCACTTCAGTACCCTGCGCAAGTAGGATGTCGATTGTCAGCAAATCGCCACTCACCGGTGCGGTTGCAAACTCGCTTACCGGCGGACACTTTCCTGCGGAACTAAAGTTTGCCGGATACGATATGCTGATTATAGAAGAAGCGGCTGATCAGCCGACATATCTCTGGATAAACGATGACAAAGTTTATTTTAAATCGGCAAAACATCTTCAGGGGACAAATACTTTTGATTGCCAGCAGATGATAAAAGATGAGTTGAATGACCAAAACATCAGAATTGCCTGTATTGGCCAGGCTGGTGAGAGACAGAGCAGAATGGCTTCTATTATTAATGAAAGACATGCAGCAGGCAGAAAAGGAATTGGCGCAGTTATGGGCTCTAAAAACCTGAAAGCTGTGGCTGTCAGGGGCAACAGTAAAGTAGAGGTTTTAGATGAAGAAAAACTTAAAACAGCCAGGAAGCGCATGCTTGGGGCGATGAAAGAGAGTCCTGTTTTATACCCCAGTTTTTCGAAATATGGCACAACTGAAACTGTTGATGTAACCTGGGGCATTGGTGTTTTCCCGGTAAAAAATTTCAGGGATACCGGTTTGTGGGATCCTGTTGATGCTATCGGGGGGCAGGCTAATGATAAAAAGAAAATTGCACGGGAAAAATGCTATAACTGTCCCGTGGTATGTTCGCAGATCAGGAAAACTGATGACCGGGGGGAATATCCCGGTTATGTTTCAGTACCGGAATATGAAACTCTTTATTCCTTTGGCGGGATGACCGGAGTAGACAACCTTGACAGTATTATAGTTGCCGACCGGTTGTGCGATGAGTATGGAATGGACACTATGTCTGTTGGAGCAACCATAGCCTTTGCCATGGAGCTTTATGAAAACGGAATTCTTACCGGGGACGATACAGGTGGTCTTGATCTGTCATTCGGTAACCATGCTGCGATGATTGAGCTGGTTAAAATGATAGCTTTCAGAACAGGGCTGGGTGAACTGCTGGCTGATGGCACTAAAATAGCTGCTGAAAAAATAGGTAATGGCGCTGAAAAATATGCAATGCATGTAAAAGGGCTTGAGCTGCCGGGTTATGATCCGCGGGGGGCGAAGGCACACGGGTTAAACTATGCCACTTCCTATACCGGTGCAGACCATAACAGGGGTTATGCTTTCCAGGAAATATTCGGGCTTCCGTTCCCACATGAAGTGGACCGCTTTGCCAGCGAAGGCAAGGGTTCCCTGACCAAATGGAATCAGGATATGCGCAGCGCGGTTTGTGATTGTCCTCCAATGTGCGGGTTCCTGATTGATATGGCAGTACCCGCAATTGCCACTGAAAATACGGCCGATCTTCTTGAAGCCTTATCGGGTTTAAAGCTTTCACCTGAAGAAGTATACAGTGTTGGAGAAAGGGTGAATAACCTGGCCAGGGCTTTTAATGTGAGAGAAGGTTTTACCAGGAAGGATGACGTTTTCCCTGAGCGCATTATGCATGAACCGATCAAGGGTGGTCCTTCCAGGGGGCATTTAATATCTCCAGAAGAGCTGGATTCCATGTTAAACGAATATTATGAGGCACGTGGCTGGGATGAAAATGGTGTCCCTACCAGGGAAAAACTTATTGAACTTGGTCTTGGGCAGGTTCTTTCAAGCCTGCAGCAGGTTGGTTTGATCAAGTAAGTTGTAAATAAAAAGGTACATTATAAGTTTAATAATATAGGCAAACATAGCTCAAATGGTTCAGACTAGATTTTTTAAAATTCAGCATGGGCTTAAGATTTATGATAAAAGGTAGCATAGATACAGGCTTTCTAAGCCTGTATCTTTATTTCCTGAAAATAATTTAAAGGTTGGCATGAAAAATGCAATAGTTTTAATTGTTTATGTTATATAATAAACATTATATTATCCCTTAGCAGGGGCTGCGGTTAAAGGATTGCAAGTTTAACCTGTAGCTCAGATACAGGAGGCGGTTACAATTGAATAAAATCAGAACAGCAGATGAAGCGGTAAGCGAGATAAAAGACGGTGCGACTATTGGCAGTAGTTTAATGGGTTTAGCCGGATGGCCGGAAGAGGTGGCCCAGGCACTTGAAAGAAGATTTCTCGAAACAGGTACCCCCCGCGGACTTACTCTAGTGTCAAGTTCGGGAGCTGGCGACAGCCGAGAAAGAGGTGTAACCCGTCTCGGTTATGAAGGACTGGTTAAAAGGTGGATCGCCGGTCATATGGGTCAGGCTCCAAAGATGCGTAAGCTGGTCGAAGACAATATCATCGAAGCCTACAACCTTCCCCAGGGTGTGATAGTGCAGTTGTGGAGAGAGATCGCTGCCAAGCGGCCGGGCCTGATTACCAGGGTCGGACTGGGAACATTTATTGATCCCCGAATTGAAGGAGGTAAAATGAATGATTACACCCGCGAAAAGGAAGACCTGGTTGAAGTTTTAACTATTGGTGGCCAGGAGTATCTCTGGTATAAAGCCTTTCCAGTTGATGTCGCAATTATTCGTGGATCAGTTGCCGATGAGAATGGGAATATTACCATGGATCGCGAGGGGATATTACTGGAAGCCCTGCCCCTGGCCCAGGCTGCCAAGAACAGCGGTGGTATAGTTATTGCCCAGGTAGAGCATATCGCCAGGCCGGGCACACTTAACCCGAAAGAAGTGCGTGTGCCAGGCATCCTGGTAGATTACATTGTAAAGTGTGATAACCCTGAAAACCATTTTCAAACAGAAGGTATTTATTATAATCCTTCTTTTGCCGGGGCTATAAAGGTGCCACTTTCAGCTATCCCCCCGGTTGAATTGAATGAACGTAAGATAATTGCCCGCCGCGCGGCAATGGAATTGGCCCCCGACGTTATAGTTAACCTTGGTATCGGCATTTCTTCCGACGTAGCTTCTGTGGCAGCTGAAGAATGTGTGTCTGATATGATGCACTTGACTACTGAATCCGGAACTATCGGAGGTGTGCCAGCCAGCCCTCCTGACTTTGGACATGCTTATAACCCTGAAGCAGTCATTGAACACCAGGTTCAATTCGATTTTTATGATGGTGGAGGTATCGACCTGACCTTCCTCGGTATGGCCCAGGCTGACAAAGAGGGTAATACGAATGTAACCAAGTTCAGCAACCGGGTTATTGGTAGCGGTGGTTTCATTAATATCAGTCAGAATGCCAAAAAGGTGGTTTTTTGCGGTACTTTAACGGCTGGTGGTCTGAAAGTTGCAGTAGAAGATGGAAACCTGAAGATCGAGCAGGAGGGTAAATATAAGAAATTTGTTGACCAGGTAGATCAAATTACATACAGCGGCAACTTTGCCCGTTCGGTTGGACAAACTGCTCTTTATGTAACCGAGCGTGCGGTATTCTCACTTGAACCGGAAGGCCTTACCCTGATAGAGATTGCCCCAGGGATGGATCTTGAAAAAGATGTTCTGGCACAGATTGGCTTTAAGCCAAGGATTGCTGAGAATCTGAAGGAAATGCCCCGTGAATTATTCTCACCTGTTTGGGGAAAGTTAAGAGAGGGTATAGAAGCGAAAAGATAGCAGGTTGCTAAATAGTAATTTATACGAATGAACTATGCCGCTTAGATTTTTACTGCATAGTTTCAGTGAACAGGTTTACTTGGCAACTGGATTAGTTGGCGTTGTTTTTTACTAAATTGGCACAATGAGAGTTTTAAGAGCACATCACAAGGTATTTTACTTTACATGTGCTCTTTTTTAATATAAAAGTCTGTAACAAATTTAATTATTTATATTAGCATTTATAAAAGTGTGAAGCATTAACAGTAAATATGTTTAGAGATTCGAAATACCTTATGTTTATTAAAGGATAATCTCATTTGATGATAGAAAAATACAAAAAAATGATAACCTTATATTGCAGTTTCTTTATTCAATGAAGGAAGGAAAAAAAAATGAAAGAGGGCGTCCGTCTTCATAAGTTTATGGCTCCTGTAACTGATCGGGCTGTGAAGAGGAGCAGGATTCTTTTAAGGATAAATACAAAAAATTCTGCAAAGATTATTCTGATCGAAGCTCCTGCAGGATATGGCAAGACTTTTTCTGCACACCAAATAGCAGCAGAGTTAGATATTCCGGTTCTGTGGTATCGCGTTGATGCAAATGATTGCGATGGAAGCACTATAACCCGAAGCTTGATTGAGGCGATTCGACGCCTTGAGGGCAGATCGTTGTTAATGATTAAAGAGCACGGAAACAGACTTTATCTGACTGTGGAGCTGTTAGTTAGATACCTGGACAAAACCTTTCCGGAAGGAATAACTATAGTATTTGATGATTTACACCTGGTTATGAGTGATGATGTGTATTGCTTAATAGAAGACCTAATTATTGCTGCAGAAGGTTGCAATATCAATTTTATATTGACTTCGAGAAGTAAAATTGTTTTTAAGGATCAAAAGATTATAGCCAGCGGGCGTTTGATAAGGTTTGCAAGAGAAGATCTTTGTTTTAGCAAAGAGGAGCTTAAAAGTTACCTGGAAAAGAGTAACTATTATTGTTCTGAAGAAATTATAAATGCATTTTATGAAAACACCGGGGGGTGGGTTGCAGCGGTTAATCTGGTTTTGCTGTCAGGGAATCCGTTCGATGCTGATAAACTATGCGATATTAATCTTTTAACCGATTACATAAATATAGAAGTGTTCAGTTCCTTAAACGGTGAGACGAAGCGTTTTCTGCTGCAAACCTCAATATTTGAAATATTGGATCCTAAAATATGTAATAGTTATTTAGGTATAAATAACAGCCGGCTGCTTCTTGAACGTTTGGAAAACAAGCATTTTATGTTGTTTAAAAGTATTGAAGGCACATATAAAATCCATGATATTGTAAGAAAGGTTTTGCTAAAAAAGCTTGATAATCAGAAATTACTTTATGAGCGGGCAGCTCAAACTTATATAAACAACAATATGACTGTATCTGCTATTGATTGTTTGCTGGCGGCCGGTCTTTTTGAAAGAGCTGCCGGATTAATGGGAAAAGTAGTTCCTCTCATGATTCAGAGAAGAAATTGGCCTCTTGTTGAGAAGTGGATGTCATGCTTTGACAAAAAAGCCATAGTTTCAAATGCTTTTCTATCAGTAACTGCTGCCGAGCTTGAACTACATGCTTCGTCAATTTATAAAGCAGAGCAATACCTGGTGAAAGCAAAAAAAATATATAGTTCCGTTAATGATCGAACCGGATACGCAAGGTGTCTGAATGTAGAAGCACGTATTTTACGTTCTCAGGGCAAGTATAATGAAAGCCTAAAAAAGCTTGAAGATGTAATGAAAATAATGGCAGGGGAGCGGCTTGATTTGTCAACAGAAAAAGCGCTCTCCTATCTTTTTATTGGGGATTTTGAGAATGTGGAAGAAACGCTACAGAAGGCCTATGAAAAGGCACTTGACACTATGGATAATAGTATAATAGCACACATTGCTGCTTGCAGGGCTCATTATAACTACATTAAAGGTGATTATACAGGCGCTTTAACACTTTACAAGAAAGTTGCATCATTGTCTGATAACGATCCTTACTTAATTCATTCACAGAGAAACTGCCTGGCAAGTATCTATCAAGACTGGGGTATGTTGGATAAAGCACTTGATTTTGCAGAAAGGGATGTTACTGTCAAGGAAAGGTATAATCTCTTGGATACGCTACCTTATGCTTATTATCAACTAGGGCATATCCTAGTTGATTTAGGCCGTTATGATCTGGCTGAAAAAAATTACTGTAAGTCGATTGCCATGGCAGAAAAAGTTGGAGGAGAGACTTTTTTCAAGATCCTCAGTAAAATGCTTCTGGCTCGCTGTTACATAAAGAGGAAAAACATTTTCAAGGCACGTGCAATTTCAAAAGAAGCTATCCAGGAGGCAATACGTGAAGGCGGTTATATAGAAGCCATTTGTTGTATGCTGATAGGCATAAGTTTTATTCAGATGAACAAGCTGGATGAAGGGGAAAGATATCTAACCAGAGGTAGATATTTGATTGAAAAAGCTCGTCCCCGGTATTTTCTTACCATGTTGTATGGAGCATTAGCTTATTTGTCAATGTTAAAAAAGGATAAGCCAGATCTTGAGAAATATGGAACGCAATACTTTAATCTTGCTGTAGAAAATAATTATATACAGATGTCTGTTGCATTATACAAATTATTCAGGCCCGTAATCAGCAGGCTTCCGGAAAGCAGTTTTACGTTTGAAAAGAGGTCTTTTATAAACGAATTAGATGAGCGATGCAAGAAAACCAACTTTTTTGCAAGAGTAACAACTTCGGAGAAAAGTAGTGCAGAAAAAAGTTTTGAAAAGTTGTCATGCATGCTTTCTGAATCGAAAAAATATCCTTTTGTGGTCAATATGTTTGGCTTGTTTGAACTGTATCATCATGATCGTCGCCTGGTTATTAAAGGGCTTTTCTCAAAAAAAGCCATGGAATTACTTATATTGCTAATCCACAGGGGGCATCAATTAACAAAAGATGAAATAATAGATACTCTTTGGCCGGATACGGTGAGTAAGAATATTCATAATGTTTTTCATGCAACACTCTATAATCTTCGCAGCGGTTTAAAGAAAATTGCCCCTAATATTGAACATATTATTTATGAATGTGGAGTGTATAGATTGGAAGAAAATGTGTTTTTTAGCACGCACACCTATTACTGCAACGATCTCATTAATATTTTAAATGATAAAAATATTGGAGACAAGGAAATTAGTGTTATTGTTGATATTTTAAAATACTATAACCGGGAATACTTATACAACATGGACAGGGAGTGGCTTGAAATAAGCAGGGCCTTTTATGAAACTATATTTGAAAAAGCTGTAATAAAATTAAGTGAACAATATATAGCGTTGGGAAAATATGACGAAGCAGTAAAATATCTTTACAGGTTGTTGGAACTTAATCCTTATATGGATGAAACTTACTATCTACTGATTAAGGCAAAAATTGAGAGTAAACAGTACCATGTTGCAAGGAGGATCTACGAAAATTATGTTGCTGTTATCAGAAATGAAATGAACAGCGAACCTATTGATAAAATAACCAAGCTCTTTACCTGAGTTTTCATTTTTTTTTCAGTGCTTAATAATACAATTATCCTGTGGGGTTATTTTGGTTTGAATAACTAAACATTTGTGGAGGGGTTAAAATGAGCAGGAAAGCCATGATTTGTATTGTAGTAATCCTAAGTTTTATTTCAGCACTTACCCTTTTGGGATGTGGAAAAAGCGCTGAACAGACAATTGAAAATGTGATCGGTGGTTTAATTGAAGCAGAGAATCAGGAAATCGAAGCAGGCAACAGCAGCGATGAGGTAAATGATTATGAAATAAATGATGAAGATAGCCCGGGTTCAACTGGTGATGCAGACGGAGAAAAAAGCATGGAGCATCAAACTGAATGGCCTTCTGATTTGCCTCCATTTGTGCCCCAGATGGATGGGCTCCTAACGGCTGCTGTGTTAACACATCCGGAAGAAGGTATAAAAAATTACACAATTGCTTATGAAAACTTACAGATGCTTGATGCAGAAGTTTATGAAAAAAAATTGCTGGACAATGGTTGGACAATTGATGGTAAGGTTGATATGGGTGAAACATGGATGATTTATGCCAGTATAGAAAATAAGGCAGTTATTACAATAGGTGCTGAAGCTGAAGATAACAGCGGAATGATGAATGTAACGATATTTTAATAACAAAATGACAGTTTATTGGTATTAATTTTAATGGATAAGAGTATTTATGACTTTTGTTTTTGTTCCAAGTATTACAAGTTGAACGTTTGCTATACCACCTCCGTCGGCTCCCTTGCTTAAAAGATGTTGATTTGCTATAATTACCGTTGCGAGGGCGTGTAGCTCAGTTGGGAGAGCACTTGGCTCGCATTCAAGAGGTCAGGGGTTCGAATCCCCTCACGTCCACCAGGTAAGGGTTTTCGGGTACTGGTAATTGCCTGAAAACCTTTGTCTTAACGGTAACATAAAGGCTAAACGGAGGTTATTATATGAAAAAGAGTAAGCAAAAACATTTTTTGTTTTTTTCAGTGATCATAGTACTATTAAGCCTATCATTATTACTGTCAGCTTGCGGGGAAGAAGCCGTAGTAGTTGAAGGGGCCATAACGGTACCTGACGATTACGCAACTATTCAGGAGGCTATCGACGCTTCGGTAAATGGCGATGTAATACTTGTCAGGCCGGGAACATACAGGGAGAGTATCGATTTCAATGGTAAGAATATAACGATACGCAGTGAAGATCCCGAAAACCGTGAGATTGTTGAGCAGACAATTATTGATGCCGGCGGTGTTCACTCGGTGGTTGTTTTTAAAAGCGGGGAGACAAGCTCTGCGGTAATTGATGGTTTTACCATTACCGGCGGGGGAGGCAGCTCAGAAGTCCTTGCTTTTGAAATAGAAGGGGAAATGCAGGAAATACCCTCACTCTACGGAGGAGGGATCCTGGTGCTTAACGGCAGTTCTCCGACAATATCCAACTCAATTATTGAGAATAATGTTGCTGAGCGTGGTGGTGGCATTCTTGCTTATAACTCTTCGCCGGTGATCAGTAATAATATTATCAGGGATAATATATCGACCGGTGGCGGCGGGGGACTTTTCTTTGTTGATTCTGCAGCCTTGGTAAGGACAAACGAGATAACCAATAATACATCAAGAAACCGCAGTGGAGGCGGAATAGCCATAAATGGTGATGGCAGTTCAATGCTGGTTATTGAAGATAATACAATTGCCGAGAACCAGGCAGAATTCGGTGGTGCTTTTTCGCTTTTGGACGCCAGCCCGGAAATCAAAAACAACACGTTACTCAGTAACCAGGCAGTTCAAGGCGGTGGTGCTATTTTCATGGTTAACTCTTCCCCGCATATAACAGAAAACAGCCTGTCAGACAATATTGCAGGAGGATCCGGGGGAGCTATAGCTGTTTTTATGGATTCCTCACCTGTTGTAGAAAATAACATTATTATTGGGAACAGCGCTGACGATGGTGGTGGCATAGCGATTTACTTCATGTCTGCCCCGGTTGTCAGGGATAACAATATTTCCGATAACAGGGCTCGTCTGGGCGGAGGTATTGCTGTTAACGAGCTCTCCACGCCGGAAATATTTGCCAATGATATTAATGGAAACTTTGCTGATAATAACGGAGCCGGTATTTATGTTTTGGCGTCCAGCCCGGTGATAGAAGGAAATATTCTCAGGGATAATGAGGCAAGGCGTAATGGCGGAGGAATTTACACCTTGATCGAAGCGGTTGTCTATGTTTTCGATAATGTATTTGAAAATAACAGGGCTAATGAAGGAGGCGCGATTCATGCTTCCGAGGGAGCAGAAATTCAGCTCAATGACCCTGATGATAACCAGTACCAGGGGAATGTACCCGATGATATATTCCAGGAATAAATTCAACAGTTGACCGGGATAACTTCGGCAATTCTTGAATGATATAAGTGCCCCCGGCAGCAATTCTCTGGCAGCCGGGGGTTTATATTTATCCGGCCTTGAAATGGATATGCACTACTGCCTGGCGGTATAATGGGGGGAGCGTTTTGGCCAAATATAAAGCAGCCGACAGAGGAAAAAGCGTTACTAGTTCAAAAAAGGCTAAGCAAAAAATTAGTTCAAAAGACAGTATAAACAGGGCGGAGCAGCTAAAAAAAGTTACAGCGGCTGTTTCTAAAATATTTTTACCCCTGATGCTGATAATTGTTTCTCTATTGCTGTTAATAAGTCCGTTTTACCGTGGTTTATTTTTCCCTCTCGAATTACTGGTTGCCAATATGATAATTTTCGGTTTGCTTTTTATATGGGGCCTGTTCCGGTTTGTAAAAAGTGATAGCAGGTTCATTGGATCACCGCTGGATATCTGCCTGCTGCTGCTTCTCCTCAGTTACCTGATTTCTTTCCTTGGCTTTGCCGTTAATAAACGCGAAGCCCTGGAAGAGTTGTTAAAAATAGCATCTTACCTGTCCGTATACCTGGTAGTTCTTGATATCTGCCGGCACTGGTCATTTCGTTTTCCATGGACAAGAGGTGGTAATGATAGTACCGCTACCTTTAAAGAGAATGAAAAATTACCGCCCGGATTGAACCTGGTTTTGCACATCATCCTGGTTGCTGCAACGGTGATTACCGTGGCCAGCCTGGGAGTAGCAGCCGGTCACTGGGATTTCATTGGCGCGTATGCAGCAAACAGAATAGCCTCACCGATGGGTTATGCTAATACAGCAGCAGCTTACCTGATGGCAGCTTATTTCCTGACTCTTGCTCTGGCGCCCCTTGCCAGGAAGATGCTTAAAATAGTTTACCTGGTGCCTGCAGTTCTGATGCTAATCACCGTGATTCTTACGTTTTCACGAGGGGCCTGGCTCCTGCTGCCACCTCTGGCAGTGTTGATGGTGTTTGCCTCTCCCCCTGGTAACCGGTTGCGTGCAGTTCTCTACATGGCAGCTTCTATTATTCCGGCTCTTCCGGTAGCTTTTTGGATCGATCCCATATTTCGCTCAGACACACCGGCAATGGCCTGGTTGCCCATAATGCTTGCGCTGGTTGCTGCTCTGTTTTTAGGGTTAGCAGCAGAGTATATTCTTTCCCTGGAAGGCAGGCATAAAAAAGCGATTTTTGTAGTTTTTACAGCAGTGATAGTAGTTGTTTTAGTTGTTTTTGTGATTGTTCCTCTGTTGGCTCCGACAAGCCTGGAGACAAAATCCGGTGAGCCTGAGCAGCTGCAATCACTAAAGCAGATGATAAATAACATCAGGCCTGAAGAGCAGTATCAACTGATCTTAGATGTTAAAGCCGATATAGATTTAAACCGTGAGTCCGGGCCTCCTGATTATGTATGGGGTGTCCAGGTTCTTGGAGAAATACCCGGTTATCGAAATTTAGAGCTGTTGAAACACCACGGCCAAAGCACAAGCGGGTGGGACACTTTTACCTTTGATCTGGAGACCGGTCCGCAAACAGACAGGCTTTCGGTGGAAGTGTTTAACCGTTATCCAGGAACCATGGTTGCCGTACGTTCAGTACAGTTAATTTCAGTTGACAGCAGCAGAAGGTTGAATTTTACCTGGAGCAGAATTTTACCTGACCGTTTTTATGATCGAATTTTTTCATTATCCCGCGATCGCAATATGGACCGGCGTTTTGAACTATTTTCCGATGCGGTAAAAGTAATCAAAGATTACCCCCTCTTTGGCTTGGGAGGAGGAGGTTGGGCTGCCGTATACAAAAGTTACCAGGATCAGCCCTATGATTCCCGGGAAGTGCATAACCATTATCTACAGGTATGGATTGAAGCAGGCATAATTGGGTTTCTTGCCTTTGTAGGAATTTGGGTTAGTTTTACTCTTGCTTTCCTCAAAAAATGTTTTATAATGAAAGCGCCGCCGTCCAGGTGGCACTACTGGACGGCTGTTTTTATGCCTGTTGCCGCTCTTGGAGCACACAGCGCTATAGATTGGAATTTTTCCATGGCCGCTGTGGGTATATTCTTGTTTGCCCTGCTTGGTGCCGGCAGGAGCCTTTATTTTAATGACAAGCAGGATATTAGTGTAAATGAAATTAACGAAGGAGCCTTTAGAAGTTTACTTCCCGGTTTACTGGGAGTTGTTTTCGGTCTATCCCTTTTTACCTACACCCTTATTCTTTATAACGGTTTGCAAACAACATGGCGCTCGCAGGAACTTTTCGAGGGCGGTAATATCAAGCAGGCTCTGACTGAGATTGAGAAAGCGATAGCCCTTGATCCGTACCGGGCTGAAAACTATCATAACTATAACGTTCTGATTGAAGGACAGGCAGTAAGAATGCAAAGCCAGAGTGAACTTAACAAAATGCTTGATCTGGCAGAAAGAGCTTATGAGTTGGAACCTTATAACCCCAACTACCTGGCCCGTTATGGAACAATGCTGCTTAATTATGTCGATACCAGGGAAGGGCTGAATTATATTGACCGTCTCATGGATCTGCGTCCTCATTACTTAAGCGGTTATCAGCAGCCAGCCTGGTCCAGGCTAAGTTTGATCGAATATTATGTTCAGAATGATCTGCCGGGCCCGGCGATGGAATATTACAAAGAGTTGTATGATATTGAAACAAAGATGCAGTCCAATTATGGGAATGCAAGGTCTATTGCTTACGTTATAGGGCGTGCGGCTTACTTGAACGGTGATAACAATGAAGCATTAAAATACCTTGAACGAGTGGGCGAAGGGGATCCTAACTTTAGTGAAGCCCAGGAAATGATCGCGTCTATTACCGGAGCAGGTGAATAGAATGAATAAAAACACCGGCAGCAGAAATAATCAATTAGTAAAGATACTTTATATTTTTACATTAACAATAGCAGGGCTTTCCTTTATGGTCTCCTGTGCAGGATACTCCGATGATCATGTTCATAAAGAAGAGTTGGATAAGGAGGTTTCAGGTATGGTAACAGATAACAATCGGGAAAAAGAGCTTATGATTCCACCTGTTGATCTTCAGGTCCCTGACAAAATGGAAACAGCCACCCTGGCCATGGGCTGATTCTGGGGTCCTGATGCCCGGTTCGGGCAGGTTAAAGGAGTTTACCGCACCAGGGTTGGCTATGCCGGCGGTTCAACTGAAAACCCCACTTACTATCAACTGGGAGATCATACTGAGACACTACAGATAGATTATGATCCGGCCCAGGTAAGTTACAAAGAGATTCTGGAACTTTTCTGGAACGGGCATAACCCTGTCGGTCCCCAGTATTCCAGGCAGTATATTTCAATCATTTTTTATCATAACGACGAGCAGAAAAGGGATGCCTTGGAAAGCAAAGAGGCTTGGGAGAAGGTCTTGGGGGAAGAAGTAAATACGTTAATAATACCTTATAAATACTTTTATCTTGCCGAAGATTATCACCAGAAGTATTATTTGCAAGGAGATAATAACCTGTCTTCAGAAATTAAGGGTTACTTTAAAGAGTTTCAAGACTTTGTTAATTCAACGGCAGCTGCTCGCTTAAATGGTATAATCGGAGGCTATGCAAATCCTAATCTGGTAGAGGCGGAGCTGTCAGAATACGGTTTGTCAGTCTCCGGGATCAATGATCTCGAAAGGTATCTCAAATAAAAGCAAGAAGGAGGTTCTGCATGATCGGTTGAGCCAAGGTGACTGTTATGAGAGTTAACTGTTTGAAATGTATACACTATTATGTGACCTGGGATAACAAGTTTCCCCGGGGTTGCAGAGCGCTTAATTTTAAATCACGTTATTTCCCCGCTGATGTAGTCAGCAATTCCTCAGGAATGCCCTGCCTGTATTTCAAAGAAAGAGTCTTGATGGAAAAACCCGAGAAGGAAACTAAGTAATGCCGGGTATTAAATTTTAATTGTATAGATGCTTATTCCATCTGTAACTTCTAATCGGTTTTCTGCTTGTGTAATCCCTGGTTGATTACATTGTTATTTCATAATGCATAGTTACAGGGAGTCTGCAGGTTTGGAATTAGTCCTATATGTCTCATAGGCTGAATGAAACAGTCAAACGATCTATTTCAAAATGAAACAAGTTATTATAGAATACCAAATTGAAAACCTTTATTTTTGTTGCAGTTGCCGTAGTTGTAGGTGTTGTATGGATTTAGATGGTAGAAAGAATTTAATTTAGCAATTGGCACAAGAATTGCAATGTTATATAGTAACCTTTGTTACGATCTGTTCGCTTATAACTGGTCAGGTTTGTATAATAGCAGATGTGATTGATGAATAATGGAGAAAGCATAATTTGGATTCAAACCCTCTGATGTTACAGAGGCTATAGGAAAGGAATTATCCTTCAAATTTATTTATATTTTGCATACTTTAGCAAGTACATTATTCTCAAAATAAAAATTAAATAGGGAGTGATGCTTATAGTTTTTTAAGCAGTTGTTATTTTCAGTCTAGAAGTGCGAGAAAAGAGGAGGAAATATTAATGAAAAAAGTATTATTTGTAGCTTTATCGTTGTTAATGGTTATGGCATTGTTCGTTACAGGTTGTGGAGGATCTACAGAGCCGGCAGGAGATCAACCAGCTGAGCAGGTTACAGATCCGATAGTATGGGAAGCAGCTTCAGGTTGGGTCCCCGGCGACATTATGCGTGATGTTTTTGATATCTTTATTGAAGTCCTGGAAGAGAAAACAGAAGGTCAGTTAATTATCAATGTTTCAGGCCCTGAAACATTCCCTTCCCCGGATCAGATTAAACTGCTTGCCGATGGAACCCTTGATCTGATTGGAACAACTCCTGCTTTTTATCTACAGGACCTTCCCGAAGGAACAGCAATTGCTTATACTTGGGGAACCAAAGAAGAACGTGAAGCGGCTGGACTGTTTGAACTTATTGACCAGACCCACCGTGAAAAATACAATGCAACTTTAATCACCGAATGTCCGGCAGGAACTATGCACATTTTTATGAAAGACCCAATTGACAGTGTTGATGATCTCAGGGGCAAAAGGCTGAGAAGCCCTGCAGCATATATGCCTGCGCTTGAAGCCTTGGGTGCAACATCAATGTTTATGAGCGATGCTGACACTATCGACTCGCTGCAGCAGGGAGTTATAGATGGAGCGATCAGTTCAACGGCTACTTATGACAGCTGGAACTATTATGAAGTTGCCCCCTATAACATCTACCCTTCTTTTGCTTTTGTTCTCAGTGTTATTTTTGCCAACGTTGACAGTGTTGAGGCTTTACCTGAGCACTTGCAGGTTGCGTTATATGAAGCAGTTGAAGAGGCCGCACCTTTATTCGAACAATTTGCTGTTGATCAAATAACTCACCTGTTTGACACTGCAGATGAAAAAGGTGTTGTTGACATTACCTTTGAAGGCACAGAAGCACAGGAGTTCTACGACATCTTCTTTGACAAGTATATTGAAGTTGCTGTAAGACCCAACAGTGGCGATGAAATGGCGGACCGCATCATAGAAATACATGAAAAACTGAATGCTCCGCCTCAAGGCAGGTTTGTCGGGCCTTACAGCCCTGTTAACTAGTAATTACGTTTTTTGTTGTGACGCACCCCGGCAGGCTGTATCTTCAGCCTGCCGGGTGCGCCATATCCTAAACAGAAGGTGAGGTTGAAATTGCGGTATGGCCAAAGTAACTGAGATTTTTAACCGTCTTATTAGCTTTTGGTATAAATTAACATCGGCTATTTGTTCAATGATTATTGTTTTTGCTATGCTTTTAATTACAACAGAAGTTGTTGCGCGATATTTTTTCAATTACTCAATTCAGTTCGTAATGCAGTTTAGCGGTTATTCGTTGTTTTTGGTAACTTTCCTGGGTGCCGCATGGGTTTTAAGTCAAAAAGCGCACATATCTGTTACTTTTATGACTGATAAGTTTGGTGAACGTGTCCGTGCTGTTAATAGTGCAATTATGAAATTGCTTGGCTTTGGTTTTTGTTGTTTTCTGCTTTACGCGACCGGAGATTATGTAATCAATAATGTATGGGCAGAAGGTATGTCTACCGATTATCCAATCAGATTTCCGCTTGTTTACCTGATGATCTTTATGCCAATTGGTTGGTTATTCATGGTTATAGAATTTTTGATTCAAACCTGGACAGAATTTAAAGGTTTATTTAAAGGTAGTAATTCTGGAACTAATATTGGAAGCCCGGGCGAGGTTGTTGATACAAACTAAACAGCTTTCGCTGTAAGTTTAGTTATTTATATGACAGGTTGTTGAGGAGGTTTGTCATGGAAGTATCAGTAGTTATCCTTGTGCTGCTTGGAGTATTTTTTGCATTGATGCTGCTTGGTTTTCCTGTAGCATTATCATTCATGGCGGCTAATATAACTGTTCTTGTTTTGCACAGCGGCACCAGGTTTTTCAGCTTAATTGCTGTGGGAATGTTTGCATCCCTTAATTCCTTTGTTTTAATTGCCGTGCCTCTATTTATAATTATGGGAGAGATTATTGTTCGATGTCAGTTTATTGATCTGGTAACAAATGCTTCAGAAAGCATTTTTGGTAAATTAAGAACGCAGGATGCAATTCTTACAGTAGGTACGGGAACTGTGCTTGCTGTACTCAGTGGGGCCCCGATAGCAACTGGGGCTACTCTTGGAGCTACGCTGGTTCCCAGAATGCTCAGGCATGGTTATACCAAGTGGTTTGCCTGCGGGACCGCTCTTGGAGGGGCAGCCCTGGCAACCCTTATTCCACCAAGTTCGCTGGCCATTATCCTGGCAACTCTTGCGGAAGTGTCTCCAAACCGGGTTCTGATTGGCGGCTTGCTTCCGGGGCTAATTTGCTCGGCCCTATTTATAGTTTTTATTCTGGTATCCAGCAAAATATGGCCGCACCTTGTCCCTGATAAAGTAGAACAAGAATACAGGTATCCTTTTAAAGAAGTTCTTTTAAGAATTGCAAAGGCTTTGCCTCTCGGAATTATTGTTTTACTGGTTTTGGGCGTGATCTTTTTAGGTATTGCAACAGCAACTGAAGCCGCAGCATTGGGAGCTATTGGCACAATACTGTTGGCCCTGGTTTACAGAAGACTAACCTGGAAAATTTTCGTTGACAGTCTGATGGCTTCGGCAAAGATGACCAGCATGCTTTTTTTGATTATTTCTACTTCGAGTATTTTTGGCAGGGTGCTTACTCTGACTGGTGCAGGGCCGTCTATTGTTAATTCGATAGTTAATGCGCCAGTAGGTCCGTACTTTATTGTTGCTATAATGATTGGCTGTATCTTAGTTCTCGGCTGTTTTATGGATTCGATCGCCATGATGATGATTACTGTGCCACTTTTTACACCTGCAGTAATTGCTCTTGGTTTCGACCCCCTCTGGTTCTGTGTATTAATCCTGATCACAACCGGTATTGCCGGCATCACTCCCCCTGTTGGCATGGTGCTTTATGCTCTTAAAGGTTCATGCGACGAAGTGGAAATGCATGATGTATACCGTGGTGGAGTGCCCTATTTCCTGATCCAGATGGCTGTAATCATTCTTGTTATGATATTCCCGAAAGTCGGCCTCTGGTTGCCCGGCCTTTTGTAAATAGACTGTTAGCCAGGTAGGGTTATTTGTTAAAATGTCGAAATAAATAAAGGTAAACATCTGGCGCTTGTTAATTTAGCTATTTATTGTTTATAAAACAATTGTGCAAAGGCGGTGATAAGGGAAATTTATATCGCGGTTTGTTCCACAATTACTATAATAATACAAAGGAGTGTTATGAATGATTTATAATATTCACCCCACCCCCCCGATTCTTTTTGGTTATGGTGCTTCGGAACAGGTTGGAGCTAAACTGAAGGAGATGGGATGTAAAAAAGTTCTTGTAGTACATGGTAGCGTAATTAAAAGAACCGGTATTGCCGATAAGATCCTCGGCCTAATTCAAAAGGAAGGCATCGAAACTGTTCCTTATGACAAGGTTGTCCCCGATCCACCGGCGGAAGTAGTAGAAGAGGGAGCAGCATTTGCCAAGGCGCAGGGTATTGATGGGATTGTGGCAATTGGGGGCGGAAGTGCTCTTGATGCGGCTAAAGCAATTAATGTTTTACTGGGCAACCCTTCTCCGGTTACTCAGTATTTTGACAAGAGCATACCTCTTAAGCCCGGCAAAACCCTGGTTTTAATTCCAACAACTGCCGGAACAGGTAGTGAAGTCAACGCCATCAGCGTGGTCAGCGATACTGAAAAGGATATAAAGAGCGGAGTAATTGGGGCGCCATGCGTGGCCAGTCTGGCGATTGTTGACCCAATCTATACAGTAGGTTTGCCGGCACACCTGACTGCAGTTACAGGAATTGATGCTTTTTCACATGGTATTGAAGCATTAACATCAGTTGCAGCAAACCCTGTTTCCGATATCCTGGCTGAAAGAACAATTCGGTTGGTTTACGAGAACCTTCCCAAGGCGATAAAGGATCCCGACAATAAAGAAATAAGATCCAAGCTGAGCCTGGCTGCAATGATCGCCGGGATAGCTTTTAACGATGCTCCTCCGCAGCTTGGCCATGCTATTGCCCATACATTGGGAGCTATTTTCCATAAAAATCATGGGGAGCTTTGCTCGGTTGCCCAGCCAATTGTAGTGGAATATGTTGCCGATCAGGCTCCTGATAAGATTAAGATCATTGCTTCTGCCATAGGTGTAGACATTGAAGGACTTGCTCCTGTTGAAGCCGGTGAAAAAGTTGCCGACGCAATCAGAGAATTTACAAAGAGCATTGGTCTTCCGGTTATGAAGGATTTGGATATTGACATAAGTGAGATTGAAAAAGTAGCGCCCAAGGTGCTTAATGATGATTGTGCGCACTTTATTCCGAAAGAAATTGATGCTGATACAGTACTGAAACTTCTCAAGAAAACATACGAACTTTAGTCGTGGCAAATAGGAGGAGGTTTTACCATGGAAGTTAGATTAAACACACACGGTGAAGGGAAGCTATCAACAAAGACATACTTTGCCAACGAACCAGGATTCAGGGTTGCATCTGTTATCGTTATGGGTGAAAAAGAAGCTGCTCTGCTTGACACCCAGTGGACTCGTTCCAACGCTCACCGGGTAATTGCTGAAATATTGGAAACGGGTAAAAAGTTAACTAAAATATTTGTTAGCCACTCCCACCCTGATCATTATTTTGGTCTGGGTCATATAGCAGATGAATTTCCTGAAGCCGAAGTACTGGCTTTGCAGGAAGACTGCGATATGATTAATGAACAGTTTTTTGGTAAGATTGAACACTGGGAAAACGTAATAGGTAAAATGAACGTTTGCCGTAAAACAGTTAAAATCAAACCGTTGAAAGAAAACTACTTTGAACTTGAAGGCCATCGCCTTGAAGTTATTCCTAAACTAATGGGTGATATGAGATACAACTCGGTAGTTTGGATTCCTTCAATCAAAACCCTTTACGGTAGCGACCTTCTTTTCAATGAGGCACATCCATTTACTTGTGAGCTTACCAAAGAAGAACGGCAGCAGTGGATTAAGGATCTTGATTTTCTTAAAACACTGGAACCTGATATTGTGATTCCCGGCCACCAAAAACCGGGAATGCCTTTTGATTACAGTTCAATTGATTATACCAGGAAATATGTTGAGCTGACAGAGAAAGCCCTGGAAGAAACAAACAGCGCAGCTGAGTTCTTCTATACAATGTTTGTCCACTTCCCTAACTCTGTGCTGCTTAACCTCAGTAACGAAATGAATGCCAATGTTTTTAAAGGCGGCAGAGATTGGAACTGGCGCGAGCTTTAAAAAAAACAGAAACGGTTATTTTCATTTATCTGTTTTGTTTAAACTTAAGATATGAGGTGAATTAAACAAATGGTACTCGACAATAAAGTCGCTCTGATAACCGGGGCTGGAAGCGGTATCGGTGAAGCTATAGCAAAGCGCTTTGTAAAAGATGGAGCGAAAGTGTGCATAATTGGCCGCAGGAAGAAAAACCTGGAAGATGTTGCTGCACAACTTCCATCTGATAAGGTTAAGGTTTTTTCCGGTGACATCACCAAGCATGAAGATGTGAAAGCTGTTGTTAAAGCAGCTATTGAATGGGGAGGCAAACTGGATATCCTTGTCAATAACGCTGCGGTTAATTTTGAAGGTGGCGTTGTAGAGGTAGACCTTGATGACTGGAATAAAATCCTTGCCACCAATCTGAACGCACCATTTCTGCTGATGCGCGAAGTGATTCCTCATATGAAAGAGAAGGGTGGAGGTTCAGTAATCAACATTGCTTCCCTTGGTGGAGTTCGCTGCTTATCCGGCAGGGTTGGTTACAGTACAACCAAGGCTGCATTGATTATGTTAACAAAACAGGCAGCAACAGATTATGGTAAGTTTAATATCCGCTTCAATGCAGTATGTCCAGGGTTCACCTTAACAGATATGACCAGGGGCCATTTCGGCGAATTTGGCAAAGACAACCTGGGGCCGTTCCAGTCTATTCCCTTAAGGCGGGGAGCAGAACCCGATGAAATTACCGGTATCTGCAGCTTCCTGGCCGGTGATGATGCCAGCTTTATTACAGGTTCGGCAATTCTGGTAGACGGTGGCACTCATGTAGTGGATCCTTTCGATGTGGGATTACAGATGCTCTAAAACAATTGGGGGTAAAAGAGGTGGATTTTTCCTTTCTTCCCAGTTGCTATATTAATAACGCATTAGAACTAAGGCGTCCCGGGGGTAAAAGCCCGGGGCGCTTTTTACATATTACCAGTAAGTCTAAAGTGAGCCCCGGAAGTATTGATGCGTTGAAAAACTGTGGTATAATTTAAGAAAATATAAACAGTTAGAATAACATGGGGACGTAGCTCAGGGGGAGAGCGCTTGACTCACATTCAAGAGGCCGGAGGTTCAAAACCTCTCGTCCCCACCAGATTAAAATTTATAAAGTAGGGAGCTATCAGTTTGCTGAATTTAACTGCAGCTTCCTTTTTTATCCATAGAATTCCTGTTTGCATGCAGGCACAAAATATCAATAGCTTTCAGTGGATAAAAAGTATTTATTATAACAAACTTAGCAATGTTGCTATAGATTAAAATTGTCAAATGTGGTACGAGTAGAATTGCAAAATGAAATTCTAAATTCATTATGAAATAATTTAAAAGGATATAAATACATATGCTGGTTTAATATTGTTAAAAACCTTGAAAAGGATACCTGTATTTAAAGTTAAAACAAGGCATATTAAAGGTTTATCCAATGGTTATGTTATCACTAAGCTGTATATGGATCGCATTTTGGCATGAATATTGCGACTTAAATATACAGTTATGACTAGTCAATTTAGTGATACATGTTTGCTTGGTGACCTTACAGTTTTGGCAATTGAGAATAGTAACATATTGCCTGTTGGTAAGGTCAAATAAGATGCTTGTATTTTAAAGATTAGATGAAGCTATAAATAAATTTATAAAGGGGGCGTGATTATGAGAAAAGCGCTTATTACGTTTAACCGCTATTTCCACTACATCAGCTGTTTATTCTTAGTGGCTTTAATGACAATGACGGTAATTGACATTATTGGCAGAGCGCTGTTTGAGTTTAGATTTCGCGGAATATATGAATTAACCGGGATTTTTCTCGTTATTCTAGTTTATTTTGCTTTTGGCAATGCAGAAAGGAATAAGGAAAACGTTGAAATTGATTTTTTCTATGGATATTATGAAAAGTATTTAAAGTCTAGAGCCTCCCGGTTGATTATATATAATCTTAAACAATTGGCATTTGTTGCAGTTGCAGGGGTTATGACCTGGCGGCTCCTGGCTCATGGGATATACATGATGGATACCGGTGCCAGGACTGCAAGTTTGCAAATACCTAGCTGGCCTGTAATATTACTGGCATTTTTAGGACTACTTGGGCTCTTTTTAGTTGTTGTAACAGATCTGATTTTTTCACAGCCGGTAGGAGGAAAAAACGATGGCACCAATTGAAATAGGCATTCTTGGCATAGTGCTGATGTTGATCCTGATAACCTTGAGATTACCTGTAGGTTTTGCATTAATCGCTATTGCGGTGCTTGGTAATATAATGCTGACCAGCAGCGGACCTTCTTTAAGTAAATTGGGCAGCGATTTGGTTATACTGGTAGAAAATTATTCTCTGAGTGTTATTCCACTCTTTGTGCTTATGGGTATATTTTTATCGAAAGCGGGAGTGGCAGCCGACCTTTATAACGTAATGAGCGATTTATTCAGAAAAGTCAGGGGTGGGATGGCTATTGCCACCCTGGGAGCAGCAGCAGTTTTTGGCGCTGTTTGCGGTTCAGCCACTGCCGCTGCTTCAACTATAGGTTCAATTGCTGTGCCTGAAATGACCAAGCATAAGTATAATCAAGGTTTGGCAGCCAGTATCGCTTCGGTTGGTTCAACCCTGGGTATTGTAATTCCACCCAGCACAACCCTGATATTATATGGCGTTATTACAGAAGAGTCGATCGGGCAGGTTCTGATTGCCGGTTTGATCCCCGGGATAATGCTTACTCTAATGCTAATGATTACCACGTATATCGTAATTCGGGTCAGGCCTGACCTTGGCCCTCCCGTCTCAGATACAAAAGAACGATTTTCAATAGATCTGAAAAAAGTAATGTATGTCTGGCCGTTACCGGTAATTTTTGTTATAAGCATCGGAGGAATATATCTCGGGTTTTTTACACCGACAGAAGCGGGCGCGGCAGGGGCATTTTTATCCCTGGTGCTTGTGCTGATCATGAGAAGACTGTCGTGGGCAAAATTTGTTGATTCGATCAGTTCGGCAACTACCATAACCGCCATGGTTTTTGCTATAGTTATCGGTGGTAAGTTGTTTGGTATTTTTCTCACCAGAAGTAGGATTCCCTTTAGCCTATCATCTTTCATAGATGCGCTGGACGTAACTCCTTTTATAATAATTTTGATTATACTGCTGATTTATACGATTATGGGCTTTTTCATGGATGAGTTGGCAACAATAGTTATTATGACTCCAATATTTTACCCTATTATCCTGGAATTGGGTTATAACCCCATCTGGTTTGGTGTTATGACCACTATGATGAACTTAACCGGCCTGCTCACCCCACCAGTTGGGGTAGCCAGCCTGGTTGTCGCCCAGGTTACAAAGGTTCCTTCTGCCCAGGTTTTTAAATATCAGGTACCATTTTGGGTTACCCTGGTTATCGGGGCTATAATAGTAGCCGCATTTCCGCAAATTGCGCTTTTCTTACCTGGCTTAATGTATTAATTAATAAATTGAAATGGGGGGGGATGCCTGTGCAAGAATAAACTCTTTGTGCTTTGATGTGTGGGGTCCTGAAAGAACTAAAGACTATAAATTGGAGGGAATAAAATGTTTAATTTGAAGCGCTGGAAGCTGTTTTTATTACCCGTGATGGTATTGTTTTTCCTGGGGCTTGCTCTTACAGGTTGTGGCGGGCAGGAAGCAGTCGATGCTCCGGTTGATGAGCCTGTTGATGAGCCTGTTGATGAACCGGTTGATGCCGGTGAAGTAATTAGTCTTGATTTTGCATCTCCGTTCCCAGCTCCTCACCACCAGCATGTAAATGTAGTTGAGCCATGGATTGAAGCTATTGAAGCAGCATCAAATGGCAGGGTAGAAATTAATTTTTATCCTGGTGGTTCTTTGTCTGAAAGCAGGGCAATCGTGGATGACGTTGCTACCGGAGCGGTAGATATAGGTTTTACAATGCTCGGGTATACTCCCGGTCGTTTTCCGTTAACTGATTTTACCAGGTTCCCTGCTCATTTCCAGTCAATGGAAGAGGTAACCCGGACCATTAATATCCTGCTGGAAGAAAATGAAGATTTCCAGAATGAATGGGCAGGTTATAAGGTATTTGCCCTCTATGGACTTCCTGAAGGCAATGCTTATACCAATAATGCGCCAATTCAGGGAGTAGACGGTTTCAGGGGACGTGATTTAAGGGTTTCCGGCGAGCTTGAAGAAGATACAATTGATGCTCTTGGTGGAATGGGTTCCCTGATTCCCATGCCTGAGGTATATGATGCTTTGGAGCGTGGAGTAGTGGATGGTTTGTTGACTGATCATGCTGCTATTGATACTTACAGCCTCTACGAGGTACTGGAATATGGCACGAATGGTATGAGTATGTTCTATGCAACCAAGGCTATTTTTATGAATGAAGACACCTGGAATTCACTTCCGGCGGACATTCAGGCTATTTTTGAGGAAAACAGCGGTCTGGAGCTGGGTCTGAAGGCCTCCTCGGTTTATGCCGACGCTGCACAGCGTGGTATTGATAAGATGGAGGAAAATGGCATAGAAGTGTACCAGTGGACTGAGCAGGATACAGCAGATCTGCTCGAGGTATCAACACCGGTTGTTGAAGGTTTCCTCGATCAGCTGGAAGCAAGCGGACTGCCGGCCTGGTCGGTATATGAAGCTCTTCTTGAAGCAAGAGATTCACTCAGATAAGTTGACAAACTGTATATAGGATAGCGCATTTTAAGGGGCTGTTTCTTGCGAAGCAGCCCCTTACCGTTTGTCTGCTTATTCCTTTGCCTGGTTGAAATTTATTTATGGATGTGTCAATATATACAGGGTTACATATTAGTATATGGGAGCTTTGTATGAAATGTTAAACTGGATACTTTCCCGAAAAATATTTATTTTACGCACTGTTGTTTTTGCATCAGCTGTTATTATAAGTCTGGCAGGCAAAGAATTTGCTGCTGTAGTTTTTAATTATCAGGTAGTTGGTAATGTCAGGGTATTCCATCTGCTATGGGTCCTGCTGATGTTCGAAATGGCCCTTGCCCTTATCCCGGGGTTAAACCATTTTATCGGACGCGGAAAAATATTTAAATTAAATTATATTCATCTAAAGCATGATATTACAGAGCTGCTTTCTTATACGAAGAAATTTGACAGGCGGGCAATTTTGGCAGCGCTGGTATGGGCAGTAGCCCTTATCCTGATTGGGTTGTTGAGGCTGGATAGCTACTGGGTGGTTATGAGCGCGTTTTTATTTTATTTTCTGGATCAACTCTTCGTAAATTTATGGTGCCCTTTTCAAAACTGGATTGTGCACAATCGCTGTTGTGCTACCTGTCGTATATATAGTTGGGGCTTCCCAATTATTGTTTCGCCCCTGATCTACTTAAAATCTTTCTGGTCGTATTCGCTGGTTGCAATGGGCGCTCTGTTGCTCTTTCAATGGGAGCTGCTGCATTACAAGTACCCGGAAAGATTTTCAGAGCTTTCAAATGCAGCTCTGGCCTGTAAATATTGTAATGACCGCTGCAGCAAGTCTTCCTGCAGCAGTGCCTGAATTGTTACCGGTCAACAGGGAAAGAGTCGATTAACCCAAGGGCGTAACGCATGATCAATGTAATATCCCGCACGTCGACAACTCCGTCGCCATTAACATCTGCGCTTGCGATCTGCTCTTCTGTCAGCTCGGAAATGCCGAGTGAGTAGCGGGTAATTTTTACTACATCTGAAACCGAGACATTGCCGTCATTGGTGAGGTCGCCAGGCTTCTGCTTTGAAAAAAATGCTGTTGCAGAGCGATCGCGATCCATTTTAATGGAATGGCTGTGAAAGCTTATATCCTTTCCATCTATTATCCATTTAACAAAAATCCACCCAGCCGCAGGTTCGGCTATTATGTTAACCTCATTGTCTTTATTATATGAGTGTTTACCGGGTCCGGGGTATACATTACCTTCTCCTTCAACAGCTATTGCTAATTGATGCTGAATAACAGCCGGAGGGGGGGCGGATGGTGCACTGGGCGCCGGTGGAGAGGTATTGGTTCCACTTCCTGAACCGGCACTGCCACCAGAGGTTGTTCCGCCACTGCTTCCAGCATTCGTATTTTCTCCTGAACTACTGCCTGCGTTATCCTGGCCCTGGCCATTATCGTCTTCGATTATTTCAGGCCTGTCACTAAAAATTGCATTTATTGTCATGCTACTATTCACATTAAGAGTAATCGAAAGTACGCTAAATTCTTCGTCACCAACTACCCATTTCTCCAGGATCCAGTTTTCTGCAGGAAAAGCGGTTAGCAGCAAGCTCTCACCTGAGCTATAATAATGAATACCCTCAGCTGGATCTGTAGTTCCCTGGCCTTCAATTACAATATTAACCTGGTGATCAACAACAGAGTTGTCGTCATCATTATTTGTGTCGGACCCGCTATTTTGATCTTCCTGTTCACTGTTTTCTTCCTCTATTTCTTCTAACTCTGAAAATACAGCCCTGGCAACCGTGTTTCTGCCTATATTGAAACTGGTCCGGCTATTAGAGCTTTCTTCATTATTGATTATCCATTTTTCAAACTGCCATCCATTATCTGGGGTCGCCTCAATTGTAACTGAAGTCCCGTTTAAATATGGATATGTTCCGCTGGTTGGAACAGTAATTCCCCCGCCTTCCGCAGAGATCGTTAAATCGTAGTAAACCGGTGCCGCTGATACGGTTATCTCTAGTGGCTGAGACATTAATGAAACCCTGTTATTGTCGGCTGCACAGCGTGTTTGTACCCATACGCTGTGACTCCCTGGACTGCTCCAGTATTTATTACAATTGGCGAACGTTCGCCAGTTTGATTCAGTATCATCACTAAAATAAAACTTGTATTCAAGATTATGGCCGTTAGAACAGCTGGATCCTGATGCAGTATAGTTGTAAGTCGTTCCCACAATACCGCTTGACGAGCCTCCCGGACGGCTGGGAACAGAAACTGTGCAGAGAGAAACGGGAGCAGAATTGCCGTATATATAGCGTATTCCTGCAATGTCATCCTGGTGCAGGTTACGCTGTGTGCCTTTATACTGGTAATACATGATGGAGCCAAAAGTGCTGGAATGATCCAGCCCAACCCAGTGACCGAACTCATGCAAGGCGACGGTTTGTACATCATAGATACTACCGCTGGTGCTCCAGTTATATCTCGTGTTAAAGCTCATATCTGCTTCCATGATAATATTTCCGGCAACCCAGATTGAAGCGATAGCAAGGGCGTTATTCGTGCCCAGGTCGCGCCACATGATTTCATTTACTCCATTATAGAGAGGTCCACCGGATCGCGAGTGTGTTCCGCGGTAGTTAAATGCAAAGTTTGCACCGGCATTATTCCAGGAGGTGGCAGCGGCATTGATCTCGGTTATTCTGGAGCTGGAGGAATTTATATAATAGGGAACAACAGGCGAAAGACCAGTCCAGCGAAATGGCAGGGTGACAAATGCATGATTGCTGACAAACAGCGGTTCGTCTTCCAGTGGGTCAAGGGAACTATCTGTCTGATCAGCTTCAAGTAAAAAGTTTATTTCATCCTCCAGCTCTTCAAGTGGTTTGCCGGAGACGCTATCATCAGTAATACTCATTTTACCCTGGAAGTTACCGCATACTTCAAAAATACTTGCCGATGCAGAGCCGGCAAAATTTATTCTGTACCATGGTAGTTCATTGAGAAACAAAACAACTTCTTCGCCAACCTGGAATTCAGCGGTATCAGAAACAATCTGAGTTATACCGTCAACAGTTCCTCCGGGAATAATCACAGTAATCGTTTCCGGTTTATCTTCACCTTTAATTTTACTGTCAACAGTTACAGTAATAGTAGTAAATATGTTACCTTGTTCTGTATCCCACTGGCTTTGAAGTTTTTCTATGGTTCCGGTAATAATTGAATCAGACTGGTCTGTAAGGTCACTTAAAGCGAGTTTTTGCATCAGGGCATGAGCCTGACAGGAGATTGTAAGAACTAATAGTAAGGACAGTAAAAAGGGTATAATCGTTTTGCCAAAAATTCGTTTTGTCATCTTTTTTCCGCCTTTAGTTATACTCTTTATCTAAACCTGCAGTTTAAAATACCCGCCTTAACAGTGAGGCGGGTCATAGTTTTCTAACCGGCAACTGGCTGGCTCTGCAAAAATTTTTGCGGCCCCTTTAGCTTTGCGTCACCACTTTACAATGGTTTTGCCCTAACAGTATTTTTCTTATTATGTCACCATTATATATAAAAGTCAACTAATGTCATAGAATCCTAAGCTTTAAATACTGTTGTAGCAGCTAACTTTTCTGAAGTAAGGCGTTTTCGATTTTTTCTTTATCGTATGAGCTGCCGGTAGTCAATTTTTTTATTCTGTAATATATCAGAAGGGCGGCTGTTGACAGGATCATAACAACCAGCATGGGGATGCCCGCGGCAGCCCAGCTGCCTGTTCTTTCAATAACAGCGCCCATTAGCGGGGGAGCAATAAGAGTGGCGCTGTTTTGACCAACCATTACAGCTGCCATGGCCAGCCCTGCCAGGGCAGGGGAAGGCACTGCAGTAGGCGCAGAAGCAAAGGTAGTGGCGGCAACATAAGCCGGAACAAACCCGATCAGAATAACATAAGGAAGTATGAGGCCGGCAGATCCTAAAGTAAAACCTATTGGGTAAACAATAGTCGCTAGCACACTTGCCCCGATTAAGACTAAATTACGATCTTTTACTCTGCTTAAAACCCAGCCGCAGCTGAGAGCTCCAAATATTTTAACTATATAAACAACGCTGGTAAAAAAGTTAGCTTTAACAGCGTCTATGAAGAATACTTCATTAAAGTAAACCGGGGACCAGGTTGTATAACCGATAGTCCCAAAAGTTGGGCCGAATAAGCCAATTGCCAGCAACCATATAGCCGGAGTCTTTAGCCCCTGCGTAAAAGAGATTTCTGGATAAGTTTTTTTTGCAGTAATCTTGTTTTTGTCTGTTACAGGTGGGCAGGTAACGAATAAAGCATATACTATAAAAGAAATTAGGCCAAGTGCTGTTCCAAACCACCACACCCCCTGCCAGCCAAAAGATGCTTGAATCGGAGTGGTTATATTATATGCAATAGCGCTGCCTACAGGCATCCATGTTGCCCATATGCCCATAGGCAAACCTACCCGATCTGGCTTAAACCAGAGGGCAATTGCGGCAGGAGCAATAACCGCGATCAGTCCGAGTCCTATACCTTCAATAACCCTGCCCAGCAGGAGCATTGTTGCGCCCGTAGAAAGCGAACCGGCTATTGATCCGATTACTGTAAAGCCCAGTCCGAGGAGACCGCTTTTTTTTAAACCATATTTCCCCATCAGCAAAGCGGCAGGAAATGCAAGAATAACTCCAGTTAGAGCAAAGATAGACATCATTAAACCGGCTGTGGCCAGGTCAAGCTGCATCTCTGCAATAAGAGTCTGTAGCACGGGAGGCACTTTAAACTGATTTACAATTACTGTAACGCTGGCAAGATATACTGACCACATTACTGCCCACTTTTTTTTCATTTATTATTTTCTCCTTCGGTATCTGTTTTCCGGTTATTGATAGTATACTATCAATTGTTGTGCCAACCGGAAAGAGGCAATACTTTTTAATTATAAATAACTGTTGCAGAAATGCAAGTTAACAAGGTAGTTGTTAAATGTAACTTTTACGCATAGTTCATAGAATATCTGTCCATATTAAGGTACAATATATTAGGTTGTGGAGCATTAATTAAATTTACTCCAGCTGGGAGCTCAATATGTTTAATGAACTAGAAGTTAAAACAGCCCTGACAAAACTGAAAAGAAAAATACCTTACGGGTGGGATTTAAATGTTTACAGGGGGTGCGCGCACGGCTGTCGTTACTGTTATGCACTTTATTCACATGGCCATCTTGGCCATACATATAAGGAAGATTTTTATCATAAAATATATGTTAAAAGTAATATTGTAGATATTCTGGAACGGGAGCTAAGTTCACCGAACTGGAATGGTGATGTTATTAATCTTGGAGGAGTAACTGACAGCTACCAACCGGCAGAAAAAGAGTATAAAATTATTCCGGCGATTTTAAAACTGCTGATTAAATATAAAACACCGGTTATAATATCAACTAAATCAAGCCTGATTTTACGAGACTTTGATCTGATCGATAAGTTATCCAGGATAACTTATGTTAATATAGCGGCAACAATAACTACAATAAACGAAGAACTGAGGAAACTGATTGAACCAGGTTCTTCGCCAGCTGCTGAGCGTTTTAAAGTTTTAAAAGAATTTGCCGGAACCGGTTGTTCCACCGGCTTGCACATCATGCCTATTATCCCGTTATTAACAGATAGTGTTGTCAATTTGGATGGCCTTTTATTCAATGGTGCAGATTGCAAGGTAGACTATGTGTTGCCTGGGGTTTTATATCTAAGGGGAGCAACAAGGAAGGTGTTTTTTGATTTTATGAAAGACCATTTCCCTGATTTGTTAGAGCCATTTAAACAGCTTTATCCCGGGGGTGGAGCTATAAAAAATTATAAAGACAATTTATATAAAAAATTTAATAGTTTAAGAGACCATTATCGACTTTCCAGGAGTTATATGAAACCGATGCGTGAAAAACTTGAGCAGCAAAAACTAAAACAAATTTCCATTGAGGAGGTCATCGGTTATGACTAAAAAAATAATGATTATAGGAGCAGGCATTGCTGGTTTATCGGCCGGGATACATGCCTGCCGAAATGGGTACGAGGTAACTATCTATGAAAAGCATCATTTACCAGGGGGGTTGTGCACTTCCTGGGAACGTAATGGTTTTATATTTGATGGCTGCATACACTGGCTGGTCGGTAGCGGTTCGGGTAGTCAGTTTAATCGACTCTGGCGTGAAGTCTGCCCGATAAATGAAATGGAAATAATCAATCATGATAAATTCATGACAGTTGAAGGATCAGTTGGCGAAAGAGTAAATATCTACAACAACATGGATAAACTTGAATCACACCTGCTTGAGTTTTTTCCTGATGATGAGCTGGTGATAAAAGAGATAACAGGTGCAGCCAGAAAAATGTCTCGCCTCGAATTTCCCCTGGATAAACCGGATGAGCTGATGAAAGCCTGGGATATGGTTCCCATGTTGTTCAGGATGTTACCCCTTTTTAAAATTATGGGTCGCTTTTCCAGAATTTCGATAGAAGAATACATCAGCAGGATTAAAAGCCCTTTTCTTCGGGACGCCCTTTCTCAGATTATGCCCAGTGGATATTCCATGCTGGCTGTGATCAGCACCCTTGCTTCTCACCATGCAGGTGATGCCGGATTTCCACAAGGAGGTTCGCTGCGGTTTGCCAGGGCACTCGAAACCAGCTTTTTAGAGGCTGGTGGAGTGATCAATTATAACAATCCTGTAAATGAAATCCTGGTTGAAGAAGATTTTGCTGTTGGTTTAAGAATGGAAGACGGTACAGTAGTCAGAGGCAACCTGATTATATCCGCGGCTGACCTTTATCACTCTGTTTATGAACTGCTGCGTGGCCGCTATAACAGTCCCCTGATCAAAGAAAGTTTTAAATCATTGCCTACATATACTTCGGTTCAAATATCTTTTGGAATTGATAGTGATTTGTCTGGAGAAGAAAATAAAGTGGCAGTAAGGCTGGCCAACCCGATTAACCTGGGTGGAGTATTTAATGAATATCTTTACCTGACGAACTATTCTTTTGATCCGACCCTTGCTCCCGAAGGAAAGAGCGTTGTTACTGCAACACTTAGCTCGGGTTATGATTATTGGGCAGGATCAGTAAAGAACAGAGAGCTCTACAGGGAAAGAAAAAATGAACTTGTTGAAAAAGTGGTTCCCGAGCTTAATAAAAGATTTCCAGCAACTAAAAACAATATAAAGGTTGTTGATGTTACCACTCCCTATAGTTACTATCGCTATACGAATGTTTATAAGGGTGCTTATATGTCCTGGATCGTGCCTCCTGATGCCGGGAGATTTAAAATACCAGCCAGGTTGCCCGGGCTGTCAAACTACTACCAGGTAGGGCAATGGACTAATCCGCCAGCCGGTTTGCCCGGAGCAATGCTTTCAGGGCGCCAGGTGATACAGGTTATCTGCAATAATGATAAAAAGCAGTTTCGTAAATAGTTTAATATTAAGCATGTTTCTGAGAGGTTTGCCCCTGTGTGACAGGTACTGAGAACTGCAATATTTCAGTAAATAATGTTGTCATATACGATACCTGCATGTACTCAGGTTTGAAAGAAAATCATCCTTCCGAACTAATCTGTTTACTGCTGTCGGACCTTACCTGTCGTTTCGGTCCAAAGTGCTATAGTATTGGCAGTTTTACAATGCTAATATATATTGAAGGAGTTAAACCATGCGAAACGACGATCAAGAAAAAAACTACTCACTATGTTCCTCAGATGATTTGGGATCTGCCCTGCCAGTAAACGAAGATCCGGCCAGGGAATTGTTTCTTAGACATCCGTTGGGAGCATTGATATTAAAGAATGCTTTGCCGGCGATAGCTTCAATGCTTTTTATGTCTTTGTACCACATGGCAGATGCTGTAATGGTAGGGCGAAGTCTTGGCCCGGAGGCCCTGGCCTCGGTTAATATATTATATCCAATCCTGGCTTTCTTTATTGGTCTGGCAGCCATGATCGGAGTTGGTGGCAATGCCCGGGTTGCCGTGCTTCAGGGGGCCGGAAAAAGTAAACAAGCCCGTAGAGTTTTGGGTCTGGTTATATCCCTTGGCACCGGCCTCGGTATAGGATGCAGTATTTTAACAATAGTTGCTCTTTCCCCTATTCTTACGATCCTTGGTACTTCAGGTAGCCTGGGAGAGTTGGCCGGGCAATACCTGGTTACTCTGTACCCCTTTTTCACAACGATGATCCTGATCTTCATTCTTGAACAGACTGTTCGGAATGACGGACGCCCAAATCTGGCTACCGGCGTTATGGTAGCTATGGCGATTCTGAACATTATTTTAGACTACATATTTCTTTTTCCCCTTAGCATGGGAATTTCCGGGGCTGCATTAGCAACAGGAATAGCACAGACTCTGGGCGCATTGATTTTTGTTGCCTATTTTTTATATAAAAAAATTAAAAATAAACCGGGACTTCAGATTGGTATTCCCGGTGGGGGTTTCAGAGCATTGCGAACGATTGCTGTTAACGGTTCATCAGAGCTTTTTAACAGTATTGCCGGAGGGGTTACAACTTTCTTATTTAACAGGGCATTGTTAAGTTATATCGGTAGTGAAGGTGTTGCCGCTTTTGCCATGGTGCAATACCTGATTATGTTTGGAACAGTGTTTTTCCTGGGAATTAGCATAGGTTCTCAACCAATTCTCAGCTATAATCACGGAGCCGGGCTTACCAACCGGGTCAGGGGGACCCTGGGGAGAGTTATTACTGTATCCGTTATTGCCGCGGGGTTGTTCTTTATCCTGTTACGCTGGCAGGCGGCGGGTATGGTAACCATGTTTATTCCGGATCATCCGGAAACGGTTGCTATAACCCTGAGGGCAACATCAATGGTTAGCTGGGCGCTTCTGATTATGCCGATTGGGATTATCAGCTCAATGTTTTTTACAGCCCTGGAGCGGGCAGGCAGCTCTTTACTCATAGCCCTGTCCCGCGGGCTGGTTTTTAATGTTATCGGGCTGGCTCTGTTTCCTGTAATATGGGGAGAAGCGGGTATCTGGATAACACCTGTCTTTGCAGAAATTGCCACAGTAATAGTTACAGTATTCCTGCTCTATCGATGGAATACTGATAATGGCAGGGTTACTGATAAAATGTTAGCAGCATCAATGGCCCGGACTGAATAACAGGTGAGTAAAGTTATTCCGGAGGAAGGTTAAAATGCCTGGCCTTGTTTGACCGCCTCTTTAGAATCGCTTTTATCCTGATTATCAATATATTTACCTTGTTGTGCGGCATAACGGTTTGTACCCCAGATGCCAAGTATTACAGCGGCGGTACCGATTAAATGATACCAAAATATAGACTCTCCCATGAATATAACACCGCCGGCTATCGCAACAACAGTAACCATATTAACAAAGACCGAGCCCTGGGTGGCAGGGACTTTGCTTAGAACGTAATTAAAAAGAAAGAAAGCGCCAACGGATGAAGCCACTCCAAGGTAGATAATGCTTATCCATAAATCCGAAAGAGGTGAAAAGTAATAAGCAATGCTTCCGGAAAGAAAATGCTGGGCGAGGGCAATAAAGTTAAATATAATAGCTCCTACAACCATCATAACCCAGGTGGTCTGGATGGGTGTATAAACAACTGATGCTTTGCGTGACGCAATATTATAGCAGGCAGCAGATAATACAGCTCCCAGTAGAGCCAGCGTACCGATTGAATTGACACCTTCAATAGCCTGGTTATCCATGAAAACTATGAAAATAACACCAGCAACCGAAGCAACAATAAAAACAATCTGCACGCGGTTTGGATATTCACGCAGTATTAAAGCAGATAGAATGGCAACAAATATTGGAATTGCAGCAATGATCATCCCGGAATAAGAAGCAGAAGTGAGCATGATACCAATTGTTTCTGCAGAAAAGTATAAAATAGGTTGAAACAGGGAAAGTGGAAGCAGGCTGAAGTAATCGGAAAACTTTAAATTGATTCTGATTAATTTCAGCATTCTGAGCAGGGCCATGGCAGCAGCAGCAGCAGCAAACCTGAGACCAAGAAGGTGGAATGGAGATAGCGAGTCGAGAGCGCCCCTGGTAAACATGAATGAGAGACCCCAGGTCAGGGCAACTCCGGTTCCGGCCAGATATGGCAGATAATGCTTCATACATATCAATCCTTACTTAGTTTATAGACTAAGAACTAATATACACTATTAAGGCGGGGCGGGAAAGAGCACATCATAAATAATAAACACAAATCAGGTTTTACTATTGATTTCCACTTGTAAATCGGGATATTATTATGCGTACAGGAACTTAAATTACATAAGTATTTTGAGGGTTAGTATTTTATCAGCTGGGAGGAGGGTGATGGGATGGTAAGAATTAGAAAAACATTTTATATATTAACCATGATTACCTTGCTTTTATTCACCGGCTGCAGCAATACCGTGACAACAGAGGAATTTCTGCAGGCCTACCAGGTTAGATCCGGAACGGTAATTGAGGTTATTAATCCGAACGGGAGTGTTACTATTAGCGGTTGGGATGAGGATAGAGTTGAAATAAGGGCAACCAAGAATAGTTACTTCGGGCAGGAAGCCCTGGATCAGGTCGATATTAATATCGACATAGCGGAAACATTGTTTATTGAAACTGTTCATCCATATGGTGAAACCAGAGTTTCTGTCAGTTACGAAATCAAACTTCCGGGAGACCTGGCAGTCGGTTCGATTGAGTGTTCAAATGGTGACATAAATCTGGAAAATATTGGTGGGAACCCCGATTTAAGAACTTCAAACGGTAAAATTACTGCTTCAGGGATTAACGGTATTATATCTGCTCGCAGCAGCAATGGTGATATTAACGTTTCAGGAGTGCGCAGTCTGGCAGGGTTGAATACTTCAAACGGCAGTATTAGCGCTGAACTCCCTGCGTTGCATGAAAATCTTGATATCCAGACCAGTAACGGTTCTATCACCCTGCTCATGTCTCCTGCATTGGAGGCTGATATCAAGGCTAATACTTCCAACGGGTCACTGGATTTTAACGGCCTTAATATTGAAACTTCAGCAATGGATCAGACAAGCCTGACCGGAACGATGAACGGCGGAGGATTCAATGTTCAGATAGCAACCTCCAACGGCTCAATTAAACTCGAACCACTCAGGTAATTCTGCCGGGGGAGGTGTAACTGATAGCCTATGTCTGATCAGCTCCTGGTTTTCATCGTTTTATTCCTGGTACTTGCTTTTTTTATCTGGGGTCGTATTCGCTATGATATTGTAGCATTAATGGCAATGCTGATCCTTACTCTTGCCGGTATTATCCCCGGAGAAGAGGCTTTTTACGGGTTTAGTCATCCTGCTGTTATAACTGTCGCTGCGGTTCTTGTTTTAAGCAGAGGTTTGATGAACTCGGGAATTATAGATAATATTTCAAGAAAGATGTCCCGTTTTAACAATAATCAGGTTATGCAGCTGGCAGTTCTTGTAACTGCCGTAACAGTATGCTCTGCTTTTATGAATAACATAGGAGCTCTTGCTCTATTTTTGCCGGTTGCAATTCGTATGGCCAGAAAAAGCGGCTGGCCTTCTTCAATATATTTAATGCCCCTTGCTTTCGGCTCTTTACTTGGAGGCCTGATAACTCAAATCGGGACTCCGCCTAATATAATTATCTCATCCTTCAGGGAAAATACTGATATGGCAGAACCTTTTAGAATGTTCGATTTTGCTCCTGTCGGTTTGGGTGTGGCATTTATCGGTGTTATTTTTATTGTTCTGGTTGGCTGGCGCCTGATTCCCTGCCGGCAAGGCCGTATATCCCGTGAAGACTTATTCGAAATAGAGAGCTATTTAACTGAGGTTTTTGTTCCCAAAGGATCAAAATATGCTGGCAAAAGGCTCCTCGACCTGGGACAGGCCAGCGAAGGAAATATTGTAGTTGTAGGCCATGTGCGCGATAAAAGAAAGATGCCAATATTTTCTCCTTACCGGGTTTTTGAAGAAGGCGATCATATTATTATTCAGGCCAATGCAGAAGACTTAAAAGAATTTCTTGATGTTACAGGCCTTCAGCTTGCCGCTTCAAAAAAAATCGGTAAAGATGATCTCGGTTCAGATGCATTATCAATAGTAGAAGCAGTTGTTAATACTAATGCTGCTATTGAAGGACAGACTGCAAGGTCACTCAACTTGCGGAGCATATATGGCATCAATATGCTTGGGATATCGCGGGAAGGAGCTCGTCTTTCAGCACGTCTTGACCGGATCCGTTTTCGGGCTGGCGATGTGCTTTTATTACAGGGGCGCTCGGAAGCCCTGGTTGAAGTAATGAATACTCTTGGCTGCCTGCCCCTGGTTGAGAGGGGCTTGAAATTGGAAAAGCCGCGACGTTATCTTCTTGGTTCCGGTATTTTTTTGGCAGCGTTGATTTCTGCTGCGCTGGGCTTAGTCCCGATTCAGATAGCTTTTGCAGCAGCAGCAGTGGTTATGATATTAACTGGTTTTATTTCCCTGCGTGAACTTTATGAAAGTATTGATTGGCCGGTGATTATTCTACTGGGAGCGATGCTTCCGGTTAGCAGCGCTCTTGAAACAACAGGTGGAGCAGCGGCTATTGGTGAGCTTATATATTATCAGGCTTCTGCATATTTAGCACCCTGGATTGTTTTGGCTATAATATTTGTAATTACCATGCTTTTATCAAATGTTGTTAATAACGCTGCGGCTGCATTGTTAATGGCCCCCATAGCGCTGAGTATTGCTTCACAAATGTCAGTGTGTGCCGATTCATTCTTAATGACTGTAGCGGTTGGAGCTTCCTGCGCTTTTCTCACGCCGATTGGTCACCAGTCCAGCACCCTGGTAATGGGACCTGGAGGATACCACTTTGGCGATTACTGGCGGATGGGACTTCCTTTATCCGTTTTAACCGGGTTTGTTGCTATCCCCCTGATTTTATTGATGTGGCCGTTGTAAATTTGTTGAGCGAATAGGCGGTGGCGCTTTCATGTTTAATGAACAAATCATAGTTTTTATTGTTTTGGCAGTGGTTTTATTGCTGTTTATCTGGGGCCGCTGGCGTTATGATCTGGTTGCACTATTCTCTTTACTGGTTGTAACTATAATTGGGCTAGTTTCGCCGGATCAGGCTTTTTCCGGTTTTGGTCATCCGGCGGTAATTACGGTAGCTGCTGTTTTAATTGTCAGCAAGGCTTTATTTAATTCGGGTATGGTTGATTACATTGTCAGCTTAATGGGCCGTGCCGGCGATAACTACCTGGTTCAGCTTGCGATGCTTGTAGTCGCTGTAACAGTTTGCTCAGGGTTCATGAACAATATAGGGGCCCTGGCTCTATTCATGCCGGTAGCAATTCGCATGGCCCGCAAAAATGAACGCTCTCCTTCGCTGTTTCTGATGCCGCTGGCCTTTGGTTCTCTGCTTGGTGGTCTAATAACCCAGGTTGGGACGCCCCCAAACATAATTATATCTGTTTTCAGGGAGCAGACAGCGGCTGGCGAAACTTTCCGCATGTTTGATTTTGCTCCTGTTGGAGCAGGTATTGCTCTTGCCGGGGTACTCTTTATTATCTTAATCGGCTGGAGATTGATTCCCAAAAGAAAAGGTAAATTGTCCCAGGAGGAACTGTTTCAGGTCGATGATTATATCACAGAAGTGCATGTTCCACCGGATTCTGCACTGACCGGAAAACGCTTGCGTGATCTCGAAAAAGCAACTGACGGCGAAGTTGAAGTTGTCAGTCACATCCGGGACGGGCAGAAATATGCTGCCCCATCGCCTTACAGGACTTTTAAGGAAGGGGACACGCTGGTAATAAAGGCAAATGCCGAGGATCTCCATGAATTGATTGGGGCAACGGGGCTAAAGCTGGAGGAATCTGATAAGCTGGATAATGAATCACTTAAATCCGAAGAAATTGCTGTTATCGAAGCGACAGTTACAAGAAACTCACCGCTGGAAGGCCGGACAGCCCGTAATTTAAAGCTGCGTTCACGTTATGGTGTAAATATGCTGGGTATTGCCAGGCAGGGAGGCAGATTGCGCAGAACTCCAGATCAGGTCCGGTTTCGTTCAGGAGATGTGCTGCTTCTTCAGGGTCCACCAGACACCCTTTACGAAGTTTTACCCGGCCTCGGCCTGCTGCCCCTGGTGGAAAGAGGTTTAAGATTTGGCCAGCCACGCCGGGTTATTTTGGCAGTATTAATTTTTGCATCTGCCCTGGTGATGGCCGCTATTGGCCTGCTCTCAATACAGATTGCCTTTACCGGCGCTGCTTTTTTAATGGTAATTACGGGGTTACTGTCACTGAAAGAAATATATGAAAGCGTTGATTGGCCCGTTATTGTTTTGCTGGGGTCAATGATACCGGTAAGCGGAGCTTTAGAAACCACGGGCGGGGCACAATTAATTGCAGACGGTATTCTCAGTGTTGCCGGCGGCTATGAACTATGGATTACCCTGACAGTAATTCTCGTTGGAACAATGTTTTTATCGGACCTTGTAAATAATGCTGCCGCAGCTGTGCTGATGGCACCTATTGCGATTAATATTGCCGGGGGGCTTGGAGTTTCAGCAGATCCTTTCCTCATGTCTGTTGCTGTGGGAGCTTCCTGCGCGTTTCTTACTCCAATCGGGCATCAGTCAAACACTCTCGTTATGGGGCCGGGAGGATACAGATTCAGCGATTACTGGAGAATGGGATTGCCCCTTGAACTGATAATTGTCCTGGTAGCTATCCCCCTGATCATGTTTTTTTGGCCTCCATTATTATAAAGGCTTAACAGGAAGACATAGAAGTAATCCTGATGAAGGGTTCAGAATTATTTTGTCGAAAGTTAAATTAACATTCCGTAATATAAAAAAGCGGTTTTTCCCTTTCGGGGGGTGAGGTGAACGATGAAAAGATTTAAAGCATGTCAGGCATATATAACTATTATCATCTTATGGTTCCTTTTGCTAGGGGTATTGACCCTTGCAGGATGTACTCCGGATCAAGAGATCGAGGATGTTATTCCCATTGATGAACTGGAAAACGTTGATCAGAGTGACAGCGTTCAAGCACCTGTTGAAGAAATAGTAATTGTAACCGATTATTACTGGCCATGGATTAACCATGGACAACTGGAACTTTCCAGTGGTGAAGTGATTCTTGGTCCCGATATCTTTGAGTCAGATTACGGTTTTATCGGTGAATTTACTGAAAATGTTGCTTACGAGGGGCGGTTAATCTGGCGTGTTGAAGAAACTGATGTGTTTAGTCTGGAATGGGTAAACTTAGAGTTTGATGTTGACTATTACAATAAAAGTGAATGGGAATCGAGTAGCCATTTTATATTCCTTATAGAAGGGTTAGCTCCGGAGCCGGCAGATGACGGTTTGCAGCAATTTCCATTAAACCTCAGGGAAAAAATAGAAAACTTTGAAGTGATAATAAAAACCGTTTACCTGGGGAAAGAAGAAGAAGGCAGTTTTTCAACCGAACCGATCAATTATGTGGCATTTGATGTTGAAATGAAAGTTGTTGATAACCCTGACTGATTGGAGTGTTCTAATTGAACAAGATTGAAGATTTGGCAATTAATACAATTCGCTTCCTGGCAGTTGATGCGGTTGAAAAGGCCAATTCAGGGCATCCTGGTCTTCCTATGGGGGGAGCGACTATGGCTTATGCCCTGTGGAGTCGTTTTCTTAAACATTGCCCCGACTGTCCTGAATGGCCCGATCGTGATCGTTTTATCCTCTCTGCCGGTCATGGATCAATGCTTCTTTATGCGTTGTTACACCTTTCGGGCTACAGTCTTACCCTGGATGATATAAAAACCTTTCGCCAGTGGGGTAGTAAGACTCCCGGGCATCCTGAATATCCACACACTCCCGGAGTGGAAACAACTACCGGGCCACTGGGCCAGGGTTTTGCCAATGCCGTGGGTATGGCAATAGCTGAAAGGCGCCTGGCTGCTAAGTTCAACCAGCCCGGGTTTCTCCTGGTCAATCATTATACCTATGTTTATAGTGGTGATGGTTGTATGATGGAAGGGGTTACCTCTGAAGCGGCATCACTGGCCGGCCATCTTGGATTGGGCAAACTGATTTGCCTCTATGACGATAATAATATCACTATTGATGGAAGAACAGCTCTTGCCTTTACTGAAGACACAGGAAAACGATTTGAGGCATATGGATGGCAGGTTTTAAAAGTATTGGAAGGTGACCGTATTGAGATGATTGAAGAAGCTCTTTCTGAAGCAAAAAAAGAAACTATGCGCCCAACTTTAATCATGGTCAGGACAAAGATTGGATATGGTTCGCCTAACAAGGAAGGCAGTGCAGATGCTCATGGCGCACCCCTTGGCGCCGAAGAGGTTTTACTGACTAAAAAAAACCTTGACTGGCCTTTGGAACCTGATTTTTATGTGCCTGAGTCGGTTTACAGACATTTTGCCGAACTCCGTGAAGTGTTAGTTGCTAAGAAGCAGGAGTGGGATGTACTATTTTCCGAATACTCCAGGGAACACCCGGATCTTGCAGAACAGTGGGACGCCTGGCATTCAGGTCAGGTACCGGTAGAGCTGTATAATGATCAGCGTCTCTGGGATTTTGAGGGAAAAGCTATGGCTACCAGATCTGCTTCGGGAGAAATAATGCAGGTACTTGCTGAATACTTACCAAACATGATAGGAGGATCAGCCGATCTCAATGCTTCGACGAAAACACGTTTGAAAGGTTCGGCAGATTTTCAGGCTGATAATCCCGGTGGCAGCAATATTAACTTCGGGGTCAGGGAGCATGCCATGGGCGCAGTAATGTCTGGGCTTTCCCTGCATGGAGGCCTGCGTCCTTTCGGCTCAACTTTTCTGGTTTTTTTTGATTACATGAAAGCGCCTGTCAGGTTGGCAGCCATGATGGGGCTCCCGGTGATTTATGTTTACACTCATGACAGTGTGGCTGTTGGTGAAGATGGTCCAACTCATCAGCCTGTAGAGCATCTTGCCAATTTGCGTTCAATCCCTAATTTGCATGTTTTGCGTCCGGCAGATGCAAGAGAAACTGCAGCGGCCTGGTTGCATGCTCTTCAACGCCGTTGTGGGCCATCAGCACTAGTTTTATCCCGTCAGAACCTGCCCCAGCTTGCCGGGACGGGTAAAGAAGCGCTAAGAGGTGGTTATATTATCGGCCAGGAAAAAGACAGTGAGGCCGATTTAATCCTGATTGCCAGTGGGTCCGAGCTGCAGCTGGCCCTTGAAGCACAGGAACACCTTCAAAAAGAAGGCCTGTCCGTAAGAGTGGTTAGTATAGTCAGCATTGAGCTGTTTATGGCCCAGGATCATAACTATCGTGAAGCTGTTCTTCCCTCAGCAGTAAAAAAGAGAATCATTATAGAAGCTGCTCACCCGATGGCTTGGGGAAAAATTGGCGGCCCGGACGGAATTGTAATAGGAATTGATGATTTTGGTGCTTCTGCTCCCGGCAATATCGTTATGGTTAAAAGAGGTATAACAGTTGATGCTATTCTGGAGAAAGCCAATCAGCTTAAAGCAGGGAGGCAGTAATATTAAATGGTTTTTTGGCAAAGCAAAAAAAGATTATCTGCCTTATTAACTGTTCTGATGTTATTTCTAATTCTGATCCTGCCTGGTTGTTCTACAGAACCCGAAGAAGAAATAGTTACAGTAGTTGAAGACTATGAAGAACCGGGCGTATTAGAGTTGCCGGAAGTTGAAGAAGAACCAGAACCCAAGGATATACCAGAACCAGAATCTCCTGATGATCAGGTAGATGTAGATATCTCATCTGACCCGGTGGAAGATACGGATAATGTTCAGCCGTCTCATCCTGTAATTGTTGATGGTGATTACCTGCTGGCATTGGTCAGTAAGGATACACTTTTAAAAAGTGATTATATTCCTTCAGATCTTCAGCCGGTGCCGTCCCACATGAAACCGTCATACAGTATGCAGCTTCGTGCTGCAGCCCTGCATAATTTAGAGCTCCTTTGGAATGCTGCGGCTTATGACGGGGTCGAACTGCATATACGTTCAGCTTATCGCAGTTACAGCACCCAGGCCGGACTGTTTGCAGATTATGCCAGCAGGCACGGTGAAGAAGAGGCTAACCGTTTCAGCGCCAGGCCGGGGCAATCAGAACACCAGCTTGGTACAACAGTTGACTTTGGCGGAACTGCTGTTGATTTTTCCGCGGCCTTTGCAGAGACCCCCCAGGGTAAATGGCTTGCAGATAACGCCTGGTACTTTGGTTTTGCCATGAGCTATCCTGCCGGTAAAGAAAATGTAACCGGTTATATTTTTGAGCCCTGGCACTTTAGGTTTATTGGTATTGAAGAAGCTGCTGAATGGAAAGTATCCGGAATGGCCCTGATCGAATACCTGGAATCAAAACCACAGTTTTTTGAGTAACAATAAATAGTTGGTAGTTTTAATAACCAATAGATTATGCTTGTAATGTTTCCGGGAGTGCTTTATGATTGTTAAGTAAGAGTTTATAATAATATTAAAGGAGTTGATGATTAGTGGAACAGATGGTTTTTGATCCCAAAGACGTTGAGGATAATAAGATTATCGCAGCTTTGTCCTATCTGGGTATTCTTGTTCTTGTTCCCCTTCTGGCAAAAAAAGATAGCCCGTATTGCCAGTTTCATGCCAAGCAGGGTCTGGTATTGCTGATTGCCTGGATTGTTATTGGTGTGGTTTCCGTGATTCCTGTTCTTGGTTGGATTATTGGTATTTTAGGATCAATATTTTTATTAATACTGTTCATTGTAGGGCTGGTTAATTCATTAAGCGGCCAGGCAAAGGAACTGCCTTTGATTGGGCAGTTTGGTAGTAAGTTTAACCTTTAAATGGATTTATTTATAAATCAGTTTTAGAAATTATTATATGGGCAGAAGATTACTCTTATTCTGCCCATTATAATACTTTATGCTCCCGGGTTATCTGCAAGGCCTCATTTGTGGTATGATTGAGCCACAAAATATTATAGTTTATGAGCCGCCCAAAAAATATGGAGGTTATACAGTGGTTGATAACAGTGATTATAGCGGTCTTACCCCGGATGAAAAGACTTTTGGAATGCTTACCCACCTGTCAGCGCTCTTATTTCTGATTTTGCCTTCTTTCGGTAATGTAATTGGTCCCCTGGTAGTTTGGCTGCTTAAGAAAGATCAATCAGAGTGGATTGACAGGCAAGGTAAAGAATCTCTAAACTTTCAAATCAGTATAACTATCTATGCAATATTATCCGGTATTCTTGTTATAGTACTGATAGGGTTTTTATTACTGCCTTTATTATTCATCTTCTGGCTGATCTTCGTCATTATAGCTTCTGTAAAAGTCAGTAACGGGGAAGAATTTCATTATCCCCTGGCGATCAGGTTTTTTAATTAAAAACTACTTTATGCCGTAAAAAGTGCTCCTGGATCTATGTTCCATGTCAAGCGGATAGTCTTAATGTCCTGATATTATTTTTTCCCGCAGACCAAACTAAAGGAGCGATTGTTTCAATGCAGAGAATTATCCTGATCGAACCGCAGTCGAAAGAAGATCATGTATACAGGCACGTCCGCATGCCCCGGTTGGGCTTGCCGATTTTAGGCACTCAACTTACAAACGCCGGCTACAGTGTGGAAATATTCATGGGTACTGGTGACTCACTTCCCTGGGATAAAATATTTAGCGCTGACCTGGTTGGTATCTCAACGACCACGGCAACCTGTCGTGAAGCATACCAGATTGCCGGTTTGTTAAAAGCTAACAACATTCCAGTAATTATTGGCGGAATGCATGCTACTTTTATGCCCGAGGAAGCTCTTCAATTTGCTGATTATTTAATCAGGGGAGAAGCTGAAAACAGTATCCTGCCCCTGGTAGAATCGATTAAAAGCGGCCTAGATCCACAGGATATACCGGCTGTATCTTATTGGAAGGAGAATCAACAGGTTCATAATGAAGCTTCCGGCATTCCGGTAGATATGGATGCCCTGCCAATCCCTGATCTCTCTCTGCTGCACAATCCTGGTTCGATGTTTAGCACTCCTGTTATGACGTCCAGGGGGTGCCCATTCGACTGCACTTTTTGTTGCGTAACAGAGGTATTTGGGCGACGTTACCGCCACCGAAAAACTGAAAGTATACTGGAGGAGTTAAAGCAATACCAGGGTAAAAACATATTTTTCTGTGATGATAATTTTGCTGCGAACCCAAAATTAACCAAGGATTTGCTGAGAGGAATGATTAGGGAAGGAATAAAACTAAAGCGCTGGGGCGCCCAGTTAAGAGTTGATGCTTCCCGGGATGACGAACTGCTTGCCCTGATGCGTCAATCTGGCTGCGGGATTGTGTATATTGGTTTCGAGTCAATAAATCCCGACACGCTGAAAGGTTACAAGAAACAACAGACTGTTGAAGAGATTGAAGTGGCAATTCGCAGGTTTCATGATCATGGTATTCGCATTCACGGTATGTTTGTTTTCGGCGCGGATACAGATACAGTGGAAAGCATCAGGGAAACAGCTGATTTTGCCCTGCAGAATAGAATTGACAGTATCCAGTTCATGACCCTAACTCCTTTTCCAAATACACCTTTTTACGATGAACTGAATAAAGAAGAAAGAATTTTAACCCGCGACTGGTCACTTTACGATGGGCACCATACTGTTTTTCTGCCGGCTCTCATTTCGCCTGAAGAACTCCAATCAGAAACCATCAAAGCATTAAAGAAGTTTTACTCACTCAATAATATTTTTCACAACCTTTTTCTGACAGGCTGGGGCTCAGTCATACACCGGACAATAGGCTGGGCTGTATCAAGGCATTTTGAACGCCGTAACCGCTGGTACGAGCACCTGCTGCAGGAGAAATGGTATGATAACCCACAAAGGGTAATACATCTTTATCAACTGTTGAAAGCGCCTGTTAAGACCATTTCCGGTGTGGATACCGGGCAGCTTAAGGTTTCATTATCAGAGCAGCAGGGGATTATTCATTTAAAATTAAGGGGTCTGGTTGGTATCCTGCATGCCAGGAAACTGAAGAAGGTTTTAAAAAGTGCCTTACCGGTAAATCATAACCAGGTTATTATAAATATTGAAGGGCTTCGTTTTGCTTCTGACAGGGCTGCAACAGTTTTCAGATTACTCCTTAATAGACTGGGAGGCCGTGTGCGTCGTCTGCAGGTAATAGCGGCGACGGAAAAACAGGTCAGGCTGGTTATGGAGGCAGCAGATAAAAGGAAATTGCGTCTGCCACGTTTTGAATTGTTAATCAGCAGGTAACAAAATGTTAAGCAAATATAATAATGTGAAGGGGATAGCTTATAAGCGCTATCCCCTTTATATTAAAATAATAGGTTATTTACCGAAAGATAATATCCAGTAAAGAATGCAACCAGGCTGGACAGGATAATGTAGAGCCAGGCCTTACTTATTCCAGATCTGTGTTTCTTGAGATGCCGGGCCATGTTGATACCTCCATATCATTTATATTTCATAACCAATATAACATTTTTTTCTACTTTGATCGAGAATGTTAATTGTTTGCAAAAACCATCTTAAATAATTTATACTATATGTAACCGGAAGTGTCTCAATGTTAAAAAAGGTGCTACTCTTTTAACAGGATTCACTTAATTATTATAAAATCATTCCGAAAAGTATAACTAGGAGGCCTGATTATGACGCAAAACGACAATAATGAAAACTCCATGAGCACAGGGCATTATTCAATTCTTGAATTTGCTATGAAGTTAGCTCCCCTTTACCAGCAAATGGTTCCGATTGACTGTTCAATAGCCGTGACAGACAGGGAGAAATTTTTAGTCGACCTGGCCGGAGCAGATGATGAGCTTACCAGTAACGCGGGTAATCCAATCCCTGAAGGCTCAGGTTTGTATAAAGCGATTAATACCGGGAAAAAGCATGATTATTATTTGTCCAAAGAAATCTATGGCAATGCATTTAAGGCCTCAGCGGTGCCCCTGGTCGATAGTGATGGCAAGGTTGTCGGAGCCATGGCCATGCGTTTAAGTATGAAAAATCAGGAAATGCTTAATGAAACTTCAAATGCTTTTGCCTCTGCTTACCAGGAGGTTGTGGCAACCACGGAAAGTATGGCTTCTTCAACCCAGGAACTATCAGGGATGATGGAAACACTTTCTCAGAAGCAGGAAGAAATGTCTGATAAAATCGCAGCGATGGAAAAAATGCTGAAATTTGTTAAAGATGTTGCCGCCAACTCGAACCTGCTGGGGATTAACGCATCAATAGAAGCAGCTCGTGTTGGTGAAAACGGGCGGGGTTTTGAAGTGGTTGCCAATGAAATAAGAAAAATGGCTGATAATAGCACCAAGTCTGTAGAAGAGATTCAGGAAAATATACAAATGGTAAAAGAACAGGCATTACTATTAAGCGAAGAAATCACAAAAATCGCTGATATTTCTCATAATCAGGCTGCTTCTGCACAGGAAATTACTGCATCGATGCAGGGTTTACTGGATTACGTGGAAAACATTGAAAAAGTTGCTCAGATTATCTAAGCACGAACATGGTGTTTATTGATAAACAGAGCCGGACATTATTCTGATATAAGTAATTAATCTATTATATAGACTGATATATAATGACCTGCAACTGAGGCTGGCAGGCACATAACAAAAGCAATTATAAAAGACAGTTTAAGCAGGAGATAGTTGATGGCAAAAACTATCTCCTGCTTTTTGCAACAAGTGGTAGACTTCCTGGTCTTCATCTACTATGATAGAGGAGTTGATTTGATATAAGCGGAGACAGCTAATGTCGAACGAAGAGATAAAAAAACAGTTACTGGCCAGATGGCAGATTGTTGTAGCAATGACTACTTTTGGCACGCTTGGTTTGTTTGTCAGGAACATTCAGCTTGCTTCTGCCGAAACAGCTTTTTGGAGAGGTATTATTGCTTTTGTCGTTCTGTTTCTCTTTATGCTGTATAGCAAAAATAAGACAGATTTCACTATGCTTAAAAAAAGTATCTGGAAGTTATTCCTTTCGGGCGGGGTCATGGGCATTAACTGGATACTTTTTTTCGAAGCTTACAATCACACTACTGTAGCCCTAACTACACTAAGCTATTACTTTGCCCCAACTGTGGTAATTATAGCTAGTTCTATATTATTCAGAGAAAAGCTTAATGTGAAGCAGGTGATTTGTTTTCTCGCTTCCACCGCCGGCCTGGTTTTAATAATTGGAGTGAGCAGTGGAGGCGGTAACGATTTGGTGGGTATTTTATATGGTCTTGGAGCAGCGTTGCTTTATGCTATTGTAGTTCTTTTCAACAAGAGCCTGGGGGAAATACATGGTATTGTCAGGACATGGTTACAGTTTGCATCGGCTGTATTGGTTCTCGGGCCTTATGTCTATTACACGTGTGGGTTCCAGGTTGCAGGGCTATCAAGCAGTGGTCTCGTAAACCTGCTGATAGTTGGGGTATTTCATACGGGAGTAATATACTACCTCTATTTTTCTTCTCTCGCAGTACTGAAAGGGCAGCAGGCGGCTATTCTGAGTTATATCGATCCGCTGGTGGCTGTAATCGTTTCTGTTTTCATACTCGGTGAATCAATAACAATCCTCCAGTTGACGGGAGGGGTAATGATCCTGGTTTTCACGCTGGTCAATGAAATAAAGATAAGTTTCGGGAGAGGTTGAATGCTTCGCAGGTAGAAACCAGTAGACGGCCGGAAATGATGAATTGCCTGTTTCAAATAATAAATATTATAATAGGAGCGGTTGTTTGTATCTGCAACATCTTTACAATCAGGAAGGGTAAACAGTATGCGGCGCAGCGACGGCAAGTGGTATTTAACCAGGGTTAAAAGGACGATTTACAATTATGGAATGATTTACGACGGTGATAAGATAGCGGTTGGTATTTCAGGTGGAAAAGATAGCGCCGCCCTGCTTTACATTCTAAAAGTATTTCAGCGCCATTCTCCTTTAAATTTTGAGCTCCAGCCCGTTTTCGTTGATCTTGGCTGGCCTGTTGGCATCGAACCCATGCGCAGGCTCACTGAAAAGTTAAAGCTGCCCCTATACGTGGAAAAGACAATTATTGCCCGGATAGTTTTTGAGACCCGCAAAGAAACCAACCCCTGTGCATTATGTGCCAATATGCGACGCGGGGCTTTGCATCAGGCAGCGTTAAAACTCGGTTGCAACAAAGTGGCCCTGGGGCATCATCTGGATGACGCCATCCAGACCTATATGATCAACCTGATCTATACGGGGAAAATGGATACATTCAAACCGGTCACCTATCTTGATCGCACAGACTTGTATTTAATTCGCCCACTTATCCAGTTGCCGGAAAATGTTTTATTCTCACTGGTTAAACGGGAAAGACTACCTTTATTCGATAATCCCTGCCCGGTTAGTGGTAAAACAAAACGCAAGGAGATGGAAGAGTTGATTGAAGAACTGTCCATCCGCTATCCCGATCTGCGTGAGAAGTGGCGCTCTGCCTTAATTTCCAGCACATTCTGGAATGAAAATAATGGAAAGTTAAATAGTTAATACAATAATGGCCAGTTGGCAAAATAGCTATATGCGGTCAGTTGCCTAATCAAACTGACGGCACTCCCCGACTTTACTCTGCCTCTATTCCATAAACGGTTAATCTGTTTCTACCTTTTTTCTTAGAGATATATAGTGCATGATCTGCTGCGCTTAAAATTTCCGTTTTTGAACCGTCAGGGAGCGGGTAGTGGGCAATCCCCATACTAATTCTTATTTTGATCTGCTTGTTTTTGTAATTTATAGTCATGTTTTTAATTTTATCCAACAATCTTTCAGATAACTCAACTGCGGCTTCAATCCCGGTCTCCGGCATCATTATTGCAAATTCATCGCCTCCATAGCGGGCTACTATGTCTGAATGGCGAAAGGATGTATTTGTCGCCTGCGCAACCGCAACAAGGATGTTATCTCCGGCAAGGTGTCCGTGAACGTCGTTGATGTTTTTGAATTGATCAATATCAAACATGATAATTGAGAATTCCCTTTTATACCTTTTATGTCTATCAATTTCACGCTGTAAAGCTTCTTTGAAGAAACCATAATTGTAAAGGCCGGTTAAGGCATCTGTGTATGCCTTTGTTTCCAGGAAATCTTTTTCTGCTTTTTCAGCAGTAATGTCGCGAATGATGGATATGCACCCAATATGATTGTTCTTTTTGTCTTCAAGCTTGTAGATGTTGACTTTAAAAAATTTCTTTTGTGAGTCAAGTGGAATGGATATTTCAACACACCCGTTTATGCATGATTCAATGTATTTTGACCACGCTGGAAAGAGGCTGGAAATAATTAGCTCTGCTTCTTTTAAGGCACCCATTGGTTTAGGCTTCTTTTTGCCTGAGTCTTTGTTGTTTATCAGTTGTGAATTTGTTGTTATTCTAGAAAATAATTCCCTGCCGCTGGGATTAAGATCAACTATTCTTCCTCCGGTGGAAGCAACAACAATTCCTTCCTCAATGACTTCAACAACTTTACTTGTTGCAATGGGTGATATTGATAGAATTTTGTATCTGAATAAACCAATCATGATTATAAGGAGGCCGGGAAGATATAAAATGCTCATATCAATGTTAGTAATAACGCCTGCAGCTTTTAACCATAAAAGTGTTGTAATAGCTATGATGCCGCCAGCAATAATTCTTGCTTGAGTGCGAATTATCCTCGTGGCATTCATGGTTAGCAATATGAAGGCGGCAATCAAATTTACAATAAAATTTTGAGAAACAAAAATAATGCCCAGGGATGTGCTTTGAATTTCTATTGCCGGGTAACCACCGATATAAACCATATCGATGCTTTTTCTCACCAGGTGTTGATAATCGCTTGTAAAATATAGCGTGATGCTGATTACCGGGATAACAAGCAATAGCAAAAACCATTTATTTTTGCCGGTTTGATGGCCGGCAAAAGTCATAGAAAAATAAAGTGCTGCCAGAGGGCCAAAAAAATTACCGATTTGGGCAACATTCCTCCAAAAAACCATTTGTTCGTACTGATTCGTGACCAGCTCAAAAAGCGAAGCAGTTGAAAATATTAAGGCAAAGATAACCATTACGGCAAATTCTCGGGTAGCGGTTACGCATAAATGTCTGTAAAGGTATATTAATATTCCCAGTAAGGCAATAATTGTGATCAGGATAAGAAATAAGTTAATAAAGTATAAGTTCATTCCCCGCACCTCGTGTTCATACTTTTCTGATATGATAACACATTTAAAAGTATGCCGGACGTTTTATGGGAAGAGTGTATTTTGTTTTATTGTTTGTTGATGCTGCTACAGAGAGTAATTCTAAATATTAAAATAAATATTATAATATTTAAAAAGGGAAAATAAATCCCTTGTCGAATATGATCAGGTAGTTTTCTAAAACCTGCCCGATAAGGAGGTGCTCTAAATGCGTTATCATTATTTCCCAGGATGTACCTTAAAAGGACAGGCACAAAACATGGAAAGTACCACAATGGCTGCTGCATCTGCACTCGGCATCGAATTGGTCGAGCTTGAAGAGTGGCAATGCTGCGGAGCGGTGTATCCTCTCTATGAAGATGAATTAATTACCCTGCTCTCACCGGTTCGAACCCTGGCTGCTGCCAAGGGTGAACCGTTGGTATCGCTCTGTGCCGCCTGTCATCATGTTTTAAAAAGGGCCCAGGAGTTAATGCAGCGAAATGAAGAGGCCCGTAAAAAGGTTACAGACTATCTCGAAGTGGATTATGCCGGTGAAGGGCGCGTATTGCATTTTCTGGAAGTGTTGCGCGACGATCTCGGCTTTGAAAAACTTTCTGAAATGGTCAAAAAACCTCTTGAGGGGAAGAAGGTGTCTGCCTATTATGGATGTCTGCTTTTAAGGCCATCTAAAGTGATGCAGTTTGATGATCCGGAAAACCCGACAATCATGGAAGATATGCTAAAAGCAATTGGTGCAGACCCCATTAAGACGCCATACCGTACTGAATGCTGTGGAGCTTACCTTTCAGTTACTGAAGAAGCAGTGGCCCGCGATACTGTATCACGCATTTTTACCTCGGCGCGTAATGCTGGAGCCGAGGCAATAATAACCGCCTGCCCCTTATGCCGTTATAACCTTGAAAATTGTGCGGCAGATGACGGTAAGGGGGTAATAAAAGTTTATTATTTCAGTGAGCTTTTAGCTGAGGCGTTGGGGTTGCAATCTGATCAGCTAATGGCTGGAGCTGCCGAAAGGGGGTTAAACAGGAATGGCGATAAATAGTAAAGATCGTATAGTTGATGAGATGAGAATGCAAAGCGGCCAGGATCCAAACCACTGCTACCAGTGTGCTAAATGCAGCGCTGCCTGCCCGGTAACAGCAGCCATGGATTTGTTGCCGCACCAGGTGATCCGTTGTTTACAGCTTGGTCTTGAAGAAGAGCTATTAAACAGTAAGACTCCCTGGATTTGTGCTTCCTGTTTCACCTGTGCAGCGCGCTGTCCCCGGGATCTTGACCTGGCCCGAATGATGGAAGGCGTACGGCTGGTGCTGCTTCGCCGTCGTGAAGGAAATAAATTCGGTCCCGCAGACCTTACCCCGGAGCAGCTTGAGAAGTTGCCCCAGCAGGCTCTGGTCAGCGGTTTTCGTAAATATAATAAGTAAGGGAGGTTGTGGAATTTGCCAAGAACCGGTGTTTTTATATGTCACTGCGGAACGAATATCGCCGGCACTGTAAATATCAAGGAAGCCGTTGAAGCAGCCCGCAGCTTTCCCGGTGTTGTTTATGCCGATGAATACAGGTATCTTTGTTCCGAGATGGGGCAGGATTTAATTAAAGAATCTATTATAAAAAATAAGCTGGATCGAGTTGTAGTCGGGACCTGCTCGCCGCGAATGCATGAAAGTACTTTTCGCAAAGCTGCTTCAGAGGCCGGGCTTAATCCCTACTTGTTGGAAGTGGCTAATATCAGGGAGCATTGTTCATGGGTGCACAAGAATATGGAGGAAGCAACCCCCAAAGCAATTGCTCTTCTTCGTGCAGCCGCGGCGAAGGTAGCTCTTAATGATCCGCTTGATGCACCAAGGCTGGATGTTGAAAAAAGGGCACTTGTGATTGGCGGTGGAATAGCAGGCATCCAGGCAGCTATTGATATTGCCGAATCCGGCTATGAAGTAGATGTGGTTGAAAGAGAACCCAGTATCGGTGGTCGTATGGCCCAGCTTGAGAAAACATTTCCAACCCTGGATTGTTCAGCTTGTATTCTTACCCCAAAGATGGTTGAAGCGGCTCAGCATCCAAATATTAACCTTTTAACCTATTCAGAGGTTGAAGAAGTTAACGGCTTTGTTGGGCAGTTTGAAGTTAAAATCAGACAGAAAGCCCGCTATGTAGACCCTGTTAAGTGTACCGGATGTGGTATATGCTATGAAAAGTGTCCCTCTAAAGCGTCTTCAGAATTTGAAATGGGATTAAGTAAACGGAAAGCAATCTACGTTCCTTTCCCCCAGGCGGTACCGAATGTTCCGGTTATAGACCGCGATGCCTGCCTGTATTTTAAGAAAGGACGTTGCCAGATCTGCCAGAAGGAATGTCCCCCCCAGGCGATTGATTACGAGCAGCAGGATCAGCTAATCGAACGTCGTTACGGTGCAATAGTAGTTGCAACCGGTTTTGATCAGATGAAGCCTGAGCAATACGGTGAATACGGATACGGGCAGCATCCCGATATCCTGACCGGCTTAGAATTTGAACGGCTTTTTAATGCCGCAGGACCGACCGGAGGCAAGGTTATACGCCTCTCTGATGGAAAACCGCCTAAAAAAGTAGTGTTCATTCAGTGTGTTGGTTCAAGGGACAAAGCCCGCGGCATGAATTACTGCTCAAAGATATGCTGTATGTTTACCGCAAAACAGGCTATTTTGCTCAAGGAAAAAGTACCCGATGCAAAAAGTTATGTGTTTTACATTGATGTTCGCACAGCCGGTAAAGGTTACGAGGAATTCCAGCGCAGGGCGGCCGAAGAGTATGATGTGGCGTACCTGCGCGGTCAGGTTGGTAAGATATTCCCCGAGGAGAACCAGCTTGTAGTGCGCGGGGTTGATTCTCTCAGTGGCAAGACTATTGATATAAAAGCGGATATGGTTGTCCTGGCTGCCGCATCTATTGCCCGTAGTGATGCCACAGAGGTGGGGCGCATGATCGGTATTAATAGTGACAGCTATCATTTCTTTAATGAAGCTCATCCTAAACTGAAGCCGGTGGAAACTCATACAGCAGGAATATTTATAGCAGGAGCCTGTCAGGCGCCCAAGGATATTCCCGATTCTGTCGCCCAGGCCAGTGCGGCTGCAGTAAAAGTTGTTGGCTTGTTATCAAAGGATGTTCTGCTTGGAGAAGCTTGTACTGCTGAGGTTAACCAGGCAGAATGTTCCGGATGTTTATACTGTGAGGCTGTGTGTCCTTACAGCGCAATCAGTTCGGTTGAAATTGAAGAGCGCCTGTACGGCGAAATTTTTAAACGAATGGTGGCCGAGGTGAATCCGGCTCTTTGTCAGGGTTGCGGTTCCTGTGCAGTTATCTGCCGCTCCGGCTCGATCAAGCTTAAAGGTTTCAGTAATGAACAAATACTGGCGGAGGTGGATGCTATATGTCTACAGCGCTGATAAGTAATATTCGTGATTATGAGCCCTTGATTGTAGCCTTCTGCTGCAACTGGTGCAGTTATGCCGGTGGTGACCTGGCTGGTACCAGCCGTATGAGCTACCCGGCTAATGTAAAAGTGATTCGTGTGCCGTGCTGCGGCAGGATGAATCCCATGTTTGTTCTGCGTGCATTCCAACGTGGTGCTGATGGGGTGCTGGTAGCCGGTTGTCATCCTGGTGACTGTCACTACAGCACCGGAAATTACCACGGCCGTCGGCGCCTTTCTGCTTTTAAAAAGCTTGTCGAATTTGCCGGATTTGAAGAGGACAGGTTTGAAGTGCGCTGGATATCCAGTTCCGAAGGAGATAAGTTTGCAGAGGAAATGGAAAAGATGACGGCAAAAATAAAGGCCCTCGGGCCGAATAGAAAGATGAGGGATGCCCGATGGCAGAGCGTAACTTAGAACAGCTTAAAAAAATTCGTGAAGCAGTCAGCCAGGATTTGCTGAGCGGTCGTATCGATCTGCTGCTTGGCTGGGAAAAAGGGCATTTCTGGTGGGAATCGAAACCACTCTTTGCTTCGGAGGAAGAAGATCTGACCAGGTTAACCTGGGATTCGTTCTGCGCTGTTAACCTGAGCCGCTACCTGCTTGAAGAACTAAAGGAACACGAAAAAGTAGGGGTGCTGGTAAAAGGCTGCGATAGCAGGGCTTTTAACAGGCTTTTACAGGACAATATGGTTGATCGCGAACGGGTGGTTTTATACGGTCTTCCCTGCCCCGGTATGCTTGATTATGAACTTCTGGTTAACGAAGCCGGAAGTAAAATACTTAAAATTACTGAAGAAAACGGGCAGGTGATCCTGGAAACGGAAAGCGCAGAAATTGAGATAGAACGCGAGAACGTTTTGATTAGTAAATGCCGCGATTGCCTTTATCCCAACCCCGTTGTTTATGATCAGCTCCTGTTGGAACTACAGGAGAAAAAGGAATTGCCGGAACGGTTTAAGACCGTGGAAGAGCTGGAGTTTCTTTCACCCGATGAAAGGTTCACATACTGGGAAAAGGAGTTATCGCGCTGCCTGCGTTGCTATGCCTGCCGTCAGGTTTGCCCTTACTGCAGCTGCCGTCAGTGTTTTGTTGAGCAGGAAAACCCGCGATGGCAGGGGCGCGCTTACAAGTCCAGCGAGAACTTTTTATTCCATCTTATACGCGCTTATCATGGGGCAGGTCGTTGTATCGAATGTGGAGAATGTGAAAGAGCCTGTCCGGTTGATATTCCCCTGATGGAACTGAACCGCAAATTGATAAAGGATATGAATGAGCTGTACGGCGAATATGAAGCCGGTCTTGATGCGGAAAATGAACCTCCGCTTTTGACTTACCGGCCTGATGACCCTGCGGCTTTTTCTGAAAAGTGAGGTGGTCAAGGTGAAAAAGAAGATAGCCGTAGACAAACTTCCTTCATTATGGGCTAGCCTGGCTGAAGAGGGTCCGCTTTATTTGCCAATCCAGGAAGGACCGGTTGTGAATTTCCAGCCCTGGCAAGATCAGGCTCAGGTTGCCATGGAGGCTGTTAACAGTGTTGTTTCACCGAAAGATATATTTTTACCCCGTGAAGAAACTTACCTTCACTACCAGTGCAAAGGTCAAGAGCTTGAGTTGCAGGAAGTAAATTACAAGGAGAAAATAACTGCTTTTGGTATTCATCCCTGTGACCTCAGGGCGATTGAAATGCTTGACAGGGTTTTTATGGATCAGGATCCACCTGACAAGCTTTACTGCAGCAGGCGGGAAATGACAACTGTGGTGGCCATGTCATGCACGAACCCCGATCCTTATTGCTTTTGTGAAGTTTTTGATGTCGATCCTCTTGATGCTCCCGGGGCTGATGTGATGGTTCATTTTTCTGATGGATATTTGTATCTTGAGGCAAGGACAGAGAAAGGCAGAGCTTTGCTGGATAAAGGAAAAGAATTACTGGAAGATGGCAGCACAGAAACTCAAGAGAAGCAATTTGAACAAACCAATTTTGGAATAGATGTTCACGATTTGCCGGAGAATTTAAAAAACAGGTTTAATGATCCTGCCTGGGACCAAATTTACAAGAGCTGTATCGGTTGTGGTGTTTGTACCTATGTTTGCCCCACCTGCTACTGTTTTGATGTTGAAGATTATGGACATGAAGCAAAAGGGGAACGCTTCCGCTGCTGGGATAGCTGTATGTTTGGGGAATTCACCCAGATGGCAGGCGGGCACAATCCCCGCCCGGGTCGCAAAGAAAGAGTGCGGCAGCGCTTTATGCATAAGCTGCAGTATTATCCTGAAGCGTATGGTGAAATTGCCTGTGTTGGTTGTGGTCGTTGCCTGCGCAGCTGTCCGGTCAATTTAGATATAGTGCAGGTAATTAAGGCTCTTGGAGGTGAAAAAGTTGAGCAACGTTAATTCTTTGTTGCCCCAGGCGGTAACCATAATGGATATAACCAGTGAGACTCCCGATATTAATACTCTTCGTGTTGTCGGAAGTGACGGGTTGCCCTTTGATTTTCTTCCTGGCCAGTGTGCAATGCTGTCGGTGCCGCCTGTAGGTGAGGCAATATTTTCGATTACTTCTTCACCTACCTGCCGCGAATGTTTAGAGTTCAGCATAAAGAATGTGGGAAAAGTTTCGAATTACCTGCATTCGCTGGAACCAGGCCAGAAAATTGGGATCAGGGGCCCTTATGGAAACGGGTTTCCGGTAGAGGCGATGAAGGGGAAAGATTTGCTTTTTATCGGCGGCGGTATAGGCCTTGCACCCTTACGTTCGCTGATAGGTTACTGTTTTGATAACCGTATTGAATACGGAAAAATTGATATAGTTTACGGAGCTCGCAGTCCGGCCGACCTAATCCGCAAAAGCGAAGTCGGAGAAACCTGGGCCGAACAGCCCAATACTGATGTGCACCTAACTGTTGATGCAGAGTTTCCAGATTGGAAAGGTCATGTTGGTTTTGTTCCCAGTTATGTAACAGAACTGGCTTTTAAACCAGATAACAAAATTGCTGTAACCTGTGGTCCGCCAATTATGATCAAGTTTGTTCTCAAGGCTCTTGAAGAACTCAACTTTACTCCTGAACAGATCATTACTACCCTGGAAATGCGGATGAAATGCGGAGTAGGCAAGTGTGGTCGCTGTAACCTGGGTCCGGTATATGTTTGCAAAGACGGACCTGTCTTTACGCTGGCTGAACTCAATCAACTTCCCGGCGAATACTAGTTTTCAGGGCACTGCCTGAATGGCAGTGCCTTTACTAATTACTAATAAAGTACCCGCGTATCTCCTACAGTTATCTGTTGTAAAATTTAATCCTGCAAACTAGTTTAACTATTTGTACTTCAGCCTATTCCTTACAGGTTAACGTTAAGGATATGATATAATTTTTACAATACTGATCTGTTTTTTACCCATTTATTTCTGCTTAAAGGATGCCAGGCAAAACTGAATTGGAACAATGAAAGGGGTTGTCCGGCTATTAATGATCAAAAGTTACTGGAGCTTTTAAAAGCGGTTCAGAGGGGTGCTCTTGCTCCTGAAGATGTGTTAAATAAATTAAGTATGCTACCTTATGAGAATCTTGGGTTTGCCAGGGTAGATCATCATCGGCACCTGCGTCGCGGGTTCCCGGAGGTTATATTTTGCCAGGGGAAAAGCGCCAATCAGGTTGTTTCTATTTTTACCAGTCTTTCTGCAACCGGAGACACCGTTCTGGCTACTCGCGCTGAACCGGAAATATTCGAGGCGGTAAAAGAAAAAATTCCGGATGTGAAATACCACCGGGAAGCAAAAGCAATAGTGTTGGAAAATGCAGAGGATAAAGAGTTATTTGGGTTGGTTGCTATTATTTCGGCCGGCACAGCAGATATTCCTGTTGCCGAAGAAGCCGCTCTTACTGCTTCCCTGATCGGCAGTAAGGTTGAAAAGCTATATGATGTTGGAGTAGCCGGTATACATCGTTTAATTGATAACCTGGATGTTATTGAAAGAGCCCGGGTAATTGTAGTGGTAGCAGGAATGGAAGGAGCTCTGCCCAGCGTTGTTGGAGGATTAGCCCGCTGTCCGGTTATTGCAGTTCCTACAAGTATTGGTTACGGTGCGCATTTTAACGGGCTGGCTCCACTGCTCACCATGCTGAACAGTTGTGCGTCCGGTGTTGCGGTAGTTAATATCGATAATGGTTATGGTGCCGGGCATATGGCAGCCTTGATCAATCAAGTGGGGGAAAATCCTAAACTATGAGTGGATACACGGAGTCTGGTGGAGGACATGTGCTATATTTAGACTGTTATAGCGGAATTAGTGGCGATATGACTGTGGGGGCGTTGCTTGATCTTGGAATTGATCATGATTGCTTTGAAGAAATGCTTGCTTCTCTCAGGTTGACCGGATATGTGCTTAAAGTGGAAAAGGTTAACAGAAGAGGTATAACGGCAACAAAAATGCTTGTTGAAACCGGTGACTCTGAGCCTGTGAGCAGGCACCTTTCCGATGTTATTGCTATTATTGATCAGTCAGCTCTGCCTGATGCAGTGAAAGAAAACAGCCGCCTTGTTTTTCAGCACCTTGCTGAAGCCGAAGCTAAGGTACACGGGACTACAATCGAGAAGGTGCATTTTCACGAAGTGGGTGCTGTTGATGCTCTTATTGATATTGTGGGAACAGCTGCTGCTTTATATTTGCTGGGTGTTGATCAGATCATATGCTCTCCCCTGCCCCTGGGCCGCGGTGAGGTGCAGAGTGCGCATGGCAAACTGCCCCTGCCTGCTCCGGCCACGTTATCCCTGATTGCCGGACGTCAGGCACCGATATACGGTGTCGATGTCGGGTATGAGCTGGTAACGCCAACCGGGGCGGCGATAGTAACCGCACTCGCTGACTCTTTTGGCTCACTGCCTGATATGTATCCTGAGAAAATAGGCTATGGAGCGGGAACATATGATCCCGGCTACCCGAATTGCTTGCGCGTAATCTGGGGACGCTGCATCCCTGAAATTTCAGTTCATCATGAAAAGATCAGCATGATCGAAACAAATATAGATGATCTTAATCCTGAGATATATGGATACCTAATGGAGCGTTTATTTGAAGCAGGTGCAGCTGATGTATTTTTTACACCAATCCAAATGAAAAAAAACCGCCCGGCTGTACAGCTTTCTGTTATCTCCTCGAATGACAAGGTTAAAGAATTGCAGAAAATAATTTTTGCCGAATCTTCTACACTTGGGTTACGGGTATCAAGTGCCAAGAAGGTAGTGTGCAGGCGCGAAACCAGGATAGTTCAGACTGAATGGGGTCCTATCAGGATTAAATATTTGCCAGTTGAGGGAGAAAAAGCTCCGCTGCAATTTGCCCCTGAATATGAAGACTGCCGGCAAATAGCCATAAAAGCCGGTATCCCGTTGAAGGAAGTTTACAGGCTTGCCGACTATCTTTTCAAAAGAACATATTAATAAAATTAAAACATGTTGAGAATGATTATCTGGTTTTGTAAATATTAGAATATTATTGACATACACAATATTATGTAATATAAAGAGGGCAAAGGAGGCATGGCAGATGATTGAGAAAAAATATAAAGAACAGATTAACGTGATGAACCATGTTTTATTCAGCCCAGAAGGCAGGTTTCCCGGTCAAACAGATACTCTTAAGCACCTGGCCGATATCACCTGCTCTGCCGCTTTGCTGCTTGAGAGAAACGGAAAGGTGCTAGAAGGTTACCTCAGTTCAAAGGCAGGTAAAAAGCCGGAAAGATACTCGGTTATGAATTCTGTAACTGATGACAGCGGTGTCATGTCATTTTTAAAGGCAGGAGAGTCTCTTTACAATCAAACCTACCCGTCTGACGAGAACATGAAAGAAACGAAGAACAGGCAGGCTGAAAACGAAGATCTTTATTTCTCAGTATTCCTGATTCCCGGAAAGCATAAGTCGGCAGTCAGCTTACTCTTGATTACTGCCCAGAAATTGACCAATCCCCAGATACTTGCGGCAGAAATTGGTGTTATGCTGTTGGCTATGGCCCTGGGGAGGTCAGCTGATGAAAAGCAAGATGCTGAATTCAGAAACAGGAATCTCGCGGAAGCTGCTTTTGATAGTCTTTCTTACTCGGAAGTTGAAGCAATTAACGAAATATTAAAGAATATCGACAATCAGGAAAGTGTAGTGGTTGCCAGTAAAATTGCCGATCGGCTTGGAATAACCCGCTCGGTAATTGTTAATGCCCTGCGTAAGTTTGAAAGTGCGGGAATAATTGAATCAAGATCCCTTGGAATGAAGGGAACATTTATCAGGGTCAAGAATCCGCAAGCCCTGGAAATTATCTCTTCCCGTTCTTCAAGGATGAACCCCTTTGTTTAATTAATTACTTGTAACTTATCTTAACGGCAGGAAACTGCCGTTTTTTTTATGCCCTTTGATTGACAGGTAAGAGGTGGATTGTTACAATATGTTCTGATATTCATAATGAGGTTTTTAGAAGGTTATTGGAGGTTATTCTAATGGAAGTAATTTTAACGTTATTGACTATATTCGTCGCTAAAATTGCCCATGTAAGCCTGGGTACATTGAGAATAATTTTTCTTACCAGGGGAAGGAGTATTCCAGCTGCGCTTATCGGCTTTTTTGAAATCATTATTTACCTGATTGCGTTGAATATGGTTCTCAGTAATATTGATAACTGGACAAACATACTTGTTTACGGTTTAGGTTATGCAACTGGAAATATCGTTGGAACCAAGATCGAAGAAAAAATCGCTATCGGTATTGTTAACGTCCAGGTTGTGACCCATCAAAATGGGGGAGAGCTGGAACATATACTGCGTGATTTCGGTTTTGGGGTAACCTCTATGCCCTGTTATGGGAGAGAAGGCGAACACCAGACCCTCAATTTAATAGTTAAGCGAAAGGAACTTCCCGCTGTGATGAAAACATTACGGGAGCATGAGCCAGAAGCGTTTATCACAGTGTTTGATACCCGCCAGACTATGGGTGGATATTTTAAGAGAATGAAGGCGAAGTAAAAATGAGCTTATCGAATGAGCAAATTATTAATGCTCACAGGGCTATTGGAGTAATCGATTCAGGAGTTGGTGGTCTGACAGTTGTAAAGGAGATCACCAGGTTGCTGCCGCACGAAAGCATAATATATTTTGGCGATACAGCACGTATGCCTTACGGTCCCCGTTCTTATGAAGAAGTGCGGGGTTTTGTTTTTGAGATTATAGAATTTCTGCGCCACCAGGAAATAAAAATGCTGGTTGTGGCCTGTAATTCTGCCACAGCTGCAGGGCTGTCACACTACCAGGAAAGAATTGCTCTGCCTATTATGGGCGTAATCGAGCCCGGGGTCAAGGCTGCGTTGAAGCAGAGTAAAAGTAAAAAGATCGGTGTAATCGGCACAAGCGGAACAATTAACAGCTGTGAGTATGAAAAAACTTTACACAGTCATAATGGCGAACTGCATATAGTAAGTAAAGCCTGCCCTCTTTTTGTTTTATTGGTCGAGAACAACCTGGTGGAAACCCCAGAAGCAAGGCAAGTAGCCCATGAATACCTTGATCCCCTGGTAAAAGAAGAAATTGACACCCTGATTCTTGGTTGTACTCATTATCCCCTGATGACCAACTTAATTCAGGGTGTTATTGGTCCCTCAGTGCGACTGATCAATTCGGCCGAAGAAATTGCTGCAGATGTTGACGTTATACTAAAAAAAAATAAAATGGGCAATCCCCTTAACAGCGAAGCGCCGCGTTACCGCTTTTTTGTAAGTGGCGCTCCAGCGTCGTTCGAAGAAGTGGGCTCAAAATTACTGCACCGCAGTATAAAAGCCTACCAGGTTAACCTGTAACCGGCAGGCCTTGTTAGCGAATTCCATTAAAAATCATCTAACTGTTTACATGGCCCTTAAGCGTTTGATTCTTTCTTCAGCCGGAGGATGCGTAGAAAATAAAGTGCTTGCTTTATTTACAGCTTTTGCACCCAGGGCAGGGTTAACGATGTAAAGGCCGTTAATAGCATTATTTTCCAGCTTACTTTTTGGAACCTGCATATCGGTTATTTTTTCTAAAGCACTGGCCAGCCCTTCGGGGTAACCGGTGAAATCGGCTGCGGTGGCATCCGCCAGGTACTCGCGTTGTCTCGATATTGCAAATTTGAGCAGCTGAGCGAAGATCGGGGCGAGAATGGCTACCACCAGGAAAACAATAAAAGCTATTAACTGGCCCTGGTTATTTCTGCGGCCGCCTCCAAGCCCGCCGAAGAAAACAGACCTGCGGGCTATTGTAGCCAGGAAAACAATGGTGCCGGCCAGAACCACAGCAACGGTGGCCAGTAAGACATCATAATTATTAATATGAGCCATTTCATGGGCAATTACCCCTTCAATTTCCTGGCGATTAAGACGTTTCAACAGACCCCTGGTAACTCCTATTACAGCATGTTCAGGATTTCTGCCTGCAGCAAAAGCGTTAGGCACTTCCGATTCAATAATGTAAAGCTTGGGCATCGGTTTTCCCGCAGCCATGCTTAAGCCTTCAACGGTATTGTAAAGGAAGGGTTCTTCCTGCTTTGATACCTCGCGAGCGCCTGCCATTGAGGTTACAACTCCCTGGCCGCCCAGATAACTGACAAGAAAGAGTATTATAAATATTATACCGGCTATAACCATGCCTAAAATGGTTGAGCCGATGTAAAGTCCGGCAAAATATCCTATAGCGGCAAACAGTACAGCGTAGAGGAAAAAGAGGAAAAAGGTTTTTCTTTTATTAGAGGCAATTCGCCCGTATATGGGATCCACTACCTGCTGTCACCACCTTCTATGTTGATACCGGGAACCTGGCGGACCTGATCAGATTCAACCTCAAAAAACTCCCTGCGTTTGAAACGGAACAGGTTGGCTATGATATTATTTGGGACTTTTTGAATTACAGTATTGTAAACCATGATGGTCCTGTTAAAGCGCTGCCGTGAATAAGCAATTTTATTTTCAATCCCAACCAGTTCTTCCTGCAGCATTAGAAAGTTTTGATTTGCTTTGAGCTCAGGATAGTTTTCAGCAACAGCAAAGAGACTTTTAATAGATTTTGAGGCAATATCGTCGGCTCCGGCATTATCCTTTATACTCGATGCATTTATCCAATCCGTTCGGGCCCTGGTGATTGCTTCTAAAAGTTCCCGTTCATGTTTCATGTATCCTTTGACAGTATTAACCAGGTTAGGGACCAGGTCAAACCTCTTTTGCAGAAGCGTGTCAATATTTGCATAAGTAGTATCTGCCATATTACGCAGTCCGATCAGGCGGTTATAGGTGTATACTATATAAGCGACTATACAGATTACAATAGCAGGGAGAATAAAACTGGCATCCATAATTGAACCTCCTTGTTGGGCTGGTTATAATAATTCGTTACTTGCTTTAACATTCCTCTAAGAGATGATATTTAAGATAATTATAACATGATCCGGAAAGCATCTTAACTAAAGGAATAGATAAAAGCTTTGTGGAATAAAGATCATGTGCAAGTGAAATATAGAGTGAGCTGTCTCTTCTTATGTTATAGTGAAAAACATAAATTAAGCATAGAGAAAGGATAAATAGTTAATGATTGCTACAAGAAAAGATGGTAGAAGTGGTAATGAACTACGCACCTTAAAGATAACTCCTTCATATCTAAAATATCCTGAAGGATCTGCCCTAATAGAGCTGGGAGATACCAGGGTGATCTGTACTGCATCGGTTGAAGAAAAAGTGCCGCCTTTTTTAAAAGGCATGGAGCAGGGCTGGGTAACGGCTGAATATGCCATGCTGCCACGTTCCACAGATGTAAGGGGCTCCAGGGAAAGAAACAAAGCCAGCTCGCGAAGCCTGGAAATACAACGTTTGGTAGGGCGTTCCCTGCGCGCAGTTGTTGATCTCTCACTGCTTGGTGAAAGAACAATCTGGCTCGATTGCGATGTAATCCAGGCTGATGGAGGAACGCGTTCCGCTTCAATTAGCGGCGCTTATGTTGCCCTGACTGAAGCCTTATATAAACTAAAACGAGAAACGCTTATTTCGGCTTTTCCCCTGCACGATTATCTTTCGGCAGTCAGTGTCGGTATATTAAACGGTAATCCTCTTCTGGACCTGGCTTATGAAGAAGATGCAGCTGCCGAGGTCGATATGAATGTAGTAATGACAGCATCGGGTATGCTGGTTGAAGTGCAGGGCTCAGCTGAAAAGGCCTTGTTTAACCGGGATCAATTAAACTCTTTTATTGATCTTGCCGGATTGGGAATTGAGCGGATTACTGCCGTGCAGAAACAAGCCCTGGGCAGTAAAATTATTGATCTAATAGAGAATGATTAATACAATTTAGAAGTGTGATGGCTACCTGTTTTATAGTTAAAAAATTAAAGCAGCGTCTATCCTTATTTGGGGGTTGAATCCATGAAAAAAATAATCCTTGCAACAGGTAATCAGCACAAAGTAGCTGAACTGAAAAAAATCCTGGACGATTTACCGGTTCAGCTTATAACGATAAGTGGTTATCCGGGGTTGGTAATGCCGGATGAAGATTGCCCCGATTTTGCTGGTAATGCAGCAAAAAAGGCAGAAGCAGTTTCTGCCTATACAGGCAAGATTGCCCTTGCTGATGACTCGGGTTTGGAGGTTGAAGCTCTTGAGGGCCGTCCCGGTGTATACTCATCACGCTATGCCGGCCGGGAAGGTGATTATGCAGCTAATAACCGCTTGCTTTTAAAAGAACTTGGGAGTCTGTCGCTGAAAGAACGGAAAGCCCGGTTTGTAACAGTAATTGCCATCACAGTTCCCGGGGATCAGACTTATATCGTTGAAGGGACCTGCCCTGGTTTTATTACAGAAGAAATCCGGGGTGATGGTGGTTTTGGTTACGATCCGCTTTTTCTTTACGAACCGGCAGGGTTAACTTTTGCTGAAATGACTGCGGAGGAAAAAAATAAGGTTAGCCACAGGGCCAGGGCTATGCAAAAAGCCCGTGAACTTCTGATAAAAATTATCAGCTGAAATATTTCATTGAAAATTAACTGCTAATCATTGGCTGGGAAATATTCAACTATAAAATAATTTATTGAAAAATAGTTACAAAAATAAACCTGGTGATCCTGTCCTGTAATAAACACAGGACTACGCCCTTAATCTTGCCAATTTGTTTTTGCTGTGCTACAATAAGCCTGCCGTTATAAGCGGTACAGTAGTCGGGGCGTAGCGCAGTTTGGTAGCGCACTTGGTTTGGGACCAAGGGGTCGAAGGTTCGAATCCTTTCGCCCCGACCAGTTTTTAATGGGTTTTCGGGAACTTACTGTTCTTGAAAACCCTTAACTATTATTTTTTACGAACACTATACGACAAATAGTTGCTTATCTTCGCTATTACAGCTTTTTCAATGTTTGTCTTCTTGATGTCTACCGAAGGGTAATCAAACTCTATTTTAACTGTTAATTTACATATAGGATTAGTTGTAGTATTGATATTTACTATTATTCATATCGTTACTTTAAAATATGATATTATTTGTCTGAGAATGCATATCATATTGATTCCTAAATAGGGACGATGTAGTTGCTAGGAGGTGTTACAATGGAAAACCTGATATGTAAGGCCTGTGGCCAAAGCGTCCATATCGATCAGGCGGTATATGATCAAGAAGACAGGCCTTTCCATTGGATCTGCCTGGAGGAAAGCGGTTATGATTGTCATAAAATAATTTTTAAACCAAGGTCAATATGTTATGACTGTGGAGCAATCTTTCAGAAAGCACTGATTGTTGAAGTGGTTGGTGAAGAGGCATTGTCTATTGCAGTTTATTGTTCTTTAAAGCATAGAGATGATTTTAGGAAAGCTGTTATAGCTTCAGTCAATCATAGCGGGGATAGTGACAGTACTGGAGCAATAACAGGAAATATAGTGGGAGCTTTCATGGGTTTGCGCAGCATTCCAGAGGAATGGATTGATATACTTGAGTTAAAAGAGGCAATCAGTAAGGTGGCTGATGATTTGTTGGTATATTGCCAGGAATCATAGTAAGTTAACCTTTTCTTAATTGCTGCTTTCCGGCGCCATTATAGTACTTCCAGGTTAAATATAACGGATTATTGTGCGTTTTGGCTCTATTAACATGTTGATGGAATAATTTATAAAGCGAATTTAAATAAACATCAATTACAAAAAAATAAAAAGCAAAGCACATGTAAAGCACTGTCCTTTGCTTTTTATAATTGATTCAGTGCAGGTGTGTGGAAGCAATAACAATCATGTTACCGAAATACTGGGCAGTATTCTTACTTTTACAGGCCGGGCAGATATGTTCTTTATTTGTTTCCTTTTCAGCCAGGCGTTCCTTCATTTCAAACACTTTGCCGCAATCCCGGCAGATATACTCGTACAAAGGCACAACGGCAACCCTCCTTCTTAATTTTTTTGAGAAGAACGATTGCTTCGGCTATAGCTGTGAAGTTGACTGAATCAGGCGTTGAAGCGATTGTTTGTTGGATAGTTCTATCTAAATTATACATGATCACAGCCCGGGAATGCGATATTTTTTAGCTGCTCATATTAAAGAAAAAGGTTAGCAGCTGGTCGCGTTTTTCTCCTGGTATGAGGTTAAGAGCAGTATTTAAAGTGGCCATTTCTTCCGGCAAGTCAAGGCCGGTCAGCCCTACTAGAGGGATAAGCGACATTGCTGTTACTTCTATAGAGCTGTTTGCCGTTTCATCAATAACCCGGGTAATTTCTTCACTATTAACTAATGAACCGTTTTGCCGGAGCAGTGTCACTACATCTTCAAGATCTAAAAGAAATTTTTCAGTATGTGGCACGTTGGCCTGGGTGATGCTCACGTGCAGGTTTGGCGGGCTTCCGCCGCAGGCAAACTGGGGAATCATGTGCCAGCCTCTTTCGCGCATGCGATCGTCAATTTCAAATACATTCAACTTTTCTGAAGCCATAGTAAACATACACATGTCAGGCTGGCCAAGAACATCAATGTCTTTAATAGCTTTTACTTTCTCCAGTATTTTTCCTGTAGCTTCCTGCGAACGATTGACGATATCGCGGAAGCCTTCTTCGCCAAGGAAGCGAAGCATGGCCCAGGCAGCGGCAACCGGCCCCCCGGTTTTACTGCTCTGGGCTGTGGGGTTGATTACTATATACTCGGTGGTGGTGGAGCAGGTAAACCAGGCATACCTGCGAAAATCACGGTTACGGTAGAGTATAACAGAAGCATTTTTGGGGGTATAACCATATTTATGCAAGTCAGCAGAAATGCTGGTAACTCCCGGTAGAGAAAAATCAAAATCGGGCAGTGGGTTTTCCATCCTGCGCATGATTGAGAGGTAAATGCCTCCTACACAGGCATCTACATGAAAGAGAATGTTTTTTTCGGCAGATATTGCTGCCATTTCTGCGATTGGATCTATCGAACCGTGAGAAAAGTTCGGGGCTGAACCGACAGCAATTATGGTGTTTGGTCCCAGCGCCTGTTTGAATGAATCGAGATCAGCCCGGTAAGTGTTCAAATCGATAGCGGTTTGGATTGCCTTTATGTTTAAGTAATGAGCAGCTTTAATAAAAGCGGGATGCGCAGTTACCGGCAGAACCATTTCCGGTTTCTTTATTTCTGGACGGTTGGCCCTGGCCCAGTCGCGCGCAGTTTTAATAGCCATGAGAATACTTTCTGTGCCGCCGCTGGTCATATTTCCTGCCACTTCGTCATCTGCCCGAAGCAATTGTGCTATTGAATCAACCACATCTTTTTCCATTTTTCCGATACTGGGGTACATATTCATATATAGGGCATTTTGTGGCAAAAAACGGGTATAGGCTTCCACTGCCAAATCGTGGGCACTATCGCCCGGATCATAAAGGCCTGTTAATACTTTGCCGGTTCGCCAGTTCACATCGTTATCTGTTAAAGCTTCCATTGCTTCCAAAACTTTATCTTTTGGAATACCTTTCTCATGCAGTGCGCCCATGAAAACCATCCTTCCCATGATAAGTTACAAACTTCTTTCTTAGTCTGAGGATAAGGAGTAGAAACTTGTATAGTAAAAATTTTACATATCAATTATAGCACTAATGTTTAGCAGTAATCAAGGATATAATTTAATAATTTTAAAAAATATAAATTGACGGGCAATAGTCAATTATGTTACTATTTTCTTGTTCCATATGTAAAAATAACCCATTGGAGAGACAGTTTAATGCACATTAAAAAGTCGCTTGGCCTGGGAACCTATTTGGGATATGGTGTCGGTTCGCTTGGAACGGGTATTTTCTCTACGGTGCCCGGGTTACTCCTATTGAGTTTCATGGTTCGCTATTTACAGGTGCCACCGGCTTTGGCCGGTTTTGTTATTTTTATACCGCGTTTCTGGGATGTTATTACTGACCCCTTTGCCGGTTCTCTCTCGGACAGGACCCGCAGCAAATGGGGTGCGCGCCGTCCATGGATGCTGGCAGGTTCTTTAACCCTGCCGGTTGCATTTGCTTTTCTTTTCAGGGTGCCTGAACAGCAGGGGGTAGAAGCGGCCTGGTATGTGCTGGCCATCTATATCCTTTGCACTACTTTTTACACAGTCTACCAGGTTCCCTATATTGCCATGCCTGCAGAAATGACCGAAAACTATAATGAAAGAACAACTGTAATGTCATTCAGGATTGCCTTTATGACATTGGGAATCCTGATTGGCGGGGCCCTGGCCCCGGAACTGGTTAGCGCCGGGGGAGGCGGTAGAGAAGGCTATACCCTGATGGGTATAATTATAGGAATAATCCTTTTTTTATCTTTAATAATATCTTTCTTCGGCACCAGCAGAGTTCCTTATGTAGAAGCTGTACGGACCGCAGTATCTTTCCGGGAACAATTTCGTGCGGCAATGCAAAACAGGCCATTTTTCATTCTTTTTGGTTCATACATTATTCAGGTTCTTGGTATCGGGGCAATGCTGGCCGGGGTTGACTTTTATTCTGCTTATATTCTCGGTGATCCCGGCCTGACCAGCGTTCTTTTTGTCTGTCTCATCGGTCCAGCACTGGTAACAATGCCGTTATGGGTCAGGGTGGGGAGGCGATACGGGAAGCTGGCAGGTTACATAACCTGCACCATACTTTTTACTGCAGGTGGTTTATGCTTAATGATTGCCGGGCCTGAAAGTTTATGGCTGGTTTTCCTGATTGTTTTTGTGATGGGTGCCGGTTATGCGGGAACACAGCTATTTCCATATTCCATGCTTCCAGACACGATCAGCGCTGATACGGTTAAAACTGGCCTTCGGAGAGCGGGCACTTACACCGGGATCTGGACAGCGGCCGACAAAGCAGGCTTTGCTGTCGGTCCTGTTGTGTTCGCTTCAATCCTGGCTCTGACCGGTTTTATTGAAACAGAGGGCGGTGTTATCATCAGTCAGCCTGGATCTGCCTTAATCGGGGTCAGGGTAGGGTTTGCACTGATGCCGGCAGTTTTAATGGGCCTGAGTCTTATACTGCTTCGACGTTACAAGCTTGATTCAGAAACATTGGAAGCAATTGGTGCCCGGAAAGATTAATAATACAAATACAGGCAGGTTGTTATGATCGGCGTTAAATATTTAGTTTAGCTTGCAGTGTATTTGTTTTATCTCCTTTAAAAAAGAGAACTGACACGGGAAGGGTATTCAATACTGCTATTGAATACTTAACCCGGAGGTGTTTACATGGGCAATCATATTAAAACTGAAATCCAGGAAAAGCAGGTGGCCCAGAAAGTAATTGATCAGTATGCTCACCTCGCTGCCGACCTGATCGGAGAAGATCGTGTTTCAGCGAATGAAGCGGATTTGCTTTCAAACTGCCGGGATTTCTGGCCCGTAAGTAATATCTGGATGCTTGAAGGTTATGTGCCCGCTCTGCCTCAGCTTGTAGTGTGGCCAAAAAACAAGGAAGAGGTTTCGCAGCTGCTTAAGCTGGCCAATGAACTTATGGTTCCAGTGGTTCCTTTCGGAGAGGGTTCCGGCACCCTGGGCGGAGTAGTTCCGGTTAACGGGGGAGTCGTAATTGATCTCAAGAAGATGAATCGGATTATCTCTATTGATGATGAAAGCTTGATGGTTACAGTTGAAAGTGGTATGAACGGTGCTCTATACGAAGAACAGTTAAACAGGGCCGGTTATACGGGAGGTCATTTCCCCCAATCTCTGCGCTGTTCCACGGTTGGCGGCTGGCTTGCCTGCCGCGCTGCAGGTCAATTCTCTACCCGTTATGGAAAGATTGAAGATATTACCGTTTCACTGGAGGCAGTTTTGCCCGATGGGACAATCTTCAGTGGCCGTAGTGTGCCTCGTACGGCAACGGGCCCCCGATTGGATCACCTCTTTCTCGGATCGGAAGGAATACTTGGTGTTATAACGGCTGCAACCCTTAGAATTTGGCCCCTTCCGGAAAAACGGTTGATGGATACTTTTACTTTCGCCGAACTGGAAGAGGGCTTGGAGGCAATCCGGTTGATAATGCGTTCAGGAGCCCGCCCTGCTGTTGTGCGCCTTTATGATGCCCAGGAAACGGGTCATCATTTTCCTGAACTTGGCGATAAACGCTGTGGTCTGATCCTCCTCATCGAGGGCAATGAAAAGATAATTACTGCAGAGAGGGAGGTTATAAAGGAAATTGTATCCCGTTACGGATCTGTTGATGAAGGTGAAGAACATGTCAGGCATTGGTTGGAAAACCGCTTTAATGTAAGCGTAGCGTCTAAGCTGTTTCAAAAAGGAGCGGTTCTCGATACTATCGAGGTTTCAACTAACTGGCACAATGCTTTTTCAACTTATAAAGTGATGCAAAATGCTTTAATGAGCCTGGAAGGAACCATGTTGGCTTCAGGACATTATTCACATGTTTACCCGGATGGTGCAGCTCTATATTTAACCACTGTAGGGTTTCCCGGGGAAGACAAGGTCGGTTATTATAAGCGAATCTGGCAGGCTGCAATGGAGTCCTGCCTGGCAGAAAACGCTTCAATATCACATCACCATGGAATTGGCCTGCACAGGGGTCAGTGGATGAGGGAAGAACACGGGGCTGGTCTTGATTTGCTGATGAGAGTCAAGCAATCCATGGACCGAAATGAAATCATGAATCCGGGTAAACTGGGTATTGCGGAGGTGTCAAAATGGCCAAAATAAAAAAGGTTGATATGGAACAACTTCTAAACTGTGCCCTTTGCCCCAATCTTTGCCGCTGTGATTGTCCTGTCCTGCAGGTCACCGGGCGCGAGGCTGTTGCCCCTGCGGGCAAAGCCAGGCAGGCTGCTCTGGTTCAGGAGAGTTATCTCTCATGGAACAAAGAATTGCTTGAAGCTGTTTCCAACTGCCTGGGCTGCCGGAACTGTACCTTGCTCTGCCCTTTTCCGGATCTTAACCTTTGTGATGAACTTCTTCATGCCCGTATCGGTGAGAAAAAAGCTGATATTAACCTTCCGGAATGGGAGCCGTACCTGAATAACCTGAAAAAATACAGCAGCCCGTATGGACGGAAGGAATCGGGCATGGCCGAAGTGAACGGAGATAAAGTAGATATAGTATATTTTGCCGGCTGCACTTCCCTGGCCAACAACGTGAACTCTGTGGAAATGGCAAAGAAACTATTACAAAAAGCCGATGTTGGTTATGCAATGATAGAGGAAGATTGCTGTGGATATCCTGCTGAAACCTGGGGAGATATGGATTTGGTATCCCGCCTAGCCGAAGAAAACTGTCGCAAGATAAAGGATAGCGGGGCGAAAAAACTGGTAACCAGCTGCCCCGAGTGTTGGCAAACCTTTAACGAACGTTATCCTGCCTGGGGGTATGAACTGGAAGTTGAAGTGGTCGATGGACCATCTTATTTTCTCGGTTTGGTCCGGGAAGGGCGGCTAAATCCGCATTCCCTGGATTTTGGGAAAATTAGCTACCATGACCCCTGCATATGGGCCAGAACAGCTAATATGGTTGATGAACCGCGTGAACTGCTTGGCTCAATTCCTGGGCTGGAGGTAATAGAGCCTTATGCCAGTGGTAAAGAGACCCACTGCTGCGGCGGGGGAAGGATGTTCCAGCTTTCCTTCCCTGAAACTGCTGCTGCAGTTGCCGCCAGGAGGTTGAATGATTTTAATGAAAATGCATTAATAGCAACTGCCTGTCCTTTCTGCAGGGAAGCTTTACAGGGAGAGAAGGGGCAGGTGTTTGAACTTATTGAGTTGCTGGCCAAAGCCTGCCTTGACCGGTAGAACCAGTAACTCAAAAGCCTAAGGTTGAGCATTCTTATATTCTGAGGCAACCCGTTATTACAACCGGTTGCCTCAGTGATAATGATGTTAAAGAGAAAATACTTGCAATCCTTCAATGAAACGTTTATATTATAAAGAGAAAAACAAGACTATTACATTTTATATTTCTGCGGGTGTAGCTCAATGGTAGAGCCCCAGCCTTCCAAGCTGGATACGTGGGTTCGATTCCCATCACCCGCTCCATTTATTTAATTGCAACGACAATTATCAAATCTGTATAAACCTCTGTGCAATTACAGTGGGTTTTTTTATCTTTAGATTAGAAGTAAATGGGCAGTCATAGACTTTTGGTTATGGCTATACAGATTATTAATATAGGACCGATTATTACTATTTTTCGACGAAAAGCTGTTATAATGTCAATTGAAGTAAAGAGTTACAAGCAAAATACTCCGACTACAGTTTAAAGAATAACCGGAGTAGTAAATAATTAATCAATCTGCGCCAAGGGAGGCATTTATAATGAAGAATGATGGTAAAAGTAAATTAACACCTTTAAAAACTGCCGGTAAAATTAAGTTGAACAAACCTGTTAATTTTGGCAGCCCCTGTTACGGTACTCGGGGTTTCAACATTGACTATTGCAGTGATTGTAAAAAATGCTACATTGAGGCTATTTACAGGGGAAGGTAATTGTTTAAATAGCGCTATTGTAATTATCTATAAGCCATACCGGAGGGTATGGCTTTCTTGTTTTTATGCGTAATTTAAAGGAAAAGACTATAATAATGAGAATTAGCATTATATTTTCATTACAACCAGATAAATGACGTATAATTGCCCTAAAATTAATATAATGTCGCTTGATCGACATAAAAAAAAATATCATAATATACTTAGCACTCTGATACGGAGAGTGCTAAAATTAACCTAATTAATGGGAGGTATAGCCATGATGAGAGATCTAGTCAAAAGAAATTCAGGTGGTGAGATGGACCGGATCCGCTCTGGAATCGACTCAGTATTTGCTGATGCATTCTTTCGCAACTGGCCTGTAAGCGGGCAGGGATCTTATCCGCAGGTTGACCTTTACAATACAGAAAATGCCCTTGTGGCCATGATTAACCTGCCTGGAGTAAATATTAACGATGTTGAAGTGACTACCAACAATGATACCCTGACTATCTCTGGAGAGGTTGCCATGCAGGATGCCCAGGGGGAGTTGCTTTGGCAGGAAAGAACGGGAGGGAAGTTTTACCGCAGCTTCAAACTTCCCGTTCCGATAAAATCGGACCAGGTTGAGGCCAGTTACAAGGCAGGGGTTTTGAAAATTGAGATGCCCAAGATTGATGAGCTGAAGAGCCGCACTATAAAGATTAAAGAAGCATGATTAGAATTTAAAAAAGTACCGGAATATTGAGGCCCGTTAGGATATAACGGGCCTCAATATTTTAAATTGTTAGAGCACTCGAATTGAGGTAAGATATGAATAATTACAGTAATAATGTAAAAAAAATGTTTAATAAATTGAGAGAGGTGTTCGCCATGGAAGTGGGGTTGGTTGGTCTTGGTAAGATGGGTTATCCCCTGGCCCTTAATATGCTCGATAATGGGCATAAAGTATTTGCATTGAGCCGTAGCCCTTTCCGTGCCGGCCAGTTTAATAGTGAAGGGATAAGTGGGACAAGTAGTGCTGCTGAATTTGTTGCACGCTTTGACGACCGCCGGATAATCTGGCTCATGGTTCCGGCAGGAGAAGTAGTTGACAGAATGATCGACTCGTTTATTCCCTTACTTTCACCGGGAGACATTATTATTGACGGAGGCAATTCACATTACCGTGAATCAATTCGAAGAGCGGAGAAGTTAAAAGAGCATGATTTGGCTTATGCTGATCTTGGAATAAGCGGCGGTCCTTCAGGAGCGCGTCATGGGGCCTGCATGATGATTGGTTCCACAAAAGATGTTTACAAACATCTGGAACCGCTTCTTAAAAGCTTATGCCATGATAATGGTTTGTTGCGGGTCGGAGAGAATGGATCGGGTCATTATGTGAAAATGATCCACAATGGAATTGAGTATGGTATGATGCAGGCGATAGCAGAAGGTTTCGAACTGATGGACAGGGGGCCGTATGAACTTGATTTAAGCGCGGTTGCCAGTCTCTGGAATAATGGTTCGGTAATCCGGAGCTGGTTAATTGAGTTGACTGCCCGAATGCTGGCAGAAGATCCTCACCTCGATTTAATCAAAGGGGTCGCCGGATCTTCAGGAACAGGGAGCTGGACAGTGGACGAAGCTTTGCAGCGCAAGGTGCCGTTGCCGGTCATTACACAGGCTCTTTATGCTCGTTATAGTTCAGAGCAGGAAAACAGTTTTGCTGCCCGGGTGGTGGCCGGTCTGCGACGAGAGTTTGGGGGACATGAGGTTGTTGAAGCTTAAAGATTGAGAATGGGGGCTATCGTTTGCACAAAGATGACTGCACCATGGTAATTTTTGGCGGAACTGGTGATCTGGCCAGACGCAAGTTGATGCCGGCTCTCTATAATATGCAGCTTGAGGATAAACTGCCGGATAAGTTTTCCGTAATAGGAGTAGGACGGAAAGAACATAACACGGCGGGTTACAGAGAGCTACTATCTGCTGCTGTTGCAGAATTTTCAACTCAGACATGGGATCCGGATGCATGGCATTCATTTGCAACCAGGATTCAATACATTAGCAGTGATGTGGAAGATCCAGCTTCATTTCAAGTTATTAAAACATTTATTCAGGACCATACCAATCAGAAAGAAGCAGTGCACAACTATCTCTACTATCTCGCTGTAGGACCGCATCTTTTCCTGCCAATTGCTAAAAACTTTTCCGGCCCTATGTCTGAAGGCGAGCTAGAAGGATGGCGTCGTATTATGATAGAAAAGCCGTTTGGTCAGGACCTTGCAACAGCTCGCGATCTGAATAAAGCTTTTTGTGCTTCTTTCAGCGACCGTAATATTTACCGGGTTGATCATTACCTTGGGAAGGAAATGCTTCAGAATATCATGGTTGTCCGTTTCGTCAATACAGTTTTTGAACCACTTTGGAATAAGGATTATATTGATAATGTTCAAATTACCGTTGCTGAAAATGATGGGATTGGTATTCGTGGTGATTATTACGATCGAACCGGGGCTATGCGCGACATGGTCCAGAGTCACCTTTTGCAGATGCTGGCTGTGACAGCGATGGAACCTTTGAGATCTATCGATGAAGAACGGATTGTGAGCAGCAAGGTCAACCTGATCAGAGCGCTTACTCCCTGGCCGGGCGATAAAATAGATACAACAATGGTACTGGGCCAATACAGGGGTTACCTGGAAGAGAAAGATGTCGCGACTGATTCATCAACCGAAACATACAGTGCTTTGAAGCTGGCGGTGAATACACCCCGCTGGCAGGGTGTGCCATTTTACCTGAGAACAGGGAAAAAACTGGAGGAAAAACAGGCCAGGGTAACAATCCAGTTCAAAGAACCCCTTAGCAACGATGTTAACCTGATTTTGAATACCCTCAGTCTTGAGAAAAACCGTTTGCTAAATCTGCTGGTAATCAAGGTCCAGCCGCAGGAAGGTCTGGCCTTCCAATTCAACATAAAGAAACCGGGATCGGCTATTGAAATAGTCCCGGCAGAAATGGATTTCTGCCAGCCTTGTGCATTCCTGATCAATTCACCTGAAGCTTATGAGTGTTTAATTGAAGATGCTATTCAAGGTGACAAGTCAAGGTTTAGCAGCTGGAATGAAATAGAGAGTTCCTGGACCTTGATTGACGAATTGTTTAAGAGTTATAAAGCCGGCTCAGGCAAGTTGAATCTTTATGAGCCTGCGAGCTGGGGACCTCGACAGGCCGATTCAATTTTATCGGGGGGAAAGGTTAGATGGTGGAGTTGAAAGGATATGTGAATATGGAGATCTATGATATTTCGATGACTATTGAGCCCGCAATGGCTGTTTATAAAAACAGGGATGAAAAGAAGCCCCGCTTTATAAATACGCGTAACTTTAGTAATAATTCAGTTTATGAAACTCGTCTTGATTTTGACCTGCATAGCGGCACGCATGTTGATATGCCCTTGCATATTATACCTGACGGAGCTGATTCGAACCACTGGCGTGAAAGTAATTTTTTTACCCCGGCCCTGTTGCTCGATTTTAGTGATTTGCAAAAAGACCGAATCGGGGAGCATGAGCTGCGGGACAAAGAGAAAGAATTGAACAAAGCCGGATTGTCCATTCAACCGGGATATGCTGTTCTTTTAAAAACGCTTAATTCAAGAAATGAGAATTTCAACTTTCAGTTTACTTTTTTAGCGGTCGAAGGAGCAGCGTATCTGGCTGATAAGAAAGTTTCCGGGGTAGGGCTGGATGCTCTCGGTATTGAACGGGATCAACCGGGGCACCTAACTCATAAAGCATTACTGAAAAGCGGCATCTGGGTTCTTGAGGGTTTAAAGCTGGTTCAGCCTCCGCAGGGTTTATATACACTGGCATTGTTTCCTTTGAAAATTGGCGGAGTCGAAGCTTTGCCTGCCCGAGCCTTATTGCTGCCCTTCGAAAATTACGGATGTAAAGCCTGATTCAGTGATATAATGACTCAATATACCCGTATTGTTAACCGGAGAAGAATAGAATTTTAAAGGATATATTAGATAATGGAACTTACTACATTACATGTTGCCGGTATGGCTTTGGCTATTATTGCAGTATTTGGAGTAGGTATTTATTCCGGGCGTAAAGTACATACTGCTCTTGATTTTTCGGTTAGCGGGCGAAAAGCCGGACCCTTTTTAGTAATGGGAACTATACTGGGCACACTGGTTGGCGGGGCTTCAACGGTTGGCACTGCCCAGCTGGCTTATATTTACGGGTTCTCAGCCTGGTGGTTTACCCTTGGTGGGGGGATTGGATGCCTGATCATTGCTTTATTCCTGGTCGGGCCGATGCACAAAACCCGCTTTGAAACTATACCTCAGTTTATTTCTTCAGGTTATGGTAATTGGGCTGGTGTGCTGGCTGCTTTATTTGTGTCGATAGGTATGTTTATTAATATTATGCCCCAGATTTTTTCTTCAATGGCTTTATTGACATCAATGTTTCCCCTTAATTTATCTCTTTCAGCTGTTCTTACTGTGGTTCTGGCAGTTTTGTATGTTGTTTTTGGTGGAGCCTGGGGAACCGGACTGATGGGGGTAACCAAGATAATGCTGACCTGTCTGGCTATGATTGTTGCCGGGGTTGTATCCCTGTTTCTGGCCGGTGGACCGGTTTCAATTAGTACCTATTTTCCTTCATTCCCCTGGTTTAGCCTTTTTGGCCGTGGTTTAAATACTGATCTGGCTGCTGCTTTTTCGCTGATGGTCGGTGTGCTTTCCAGCCAGATATACTTTCAGGGAATTTTCAGTAGCCGTAACATAAAGGCTGCGCGAAGCGGAGCAATACTAAGTGCTGTATTAGCGCCGCTTATCGGCCTTGGTGGGATCCTGGTCGGTCTTTACATGAGGATGAACTATCCCGATATTAACCCGGCCCAGGCTCTTCCCTTATTTGTGATTAATCATTTACCGGCCTGGTTTTCCGGAATTGTCCTGGCCACATTGCTACTTGCCGCTATTGGTACTGGAGCGGGATTGACCCTGGGAGTAAGCACTATGTTAAACCGGGATATCTACAGGCGGCTTCGGCCGGAAGCAGATGACAGGCAGGTTTTAAAAATATTCCGGATCCTGATTGTTATAATTCTCGGTTGTGCCCTTGCAATAGTCCTGGTGGTGGATGGCAATGTTTTGATTCTTAGCTGGAGTTACCTTTCACTGGGATTACGTGGCGCAACTATTTGCTTTCCTCTGCTTTCCGTTATTTTTTTTAGGGGCAGAATATCAAAAGCTGCGGGAACTACCTCTGTTGTTGCCGGCCCCCTGATAGTGATAACGGGAACACTGCTGGGCAGCAGTTTGAACCCTCTATATCCTGGTTTGGCAGCAAGTCTTTTAATTCTTATAATCGACATTGTTTTCAACAGGAAGGTTAATATCACTAATAATGTTGTATAGTAATAAGAGCACGTCTATTGTCTATGAATAATCAATTATTTTTTTAGGCACTTTGAATAATTTGTGAGAACGGGTTTGACCTGATTTAAGAATAGAAGTGAAGGAGAATAAACTGATGAATAAAATGAAAGAGCTGCCTGATGGCAATCGTATTGTTATTACCGTTATCGGCCCTGACAGGGTAGGAATAATCGCAGCAGTTTCGGCTATCCTGGCCGAGAATAGTGTTAATATACTTGATATCAGCCAAACTATCATGCAGGAATTCTTTGTTATGGTCCTGGTGGCTGATCTGGCAGAGGCATCAATCGATCTGGTGGGCTTAAAAGAGCAGCTGGCCCAGAAGGGCGAAGAGCTACAGGTGAGGATTGACACTCAGCATGAAAACGTTTTTAACTTCATGCACCGCATTTAACAGGGGGAATTATACATGTTAACAATAGAAGAAATCCTGGAAACGATCAAGATGGTCCAGGAAGAGAATCTGGATATCAGGACTATAACCATGGGTATCAGCCTGCGCGACTGCTGTTCTGAAGATCATCGTACTGCCTGCCGTAAAATTTATGAGAAAATAACCCGCATGGCCGGTTCCCTGGTAGAGACAGGTGATTATATATCACGTGAATATGGGCTGCCTATAGTTAATAAAAGAATTTCAGTGACGCCTATTGCCCTGGTGGCTGAGGCGGGTGATGTTGAAAATTACCTTGAATATGCCCGTACTCTCGATCGCGCGGCTAAGGAGGTAGGGGTGAATTTTATTGGAGGTTTTTCTACGCTGGTTCATAAAGGTTTTACTGGTGGGGATAAAATGTTGATAGATTCGATTCCTGATGCTTTAAGCTCCACCGAAAGGGTTTGTGCTTCAGTAAACGTGGCTACTTCCAGGGCCGGCATTAATATGGATGCGATTACCATGACATCGGAAGCGATAAAAAAGACTGCCGAATTAACCGCGGAGAAGGATAGCATCGGCTGCGCCAAGCTGGTTGTATTTGCCAATGTTCCTGAGGACAACCCTTTTATGGCAGGAGCTTTTCATGGAATTGGGGAGCCGGATTGTGTAATCAATACGGGCGTAAGTGGTCCGGGAGTGGTTAAAAGCGCTATCAGTAGGGCCGGGCAGGTGGACCTTGGCACACTATCGGAAACAATTAAAAAAATGGCTTTTAAAATTACCCGTATGGGTGAGCTGGTGGGTAGGACTGCTGCTGATCGCCTCGGCGTTCCATTTGGTATTGTTGATCTCTCCCTGGCCCCCACCCCTGCTGTTGGAGATTCAGTGGCGGAGATTCTTGAGGAAATCGGGCTTGAACGCTGTGGCGCACCGGGTTCTACCGCTGCCCTGGCCCTTCTTAATGATGCAGTAAAGAAGGGTGGGGCAATGGCTTCATCTTACGTGGGCGGGCTTTCCGGTGCCTTCATACCAGTTAGTGAAGATGCGGGAATGATCAATGCTGTTGAAGATGGAGCACTGAATATTGAAAAATTGGAAGCAATGACAGCAGTATGTTCTGTTGGCCTGGATATGATTGCCATCCCGGGAGATACTTCTGTTGAAACCATAGCAGCAATTATAGCCGATGAGTCGGCAATAGGAGTTTTTAATCATAAAACTACTGCAGTAAGAATTATACCGGCTGTCGGAAAAAAAGTTGGTGACAAGGTCGAGTTCGGGGGACTGTTAGGCAGGGCCCCGGTAATGGCGGTGAATAATTTTTCTGCAGAAAAATTTATAAGGCGTGGAGGACGCATCCCGGCGCCGATCCATAGTTTACGCAATTAGATTGATTTTTGCCTTGCATAAAAAACGCCGTGAAGTTACTTTCACGGCGTTTTAATAAACCGGTTAAGGTTATTTTATTCCGGGATACTTTTCCCTGAGAAGTTTTTCCAAGTCTTCATCAAAACCAAGTGGTTTATGTTGTTGCATAATGCGCCTGGCTACTTCGTGAGCCCGGGTTTGTGTATCTTTTGCCCCTTCATTTTCCCAGACAATACGCTGTTGACGATCGGCAAGTTTTGGGAAATAAAATTCATTACGCACATGTTCAACCGTATGTTCATGGTCGAGGAAATGTCCGCCAGGACCTATTTCTTCAATGATGTCAACGGCCAGTGTTTTTTTGCTAACGTCAACACCTTTTACAGCTCTCAATACCATGCCGACTGAATCATTATCAACTACCATTTTCTCATATGACAGAGTAGTGCAAAATTCAAGCAGACCAAAAGCGTCATGGATATAGTTGCAACCTGACAGGGCAACTACCATGGCGGTGTTAGCACTTTCGTAGCCGGCCTGGGCATCGACTGTTTTCGAATCAGACATGCCCCCGGTTCCATACATCGGTATTTTATAATACTGGGACATTTGGGCACAACCGGCATTGATCAATGCAGATTCAATATTCCCGGCCATATAGGTTCCTGTACGCATATCCATAATGCTTGAGGTGGAACCATAAATTGTTGGATTTCCAGGGTTAATTAACTGGGTTAGAATCAAACCGCCTAAGGATTCAGCATTATTCAGGGTGATCGTCCCGGCCAGGGTCACCGGTGAGTTGGCGCCGGCAAGAGGTTCGGATGGAGTGGCCAGAGGCAGGCCGTAACGGGCTACTTCAATTAAAAAGTCTGTATATGTTACTTCCATCAACAAAGGACTCATCATCAGGGTGATAAAGGAGACAAAGGGCCGCTCTAAAAGCTTTTCTTTGCTGCCCGCAATATCTTCGGACATTTTAATTACCGATTTTAAACCGTCCATGGTGTAGATGCCGCCCATGACATGCTTGGAGGTGTTTTTAAAGGCATGAAAGAAGCGGTTGATATCGACCTCTTCTTCCTTGACATCGTTGGGGTAGCAGTTAATAACAAAAAAAGCGATGTTCTCCAGGGCATCGGTCATTTTAGCATAACCGGCAACATCCCTAACTTCGGTCAGGCGCTTCTTGCCATTATCCAGGTCAAGGGTGTTTAAGACAGTGCCTCCTGTGCCGAGATGGACGTTGGAACCCTCCAGTAACAAATCATTATTCTCATCCCGTCCACAGAGAACAATCTTTGAGGGGGTGGAGTCAATAGCTGCTTCAATCATTCCCCTGGGAATTCTTACCGTTTTGTTCTCTTCATCAACCACAGCACCATTTTCTTTAAATATCTGCCGGGCGGTTTTATTATGCATCTTTATGCCCACTTTTTCTAAAAGGTACACAGTTGATTCATGCACTTCTTCAACTTCAGCGTTGTTGAATACTTTGTAATTACCGCCCTTATAATGTTTAAACATGACAGCCTCCTTTCAATTCGACTAAAATGTTGGCTTTGGTGGCTAGGATATCATATATTAGTGAATGTGCAAAATGTGGCTAATAAATTACCCGGGAAATAATATAAAAATTATCCTTTTCAACAATAAACCGGATACAATGTTTTCATTTCTGCAAGGAAAGGAAATAAATGCGTCCCGTTGAATAGATATATTTATTGGCTTTTGTTCATAGCAGAGGAGGTAGAAGTATGTGTGATACTATGGTTGCTTTGGGCAATTCAACTGTAAGTGGGAAGGTGATCTTTGCCAAGAACAGTGATCGTCAGCCTAATGAACCACTGCTTAATATAAGGGTGCCGCGTAAAACTCATTGCCCTGGTAGCAGAGTTAAATGTACATATATAGAAATTGACCAGGTTGACGAAACATATGAAGTATTTTTAATGAAGCCTTCATGGATATGGGGCGCTGAAATGGGCGCCAATGAATTTGGTTTAAATATTGGTAATGAAGCAGTTTTTACCCGTGAAAAATATGGTCCTGAAGCTCTAATTGGCATGGATATGCTGCGGTTGGCTCTTGAGCGTTGTCGCAGCAGTGATGAAGCGCTCGAGCTATTGATTGAACTTCTTCACCGTTACGGCCAGGGGGGCAACTGCGGCTATCAAAAAAAATTTTATTATCACAACTCATTTTTAATCGCCGATCCTCAATCAGCATGGGTTCTGGAAACAGCCGGTTCTTTCTGGGCTGCGGAAAAGGTGCATAACGTCAGGTCGATATCAAATCGATTAAGTATCGGAAACAGCTTTGACCGGGCTCATCCAGATCTGGTCAGGCATGCTGTTGAAAAAAAATGGTGTAAAAATGAAGACGATTTCCATTTTGCTCGTTGTTACAGTGAGCCCGTTTTTAGTTATTTCAGCGGTTCAGAGCAGAGGGGAAGGAAGAGCTTATGCATTCTGGAGAATGAAAAAGGGAAAATCAACCTGCAGACAATGAAAAGAATTCTTCGCTCACATGAAGAAGGAATTGAAGGGATGCAATTTGCCAGGCATTCTCTGAAAAGTGTATGCATGCATGGTGGATTCATTTTTGGAGATCACACCACTGGCAGTTATATCGCCGAAATAGGTAAGAAAATATCAACCTGTTTGGCAACAGGCAGTTCCACCCCATGTCTTGCTTTATTTAAGCCTATCTGTTTGCCAGGTGAAAACAGCTTTGTTTTTGACGAGGCTGACAAAGAGCGAGCTCTTGATTTTTGGATGAAGCGGGAACTTTTTCACCGGGCAGTTCTGGAAAACAGGGTTCCCGATTTGGGTGACTACCTGAAAGAGAGGGACCATATCGAGAATGATCTTGAGCAGCGCATAAACAGCATTGACCCAGAAATTGCGAACCCAGAAGAACTATATGAAATCAGTGCTGCCGGGTTGAAAGCTGAGGAAGAATTACTTCAGAAGTATATTGTTAAAAAAGATGTTGCCGGGTTGGCTTCCCGTATAAAAGGCAACCCGTATTTTCGTTATTATTGGCGAAGTCAGACCCGGAACTTGATCAAACAAAAATAAAGTATTGAAAGGCTCTTGTAAAAAGAGCCTTTCCTGCCTGGTTCTTTATACCCAGCCCCGCACTTTCATAGCGTTGGCCAGGCGTTTAACAGCAACGGTGTAAGCCGCCTGCCGCATATTGATATTGTTTTTTTCAGAAGCATTTAGCACTGAATGGTAAGCTGAAGCCATTTTTTTCTTGAGTTTATCAAACACTTCTGCTTCATCCCAGTAAAGCATGCTAAAGTTCTGAACCATTTCGAAATAGGATACAGTAACTCCACCGGCATTACAGAGAAAATCGGGAAGGACCTGGATACCTTTTTCATATAAAATATCATCAGCATCAGGAGTTGTTGGTCCGTTGGCCATCTCGGCCACTATCTGGGCTTTTACGGAATCAGCGTTTTTCCTGGTGATTACATTTTCCAAGGCGCTTGGACATAGTATATCGACATCAAGGGCGAACAGTTCACCGTTATTGAGCGGTTCGCTTCCGGGGAAATCTTTGACTGATCCTGTTTCTTTTTTATGTTTCTTCAGTGCAATAGGGTTAAGCCCATTTTTATTGTAAACTCCGCCTTTTTGATCTGTTACTGCAACAATCTTACTGCCAAAAATGTCGTTGGCCAGAAAGGCCAGGTTGTAACCTGCATTTCCAAAGCCCTGGATGGCAATCGTTGCTTCCTGCAGCTTGATTCCTGCTGTTTTAGCGGCTTCGACAATAACGTAAAGACCACCTCTTGCAGTGGCTGTATTTCTACCGATTGAACCGCCAATATCAAGGGGTTTACCGGTTATAACGCCGAACTGATTTTTACCGGCTATTTTGGAAAATTCATCCATCATCCAAGCCATAATCTGGGGGTTAGTGTATACATCGGGAGCGGGAATGTCTTTATCCGGCCCTATAAAGTTCCATACTCTTTCAACGTAGCCCCTGCTTAAACGTTCCAATTCCCCGGCGGACATTTCTTTCGGGTTACATATAATGCCTCCCTTGGCACCGCCCAGGGGCAACTCGAGAAGTGAGCATTTCCATGTCATCCAGGCGGCAAGTGCCCTGATTAAATCAATGGTTTCCTCGGGGTGAAAACGAATACCACCCTTGGTCGGCCCAAGCACGTCATTATACTGAACCCTGAAACCCTTAAAGATTCTTAACGTTCCATTATCCATGCGTACTGGAATGGCTACCTGAATTTCACGCATGGGGTTGCGGATCATTTCCAAGACATCATCAGGCAGGTCAAGCAGCATGGCACAACTGTCACACTGTTTTTGAACAATTTCAAAAGGATTATCAACCTCATTTTCTACCGTGCTTCCATGCTTCGGATCTGTCAATTCCATTCACACCCTTCACTGTTGTTAAGATTAATTATGATTATTTTTGAAAGAAAAATTTCTTATTAATATAACTGTTTGAGAAGAGCTTGTCAAAAAATATTTTGCTGAGCCTCTAAGAGTTCCTTTAATAGAAGGGGTATCGGGATTTTTAGAGAACTATGTTAAATAATAAAATTATAATGATGAAATGAATGTATCCGTTATTGTACGGAAGTCTGATTTAAGAGTGCGGGTCAATTTAACTGCTACCGGAAGGTGGTTTTAAGATGCGTATTTTCAGTGGACAGATCATCTGTTGTGATGAGCAAAACACTGTCAGTAAATACCTGGTAGAAGATGGTGGAAGAATTATATATGTGGGGGATAAACTCCCTGCTTCCTGCACAGGTACTGCAGAGACAGTTGAGCTGGGTAATAAGGCACTGCTGCCGGCTTTCGGGGACGGGCATATTCATTATTCCAACTGGGCATTTTTTAACATGACATTTGATGTGCGATCCGCGGAAACTTTAAAAGACTTGGCTCCAATTATAAAGCGTTATGCCAAAAAAAACAGGGGAACAAAGGTGCTTTTAGGTTTTGGTCACTCCATGCATTCGGTTGCAGAAAAAAGAGTGATTACAAGAAGTGAACTTGACCAGATTATCAAAGACAGGCCCGTTTATCTTGTTTGTTATGACGGACACTCTGCAGTGGCTAATACTGCGGCCATCGGAATGCTGCCAACAAGTATTCGCTCCTGCCGTGGATTTGACCTGGAAAGTGGTTATTTAACCCGTGAAGCTTTTTTTAAAGCAACAAATCACATGTCGGGCCGGGTCCCTGTCACATTTCTACTGAAAGCAATCAGGCGGGGTTTTGATACCCTGGCTGATAACGGTGTTGGTTTAATACATAGTGTAGAGGGCGTTGGTTTCCCCAGGGATTTGGATGTTGATTTATTGCGCTTTCTTGGCAGTGGTGCTTTCCAGGAGCTGCGAATTTATTTTCAGACTCTTGATGTCGACAAGGTAATTAAAAGGGGTCTACCGCGGATCGGGGGCTGTTTTTCCTGCGCCCTTGATGGTTGTTTTGGAGTCAGAGATGCTGCTCTTCTGGAGCCGTATGAAGATGAACCCGGAAACAATGGTGTTTTATATTATAATGACAAAGAAGTGAAAGAATTTGCTGTCAGGGCTAACAGGCAGGGGCTGCAAATCCAGATGCACTGTATTGGTGACGCAGCGGTAGTTCAGGCTGTAGATGCTCTTGAGGCTGCACTGGAAGATACCCCGCGGCTGGACCACCGGCATACCCTGATCCATGCCTGTTTGATTCCGGATCAATATATGGAAAAAATTGCCCGTTTAAAAATTGGAATAACCCTGCAGCCGTCATTTCTAGTATCACCACTGGAGCCCTCCAGCTACCTGAGAGACATTCTCGGTGATCGTGCCCTGAAAAGTTCACCGCTTAGAAGAATGCTCGATATGGGTATTAGGGTTAGCGGAGGTTCGGATGCTCCTGTTGAAGCCCCGAATCCGATTGAAGGAATATTTGGAGCATGTAATCATACCAACCCGCAGCAGTCTGTTTCAGTTCAGGAGGCGCTGCGCATGTTTACTTATAATATAGCTTACACTTCATTTGATGAGCTTGAACGAGGCAGCCTGGAAAAAGGAAAAATAGCAGACATGATTGTCCTGAATCGTAATCCGCTTGAATTGGAAGCAAAAGATTTGCTGAAGCTGAAAGTGGAAAAATTATACCTCTCTGGCGTAGAGTATCGTAAAGGACGAAAAATTACCAACTTGATTGTCAGCAGTATAAAGAATCGAAAGAGAGTAATCTAGTTCAACCTTTTTATGAAAAGCAGTATGCCCTGGTTTTGCTTTAGCCTCACTCGCTTAATGCAGGTTTTTCAAATGTACTGGAGAATTATTATTAGGTTACCGTATTCAGTTTTTCAGGAGGCTTCTCGTGACTAAAAGAAAAAAAGTAGTTGATATTACAACCGAGCAGCAATTTCAAGCGTATCTAAATGCAGTTCAGGAAGGAATCTCCATCCTGGATAAGGATCTTACAATTGTACGCGCTAACAAAATCCTGGAAGACAGGATAGCAAAGGGCACTAGCCTCTCAGGTGAAAAATGTTATTCTGCCCTGCATGGCCGCAAGGAGCCCTGTGATAATTGTCCCAGCATAAAAGCTATGCGGGATGGAAAGACTCACCGGCAAGATGTAGAGGTAATAAAACCGAATAATAAAAGATACTGGGCTGAAGTATTTTCCTACCCTATTAAAGACGAAAATGGCAATATAACAGGCGCAATCGAATATTCTCGTGACATTACTCTTCGTAAAAGAAGCGAAGAAGAGTTAAAAGAAAGAGAACAGCTTTACCGCACTACTCTGTATAGTATTGGTGATGCCGTTATAACCTCCGATTTCTCGGGACGAATAGTGAGTATGAACCCGATAGCAGAACAGCTAACCGGCTGGAGCGAAAGCGAGGCAAAGCAGAGGCCTGTTCCTGAAATATTCAGGATTATCAATGAAAAGACGAGGGAAACTGCAGATAACCCTGTGGAAAAGGTATTAAAAGAGGGTAAAATTGTAGGGCTTGCCAATCATACAGTACTAATATCCAGAAATGGTTGTGAATACCCCATAGCCGACAGTGGGGCTCCAATCAAGAATGATGACGGAGTTATAACAGGTGTTGTCCTTGTCTTCAGAGATATGAGCGAAGAGCTGAAAATGAGCAAAGAACTTGAAGACAGCGAAAAGAAGTATAGAATGCTGGTAGAGCAGTCAACAGAAATGCTTAATGTAAATGATTTGGACGGCAATATTCTGGAAGTTAACAAGAAGGCTCTTGAGATCACCGGTTATTCAAAAGACGAATTGCTTGGAACGTCCGTTTTTGAATTTTTAGTTAATGATTTAGATCAGGTACAGGTTAAAAAGAAGTGGCAAGAATGGCCACCATATGGTGAAAGCCATGTTCTTGAAGCTATCCATAAGAAAAAAGATGGGTCTGCTTTTCCCATAGAGTTCAGCGCCAGGAAAATCATCTACAACAACCAGGAAGCAATACTCGCCCTGGCCCGTGACATTAGCGAGCGCAAGAAGATTGAATATCTGCTGGAAGAAAGCAGGGATTGGTACAGGGCCCTGGCAGAAGACATACCGGCCCTGATTACCAGGATATCTCCTGCAGGTATTGTAACCTATGTTAATTCAGCATCGGCCGAAATTATCGGCCTGCCTATTGATCAAATCATCGGCAGTGATTTTTATTCCCTTGTTCCCGATGATTACAGAGATAAAGTAAAAAAATCTTTTGATTCTCTTACAATTGAACAACCGATAGTTGTTTACGAGCATTACAACAAGTCCCGCCTTTTCAGGTGGAAAAATCGGGCAATTTTTAAAGAGTCAGGAGAGTTGAAGGAATTCTTTACCATAGGTGAGGAGATTACCGAACAGCGAAAAGCAGAGGAAGAGCTGCAAGAAAGTAACAAGCGCAACAGAGCCCTGGTCGAGGCATTACCCGACCTGATTTTTCGCTATGACCGGCAAGGCAATTATATTGATGCTGAAATTAAAGATGTTAACAGGCTCACCGAAAAAGCCCGGCAACTATATCGAGACAATAGGCTGATCGGTTTAAATATTAAAGAAGTTCTTTCCCCTGAACTATTTAACATGGTACGGGAAAACATTGAAAAAGTCCTTGAAACGGGAGAACTGCATGTTCTCGAATATAATTATCTGGTTGACGGAAAACCGAGGCATCATGAGGCCAGAATGGTTAAGTCGGGGAAGGATGAAGTGACTTCGATTGTCAGAGACATTACCGATCGCAAGAATACCGAAGAAGCGCTTCGTTACCAGCTTCATTTTGAAAAAACTGTCGCAGAGATATCCTCTATTTTTGTGAATATGCCTGCCGACCGTCTTGGAGAAGCGATAGATCGTGTTTTAGAGCGGGCAGGACAATTCTTTATGGCAGACAGAAGCTATGTTTTTCGGTTCAGTGATGATCGTCAGTACATGTCTGTGCTGTATGAATGGTGTGCAGAAGGTATTTCATCCCAGCTAGAACGAAACCGGCTTCTCCCAGTTGACAATACTCCCTGGTGGATAGATCAGCTTTTACAGAAAGAATTTGTTCATATCCCTGATGTTGATCAGCTCCCTGTGGAAGCTGATAAAGATAAGTTGGATTTTAAAATAGAAGAAATAAAATCTCTATTATCCTTGCCCCTGATAAAAGAAGGGCAAATAATCGGTTTTTTTGGTTTTGATGCTGTCAAAGAGAAGAAAAGCTGGAGCGATCAGCAGATTAGCCTGGTTAAAGTAGTTGCTGAAATAATTGCAGGCGCTTTAAACAGGTATGAAGTTGAAGAAGCATTGAAAGAATCAGAAGAACGGTACAGGGAAATCCTGGCGACAATCGAAGAAGGTTACTACGAAGCTGACTTGAACGGAATAGTAACCTATTGCAATGATGCAGCCTGCCGCCTTTTTGGAGACTATAGCAAAGAAGAAATAATCGGGTATAGTTACCACAAGTTTTACAATAATCCGGGAAAAGCCTACGAAAAATTTCACAATGTATTTTTAACCGGAAAGGCTGAACGCGGTCTGATACTTGAAATGATCAGGAAAGACGGGAGTATAGGTTTTGGTGAACTCTCGATATCGCTGATCAGGAATAAGGAAGGCAAAGTAACCGGCTTTAAGGGTATAGGAAAAGATGTTACTGATCGTATTGAATATGAAAAGAGGCTGGAATACTTAAGCCTCCATGATCAGTTAACCGGTATTTATAACCGTGCTTATTTTGAGACTGAGCTAAACCGTTTGGATAACAGCCGGGATTACCCGATAACCATTATTTCAGCAGACCTGGACGGATTGAAGTTAATCAATGATACGATGGGACATGATGCAGGAGACAGATTGCTGGTTAAGTGTGCGGAGTTGTTACTTGAGTCGCTTCGTCAGTCTGATATCGTGTCACGGGTTGGCGGGGATGAATTTTCTGCAATTTTGCCTCATACCGGAAAAGATATTGGTGAGAATATCGTTAAAAGAATTCGCGAAAATATCAATAATTATAATTTGGTAAATGAAGACCTGCCGCTGGGGGTTTCACTCGGGGTGGCAACCCTGGATAAGGGCGGCGATGGGTCGCTAAAAGCTCTGTTTAAGCGAGCAGATGACATGATGTACAGGGACAAACTTTATCGGAGCAGCAGCAGCCGGGGTAAGATAGTCCAGAGCTTACTTGCTGCTCTTGCTGAACGCGATTATATCACTGAAGGTCATGCCAGACGTCTTGAGGATCTGTGCCGGGCGGTTGGAGAAAAAATGAATCTTTCTTCCCACCAGCTTGCCGACCTTGCCCTTCTGGCCCAGGTTCATGACCTCGGTAAAGTAGGAATACCTGATCATATTCTTTTTAAGCCGGGGCCGTTAACCGAGGATGAATGGGAAATCATGAGGAGTCATCCGGAAAAAGGTTATCGAATTGCTTCTTCTTCCCCTGATTTGTCCGGAATTGCAGAATTTATTCTGAAGCATCATGAGCGCTGGGACGGTAGTGGATACCCGCTTGGCCTGAAAGAGACTGAAATACCTGTCGAATGCCGCATTCTGGCAATTGTGGATGCGTATGACGCGATGACTAACAAGCGTCCCTATAATGTTGCCAGGTCTGCGTTGGAAGCTAAAGAAGAATTAAAAGAGTTTGCCGGAATTCAGTTTGATCCCGATATAGTAAATGTATTTCTCTCTGTTTTGGAAAAGGAAAATGAGTAAATGAAGCAATTAACCTTGCCTGGTGGGGACATCCTCACCTGTGATGATCGTTCTGCAATAATAAAATTATCCGGTTTGCGCAGAGTTCTCAGTACATCCTTCTTAAACGGTGGTATGCGTGATGATCTGCATACCCTTTTTAATTACAGTGAGGTATATGGCAGGGAAGATGAATGCTGTGAGATGCGCGCTCCAACCTGTGAAGGTCACATTCGTTCAATAGTCGAAGAACTTGGCTTAAACCCCAATTATTCTACAGGGTTAAGTACAGCGGCAAAAATGAAGTATGTGCAGGTTGAACAAGCTGGTTACGATGATTTTAAACTGACCGCAGTAGTGACTGCCGGTCTGGACGTGAGCGGAAACAGAATTGGCGACCCGACAGAATGGCATGAAAAAAAGGGAATGCCTGTTCGTGCCCATGCGGGAACTATAAACATAATTCTTCATACAGATGCCTGTTTGACCAGGGGAGCGATGACCAGGACGCTTACCTTGTGCAGTGAAGCAAAAACTGCAGCCCTGCAGGAAGTATTAGCACCCAGCTGTTTTTCAGACGGTCTGGCTACCGGTTCAGGTACAGACGGGATTATAGTTGTCAGCAATCTTGACTCACCGGTGGAACTGACCAATGCAGGTTCACATTTTAAGCTGGGGCAAATAACAGGCGATCTGGTAAAAAATACTGTTATTGCCGCCCTTGTTGCCGAAAATGGATTTGAAGCTTATGCCCGGGGCAGTATGTTGAAAAGAGTAAGTCGGTTTGGTTTAAACGAAGAAACCCTGTGGGCGGAATACTGTATTCTGACTGAAACCGGTGAAACAGATAGAGATTTATTCAACTCCCGGCTCAGACGAGTCAGCAGAGATGAAAGCATTATTCTCAAGGTTACACTATACGGGCATCTTGTTGATCTCTTAAGGTGGCGCCTGGCAGATACCCATGATACACTTGAGGCTGCATCCGAAATTATCTCTTTTATCCCCGGTGTGGATAAGGATATACTCTTATTAAGTAATAGCTTTCCCCTGGAAAGGGATGAACTGGCGGTCGCCATGCAATTATTACTGAAGCGGGCGCTTAGCCGCCTTCTTTCTGCAATGTAGGGCGGTGTAGTATAAATTTATTCTGGACAGGCTTCCGGGCCTGTGTTAATATTATTAAAACTTCATATATACTTTCAGGTGCCCGTTATGGGTGAATAGGGAAACCGGTGAAAATCCGGTGCGATCCCGTCACTGTAAGCAGGAGCCAAGCCCAGCAACCCACTGGCAATGAGCCGGGAAGGGGGGGGAGGTGATGATTGTAAGCCAGGAGACCTGCCTGAAAGTCGCAACGTTCCCCTTCGAGTGAAAGGGCTGGTCGCGTAAGAAAGCGCCGTACAAGCATTCACTGGCGCATTTTTTATGGGAGTAATTCTCCGGCAGCCTTACAGGGAAGCCGGAGTTTTTTTATGGAGGTTTTACATGTCCCTTTATTGTCCGCTAAGTATTAATTTATCTAATCGAGATTGTCTGGTAATTGGCGGTGGCCGTGTTGCCCTGCGCAAGGTTAACTTTTTGCTCGGTTATAATGGTAAAGTAACCGTTGTCAGCCCACAGCTTCTTCCTGAACTAAAGCAATACCAAAAAGATGAAAAAATTACATATATTGCTGATATTTATCGGCCGGTATATCTATCAGATCGTTTTCTGGTAATCTGTGCTACGGATGATCACCAGGTTAATCACACTGCTGCCCAGGTCTGCAATGATCGGGGAATCCTGGTTAATACGGTTAATGAACCGGGAAACTGTTCATTTCTTGTTCCCGCACAGCTTAAAAGGGGACTGCTAAGCATAGCAGTTTCCACTGGTGGGGCAAGCCCGGCTCTGGCCTGCCGGATCAGGAATAAACTGAAGGAACAATTTGGCTCCGAGTATAAGCGCTACACCCTATTTTTATGCAAAATAAGACCGTTAGTTATCTCCCGGATTAAAGATAATAAACAGCGCAAGACTATTCTGGAATACCTGGCCGATAGTTCTTTTTATGAAATATTTATCAACATGGATGAAACAGAAGCGATGCAGCTGATAGAAGATTTTATTAAAGGCAGAGGGGCTATTACAAAAAGGGACGAAAGCGGGGTTAATAAATGCAAGAGGTGGTAATCGGCACCAGGAGCAGCCGTCTGGCTCTTATACAGGCTGATATGGTGTGTTCAGCACTGAAAACAAAATTACATGATATTAGTTTTTTAGTTAAGACCATTAAAACCACTGGCGATGTAATCACTGATATACCTTTAGAAAAAATAAATGATAAGGGAATATTTATCAAGGAACTGGAAAATGCCCTGTTGGATGGAGAAATAGATCTGGCAGTTCATAGTATGAAAGATATGCCAACTGAACTTCCACCCGGATTGCAGATTGGGGCGGTACTAGAGCGGGAAAAACCGTGGGATGTTTTTATCGGGAATCCCCAGGGAACCAAAATAACTGATCTGGAGACGGGAGCTAAAATCGGCAGTAGCAGTCTCAGGCGCAGGGCTCAGTTAAAACATCACTATCCACATTTGGACATATGCTCTATCCGTGGGAATATAGAGACCCGTTACCGGAAACTTAAAGAGGGACAATTTGATGGTTTAATTCTTGCTTATGCAGGAGTGGCTCGGATGGGCTGGTTAGAAAGTGTCAGTGAAGTACTGCCGGGTAATGTTTGTTTGCCGGCTGTGGGCCAGGGAGCAATAGGAGTAGAAGCAAGGATAGTAGACAGAGATCTGCTGGCGATGATTTCTAATATCAACTGTCCCCTAACTTCTGCCACAGTAAAGGCTGAAAGAGCTTTTTTAAAAAAACTTGAAGGTGGCTGCCAGATTCCTGTTGGAGCGCTTGGCGTGATTGAGAACGATCTTTTAATGCTTACCGGATTGGTTGCTTCGCTTGATGGATCGATAATATTTCGTGCTACAGAAAAAGGTAACCTGGAAGAGGCTGATGCAGTTGGTCTTTCATTGGCCGGGAAGTTGTTGCAGCAGGGTTGTGGCACTATTCTCGAGCAAATCAAAATGGAGTGTATAGAAAATGAGTATTAAAGAATCAGGTTCGGTTTTTCTTGTCGGGGCTGGACCCGGCGCAGTTGATTTAATAACTGTTAAAGGGTTGCGCTGTATCAGGGAGGCCGATGTAATAATTTATGATCGCCTGGTGTCTGATAACCTGTTAAAGGAAGCCAGGAAAGATGCAGAGTTAATTTATGTTGGCAAAAAACCGGGTGAACATACCATGAGCCAGGAAAGAATCAGCGATTTGCTGGCGGAGAGAGCCCGCCGTGGAGAAATGGTGGTTCGCCTTAAAGGGGGAGACCCCTTTGTGTTTGGCCGCGGTGGAGAAGAAGCTTTACTGCTGGCAAAAATGGGTATAACTTTTGATATTATTCCCGGGATTAGTTCTGCGGTTGCAGTTCCTGCTTATGCCGGTATTCCTGTTACCCACCGGGGATTGGCAGCAGGTTTTACTGTAGTTACCGGTCATGAAGATCCGGCAAAAAAAGATGGTGACCTTGACTGGCAGTACCTGGCCCAATGCAGGGAAACCCTGGTGATCCTTATGGGTTTGGGAAAATTGAGGGATATTACAGAAAAGTTGCTACAGGAAGGGATGAGTCCGGATTTGCCAGTTGCCCTGATATACAGGGGGACTGAACCGATGCAAAGAACGCTGATAGGCTCCCTCATTGATATAGCAGATAAGGCCGATCAGCAGAATTTTTCTTACCCGTCAATAATTATTATAGGTAAAGTGGTTAAAATGCGTGAAAAGTTGCAGTGGTTTGAAAAAAAACCCCTTTTTGGCCGTCGGATAATTGTTTCAAGAGCATATGAACAGGCAGGTCAGCTGTCAACCCGTCTTTTAGAACTGGGGGCAAAGGCCATGGAATACCCATTGATCCGAATTGCTCCTCCCCATAATTTTCATGAACTTGATCGGGTTATCGAGTCGGTGAGTGATTACAATTGGTTGATATTTACAAGTATAAACGGGGTTAAAGGTTTTTTTAATCGTTTGCAAGACTTAGGTTCGGATATACGTAATCTTAAAGGGATTAATATATGTGCTATCGGCCCGGGAACAGAAAATGCGTTAGGAAACCTGGGGTTAAAAGTTGATTACCGTCCCGAACAGTTTCGCGCGGAAGCCCTGCTAGAAATAATCAGTGAGAAAATCAAGCCGGGAGATAAAGTTCTTCTCCCCCGGGCAGATCTGGCCAGGCCTCTGTTGGCCAACGAGTTGGCCAGGGTGGGTGCTCAAGTTGATAACGTGGTTGCTTACCGGACCTTGCCCGGCAAAGTCAATGCAGAATTACTTAAGCAACAGCTTGTCAATCAGCAGATCGACATGATTACCTTTACCAGTTCCTCCACAGTGCATAACTTAGTCTCCCTGCTTGGCAGTGAGTATAAGAAGTATCTGAAAAAGGTTGCTGTTGCTTCAATCGGTCCGGTTACAACTGCCACTGCGATTGAACATGGAATATATGTTGATTGCGAAGCTGAATTTTACACGATTGACGGATTAATACAAGCGATAAAACAATACTATTCTGGAAAGGCAGGTGATGAGCATGCTGCCCCTGCCCGTTAAAAGACCCCGACGTCTTCGTGGCAGCGATCAGCTGCGTGGCATGGTCAGGGAAACGTCATTAACTCCTGGTGATTTCATTGCGCCTCTTTTTATTGTTAACGGAGTGGAAAAAGCTGAACCAGTGGAATCAATGCCTGGAATATTTCGTTACTCGGTAGATCTTGCCCTGAATGAAGCAGGACGGTTGGCCGACCTTGGTGTGCCGGGATTAATACTTTTTGGGATTCCAGCCTATAAGGATGCCCGCGGCAGTTCTGCCTGGGATTCTGGTGAAGCAGTGCAGAGTGCCGTTAGGGCAATTAAGGATAAGTTTCCCGACATGCTGGTGATTTCAGATGTGTGTCTCTGTGGTTATAGTGATCATGGGCACTGCGGGTTGGTTGCTGGTGAAGAAATTCTTAATGATGAAACGCTTGACCTGCTTGCAAAAACAGCCCTTTCTCATGTTCGGGCAGGTGCTGATGCTGTAGCGCCCTCAGATATGATGGATGGCCGGGTGGCGGCGATTCGTAATGTTCTGGACAGTGAAGGGTTTACTGATAAATTAATTATTTCCTATGCAGTTAAATATGCATCAGCATATTATGGTCCTTTTCGGGATGCAGCCGCTTCGGCTCCCCGTTTTGGTTGCCGTCGCACATACCAGATGGATCCTGCTAATGTGCGGGAAGCGCTACGTGAAGCCTGGTTAGATGTTGAGGAAGCGGCTGACATGATCATGGTCAAGCCGGCCCTGGCTTATCTTGATGTGATTAAAGCAGTGCGAGATGAAATTTACCTTCCTCTTTTAACATACAATGTCAGCGGTGAATATGCCATGGTTAAAGCTGCCGCTGAACGGGGTTGGATTGAAGAAGAGGCTGTTGTTCTTGAACATATGCTGGCTATGAAACGTGCTGGAGCTGATCTTATTGTTACATATCATGCTTACGATGCAGCGCGATGGTTGCAGCAATAAAAACCTGAATAGCAGGAGGTTGTATAAATGTATGAACAATCTAAAGCACTCCATGCAGAAGCTGTAAAAGTAATTCCCGGTGGGGTTAACAGCCCTGTCCGGGCCATGAAATCAATTATGCACCAGCCGATCTACATAGAAAGAGGAGAAGGCAGTAAAGTTTATGATGTGGATGGCAATAGTTATATTGATTATGTAGGATCCTGGGGGCCGCTTATTTTGGGGCATGCTGACCCCCGAATAGTTGCTGTAATTTCCAGGGTGGCCGCCAGGGGAACAAGTTTTGGCGCTCCAACAGCTTTAGAAACAGAAATGGCCCGCCTGCTCACCGACGCGCTTCCCTCTGTGGAAATGGTGCGGATGGTTAACTCCGGTACCGAGGCGGTTATGAGCGCGCTGCGTTTGGCCAGGGGTTATACGGGGCGTCCTAAAGTGATAAAATTTGCAGGTTGTTATCATGGCCATTGTGACAGTTTCCTGATTAAAGCCGGTTCGGGTGCCGCCACCCTGGGTTGTCCCGATAGCCCCGGGGTAACGGGTGGCACAGCCGGTGACACGATTATTCTTCCCTTTAACAATCTTGCCGCTGTTGAAGAAGCTTTTGCCTGCCGGGGTGGGGAAATCGCCGCTTTAGTTGTTGAGCCGGTGGCCGGCAACATGGGATTGATCCTGCCTAAGCCCGGGTTCCTGGAAGGGCTGCGCAGCCTGACCGCTAAACACGGCTCTCTTTTAATTTTTGATGAAGTTATAACCGGTTTCCGGGTCGGTTACGGCGGAGCGCAGGAGCATTACGGGATTTGCCCTGACTTGACCACCCTGGGGAAAATTATCGGCGGCGGCCTGCCCGTCGGCGCTTATGGTGGACGTCGGGATATTATGGATCAAGTGGCACCCAGCGGCCCCGTATACCAGGCAGGCACATTATCTGGCAACCCTTTGGCCATGGCGGTCGGAGTAGAAACTTTAAAGATTATAAAAAGCGGCAATTTTTATCAGGAGCTGGAGCGTAAGCGTGAAAAACTGACCAGTGGCTTAGTTCTGGCGGCCAGGGAAGCCGGGGTTGCCGTACAGCAGAGCGCCATCGGTTCCATGTTCGGCACCTTTTTTAACGATAACCGTGTTTTGGATTTCGAGAGCGCTTTAACTTCTGATACAGAGGCTTTTAAAATATTTTTCCGTGTCCTGCTGAAAGAAGGGGTATACATTGCCCCGTCGCAGTTTGAAACGGCCTTTATTTCAGCCGCGCACAGTGATCAAGATATTGAAGCGACGATTAAGGCGGCGGGCAGGGCCTTTGCCGCAGTCAGTGAACACCGTAGCCGGCAAAAACAGGTCTCCTGATCCGAACGAAGCGAGGTATAGCATGCAAATAATTGTTCTGGGCATCAACCACAAAACAGCATCCCTGGAAACGAGGGAAAAGGTAGCTTTTGCCGACAAACACAAGGCCGAAGCCTATACTTATCTGTTTGGCAGCAGTCCGGTCAGCCAGTGTGTTATTGTTTCCACCTGCAACCGCACCGAAATTTATGCCCTCACTGCCCATGCTGTTTCCGGTCGGGATGCCCTGCTTAAAATGTTGGCAAACGTAAGAGGCGACAACTATTGCGATCTTGAAAACTGCCTTTATTATTACAGCGGCATTGAAGCTGTTTCCCATCTATTCAGGGTAACTGCCGGCCTCGATTCCATGGTGCTCGGTGAAACCCAGATTTTAGGGCAGGTGCGGGAGGCCTATGAAAAAGCTGTAGAGCAGGATGCTGTGGGTAAAGAACTGCATGGTCTTTTTCAGCAGGCTATACGCTGTGCCAAAAAGGTGCAGACCGAAACCAGAATTAATCACAATTCAGTTTCCGTAAGCTATATCGCGGTAGAGATGATTAAAAAAGAGCTCGGCTCTTTTGAAGGATTAAAAGTGTTGGTGATCGGCGCCGGAAAAATGTCGAGGCTTACTTTGAAGCACCTCCATGAATTGGGGGCCCGGGATATCCGGATTACCAGCAGAACTCACCGGCGAGCTAAAAACCTGGCCGCTAACTTTAACGGACGCACCATCGATTTCAGCCGTAAAAAAGAGACCCTGCCTGCTATTGATATTATCATCAGCTCCACCGGCGCCCCTCACCTGCTGTTGCGTAAAGAAGAGTTGGCTGCTGTAATGGAGCAGCGCAACCATAAACCGGTATTTATTATTGATATAGCCGTGCCCCGTGATATTGATCCGGCGGTGCGCGAGCTTGAAAATGTTTTCCTTTACGATATGGACAGCCTGCAGCAGGCTGCCGAAAGTAACCGCCTGGAAAGAGAGAAAGATGCATCAGCCGCCAGGACCCTGGTTGCCTCCGAAGCTGAAAACTTTCAGGCCTGGTTTAAAACACTGGAAGTGGTTCCTGTAATCAGGGCTTTGAGGCAGAAGGCTGATCAAATTCGCCGGTTGGAGACAGACAGGTGTCTAGAAAATAAATTAAACCGTTTAAACGATAAGGAAAAGCTGGCAGTAGAAAATCTGACCAGGTCGATCATGAACGCTATATTAAAGGAACCGATTTTGCGGATCAAAGATAAGGCGCTGCAGCGGCATGAGAGTGAACACATTAGATCGCTGCTCTATCTCTTTGATTTAAAGGGAGAGCAAGTCCAGGAAGAAAAGGCTGTTTGCCGGAAGGAGGTCAATTAATGGGGCACGGTAATCATGATCGCGCGCTTAAAGATCAGCATGCAATTAATAATGCCGGGCTGCCCTGGGAACCGCGCACTAAGCTTATTGCCGGACTAATATTTATCCTGGGCGTTGTTTCCCTGCAGAGCCCCCTTCTGCTTACAGCAGCCTTTATCTTTGCCCTCTGCTTTGCCCTGATTGGCGGACTTGCTCTCTCTCAACTTTTGAGGAGGCTTGCCCTTTTACTGCCCCTGCTTGCCCTGATGAGTCTGCCCCTGCTTTTCAGCACAGGGCTGCCGCTGCCGCCCGACCGGGTTGAAATGGTGCTGCGGCTCTCATTAAAGGTGCTTACAGCAATGACTTTTACCCTTTTCGTTTTCAACAACCAACCGATTGAAAATCTGCTGGAGGCTCTTGAACATTTAAGAATGCCTGCGGTAGTGACCACTATTATTTATCTTGCATACCGTTACGGTTTTCTCTTTATTCATGAAGTGCAGACCATGATGCGTGCTTTAATAGCGAGGCTTTTTGAGGGCCGCATCAGCCGCACTTCCCTTGCTGTTTATGGTGAAATAGCAGGCGGCCTTTTCATTAAATCGCTTAACCGTTCCGAAACAGTTTACCGGGCAATGGCTTCCCGTGGTTTCCAGGGCAGCCTGCCTATCGGCCCTCCGCGCCGTATTCTAAGCCGGGATCTGATAAGAGCCGCTCTGCCGCTCTTTCTTATCACAATTCTTTTAGCTGCTGAAAAGGTGGTGCTTTAATGTATGCCCTGGAAATAGAAAATTTATGTTATACCTACCCCGATCTCACTCTTGCCCTGAAGGGGATTAACCTGAAGGTCAGGGAAGCTAAAAAAACTGCTATCTTAGGGGCTAACGGCAGCGGGAAAACAACCCTGATTTACCATATCAATGGTTTGATTCCGGTGCAGCAGGGTTCGGTTAAGGTGAGAGGAAAAATTGTTAACAAAGAGAGCGTCAAATACGTCAGGCGTCTGGTTGGCCTGCTTTTCGACAGCCCTGATAATCAGCTTTTTTCGACTACCGTTTTCAGCGACATTGCTTTTGGTCCGCGTAACATGCGTCTTGCAGAAACTGAAGTGAATAAACGGGTAGAAAAGATTCTTACCGTACTCGGAATCGATGAGTTGGCTGAAAGGCCTCCTTACTGCCTGAGCCTGGGGCAGAAAAAGAGAGTGGCAATTGCCGGTCTGCTCACAATGGAGCCGCAGCTTTTGGTTTGTGATGAACCTTTTTCAGGGCTTGATCCAGCTGTGGCCAACCAATTCCGGGACCTGCTTGATCAACTGATCAGCGGCGGCAAAACTCTTCTTTACAGCACCCACGATGTCGACCTGGCTTACGCCTGGGCGGACGAAGTTATTGTGATGAAAGGCGGTTCAATATTGGCAGCCGGCCCGGTAGAACTGCTGCAGGATGATCGCTTGATGGAAAAGGCGTGCCTGCAGCTACCTGTTCTCGCCCGTCTTTTTAAAAACAGCGTTTATAGTCCCCGCACGGTCGAAGAAGCGGCTCAAATGCTAGGAAAAGCCGCGCCGCAAAAACCAAAATTTGGCGGAGCATCCGGGTGTATTTAAAATCGGTTAAAGTTATGAGGTTTTCGGTTTCATCTAACCTCCAACCTCCAACTTCTAACCTCCAGTGTGTGGTCGGCACAAATCTTGTGCTTATAATAGCAAGGAGGATTTACCATTAATGAAAAAGATTTTAGTTTTATTAACGCTGTTGTTTGTTGCAATGTTTTTAATCGCCGGGTGTGACCAGGATACTGCCGCCCCTGCGGAAAGTAATCACGACCATGATCATGGGGACAGTGATGATCATGGTCATGAGCACGGAGATGATCCCTATGAGTGGAGCGGAGTTTTCAGCTTTGCGGAGGGGTCATATGTAATGCATTTTCAGGAAAGTGGCGACCCTTCAATAGCAGTGGTTTTCCTGCTCGATGAAGGTGACCGTGACGGAAGCGATCACATGGCTTATCACATTATGGAGGCTGAACTGGAAGCTGTTCCGGCCGGTGGAGAGTTTGAAGCAGTGTCGGAATATGGCTACAACCTGATGCTAAACCCTGATGAAACGATCACCACTTTTGTTATTTCCGAAGCCGGTGACTACCTGCTTTACCTGGAGCATTTTCCTGAAGAGTTCGATCTGGTGATTAAGGATGCTGCCGGTAATGAGATGGTTGCCACAGATTAACTGACCAACTGGTTGTAAGCAGATTAGAGTTTTTCATTTTATTTTGAAAGGGGTGATCTACCTATGCATATAGCAGATGGAGTATTGAGCACGCCAGTTGTCGTGACCACAGCGGCAGCAACGGCGGCAACGTTAGTTTATTCGGTTAAGGGAATAAAAGAAGAGGAGATCCCGAAAACGAGCCTGCTGGCTGGTGTTTTCTTTGCCGTCTCCCTGATCAGTATTCCCGTAGGGCCGTCATCTATACACCCGCTTTTTGCCGGGCTTTTGGGGGTGATTCTCGGGCGCCGCGCGCCCCTGGCCCTTTTTGTGGGGCTGCTGTTACAGGCTGTTCTCTTCCAGCACGGCGGCTTAACATCACTCGGTGCTAATACCCTCATGCTTTCAATCCCTGCTTTGCTGGCCGGCAAGCTGTTTTATTCCCTGCGGGGAAAAGCGGTTTTTTTCAGGGGAGCAATTGTCGGTGGTTTATCAGTATTAATTACCGTGGTCATACTAGTTGCCCTTTTGATCCTAACCGACTTACGCTTCGGACAGGGTACATTTTCGGTTATTAATATTCTAATTGTAGGGCACCTGCCCCTGGTGGTTATCGAGGCTCTGGTTACCGGTTCGGCGCTGCAGCTTATAGCCAAGGCTAAACCGGAAATGTTGGATAAAAGAAAAACCGCACTTAGCGGCAGTTCTTAATATGTGATTAATCCCGGGAGTTCAGCCGGCTTTCTTACTCCTTTCTCCGGCAGGCTTGCTCCAGCCTTGTGAACTTACCGGGCTATTTGCCCTTTAAACCCCTTCCCGGCGTCAATGGACATGCCGACCATCCGGGAAGGGGCAGGGCATATTTTAAAAAGTGATAATCAGGTTTAACTGAGCATTATTTTAACATAAATTTATTTGGTGATGAAGGAAAAACAATAATTAATTAATTTACAAAGGGGAGGAGTTAAGTGGATTGCCTGAGAAAAATCACTGCCACCTTATTGGTGCTTTTTATAATTATTCTTTTTGTGACCCCAGTTTCAGCTCACCGGATGCTTATAGAAGAAATAAGTGAAGGAGTGGTGAAAGTAGGATATGAAGACGGGCGTTTTTCAAGGCGGACGGTTGTTGTCGTTTACGATCAGCAGGGTGAGGAAATAACCAGGGGAGATCTCGATGCTGAAGGCCTTTTTTACTATGCTCCCGCTGACGCTGTAATGATCGAAGCTGATGACGGCCTTGGGCACCGTGCCGAGTTGGTTTTGGGCGTAGAGATATCAGAAGAGCTGCCCCGTGGCTTGACAATTGCTTTGGTCAGTGCCGGCTTTTTGCTGATCGCCGGCTTTTTTAAATACAGGATATTTAAACGAAAAAAATAGCGAGGAGGATTTGAATTGAAAACTGCCCTGATTATTTTAGGCCATGGCAGCCGTGCGCCGGAAGCGACAGAAACGCTGGCGGCTGTAACGGAGATGGTGCGCACTAAAACTGATTATGAGCGTGTTGCCTATGCATCACTGCAGATTAGCAAACCAGGCCTGGAAAGCGTGGTTGGCGAGCTGGTTGATGCAGGAATGGGAAAAATTATGGTGCTGCCCTTTTTAATAGCAACGGGCCAGCATGTGAAAGAAGATATCCCCAATGAACTGGCTGCCCTGCGGGAAAAGTATCCCGGGGTTGAAATGGATCTTGGAAAGCCCCTGGGGGCCGATTCCCGTCTCGCTGAAATATTAATTGAGCGGTCGGCCGAAATGGAGCGTTCAAATTGAGATCATTTATAACCGATCCGGCTGCGATAGAAGATAAAAGCATGCAGATTATTGAAACGGAAATGGCCGAAATGGCTAAGAAGTTTAGTCAGCCCGAGCTGGCGGTAGTGAAAAGAGTAATTCATACTACTGCTGACTTTGAATATGCCGATTTGATCAAGTTTTCACCGGGAGCGCTGGAGATCGGTTTAAATGCAATGAAAAGTGGGGACAGGGTGATTGTTGCCGATACGAATATGATTGTGTCGGGGATCAATAAGGGGCTGCTGGCCTCTTTCAGGGGGTCTGCGATCTGCCTGGTGGCCGATGAAGAAACAAGGCAGGCAGCGCTTGCTGAAAAATTAACTCGCTCCATGGTCAATATTCGCCGTGCCTCTCAGCAATACCCGGAGGCGATCTTTGCCATTGGTAATGCCCCAACCGCCTTATACGAGCTGCTGCGCTTAATTGAGGCAGGGGATGCCCGCCCGGCGCTGGTTATAGGCGTTCCGGTTGGTTTTGTCGAGGCTGAAGAATCGAAAGAGGAACTTCTGATAAGCAATACTCCCTATATTACAATTCGCGGCCGTAAGGGTGGCAGTACTGTTGCTGTCGCTATTATAAATGCCATGCTCAAACTGGCCGGCAGTTGAAGGTGATAGGTTTTGATGAATATGGAACCTCTAGATGAATGGCGCTACACCGTTTCAGGCGGCAAGCGCATGCGGTGCGGTTACACCACGGGCAGCTGCGCGGCAGCGGCTGCCAAAGCGGCGGTTCTTATGCTTTTTAGTGGAAAGCCGCTGCTGAATATAGAAATTGAAACCCCCGGTGGGATAACTCTCAGCCTGGCCCTGCAGGATGCTGAGATTGGGGATACCTGCGCTTCCTGTGCCGTGCGCAAGGATGCCGGAGATGATCCCGATATTACTAATGGCATGCTGATTTATGCCCGGGCTCTTAAAAGTGAAGAGCCGGGCCTGCAGGTGAAAGCAGGCCGCGGAATAGGCCGGATAACAAAACCGGGCTTGCAGACAGCTGTAGGAGAAGCGGCAATTAATCCTGTGCCGCTGCAGATGATACGTGATGCAGCAAGGTCTGTGCTGCCGGCGGAGGCCGGAGTGGAAGTGGAAATATTTATTCCCGATGGAGAACGCCTGGCCCGTAAAACAATGAATGCCCGTCTTGGAATAGTGGGCGGCCTTTCAATTCTCGGGACGAGCGGCATAGTTGAACCGATGTCTAAGCAGGCTTATGAAGATACCCTGGCCCTGGAGTTTAAGGCGCTGAGGGCTGAATATGATGGCCCGGTGGTTATGGTAACCGGTAATTACGGGCGGAGCCTGGCCCTGGAGCACTTCAAACTGCCCGGGAAAGCTGTGATTAAAATAGGGAACCTGGTCGGATATGCCCTTGACCGCTGCCGGGAGCAGGGCTTTGAGCAGGTCTTGCTGATCGGCCATATGGGCAAGCTGATTAAAGTGGCTGCCGGTATATTTAACACACACAGCCGGGTTGCTGATGCCCGCTTTGAAACCTTTGCCGCCCGCGCCGCCCTGCTCGGCGCCGGGCAGGATAGAATTATCCTCCTGAAGGAAGCGGTTACAACGGAAGATATGGTCGATATCCTGGGTGAGCTTGGCGGCGAAGGGTACTTTGATCAACTGGCCGCTGAAATAAGCAGCCGGGCGACGGCCTATCTTTATGAGGAGGCTGAAATTGGCACGGTGCTCTTTAATTTCCGGCGGGGCCTGCTCGGTATGGACCGCAAAGCGGAAATACTACTGGGGGAATTTTAATGCATAAGATTAAAGTGCTGGGTGTGGGACCCGGGTCGCCTGATTATTTGCCGCCGCTGATCATGGAACAGGCGCGGCAGTGCGACCTGCTGGTTGGCGGGCAGAGAAATCTGAAGCTTTTTGACATCCCGGGGCAGGAGCAGGTTGAGATAAAAGGCAAGCTGGCTCCGATTTTAGAAATAATCAGGGATAAAGCAACCATTTGCCAGGTGGGGATTTTGGTTTCAGGTGATGCCGGCATCTACAGTATTCTTCCCAGATTGGTGGAAGTTTTTGGCCGGCAGGCCCTGGAGGTATATCCGGGAATCAGTGCTGTGCAGTACATGTTCGCCCGCCTTGGATTAACCTGGCAGGATGCCCGTTTTCTGAGTTTGCATGGCCGCGAACTTGATGATCTGCTTGGGGTGATAGCTTCTGAAAAGAAAGTGGTGCTTTTTACGGATCAGAAAAATAGTCCCGCTGTTGTCTGCCGCGCTCTTGCTGAGGGAGGGGTGCGCAATAAACTGGTTTACGTGGGGGAAGATCTTTCTTATCCGCAAGAAAAAATCAGCAGCGGCAATTTGGAGGATTTCTTCAAATTTAAAGGATCTGATCTTAACCTGGTGGTGATTGTTGATGAATGATTTTCAGAATATGGTGGTACCCGGCCTGCCGGATTATCTTTTTGAAAGGGGTGATGTCCCCCTGACCAAGGAAGAGATCCGCTGCCTTACCTTATCTAAGTTGCGGCTGACGATAGAAAACAAGGTGCTTGATATCGGCGCCGGCAGTGGGGGGCTGACTATTGAGTGTGCCCGATTACTGAAGGAGGGGCAGGTTTGGGCTGTTGAGCGCGACCCGGAGGCGCTGGAACTGGTAAGAGCCAACTGCCGCCGCTTTGCTGTTAATAATGTGACAATTATTGAAGGGGAGGCGCCTGCAGCCCTGGAGGGGCTTGAGCAGTTGGACCGGGTTCTGATCGGGGGCAGCGGCGGCAAGCTGAGCCAAATTATTGGCAGGGTGGCAGAATTGCTGGCGCCCGCAGGAATTATAGTTATTAATTGCATCCTAATGGAAAGCCTCTTCGGCGCCTTGCACTGCTTAAAGGAAGAAGGCTTCCAGGATGTTCAGTATATACAGGTTGCTGTTAACCGCGCAAAAGCAATGGGCGGAGGAACGGCGCTGCAGCCCTTAAATCCAGTCTTCATTATCTCCGCCTCGAAAGGAGCAGCTTAATGCAGGGTAAATTTTACGGAATTGGGGTCGGCCCCGGTGATCCCGAACTACTCACCTACAAGGCGGTTCGCCTGTTGGGAGAAGTTGATGTGGTTGCCGTTCCGGTAGCCGGTCCGGATAAGAAGAGTACCGCCTTCAGCATTGCGGAAAGCTTCATCGGTGACCGTTGCCGGGTTCTTGAAATTGATTTCCCCATGACCCACGAGCGAAGCAAACTGGAGAAAGCCTGGGAGACAGGGCGGGAGATGATAAGCACTGCCCTGAACAGGGGTGAATCGGTGGCTTTTATCACCCTTGGCGACCCCATGCTCTACAGCACTTATATTTATCTCTATCATCACCTGCATCAGGCCGGTTATGCTGTCTTTATCGTGCCCGGTATTAATTCCTTCAGTGCTGCGGCGGCAGCAGCCGGGGTGCCGCTTACCTTTGGTGATGAAAAAATGGCTATTCTGCCGGGGGCAGCAGTTATTGAATTAAGCGATGAAGAGTTGGCCGGTTTTCAAACTTTCGCCCTTTTCAAGGTGGCCAACTATTATGAGCAGGTGGTTGAAAGACTGGAGCGGGCAGGCCGCCTTAAGGGCAGTGTGCTGATAATCAATTGCGGGCAACCCGGGGAACGGATTGTAAGCGATTTAAAGTCTGTGCTGGGGAAAAAGCTTTCTTATTTTTCCCTGATTATTTCGCGGAAGGAGCCGGTATTTTAATGAACATCGTCTATTTTGTGGGGGCAGGGCCTGGAGATCCTGAGCTTATAACTTTAAAGGGGGACTGTTTGTTAAGGGAGGCCGACCTGGTGGTTTATGCCGGATCACTGGTTAACGAGGAAATCCTCGGGCGGGTGAAAGAAGGTTGCGCCCTGTACGACAGCGCTGAAATGGATTTACAGGAGATCTGCGCCAAAATGATCGAGTATGCCGGAGACGGTAAAAAAGTTGTCCGTTTGCACAGTGGCGACCCTTCGATTTATGGGGCGCTGCGTGAACAGATGGAGCTGCTTGAGGCAGCAGGGATTAGTTACCGGATGGTTCCCGGGGTCAGTTCTTTCGCCGCAGCAGCGGCGGCAGTGGGCAAGGAGTATACCCTGCCGGAAATTTCGCAGACTATAATTCTTACCCGCCTGGCCGGCCGCACGCCGGTCCCGCAGAAGCAGGCCCTGGGTAGCCTGGCCGGTCATGGCGCAAGCATGGCTATCTTTTTAAGCATCGCCATGATCGATAAGGTAGTTGATGAGCTGCGGGAAGGTTACAGCGATAATACGCCTGTTGCCGTTGTATATAAAGCTTCCTGGCCGCAGGAAATGGTTATTGAAGGGACAATTGCCGATATAGCAGAAAAGGTGAAGGCTGCCAACCTGAAGCTCAGCGCCCTGATTCTGGTAGGGCCATTTTTGGGTGATCCGATCAGCCGTTCAAAGCTCTATGACGCATCTTTTACGCATGGCTGCCGGGAGGGCAAAGATTGAGAACAGCCATTATTGCGGTAAGCCGCAGGGGAATTAGAATAGCCGCCCTTTTAAAAGAACTTTACCCGGAGGCGGATATTTATGTACCCCCCCGCTTTTTAAGCGATGGAGAAGAACCGAATACACACCTTCCCCTCCATGGCAGCTTCCGCGAAGCGCTCGGCCCCCTTTTCTCCGGCTACCGGCTGCTCATCTTCATCTCTGCCGCCGCAGTAGCAGTAAGGGCTATCGCCTCCTACCTGCAAGGCAAGGATAAAGACCCGGCCGTAGTAACCATTGATGAGCAGGTCCGTTTCGTTATCAGCCTCCTTTCCGGCCACCTTGGCGGGGCTAACGCCGAAACCGAAAAAATTGCCCG